>JAETUG010000013.1 GCA_021768705.1 Bacillota bacterium
TTGGAAAGGCATGGTAAAATATGAGCCATAGGCAAGTTTGCCTGTGGCTCGCTAAAAAATGAAATTTTTTTTATTCCTTACTTGACACAAGCAGACCTGCTGCTGATCCACCAGCCCTTTGGCGATTATTATGGAACCTATCGTGCTATGGAGGAATTTTATGAAGCAGGGAAAATTCGTGCCATCGGCGTATCTAATTTTGGTCTGGATCGTTATCTGGATCTGCAGCATTTTGCACGGATCAAGCCTGCTGTCAATCAGATCGAGACCCATGTGTTCCAGCAGCAGAAAGCAGCCAGAGAATATTTGAAAAAGTATAATTGTCAGATCGAATCTTGGGGCCCCTTTGCGGAAGGCCGTAAGGATATGGCTGCCATTGCAGCCTTGGACGGCGGAGAAAGCCTGTTCTTCTCTCACTATGATCCTCAGACTGTTGAATGGTTTCTGTCTATCGTATAAAAAATGACAAAAAAAGTCCCTACTGGAATAGTAGGGATTTCTTTTTAGAGTTTTGAGCGAATTTCTGTTAAATTTGCCTGATAAGCGGCTGTCAGCACTGCTGCGTCCAACCCATAGGCCACCGCATCATAGCCCTGACGGAACCGTTCTGTCACTGCAGAGGTATTGCCGGCGAAGATCATGCAGAATTTTCCTGCATCCCTGCAGGCTTTCTGTACCCGTTCCAGGGCCGCAATGAAATCGGGATGTTCAAACTGTCCGGGGATGCCCATGGAGATGGAAAGGTCGAAGGGGCCGATAAAGATACCGTCTACGCCTTCCAGAGCAACGATCTCTTCGATCTGCTCCAAGGCGCCGACAGTTTCACACTGGGGGATGACCAATGTCTGTTCATTCCAGTATGCCATCTGCTGGGGGACGGACTGCTGTGCCATTTCATCAAAGCCCCAGCCATCCTTGCGGGAGGGGCAAAAGCCTCTCTTGCCTAGGGGGAAATATTTGGCGTATTCCACGATCTGACGCACCTGTTCTACCGTATGTACATCGGGAACGATCAACCCCTGCACACCCACATCCAACAGCTTTAAAACGGCGGGACGGCTCACCTCACGCACACGGGCGATGGCGGTCAGACCGACAGTTTCCGCTGCTCGGGCAAAATCACGGCTGCTTTCGGCTTCAAAGGGACCGTGTTCGTTATCCAAAATGACGAAATCCAAACCGGTTCTGCCGAGGGCTTCTATCACGCTGGGGCTACCCAGTTCAAAAAAGGTGCCGATTGGCTTTGCGTTTGTTTTTAATTTTTCTGCCAATTTATTTTTCAACGTAAGTCACTCCTTTTATTTTTTACGGGGATACGGTTTTTTTTCATCGGTCAGCCCTGCCAGATAATCCATACTGGTATCTAGCGAGAGAGCGATTTTTTTCAGCTGTTCAAAGGTGTAATATCGTTTTCCGTTCTCCAGCTTGGAATAATCGCTTTGGTCGATGCCGGTGAGCATCTGCATTTTGATTTGGGTGTATCCTTTTTCCTTCCGCAGTTCCTTTAACCTGTTCATCATGTCATCACTCCTAAGGATATTATGGCAAATTGACCTATTATGGCTAGGGTGTAATTGACCTAAAATCAAAACGCAGGTGAAATGGATCGGTTTACAGAAATTTTGAAGGAAACTTAAAAAATTTTTTTTAAATAGTGATTTTTTTGATTTTTGTGGTATGATGATAAGGAAAGAAGCTAAGTTTAAAAATAAGGAGGAATTTCATATGAAAGCAACAAAAGATATGACAATCGGCGAACTGCTGATGATGGACAGAGGCGCAGGCGCAATCCTGATGCAGAATGGTATGCACTGTGTAGGCTGCCCTTCCGCTGCAGGCGAAACACTGGAAGAGGCATCCATGGTTCATGGTATGGACTGCGATAAGCTGGTGAAGGAACTGAACGCTTATCTGGAAAACAAATAATAAGGATGAAACATTGGCGGTGCCCCACAGACACCGCCCTTTTCATAGGAAAAAGAAGAAATAGGGGGAGAAAAAATGAAGGTACTTCTCATCAACGGCAGCCCCAACGGTCATGGCTGTACATACACCGCCCTGAAGGAGATCGAAAGAACCCTGCGGGCAGAAGGCATCGAAACGGAAATGTTCTATTTGGGCAATAAGCCCATCGGCGGCTGTTTGGGCTGTGGCTATTGCAAGAAAAACGGCAAATGTGTGCAGGAGGATGTGGTAAATAAAATTTTACCAAAGGCACTGGAAGCAGACGGCATCATCCTTGGCGCACCTGTGCATTATGCGTCTGCGGCGGGGCAGGCTTCCTCTGCTTTCGACCGACTGTTTGTGATGTCCAACGGTGGCTTTGCCAATAAGCTGGGGGCCGCTGTGGTTTCCTGCCGCAGAGGCGGTGCATCCGCAACCTTCGATCAGCTGAATAAATACTTTACCATCAGCAATATGCCCATCGTTTCCGGCAACTACTGGAATCAGGTCCATGGCAATACGCCGGAGGAAGTGAAGCAGGATTTGGAAGGGATGCAGAATATGCGTGCCATCGGCAGAAATATGGCATGGCTTTTGAAATGTATCGAAGCGGGGAAAAACGCCGGTGTGGCTCTGCCGGAACAGGAAGAGAAAATCAAAACCAATTTTATCAGATAAGAAATTTGGAATAGGGACATCTCTAACGAGGTGTCCTTTTCCTTTATATAGAAAAAGCAGCCAATCCCATCAGATTAACTGCTTTATATAGAACAACGATATAGTTTATCCCTTCAGATTGTTTAGAGCATCCGGGCTATTTGAGAAGATCATACTGACCTTTTCGCATCTTTCAAGCTCCGCACAGCTGCCGCAGGTCGGCATGGCTTTTTCCAATGCACATTGCCGTACCTTGCAAAGATGCTGGCAGAATACCGTTTTTTTTGCCATCCATGCGGCATCCGTCGCAGTTGATATGTTCCGGCAGAATGGGGGCGTTGTTTTTTGCGGTCTTTTCCCGCAATGCGTTGTCATCATAGATCGTCGCAAGATATGCGTCGCATTTTTCGCAATCCAGCCCGCAGTATCCGATCATATTCTTCATCGGCAGACACCTCCTAAAAAATTTGATTGCGTGCTTTCTTCCAATGGGTTTTGTGCCGCTGGGGTTTATCAACCTTCATGTAGCCCTTCCCATTCTTCATACAACCCCTCCAGCTTTTCCTCCAGCTTGGTCTTTTCGGCAAAGATTTCGTTGGCTTTGCTGTAATCGGTGCCGCAGGCCGCCATGTCCTCGTCGGCTTTGGCAATGGCAGCTTCCGTTTCCTCGATCTCCTTTTCCAGCTTGGCGATCTTGTTTGCCAGCTTTCGTTCCGCCGCCTGCTGCTCCTTTTGCTTCAGCCAGTCGTTTTTTGTATCGCTGATGGACTGGACAGGAGTGGTTTTCTGGGGATTCTGCAGAGCTTTTTCCCCTTCGTTGCGGGCCCGCTCTGCCTTCTTTTCCAAATAATAATCATAATTGCCGTTGTATAGGATGACACCATCGGGGGTCAGTTCTAGAATTTTTTCTGCCGTTTTGTTGATGAAATAACGGTCATGGGAAATATAGACGACCGTACCTTCATAGCGGTTCAAGGCACTTTCCAAAACCTCCTTGGAGAACATATCCAGATGGTTAGTAGGTTCGTCCAGCATCAGCAGATTTGCCTTGGAAAGCATGATCTTTGCCAGAGAAACACGCCCCTTTTCTCCGCCGGAAAGGGCAGAGATGGGCTTGAATACATCATCTCCCGTGAAAACAAAGGCTGCCAGCATATTGCGGATCTGTCCTTGGGTCAGAGTGGGGTATGTGTCGGCGATTTCTTCAAAAATCGTCTTGGTTTCGTCTAATTTTGCCTGTTCCTGATCATAATACCCAACGAATACATTGGTACCGAAGCGGATAAGGCCGCTGTCGGAGGAGACTTCCTTCAGGAGCATCCGAAACAGGGTAGATTTGCCAACGCCATTGGGACCGATGATGGCAACCTTATCGCTTCTTTTTACATCGAAGGAGACATTCTGGAAAACCTTTTGCCCGCCATAGGATTTAGATAAATTTTCCGCATGAAGCACATCGTTGCCGCTGGTGAGGAAGGGGGTCAGGGTCAGGCGCATCTGATCGGGCAGGGCATCGGGTCTGTCGATGCGTTCCATTTTATCCAGGGCCTTTTCTCGGCTTTCCGCCCGTTTGATGGATTTTTCCCGATTGAAGGAGCGGAGGGTGCGGATGACATCCTCCTGATGCTTGATCTCCTTTTGCTGCACATCGTAGGCCTTCTGCTGGATTTCCCGATTGATTTCTTTCTGCTGCCAGTAGAAGGAGTAGTTTCCATTATAGATAGTGGATTTTTTATTTTCGATTTCGATGACCTTTGTCACAATACGATCTAAGAAATATCGGTCATGGGAGATGATCAGGACAGAACCGGGGTATGTCCGCAGGAAATCCTCCAACCATTCGATGGAGGCGATGTCCAAGTGGTTGGTAGGCTCGTCCAAAAGCAGCACATCAGGCTTGGAGAGCAGTAGCTTCGCCAGATGGACACGGGTCTTTTGTCCGCCGGAAAGCTGGTTCATGGGACGGTTGAAGTCGTTGTCTGCGAAGCCAAGGCCTTTCAGCACGCCTTTTAAGCGGCTTTGATAGCTGTAGCCGTCATTTTGTTCAAAATAATGCTGTAGAGCGGCGTATTCCTCCATCTTGTCTGCCAAGGCTTGTCCGCTCAAGCCCCCCATTTCGTTTTCTAATTCACGAAGATTTGCTTCAGTCTGAATGATTTTTTCAAAAACCGATAGCATTTCTTCATAGATCGTGCGGTTGCTTTCTATCTGTATGTTCTGGGCGAGATAGCCTAAAGATGCATCTTTTTTGAGATAAAATTCACCGCCGTCGGCAGAAATTTCTCCGGTCAGCACCTTGAAAAGGGTGGTTTTGCCGGCGCCGTTTACCCCGACAATGGCGGCTTTTTCCCGTTCTTCGATGTGAAAGGTGATTTTTTCCAGGATCACATCGATGCCGTATGCTTTTTGTAATTGTCTGCATGCAAGTATCATTTATACAACCTCCGTTTGCAGTGCATTGTCTGCTCTTATGATAACAGAAAATCCGGTGGATTAAAAGAGTTATTGTTGACAATAAAATAACAGGAGTGTTATACTAAATTTATCTTAAAATGAAAGAAAATGGCAATATTGTTTTCTTTTATTTTACTCTAAAATGAGAGGATCTGGAATTTATGGACAGCGAAAAAAAGATCTCCCCGGCAGTCATCAACAGATTACCCAGATACTATCGCTATTTGGGCGACTTGCTGGAAAGTGATATCACCCGTATTTCTTCAAAAGAGCTCAGTGCAAAAATGAACATCACCGCTTCCCAGATCCGCCAGGATCTCAACAATTTCGGCGGTTTTGGTCAGCAGGGCTATGGGTATAATGTGGAATATCTCTACAATGAAATCAAAAAGATCTTAGGTTTGGATAGATTGTACAATATGATCGTCGTAGGCGGCGGCAATATCGGGCAGGCTTTGGTGAACTACACCAATTTTGAGAAGCGTGGGTTTGTCATCAAGGCTGTATTCGATATCAATCCCCGTCTGATTGGGATGACCATCCGTGGCGTGGAAGTGTACGATGTCGACCAGATGGAAGCGTATGTGAAAAACAATCCCGTGGATGTTGCCATCCTGACCCTTCCCCGTTCGCAGGCGG
Organism: Bacillota bacterium; assembly: GCA_021768705.1. GTDB lineage: Bacteria > Bacillota > Clostridia > Lachnospirales > Anaerotignaceae > Anaerotignum_A. Next base: position 5,695 of record JAETUG010000013.1, read on the forward strand.
TGAAGGTAGCCAATGATTTGGCAAAATGGGGTGTGAAGGGCATGTGGAATTTCAGCCATGTGGATCTGCAGGTTCCCGAGGATGTCCTGGTGGAAAATGTTCACCTGACAGACAGCCTGATGACATTGCTCTACAAGATCAACGAAATGTACTACAGCGGCGAGGATATGCATGAACATCATCTAAAAGATGGTCTGCCGATGAAGCCCTTGAAAGAAAACGAGGAAGAATAAGAAAAAGCCACTTTTTATAAAGTGGCATTTTTCATGTATCAGGAGGAACTCATGTTCAATTGGTTTGCATTTTTTTCTTATATCATCGTCTCCTGCATTACACCGGGTCCCAATAACCTGATGTGTATGGCCAACGGCACCAAATTCGGCTTCCGAAAAAGCCTGAAATTTTGCTTTGGCGTGACGACGGGCTTTGTGCTGATTCTGCTTTGTGCCATTGCCTGTAATTTTTTCATCTATTCCTATATTCCCGTGATCCTGCAGGTGATGACGCCCATCGGTGCGTTATACATCCTCTGGCTGGCGTGGGCCATCTGGCGGGATAAACCTAAGGAAAAAAAGGAAAGCAAGCTCCGGCTGGATACCACGGCTTTTCATGTGGGGATCATCCTGCAGTTCGTCAATCCAAAGGGGCTTTTGTATGGTATGACCTTGATCACCAACTTTGTTTTCCCCTATGACCATTCCTTTGGTATGTTTGCCCTGACGCTGGTCGTCAACTGGTTTGTGGTGCTGTTTTCCAATATCTGTTGGCTGTTGTTCGGCTCCATTTTCCAGAAATTCTTTGAGGAATACAAGAAGATCCTGAATGCAGTGATGGCACTGCTTCTGGTCTATTGTGCCCTCTCTTTGTTCCATTGATAATATCAAATATCATAAAAGAGTATCCACTGTAGTTTGGAGACTCTTTTCTCTTTTGAGATTTGGGTCGCTTTTCCAAAAGGACAGGACTGTACGAAAGAGAAGAAAAGAAAGGAGAAAAAACATGGAAGCAGTCAAAATGGAGGAGAAATCCTATTATTTTTCCAATCACGATTTGAAGCGTCTGATCGTACCGATGATTATTGAACAGTTTTTGGCTGTTCTGGTAGGTATGTCCGACTCTATTATGGTAGCTACCGTAGGGGAACACGCCGTTTCCGGCGTTTCTTTGGTGGATACTATTTTTATCCTGCTGATCTATCTGTTTGCGGCACTGGCAACCGGCGGTTCCGTAATTGCGGGGCAGTATATTGGGCAGAATAATCGGGAGAAGGCCAATAAGGCTGTCAATCAGCTGATTTTGTTTACGGCAGTGGCTTCTGTCATCGTAATGGTGGGAATCTATCTGACACGCAATCTGATCTTACATAATGTGTTTGGGAAAATTGAAGCCAATGTTATGGAGGCGGCAAAAACCTATCTTCTGATCGTTACGGCCTCCATTCCCTTTATCGCCCTGTATAATGCCGGTGCGGCAGTTTTCCGCACCCAGGGGAATGCTAAGGTGCCTATGTATCTTTCTATTATTATGAATAGTATCAATGTTTGCGGGAATGCGATTTTGATTTTCGTATTTCATATGGGAGTTGCCGGTGCGGCAATAGCCACGTTGGCCTCCCGTATGTTTGCAGGCATCGGTATTACGCTGCTGCTGCGGAGCCCTTCTCTGCATCTGCATCTGGAAAAGCCCTTTTCCTTCCGTCTGGATGTGGAAATGCTGAAAAAAATTGCCTATATCGGCGTGCCCAATGGGCTGGAAAATGGGATGTTCCAGTTGGGGAAGGTTATGGTGCTGAGCATGATCGCTACCTTTGGTACGGCTTCTATCGCCGCCAACGCCGTTTCCAATATTTTGGCGACTTTTCAGGTTTTGCCCGGCATGAGCGTGGGTATGGCTGTCATTACCGTTTGCTCCCGCTGTGTGGGGGCGGGGGATTATGATATGGCAAGATATTATACCCGAAAGATCGTGAAACTGGTGCATGGGCTGATGATTGTGTTTACAGTGGCAATTCTGCTATCCCTGCCTGTGGTGATGTATCTGTATCATCTGTCTCCCGAAGCCATGGGCTATACGCGGAAGATTTTGTGGTATCATGGGATCGTGGCGATCTTCATTTGGCCTGAGGCCTTCACATTGGCAAATACGCTCCGTGCTGCCAGTGATGTAAAATACTGTATGGTTTGGTCTATCGTTTCCATGTGGGTGTTCCGTATCGGGTTCAGCTATATCTTAGGTGTAAAGTTGGGCATGGGCGTGTTTGGCGTTTGGGTGGCAATGACCATCGACTGGGCAGTGCGTGCGGTGCTGTTTATCATTCGGTATAAAGGCCATCGCTGGGAAAATCGAAGTTTGGCGTAACATAAAAAAGGGCTTCTGCATGGCTAAACCTGCGAAGTACCCTTTTGTTTTTCCCTTGCATAATAGGTGTAGCTGTGCTAATATAAAGATGAGAAAAGGATTGCCGTTTTTTGCGAGGCGGTCAGTCCGATATTTTGGGAACAGACCGTCTAACACTTTGTTAGGCGGTCATTTTTTATCTATCCCTGTGTTGAAACAGGGAGATAATGGCTACAAATAAAATACAGATCTGAATCAAATCAGGATATGTAACGTAATTCATAGCATCACCCCCTTTGCAGAGAGTGACTAACCGCCAAACGGCAATCCTCATACCTATTCTATCATAGTCGACATATTTCCACAATAAAAAGGACTCTATAAGGAGTCCTTTTGTTTTGCTTATTTTGTTTTTCCCAGATATGCCTGTTTGATCTCTTCATTTGCCAGCAGCTCTGCGCCGGTGCCTTCCATGGTAATGGTGCCGGTTTCGATCACGTAAGCCTTATGGGCTACCTTCAGGGCCATATTGGCGTTCTGTTCGATCAGCAGAACGGTGATGCCCTGTTCGTTGATGGTCTGAATGATCTTGAAGATATCCTTTACCACCAGAGGTGCCAGCCCCAAGGAAGGTTCATCCATCATGATGACCTTGGGTTTGCTCATCAGGGCACGCCCTACCGCCAGCATCTGCTGTTCGCCGCCGGAAAGAGTGCCGGCCATCTGCCATTCTCTTTCTTTTAAACGGGGAAAGAGGGAATAGATGTAATCCAGATCCTCTTTCAGGCTGTCCTTACGCAGATATGCGCCGATTTTCAGGTTTTCCAACACGGTCAGGTTGGGGAATACCCTTCTGCCCTCGGGTACCAGTGTGATGCCCTGAGAAACGATATAGTCAGGGGTCTTGCCTACGATTTCCTGCCCATGATAGAGGATAGAAGCCTGCTTGGGTTTTACCAGACCGGAGATAGATTTCAGTGTTGTGGATTTGCCTGCGCCGTTGGCACCGATTAGGGTTACGATCTGCCCTTCGGGCACGGTGATGTCGATGCCCTTGACAGCCTCGATGCCGCCGTAGGAAACCACCAGGTTTTTGATCTCAAGAATATTACTCATCATCTGCCACCCCCAAATATGCGTCGATTACATGCTGGTTATTCTGGATTTCCACCGGGGTGCCGTTGGCGATCTGTTTCCCGAAGTCGATGACATAGATCCAGTCGGAAATATCCATAACCAGATTCATGTGATGCTCGATCATGAAAATGGTCAGATGGAATTTATCACGGATATCCTTGATAAAATCTGTCAGTTCGTCGGTTTCCTGCGGATTCAGACCTGCGGCAGGTTCATCCAGCAGCAGCAGCGTAGGTTCTGTTGCCAATGCACGGGCGATTTCCAGATGTCTCTGCTTCCCATAGGGCAGGGAGGAGGCGATTTCATCCTTTACGTCATACAGATCCAGGATACGCAGCAGTTCCAGAGAGTCCTCACGCATTTTCTGTTCTTCCTTATGGTTCAGGCGGAAGGTATCTGCAAAAATATTGGCTTTCATACGCATGTGCTTTGCAATCAGCACATTTTCCAGAACAGTCAGCTCTTTGAACAGGCGGATATTCTGGAAGGTGCGGGCAATGCCCAGTTTTGTGATCTTATCCGGGGTAGGTTCCAGGGTCTTTTTGTATTTGCCTTTGTTTTCTCCGGCATACAGTTTATCCATTTTCCCTTTGGGGAAGTTGGAAATGATTGTGTTGCCATGAAATTTCACTTCCCCGTTGGTGGGCGCATATACGCCTGTGATGACATTGAAGGCAGTTGTTTTGCCTGCGCCGTTGGGGCCGATCAGGGAAACGATTTCCCCTTCTCTTACTTTCAGAGTGAGGTTATTTACGGCAACGACACCACCAAACTGCATCGTGATATCTTTTACACTCAGAATGGTCTTTTTATCACTCATTGCCTTCACCTCCTACAGGAGTTTTTTCTTTTTTGCCCATCCGTTTCAGGATGAAATTCCAGCTGAATTCCTTGGTGCCCATGATGCCCTTGCGGAAGAACAGAACCACGATCATCAGGATGATGGAGAATACGACCATACGGAAGCCTGATTTGAACAGAGGGATCTGCACGCCTGCAATAAAGAAGGGCTGATCCAGGAAGCGGAGCCACCATTCTCTTGCGGCAATGACCAGAAAAGAGGAGATGATGCTGCCTGTCAGGGAACCCATACCGCCGATGACGACGATCAGCAGAATATTGTATGTCAGAGTGATGTTGAATGTAGTGGATGTGATGGCGCCCATATACATTGCCATCAGCGCACCGCCGATGCCGGCGAAGAAGGAGCTGATGATAAAGGACATCCGTTTATGCTTTGCCAGATTGATCCCCATTGCTTCTGCGGCGATCTCATCTTCACGAATGGCTTTGAAGGCTCTGCCATAGGAAGAATTGATCAGCAGCCAAACGATGAAAATGCAGATGACTACTACGATAAAGGGGAAATAGAAATTTGGAAATTTGGGGATCAGCTTCAGACCCAGAGAGCCGTTGGTGACGCGGTTCATCGGGGAGCTGCCCACAATGATACGGACGATTTCCGCAAAGCCCAAAGTAGCAATGGCGAAATAGTCGCTTTTCAGGCGCAGCACAGGCGCGCCGATGATTGCTGCCATAATCGCACAGATGATACCGGCAACGATGAGGGCTGCCACAATGGGCAGTTCAATATTTGCCAGCCAGTCAGCCACGCCGTAAAGATAGTAAACACCTGCACGCTGGTTTACGGGAATGGTGAAGATGGCGAAGGTATAGGCGCCCAAAGCCATAAAGCCCGCCTGCCCCAAAGAAAACAGCCCTGTAAAGCCGTTCAGCAGGTTCATGGAAACTGCCACCAGTGCATAGATGGAACCCAACTGCAGTACGGTACGCAGCATATAGGTAGGGGCTGTGAATTTGTTGACACCCACCAGGGCGATTGCCAAAACAACGATGGCGATCACGGAAAAGAGTATGGAAAGTTTGTGTTTTTTCTGTTCTGTCATATCGCTCACCTGCCCTTACACTTTTTCTGTGATCTTTTCGCCGAAAAGCCCTGTGGGCTTGAACAGCAGAACAACGATCAGCAGGATGAATGTGAATACGTCACTGAATTCAGAATAGCCTGCAGCTTTGATAAAGGTTTCGGAAAGACCGATGACAAAGCCGCCCAGCATGGCGCCGGGGATGGAACCGATACCGCCGAATACCGCTGCGATAAAGCATTTCAGACCAGGCAGGGAACCTACCAGGGGATATACGGAGGGACGAGGTGTGAAATACAGGATAGAACCCACACCGGCCAGGAAACAACCGATCACGAAAGTGAAGCTGATGACACGGTTGATCTTGATCCCCATGAGCTGAGATGTTTCGAAATCCTTGGAAACGGCACGCATAGCCATACCGATCTTTGTATGATTGATCAGCTGCAGCAGTACGAATACGAATACCAGCGTCAGGATAGGGGTGATGAAGGTTACCACGGAAGTGGAGATACCGCCGATGGTGATGGTCTTCATCAGGAAGTCGATTTTGGGGTAGCCTTTGGGCAGAGCGGAGAACAGGTATGTAGCCAGATTCTGCAGCAGGTAGGAAACACCGATGGCAGAGATCATGATAGACATACGGGGAGAGTTTCGCAGAGGCTTATAGGCCACTTTTTCGATGACCACGCCCAAAAGGACGGTCGCAGCCAGAACGATGACGATGGAAACATACCAGGGCAGAGCAAAGTCTACCATGGCGAAGATCATAAAATATGCTGCCATCATGAAAATGTCGCCGTGGGCAAAGTTGATCAGGCGCAGGATGCCGTAAACCATGGTATAACCGATGGCGATGAGGGCATAGATGCCACCGATGGAAATGCCCGTCAGGCAATATTGTAAAAATGCTGTTGATGTCATAAGCAACCTCCTGACATTGTGAAAAATGATGATGTACCGATTTGTGAAGGTTTATGCAGACTGTCCTGCAATCTCCATAAACCTTCATAAGCCGATTTTATGTATTTATGGAAAAAGCGGCGGGACGATCATCCCGCCGCAAAAACTCTTTGGTACGTTTTGGGGATATCCCCTGATGGAAAGAAACTTATTTTGTTTCGTCGATCTGTTTCTTTACGAATACAAATTTGCCATCTTCTACTTTCTTCAGGTAAGCAGCGTCTTTATTTGCATCGCCTGTTTCGCTGAAGGTGATGTTGCCTGTTACGCCGTCATAGTTGACTGCTGCCAGAGCATCACGCAGGTTTACGCTTGTCAGGTCGCCTTCTGTGCCATCCAGAGATGCCAGAGCTGTAACCATTGTCATGTAACCGTCATAGCCCAGAGCGGATACCGCTGCTACGCCGTCTGTGCCGCCGTTCAGAGTGATGCGCTGTGCATCTTCGTTCAGGTATGCTTTGAAGCCATTAACGAAGTCTTTTGCCATAGGTGTGGATTCGTCATTTTCATCGAAGAAGGTGGAGAATACAACGCCTTCTGCTGCATCGCCTGCTGCGATGACGATGGATTCATTTTCCCATGTATCGGAGCCCAGGATGTGTGCCTGCAGACCGTTTGCTTTTGCCTGGGGCAGGATCAGAGTTGCTGTTGCGATGGAGCAGGGGATGAATACACATTCTGCTTCGGACTGTTTTACTGTTGTCAGGATCGCATTGAAGTCGGATTCGTTTGTCTGGTATGTTTCGTCAGCAACGATGGTACCGCCCAGCTGTTCGAATGCCTGTTTGAAGTAAGCTGCGATGCCTGTGGAGTAGTCATCGCCGTTCTGGCTTACGATAGCAGCTGTTTTATAGCCCATTTCTTCTGCTGCGTAGGAAGCCATTACAGTACCCTGGAAAGGATCCAGGAAGCATGTTCTGAAGTAGAAATCGTTGCCTGCTGTAACCTGAGGGTTTGTGCAGGAGCAGCCGATGGCAGGAACGCCTGCTTCAGCGAAAGTCTGACCTGCTGCGATGGAAACGCCGGAGCCATAGGAGCCCAGAACGCCCACAACGCCGGAAGAGATCAGGGACTGTGCTGCTGTTACAGCTGCTGTTTTGTCGGACTGGTTATCCACTTCCACCAATTCGATGTTGTAGGTTGTGCCGTTGATATCAACAGTAGGCACAATTGTGTTTGCATAACGGATGCCCAGAACTTCCTGCATACCGCCGCCGCCGTTTTCGCCTGTTGTGGGTTCAAAAACACCGATCTTGATGGTGTCGCCGCTGATGGCTGTGCCGGCAACGTCGCTGGCGGGTGCATCAGAACCGCCGCCGCAGGCTGCCAGAGACAGTGTCATTACAGAGGCCAGAGCCAGAGCAATAAACTTTTTCATAATTTACAACCTCCCATGAATGGATTTCCGGGAAGCATCAAACCGGAAAAATGTCGTTTTTCGTAGTGGCTATGTACCCGACACGGACGTCCGCGGCAAGGGGACAGATGCTTTTTGCCATTATTCAAAATATACCATAAAATAGGCAAAGAAGCAACAAGAGGACAACCCTTTTTGCGGAAAGAAGCAGTGATTTTCCTTCGTGTATTCAAAAAAGAACAACAGTATCGCCCGATTTCAAGAAGAGGATTCACGAAACGATACGCTTTTTTTACTGCATGAATAAGGGGATAGCAAAAAAGAGGGATTTTGAGTATAATAAATCTATTATGGACAAGTGCCCGATTTTTCGGAAGAGGATAGAGGAAAAAGAGATGAAGGAGGAGTCGCTTTGAGCAGAGCAGATGAAATTTTCAAAGCAAATTGCAAACAAATCTTGGAGAGCGGATTTTCTACGGAAAACGAAAAGGTGCGCCCCGTTTGGGAGGATGGTACCCCCGCATATACCATCAAGACCTTTGGGGTAGTGAATCGTTATAATCTGCAGGAGGAATTTCCCCTGATGACCCTGCGCTACACCAACTGGAAGGCGGCCATCGATGAAATTCTGTGGATCTGGCAGAAAAAATCCAATAATGTGAACGATTTGAACAGCAGAATTTGGGATTCCTGGGCAGATGAGACAGGCTCCATCGGCAAGGCTTACGGTTATCAGCTGGGGGTGAAATATAAATTCCCCCACGGCGAAATGGATCAGGTGGATAATGTGCTGTGGCAGCTGAAAAATACCCCTGCCTCCCGACGGATCATGACGAATATTTATAACTTTGCAGACCTGACGGAAATGGGTCTGGAGCCCTGTGCCTACAGCATGACCTTCAACGTGACAGGCAATAAGCTGAACGGTATCCTGAATCAGCGTTCTCAGGACACTTTGACGGCAAATAACTGGAATGTGGTGCAGTATTCCGCCCTGCTGATGATGTTCGCTCAGGTGAGCGGTCTGGAGCCCGGCGAGCTGGTTCATGTGATTTCCGACATGCATATTTATGACAGACATGTGGATATGGTGAAGCAGATGCTGGAAAGAGAACCCTTGCCTGCACCCAAGGTGAGACTGAATCCCGAAGTGAAAAATTTCTATGATTTCACCGTGGACGATTTCATTGTGGAGGACTATCAGTATCATAAATCCTTGGGCAAAGTGCCTGTGGCGATCTAAGGAGGATTTGAAATGGATATTATTGTAGCGGTAGACGAAAAATGGGGCATTGGCAAGGATGGCAATTTGCTGCAGCGGATTTCCACCGATATGAAGCGATTTCGCGCCATGACTACAGGAAATGTGCTGGTGATGGGGAGAAAGACGCTGGAATCCTTCCCCAATCAAAAACCCTTGCCCAATAGAGTCAATATCGTGCTGACGGCAAATCGGGCTTATGAAGCAGAGGGCGTTGTGCTGTGCCATGATTTGGCAGAGCTGCCCCAAATCCTGAAGGAGTATGAAGGGAAGCAGGTTTTTGTTGCCGGCGGCGGCAGCGTGTATGCGCAGCTTCTGCCCCAGTGCGAAAAGGCGTATGTAACGAAGATTTATCACACCTACCCTGCCGATACCACCTTCCCCAATCTGGAGGAAAGCCCCGAGTGGGAATTGACGGAAAAGGGGGAAGTGCAGGAGGAAAAGGGCATCAAATTTTCTTTTGATATTTACCGAAAAATCAAATAAAAACGAGAGAAATGAAAAAGGAGGCGATTTCGCCTCCGTATTTAGTTACTGCATGGGTTTTCGAGCCGCCTTCTTTTTGAGTTCTCGACTGATATTCATGTTCTCGAAAAACCAAGTGCATCGAATTTGGGCTCATTCGAGCCAAAGCCTCGATTGGACAAACCCACTATCCGCCCATTTGGAACTCTTTTGGCAAAACAGAACTTCCTTTCCTTACTTTTTTTGAAAAAAAAGTAACAAAAAACTTGGAACCCTTTCGCATGGGTTCCAAACCTCCTAACGAACTAAGGGAAACATCGTTTCCCTTAGTAATCCCTTCCCCACAAGCCCCTTCGGGCAGTATAAAGTGCCTTTTCGGCAAGGCTTGCTAGTCAATTCAAGTAGCAGATGTATTTTTCCAATGCTCATAAATTATTTCATATTTTTCTCTTATTTTTCTTCTTGCATCTTTTAAAACAGATTCATCCAAATCAATATAAATACAAGAATCGCAGCATCCCAAGGTATTTATATCAATCGTTTCCAAAGTACAAACGTGGTTTTCGTAGTAAATACAGAATTTATTTTCACAATTCATATTATCCCTCCACACATATTTTAGAACAAATTATTCAAAATATAAATAGAACAAATCATTCATTTTATAGTAAATACGGTGATGCAAATGATTTATAAAAGAATCCGAGATTTACGAGAAGATAACGATATGACACAGGCGCAAGTTGGGGAGAAAATCAACGTTCCTCAAAGGACTTATGCCTATTATGAAACGGGAGAGCGAATGATTCCACCTGCTGTATTATGTGCGTTAGCGGATTTATATGATGTTACCGTTGATTACTTGTTGGAACGTACAGATAAGAGAAAATAGATTTAGCGACTCTGCAACAGAGTCGTTTTTTTAATATTGCCAATATATTTCCCCGTCCCCGCGCAGGTGGTCTGTCGGTGGGAATGTCTAACGAAGTGTCTCTTTCCCACCGACACCCACCGAGGGAAGGGGACGGCTCGAAAATACTGTGCAGTAACTTAAAGGGGACGGTCGAGAACCTTTGCAGTAACTTTTTATTCAAAATGCTCTGGATGAATTCCAGACCATCCTGTCTGGGGCATCGTCATCAGCCGATACACATCCTCCAATTCCAAGTCGAAATCAAAAATATCCAGATTTGCCTTCATCCGTTCCGGTGCGGAGGATTTCGGCAAGGGCAGTACATTATTCTGTAGGCAGAACCGCAGACAGATTTGCGCGGGGCTTTTCCCATATTTTTTTGCCAACTCCAGAATCAGAGGGTCATCCAGCAGCTTGCCCCTTCCCAAAGGACTCCATGCTTCTGCCTGTATGCCATGGGACTGACAGAAAGCAGTGGTGGCATGCTGTGTATAGCCCGGATGGAATTCCAGCTGATCTACCATAGGCATGGTGTTGGCGTTTTTCATCAGATGCAGCAGGTGCTGGGGCAGAAAATTGCACACCCCAATGGCACGGACAGCCCCTTCTTCATAGAGCTGTTCCAGGGCTTTCCAGCTTTCCGTCACCAGTGGCTTCCAATCTGCGCCGGGGTAGGGCATGGGCCAATGGATCAGGAACAGGTCCAGATAATTTACCCCCAAGTCCTTCAGGGTGGCATCAAAGCTGGCCATGGTCTTATCGTATCCCAGTTCCGTTTTCCATACCTTGGAGGTCAGGAAAATTTCCCGACGGGGGATGCCGCTGTTTTTCACAGCCCGACCCACAATTGCTTCATTTTCATATTTTCTGGCGGTATCCAAATGGCGATACCCCACCTGCAAGGCATCCAGAAGGGTGCTTTCTTCTTTTACCAGATAGGTGCCAAAGCCCAAAAAGGGCAGTTCCACACCGTTTTCCAAAACGAATCCTTTTTCACTGATCATTGTGATCCTCCTTTACAGTAGATTTCTTTCTTCCAAAATAGAACGAGCCTGTTTTGTCAGAAATTCCTTTGTATTTTTTGCAGGCTCGTGCAGAACCAGTTCCAGTAGTTCCGCAAGGACGCTGCCCAGTTCTTTGCCGTGGGGCGCACCCATCTCCATTAGGTCTTTGCCCGATAGTTTCAATGTTTTCAATGTCAGACAATCGCCATCTGCCAGGATTTTTTCGAACAATGCCTTGCTTTTCGGATGGGGCGAAGCAGGGCGCAGGATGGATTGCAGCAGCAAAAGCTGTTCCGTGGCTTCTTCGCCGATGGTTCCTGCCAGTTTCCGCAGGGGATAAGCCTCCGTGGGAACGTCATGGGGCAGATAGTCCAACAGCAGGCAGACCCGTTTTAGGGTATGGTTATCAAATTTCATGCCCTTCAGGAAGTTTTTCGCTTCAAGGGAAGTGTAATCCTGCAAAACAACGCACCAGCGGAGCAGAGCGTCCCTGGGACAAGCGGAGATCTGCTCTAAAATCGTCTGGCTGCGGGCGATCAGACGGGCGGACAGCGTGGGGTTGATCTGCGCCAAAAGACCGCTTTCCCACAGCAAGGGCATTTTTTCTTTGAAGGGGGAAAGCCATAGTTTTTCCAATTCCTCCCGAATTCGTTCTACGCTGATTTTTTGTATCAATGCCGTATTGGCGCAAAGGGCCGCCCAAGTTTCCTCTTCGATTTGAAAGCCCAGCTGTGCCGCAAAGCGCACACAGCGCAGCATCCGCAGGGCATCCTCTTGAAACCGCAATGCAGGGTCGCCTACGCCACGAATGGTTTCTGCCGCAATGTCCTCCTGCCCATGGAAAGGGTCTCGGAAGCCCTCGTCAGGGTGATAGGCGATGGCGTTCATGGTGAAGTCTCGGCGGAGCAGGTCTTCTGTCAGGTTTTTGGTAAAGGAAACTTCATCGGGGTGACGGCAGTCGGCATATTCGCCGTCTACGCGATAGGTGGTCACCTCGTAATTCTCTTTATGAAGCACCACGGTGATGGTGCCGTGCTGGATGCCTGTGTCAAAGGTATGGTCGAACAGGGTCTTTGTTTCTTCGGGCAGGGCAGAGGTGGTGATGTCCCAATCCTGAGGAATGCGCCCCAGAATGGAATCCCGTACACAGCCGCCTACGATATAGGCCTCGTGACCGCCTTTGTTCAGGGTATCTAAAATCAATGCCACATCGGCGGGCATGGTAACTTTTAGTTCGCTCAAATATAAAACCTCCAATCGGTCAGGTTAGGATTATTGTTATTATACATGATGCAGGAAAAAAAGAAAACGACAATAGAAAATGCTCCCTAAAAAAGGAAGCATTTCAGAGGAAGAATATGATGTTGTTTTTTGTGGGATCACTTTTTATCGCAGGGCTTTACTTCGACTTCTTCTTGATCGAAATCAATGAAGATCTGGTAAGCGTAGTTGTCGTCGCTGGTATCCCAAACCTCTACATATTTGGGGGTCACTTCAATGAGGATTTCTGTATCCTCGTGGCTGTATTTATTGTAGCTGCCCCAGAGGTATTTTTTATAGCCCTCTTCAAAGCGTCTGCCGGGTTCATCTACCACCAGACCGCAGTTTTTCGCCACACCTTCTACTTGGATGCCGCCGTAGCACATGGCAACCTGATGATTTATGCGTTTTTGGCTTTCGATGCGGCTGCAGCGGCGGAGCTGTTTCCGTGGAGGATGGGGCTCAGTCGTTTATATAATACCATGGCACCCACGGAGTTGATGCCGCATTTGATGAGGTTGAAGGGGATGATGCCGAAGATTGCCAGTGTCAGGGTGCTTTGCACCATGTCAGCCGATGGAACTGCAAAGCACCATCGGGTCGCGGACTTTTACCGCCGGTAGGGAATTGCACCCTGCCCTGAAGAATCACCATATCTATTTACGAAGCAAGCACAGCACAAAAGATGGATGTGTGCAATAGGAATTTATAATTTTTATTTTTTTGTATTTTGTGAAAAAATACATTGACATTTGGAAAAGTTGGTGGTAATATATCTCTTGCAGTTGAGATATGCGCCCTTAGCTCAGTTGGTAGAGCAACTGACTCTTAATCAGTGGGTCTAGGGTTCGAGTCCCTAAGGGCGCATCTGATCAAAGGAGAGGCGGGTTAAGCTTTATGCTTGGTTCGCTTCTTTTTTTGTTTCTCTCCAATCCTTCCTGAAAATCCAGACTACTAAAAAGTTATATATCAAAAGACTATCCAAAAGACTATCTAAAAGACTATATAGGTGGTCTTTTTTGATTGCCTGTTCCATAGAATATTTCAGAGACGATTTTTGGTCGGGAAGCAGGGGGAATGACTATGGAGGAGATCTACGAAAAAATATTGTGGGAAGGATATGGACTGCATTACAAACATGGTACGCGGACGCGGACGGGGCTGGTCTGCCGCACGGATATGGGGATTCGGGAATTGAAAAAGCCCAGGGGTAGCATGGACAGCCTGCGTTTGGCCTTCGGCGTGAAGGAACAGCTGCGGAAAAATGGCTTCTGCAATATCAGCCGGTTTTATCGGGCATTGGACGGGGAACCTTTTTATCGCTACGATGGGGTGCTGTATCTTTTGGAGGATGTGATGCCCCAGGATGCTCTGGAGGAGGATGGTGCCGCAGCTTTTATCCGCGGCGCGGATACCTTGGGGCAGATGCATAAGGCGGCAAAGGGGCTGAAAAGTGATTCTGCCCGCTGGGAAAAAGACCGTCTGCCAAAGCTTTATGCCAAACGGCGGAGCGAGCTGGCGAAAGTACGCCGGCGAAACGACAAACGGGGCAGCTATGATGCCATCGATCTGCTGCTGCTGCAATACTATGACCAATACATGGCGCAGACGGCGGAAGCGGAGGAGCTGCTGGAAAAAGGCGGCTATGGCGAAGCCGTGGAAAAAGCGGAAGGGGAAGGCGGCTTCTGCCATAATGCCTATAAAGGGGAAGCCCTGCGGCTGGATGAAAAGGGATGCATCTATGTGGGGAATTTTGATAAATGCACCACGGAGCTTCCCTTGGCGGACTTGGCGGCCTATCTGAGAAGATATCTGAAAAAGACCGATGGGGCAGAGGCAGGCATCCACGCCATGCTGGAAAGTTATGGGAAGCATTGTCCCCTTTCGGAAAAAGATCTGATCCTGCTGCAGGGGATGCTGGTCTATCCGGAAAAATTTCTGCGGCTGGTCAATGAATACTATAATCGGCGCAGAGCCTGCGTTTCTCCCGCCATGCAGGAACGGCTGGCGGCGGCTGCCAGAGAAGAGAAGGATGGGGTAAAACTGAAAAACATCATTTCCGGGGGCTGTTAGGAGGAGCAAAGGCTTCTCTTAACGGCCTTCCTTCTGTTTTTTCTGTTGCAACTTTTCTGAGAAGGGATTAAAATAGAGGATGAAGAACTCTGCAAATTTTTCCCCGAAGGAGGAGAAACAGATGAAGAAGTATCATTTCCAAAAGGATAATCAGGATTTTGACCAGACAGTCCGTCTGGATGATATAAATGAAAAAGTAAAACAACTGAATCAGAATACTGCCGACGATGAACTGGGCGATGCCAATGCTTTTTTGGATGCCTTTGAGTCGGAAAAATTTGATATGCCCATAGAAGAACAGGAAGAAGAGGACTTTGGAGATACCCGCAGACCCGAGCCTGCGCAGCCGCCTGTGCCTCCCACAGAAGGGGATGGGGACGATGAATGGGACGAATATAATGAGGAAGAGGAAGAAGAGGACGGCTATTTTGGCCTGAGCAAAAGGACAGCCACCCTGCTGGCAGTGGTGGGGGTCATTGCCTGTATTTTTGGGTTCTCTTTGGTGCGCTGTGGGTTCCACCCCAGCAAAGCCCCGGTGGAAGCTTCCGGACAGGCTTTCCCCATGCTGGTGGAAGAGGTTTTGGATGAAGAAGAGATCATCGTTTATGATATTTCAGAGGAGGATAAAAAGACTCTGAAGCTGACGGAAAAAACAAAGATGACCGATGAAGCGGGACGGGCCGTTGCCCATGGCGGTGTGAACGTAGGGGATCTTTTCCTGGCGGAGCTGGATAAGGATGGGAAAACAATTCTTTCCATTGATTACAGCGACACAGCTCTCCAGTCGGAAGAAGTGACCGGATTGGAAGTGGATACGAAAAAACAGACCCTTTCCAATGAAGAGGAGACCTACGAATATGGCGAGAAAGCCCTGTTCCTCTATGACGAGGAAGAAATCGACCCCGAGGACTTAGAGCCCTGCGATGTGCTGCTTTTGAAGAGCTATGAAGAGGTGGTCTGGTTTGCGGAAGTGCAGGAATATCACGGCTATATCCTTGTAGAAAATACAAAAAATATCAAAAACGGCAAGCTGCAGTTGGATGAGGAAGCACCCATCCCTCTGGAAGAAGGGGCGAAGATCCCCGCAAAAGAAGGCAGCCACACAGTAACGGTGACCGGCTCCAATATCGAAACCAGAAAGGACAGTATTCTGGTGGAGGCGGGCAAGGAATTTGAATATGACCTTTCCAAAGCCCAGGAAAAGGTGGGTGTTATCATCGTCAATGCCAATGTGAGCGATTATAAACTGTATATCAACGGTGCAGCGGCGGAAAGCCCCGCAGTGTTGCCCTTGGGTGAATATGACCTTGTGATCCTGAAAAACGGTTATACGGAATGGAACCAGCATGTATCCCTGCAGCAGGATAGTGTGACAGTCAATGCAGAGCTTCAGCGGGATATCCAGTATGGTACCCTGACCGTAACAGCCGATGTGGACGGTGCATGGGTCTATATCAATGGCGAAGAATACGGCGTGGCACCTATGCAGGTGAACCTGCCCTATGGTTCCTATCATGTGACCGTGGAAAAGAGCGGCTATGCCGATTTTAGGCAGACCATCCAGATCCAGGGGAGCGCAGCAACGCTCCATGCGACCATGGAATAAAAAGGTTGCCTGTGTTTTTATAAATAATGCTAAGGAGGAAACATCATGGAAGACTATCGTGTAAGATACCAACAATGGCTGGAAGACCCCTCTATCGATGAGGAAACAAAGGCGGAGCTGAGAAGCATCGCTGATGATGAAAATGAGATCAAAGAACGCTTCTTCAAGGAACTGGAATTTGGTACCGGCGGCCTGCGGGGCATCATCGGCAACGGCAGCAACAGACTGAACCAGTATACCGTTGGGAAAGCCTCTCAGGGTCTGGCAAACTACATCAAGAAAGAAGGCACCCAGGCAAAAGGGGTTGCCATTGCTTACGATTCCCGTTTCATGTCCCCCGAATTTGCGGAGGTGGCAGGGCTGATTTTTGCGGCAAACGGCATCCCTGCTTTCGTGTATCCTTCCCTGCGTCCCGTTCCCATGCTGTCCTTTGCAGTCAGAGAACTGGGCTGTACCGCTGGCGTTGTGCTGACTGCTAGCCATAATCCCCCCGAATATAACGGCTACAAGGTATATTGGGCAGACGGCGCCCAGGTGGTAGCCCCCAGAGATAAGGGCATCATCACAGAAGTAAACGCAGTCACAGATTTTGGTCAGATACAGCGGATGGATAAGGCGGAAGCCGTAGAAAAGAAGCTGTTCAACCTGATTGGCGAAGAAGTGGACGAAGCCTTTGATAAAAACGTACAGGCACAGCTGATGTGTCCCGATATGATCCAGCGCATGGGGGATCAGCTGAATATCGTTTATACCCCTCTGCATGGCTCCGGCAATATGCCTGTGCGCCGCAATCTGGCAAAAGCAGGCTTCAAAAATGTATATATTGTAAAAGAACAGGAACAGCCTGATTCTTCCTTCTCTACGGTGGATTATCCCAATCCCGAGGATACAAAGGTATTCGTTCTGGCACAGAAGCTGGCGGCAGAAGTGAATGCTGATGTGATCATCGGTACAGACCCCGACTGCGACCGTGTAGGTGCCATGGTGAAAGATGATAAAGGAGAATTTGTTGCCCTGACCGGCAATATGGTAGGCGCTTTGGCAACAGAATATATCCTGGCTCGCAGAAAAGAACAGGGCAGACTGCCTGAAAACGGTGCTGTCATCAAAACGATTGTAAGTACAGAAATGATCGCACCCATCTGTGAAGAATATGGCGTGAAGAAGATCGATGTTTTGACAGGCTTCAAATTCATCGGGGAACAGATCAAGGGCTTTGATGAAACGGGCTCCAACACTTATCTGTTCGGCTTCGAAGAAAGCTATGGCTGTCTGGCAGGCACTTACGCAAGAGACAAGGATGCTGTTTATGCCTCCGTTATGATCTGCGAAATGGCAGCTTACTATAAAGAAAAAGGTATGACCCTCTACGAAGCATTGTTGGTGCTGTATGAAAAATACGGCTATTATCGGGAAGGCGTAAAATCTATGACCATGAAGGGACTGGAAGGCATGGCACGCATCCAGCTTATCATGAAGACCTTCCGTGAAAATACACCTGCGGAACTGGGGGGCTATAAAGTTGTAGTAGCAAAGGATTATAAAACACAGGTATTTAAAGATATGGTGACAGGCGCAGAAAGCGGCAGTCCTCTGCCCGTTTCCGATGTACTGCACTATACCTTGGAAGACGGCACATGGGTTTGCATCCGCCCCTCCGGCACAGAACCCAAGCTGAAATTCTATATCGGCGTAAAAGCAGACAGCCTGCAGGCTGCCCAGGATAAAGTGGCAATGCTGGATCAGGATATCGAAGCAAAGGTCGCTGCAATCTGATATAAGAAAAAACAAAAAGTCTCTCGAAAGAGAGGCTTTTTTGTTTTTTAGATAAATGGCATCAAAATATTCTATATATCCAATATTGAAATGAGCAGGGGAAGGTGGTATTCTTTTGATACATTTTGGAAGGGAGGAAGGAAAAATGGAGGACAAGAAAAAAATGCTGATGGCAGACCTGGCACTGTTGTTGGCGGCGGCTTGCTGGGGCGGTGGCTTTGTGGCAGGGGATATCGCTGCGGAAAATTTCGCTCCTTTTTTCATTATGGCTGTCCGTTTTACGGGAGCGGCGTTGTTTATGGGGCTTTTGTTTCGCCGCCATGTGAAAAACAGCACCAAAGAGGACCGGAAGGCAGGAATGATCTTAGGCAGTCTGCTCTTTGTAGCGCAGCCCTTTCAGATCATCGCATTGAAATATACGACCCCTTCTAAGCAGGCGTTTCTTCTGGCTACCTATGTGATTCTCGTGCCGTTTCTTTCTTGGCTGGTGCTGCATAAACGACCGAGGGTAAAAGCATTCATCGCAGGGGGATTGGCATTGGTGGGGATCGGCTTGATCTCTTTGAGCGGTTCTCTGGGCATCCAGCTGGGGGATGGGCTGACTTTGTTGTTTTCCCTGCTGTATTCTTTCGTGATCGTTGCTACGGGCATTTTTGCAAAAAAGGTGAATCCTCTTGCCATGTCCTTTTATCAATATTTGACGACCGGTGTCCTTTCCATTGTTACGACGCTGCTTTTCGAGGAAAACGCAGCGGTCTTTCCCATGGCAGGCGTCGGGGCGTTGGTCTATCTGATGACTATCAATACAGTGGTGGCTTATACGTTGCAGAATGTAGCCCAGCGGTATACCACCGATACCCATTCGGCGGTGCTGATCTCTACGGAATCGGTCATTGGGTATTTCTGCGGCGTGGTGCTGTATGGGGATCCCTTTACGCCAAGGGTACTTGCCGGCGGGCTGATTGTTTTTTCCGCAGTGCTGCTTTCTGTGGTGGAATGGGAAAAAATTTTGAAAAAATAGTGTAACCTTTTTTCCTTGCAATCGTTTTATGAATAAAAGGAAGGGGGAAGTGTATGAGAGATGATATTTTAACGGAACTATTTGAAAAATATTATCACAGAGTTTATCTCTATGCCCTTTCCCTATGCAAAGAGAAGGCTTGGGCGGAGGATATCGCCAGTGAAGCCTTTGAAAAAGCTATGCTGACGTTGGAGGAGGAAGGCAACGGCTTTCTCTACTGGCTGCTGCGGGTCTGCAAGAATCTGTTTTTGGACGAGGTGCGGAAAAATCGCCGCAGGCAGGCGGAAGAACTGACGGAGATTGCTGTGCCGGAGGATGCTCTGGCGACAGCCCTGCGGAAGGAGGAAAACCGCAGGCTGTATCACGCCATAGAGGCTCTGCCGCAGCGATATGTCGAGCTTTTGACCCTGCATTATTTTGCGGGACTGAGCCTGAAGCAGGCGGCGGATTTCCTTGGCATCAGCTACGGAGCGGCAAAAACGGCTTTGTTCCGTGCCAGAGTGCAGCTGAAAAAACGATTGGAGGGGGATGGATATGACCTTTAAGGAGTTAATGGAGAACTATAAAAATGGTACGGCTACGCCTGAGGAGAGGGAACAGGTGGAGCGGGAACTGGAGAAATACGAAACGATCTCTCAGCATTATATCAATGAGATTCCCTTGGAGGAAGAAGAACCGGAGAAAAATGAAGCAGAATGGAAGAAGATACGTGGAAAGCTGAAAAAACGAAATGTTCTGTTGGCGGTATTTATTTTATTGGCAGTGATCATAGTTTCCTGGGGCAGCATTGCCATCAATGCGGAGCATTATTTGAGCAAGCTGTGGTACGATCCGAACGAGAATCATTTGGGTTCCGAATTTGCTACGGATTTGGAGCTTGCGCTGGAAGCGGCAACAGAATTATATATGCCGTCTGTGCGGACGGAATCTGTCATCTCGGAACGGACGGGCGTAGGGCGGTATGATCTTTCCATCCAGCAATGGGATAATTCCGAAAACGAGATTAGATATTGTTTCGGAAACGTAGAACGGAACCGGATCACGCTAAACAGAGATTTTTATCAATATGCCTCTGCGAATGCCTTTGAAAACAGTGACCCTTATAATGAGGGGATACAGACGCCGAAGGATGAAATCATGGCGAAGGTGGGGATGCTGCCGGAATATGTGCGCTGCAAAACCTATATTTCCTTTGGAAAGGATGTTTCCACGGAAACGCTGGCAGAGATTCTGGAAAAGTATGACCTCTATGCTTATTGGGCAGGGGTGCGTGTGGCAGAACAGGATAGACAGATTTATCCCCTGACAGGCTTTGACCCCAGCGGCGCAGGCTATATTAGAGCGGCTGTGGAGGAAAAATATCCCTATTATGAAATCGGTGAGCATCGGAAGGAAGATATGGGAATGGTTTTTGAAGAGCATTTCAAAAGCTTGCTGCGCCTTGCCATGGATGAGAATATTTATCCGAAGCTGAATCAGGTTGGTTTCAATGATGTGAGCGAGCATCAGGAGTATCTGGATTATGTGGAAGAAAACGGTGTAAAAATCTATGGTTTTGTGGCTTCCCTGACAAGGGAGCAGATCGCACAGCTTGCGACAGAGGAGGTCATCAGCGGTTTTTATATTGATGATTTGCAATTGGAAATCCCTTGGGAATAAACATAGAAAAAGACCTATTTCTCTTATGATTTTTGAGAAATAGGTCTTTTTATTTGCCCTTGCAAATCAGGGTGCAGGGAAATGATTTCCCTGCCGTGGGTTTGGGAGTGGAACTCCCAATTACGCAGCTTCAAAGAACTGCTTGTGCCATACCAGGAACATGTAAACCGTCCAGATCTTGCGGCTGTTGTCCGCTTTGCCTGCTTTATGCTCGTCCAGATATTTCATGATCTCGTCTACCTTGAAAAATTCCTGTGCCGCAGGGCTATGGAAGGCTTCTTTTACGATGTTGTAATATTTGTCCTCCTTCAGCCAAACACGGATGGGAACAGGGAAGCCCAGCTTCTTCTTTTCCGCCACCATGTCAGGCAGATAGCGGTGGGCCGCCTGCCGCATGGCATATTTCGTATTTTCTTTGTTTACTTTATATTCTGTAGGCACTTTGCGTGCAACGTCGAATACGACTCTGTCCAGAAAAGGTACACGGACTTCCAAGGAATGGGCCATGCTCATTTTATCCGCTTTCAAGAGGATATCGCCGATGAGCCAGAAATGGATGTCAATATACTGCATTTTTGTCACATCGTCCAAATCCTTTACCTTATCATAGAAGGGCTTTGTCAGTTCCATGTGGTTGAACTTGCCTGTAGGGTTTTTCAGGATGCGTTCCCGTTCTGCTTCATTCAGCATAAACGCATTGCCGATGAAGCGTTCCTGCAGGTCTTTGCTGCCGCGGATGAGATAGTTTTTCCCTTTCATTTTAGGCAGTTTTTTCGCCACTGCGCCCAAACCTTTGCGGATAGGACGGGGCAGACGGGTCAGGGGCAGCAGGTCGTGGGGCTCTCTATAGATGTTGTAGCCGCCAAAAAGTTCATCGGCACCCTCACCGCTCATGCAGGTTTTGACATACTGGGCCGCTGTGCCTGTCACAAAATACAGGGCGATGGCGGAGGGGTCTGCCAAAGGCTCGTCCATGTGATACTGCACACTGGGGATGGAATCCCAATATTCCTGTTCGGAGATCAGCTTGCTGTGGTTTTTGATTTGGATTTTTTCGGAAAGGGCCTTGGCATAATCGATCTCGTTATATTTTGCATAATCAAAGCCGACGGTGAAGGTCTTGTCCCCATGGAAGCATGCAGCCACATAGGAGCTGTCTACGCCGCTGGAAAGGAAAGAACCCACTTCCACATCTGCAATCTTATGGGCCTGAATAGAATCCTGCATAGCTGCATCGATCTCATCTACATACTGTTCCAGGGATTTGCTGTGGTCTGGCTCGAACACAGGCTCCCAATAGCGTTTGATATCCATTTTGCCATCCTTGAAGGTGAAGCAATGGGCAGGCATCAGCTTGAAGATGCCTTTGAAGAAGGTCTCTTCCAAAACGCTGTACTGGAAGGTCAGATAATTTTCCAGGGCAACGGGATTCACTTCTTTTTTGACTGCGGGATGCTCCAAAATGCTTTTGATTTCGGAAGCGTAGATCAGGTTGCCATCGGCAATGGTATAGTAGAAGGGTTTGATGCCGAAGAAATCCCTTGCGCCGAAAAGGGACTGGTTTTTCTTATCCCAGATGACAAAGGCAAACATACCTCTGAGCCGCTGCAAAATATCCTCGCCCCATTCCTCATAGCCATGGATGAGAACCTCCGTATCGGCGCGGCTGGACATGATATGCCCTTTGGCTTCCAGTTCTTCTCTGATTTCCTGATGATTATAGATCTCCCCATTGAAGGTGATGACCATATCTTTTGTTTCGTTATAGATGGGCTGATGACCACCCTCCAGGTCCACAAAGCTTAATCTGCGAAAGCCCATGGCGATGCCGTCATCGATATGGGAGCCGCTGCTGTCAGGACCACGGTGGATCATTTTATTTTTCATATTTTCCAATATTTCTTCGGGCGTAGCGATCTGCCCGGTAAAGCCGCAAAAGCCGCACATATTTTTTCCTCCTTAAAACTAAAAAAGGCAAATTGCATAAAACTACAGTCTAACTGTAGCACAAAGGGGTGGAAAAAGCAACTTACTCAGCCGATTCCTCTATTGTTTTCCCTGCTGCTTCTTCATTTCTGCCGAAAAGGACGGAAAGGTATTTTAGGCCATCGGTGAACCCGTCCTGCCACCAGTCGAAGGAGAAGGTGAAGCCCCAGTTGCCCACGGCGGTGCCTGGAATATTCATACGATGCTCCGTACCTAGATTCAGCACATCCTGCAGAGGAACGATAGCCGTATCTGCGGAGGAGGAGAAGGAAAGGCGGATCAAGTCCCACGCTACATTCTGTCCGTCTACGTTCATGTAGCGGCGGAAGTGGTCTTTTTCTGCTTCGGAGGCTGTTTCATACCAGCCGCGGCTGGTATCGTTATCGTGGGTGCCGGTATAAACAACGGTATTTCTGTCATAGCTGTGGGGCAGGTAAGCATTGTTCTTATCCTGTCCGAAAGCGAACTGCAAAATACGCATGCCGGGGAAACCGGTGGCATTCCGAAGAGCCAGCACTTCATCGGTGATGATGCCCAGATCCTCCGCGATCAGGGGCAGTTTGCCCAGCTTTTCCTCCAAACTTTGGAAGAATTTCAGACCGGGGGCTTTCACCCACTTACCGCCTCGGGCATCCTCTGCGCCGAAGGGCACTTCCCAGTAAGATTCAAAGCCGCGGAAATGGTCGATGCGGAGGATATCCACATCCTCCAGTGTTTTCCGGATACGGGATGTCCACCATGCGAAGTCTGTTTTTTCGTGCTGTTTCCAGTCGTAAAGGGGATTGCCCCAAAGCTGCCCTGTTTCGCTGAAATAATCGGGGGGGACGCCTGCCACGCAGGTGGGGAAGCCCTTGCTGTCCAGACGGAACAGCTTTTGGTTTGCCCAAACATCGGCACTGTCATAGGCTACGAAGATAGGCGCATCGCCCATGATGGAAATACCCTTTTCATTGGCGTAGGCCTTTACTGCCTGCCACTGCTTATGGAAAATATACTGCAGGAAGGTTTCTTTTTGGATGGTCTCTGCCAGTTCTCTTCTCCATTTTTTCAGGGAAGCGGGATTGCGTTTCTTCAGCCCTCTGGGGAAGGAATTCCAGTTTGCGCCGATATAATAGTCCTTTTGCTGCTTTTCTGTCAGCTGCAGTCCTTCGCATTCTGCTGCGAAAGCATCAAAATTTTCTGTGGTTTCCTCGGCAGCCCGTTCGGCACGGAAATGGTTTTTCAATGCCACAAACAGTACATAATCCTCCAGCCAGAAGGCGTTTTTTTCACAAAATGCCACATAATCGGCAGGTTCTTCCCCAGACTGGAAAGCCTGAAAAGCTTTTTCCAACAGGGGCAGCTTGGCATCGGCTGCTTTTTTATAATCTACCCTTGCGGAGGGGGCGATCCTTGCGGCGTTCAGGTCAGCCTCTGTCAGCAGACCGTCCTTTGCCAGTTCCTCTAAGCTGATGAGCAGAGGATTGCCCGCAAAGGCGGAACAGCTTGCATAAGGGGAGCCACTGTCATCAATGGGCACTAAGGGCAGAATCTGCCACAGGGTCTGGTCGGCTTTTGCCAGTTTATCAATGAATGTATATGCCGCCTGCCCCAGATCGCCGATGCCGAAAGCAGAGGGCAGAGAAGTGGGGTGCAGCAGAATACCGCTTCTTCTTTTTGCCATAAGGTTACACTCCTTTTATCAAAAACAAAATTTTTGAAAAATTGTCTGTATCGTTTTATACGTTTTATTTAAATTTTTATTATAACAATATTTTTATTTTTTCACAAGGTTTGGGGTGATCTGCCAATAAAGAAGACCTTGGAAAGTAGTATTCCAAGGTCTTTTTGCGTTTATCCGATATCACTCCAAGTTTTATCCGAGAATTATTTTCAAAAGCAGCATGGGAAAGATTGGCACGATACTTCCGCCGATCAGCTGCGACAGCGTATGTCTCTTGGTTTTTAAACTTGCCAGATATACCAATGGGGTGACCAAAATGCCGACGGCAGCCGGTGTGTATAAGCCGAAAGAAGCCAATATTGCTATCGGTGCGATTATACCGCAGGCATGACCGCTTGCTTTTTTGTGAAAGCATAAGTTGATTATGAATATCAGCAGTCCTGACAATAGATATTCCAGATAGACGGTCAGCATATCTGTTGGAACATGCGTGGCAAGACCAACGGTAATGCCCAATAGATAGCCAACTACAGCAAAAATCATTGCAAGTGT
The DNA here is from genome assembly GCA_021768705.1 of Bacillota bacterium. Taxonomy (GTDB): domain Bacteria; phylum Bacillota; class Clostridia; order Lachnospirales; family Anaerotignaceae; genus Anaerotignum_A. The sequence goes on from JAETUG010000013.1 coordinate 30,614, forward strand.
TCTTTGCCCCTCGCGCCCCTTGTCTTTATATTTGGGAATGTGTTTTTGCATCGGATATGCAAGGAGGGAAAGCTATGGATAAACGGAAAGAAGCAAATCTGCGAGTGAAAAACAGCATCACACAAACGGTACTGCGACTGCTGGATAAAAAAAGTATCTCTGAAATCACTGTTTCTGAAATCATCAGGGAAGCCGGTGTGGCAAGGGCTTCCTTTTACCGAAACTACGCCACCAAAGAAAGCGTCATCACCACACTGATCGGGGATATTTTGGAAGATTATCGAAAAAATATGGAAAGTGACGGCGATGCATTTTATACCTATGAAAATGTTCATATGAGTTTTGTATATTTTGACCGATACAAAAAACAATTTCTGGATCTGCACCGATTCGGATTTGGATCGATCCTATTGGAGATGCTGAATCAATTTCACGAAGAAGTAGCAGGAACGATGCTCCATAAATCTATCGAACGATACAAATTGTACATATACATGGGGTCGCTGTATAATACAGTTTTGGTCTGGCTGCAAAATGGCAAAAAGGAAAGCGTTGAGGAAATCACAGATATATTTTATGAAAACTGTGTTTTCCGTGGGGAAAAGTAATTTTAAAAAATGTAATTTTTGTTTTTTCCTGGATTTTTTTTGTCTTTGTCAAAATCTGTCGCCCATGCCAGAGAAAGTAACGGTTTTTTCTCTCCAAACAGTGAACAATAACAAAGCAATCAAAAAGCATTGCAAAAATAAAAAATGAAATCTGGGAGGGATTTTATGTTTGGCAAGAAAGCAGGACTTTTTACGGTGCTGGCAGTATCCATGATGCTCTTCGGCGGCTGCGGTAACGCCGGTGCCAACTTAGGCGGCACCAGAAACGGCAGCAATGGAAGCTATAATGGTTACAACACAGGGACATATTCCAGCGGCGGCACAGGCTACTGGGATGGTTATGGTATCAACAGCGGCGCAGCCTATAATGGCACAGGCTACAATGGTGCATATTATAACACCTATGGCACCAGAAACGATGGTGTGAATGGCGGCAACACATTGGGGCAGGACTTACGAAACACATGGGATGACCTGACAGGCACCAACAGAACCACAACAAACACAAATACCAACGGGAATACAAATAAAACGGCAAGATAAAGAGTAAAGCGTGGGTTAGGGGAGTCCCGATAAGAAAACAAAAAATCGAAAGAAATGCTTGAAATCAAGTTTTCTTTCGATTTTTCTTTTGCCGTACATAAAAAAGGGTGAGTTTTCCATACTAAAGGGGAAAGGGGGCGGCAGATTTGACGCAAAAATGGAAAAAACTGTTGATTGGCACAGTGACGGGCTTTGCCAATGGGCTTTTCGGCAGCGGCGGCGGCACCATCGTCGTGCCTGCCATGGAGCGGTTTTTGCAGGTGGAGGAGCATAAAGCCCATGCCACTGCCATCGCCATCATTTTGCCCCTGTCTATCCTGTCTCTCGCTATTTACCTTTGGAAGACAGGCTTGGGGCAGGTCTGGCAGATCGCCCTTTGGGCTTCGGCAGGGGGCTTAGTTGGGGGCGTTGTGGGGGCGAAGCTCCTCAGTAAGGTCAGCGGTATCTGGCTGCACCGTATTTTTGGGGCATTCATGCTGGCTGCAGCCGTGAGGATGATCTTATGATGTGGGGTGTGGCGGCCATTGGCTTTTTCTCCGGCATCATCAGCGGCATGGGCATTGGCGGCGGGACGATCCTCATTCCTGCTCTGCTGTTTTTGACGGGCATCGACCAGCATCAGGCCCAGGGCGTAAACCTGATCTACTTCATCCCCACTGCCATCACGGCCCTCATCACCCACCAGAAAAAAGGGAACCTTTCCTGGAAAACAGCCAAACCCCTTGCCCTGATGGGCTTGGCAGGGGCAGCGGCAGGGGCTTTTCTGGCGGTGTCCTTGGAATCGGAAATTTTAAAGAAAATATTCGGGGGCTTTTTGTTTTTGATGGGGTTAAGCGAGATTTTCAAAAAGAAAAAAGCGGAAAAAGGAGAGAAAACAGATGCAAAAGGATGATTTTATCAAGCTGAAGCTGAAATTTGCCCAGGCGGATGTGGCGGAAAAGATCGCCATTTATACGGAAACGCCGGGGCTCAGCACCACCCAGTATAAAGAGCTGCTGCGGATGTATCCCATCGATCGGCTGAATGAACTGGAAACGGCATTGGCAAAATTATAATGTGATACTATGAAGAAAAGGGCTGCCTGAATGGGGCAGCCTTTTGCCATAGAATGGAAAAGGGATTTTATATTTTCTATATCTTCCTTTTGGAATTTATGGTATACTTTTCAATAACTATAGGTAATTTATAGGTATTTTTCGAAAATCGGATGAAAGGGGCTGCAGCAATATGGAATTTATCGATGATTTATTTGTTGGCGGCAATGTGACAGATCTGGAAACGATCGTTTATAGCCTGCGGCGAGGAATTCCTGTGCTGCATTTGGACTGCATCGTCTATTTCGAGGACAAAAACCGTCTGGAGATCTTATCTGCCCATGAACTGTTTCATGAGCGGAATAAAAACCGCCCGGCAAAGATTGCAGGCATCGCCATGGGTAGGCGGGAAGCGGTGGATCTGCTGGTTTTCATGGCGGAAGAAGCCCGGAAAAACGGACGCAACCCCGGAAATCCGAAGGAATTGTTCTGATCAGGTGAAATAAATGAAGGCTTTGTATTATGCCATCGGTCTGATCGCCGCTTTTTGCCTGATGTTTACGATATTGATTACATCGGTAGAGGCTGTGGTCTATTGGAACGATGGCTATTTTGAAAAGGAATATACGAAATATCATGTGCTGCAGGAGGTTTCCATGGAAATGGATGACCTGCTTTTCGTCACCGATGAAATGATGGCTTATTTAAAAGGTGACAGGGATGACCTGGTGGTAAACACCATCATAGATGGGAAGGAGCAGGAATTCTTCAACGAAAAGGAAAAACGCCACATGGAGGATGTGCAGGGATTGTTTCTGGGTGCCATGGGGCTGCGCCGGGGGGCGGTCTGCGTTGTTTTGCTGGGGGCAGCGGTTCTTCTGGTGAAAAAACAGGGCTTGGTGCTGCTGCGGATGCTGCAATGGGGCATCGGGCTTTTCATCGGCAGCATGGCAGGGCTGGCAGCCTTGGCTTCTACGGATTTTACGAGATATTTTACCTATTTCCATCTGCTCTTTTTCGACAATGATGACTGGTATTTGAATCCGCAGACGGATCTGCTCATCAATATCGTACCGGAAGGTTTTTTTCGGGATACGGCCTATACCATCGCAGGCCTGTTCCTTGCGGTCAGCTTCGCTCTTTGGCTGGGGGCAGGGCTGCTGCGGAAAAAAGTGCGAAAATAAAGGAATGTTGTTATGAAGTTGATTTTGCTGGGAATTTTAAAAGGGATCGGCATCGTGCTGCTGGCACTGCTGCTGCTTTTCCTGCTGTTGGTACTGGTGGTGCTGTTTTCGCCCATCCGTTATCAGTTGGCAGGGGAAAAGAAGGCGGAGCTGGGCGGTTCTTTTGGCGTGTCCTGGTTATGTGGGACAGTCAAGATCGACGGCGGCTATACCCCGGCGGAATCTTTGAAATGTAAGGTCAAAGTGTTGTGGTTCACCCTTATAGGCGGAGAGCCCAAGGAGAAAAAAGAGAAGAAACCGAAAAAGAAAAAAGCACCGAAAAAGGAAGCGTTAAAACCTGATTTGCAGGCGGCGGAAAAAACGACGAAACAGGCAGAAAAACCTGTGCAGGAGGAAACAGTCCCCCTCGAAGCTGAGAAAAAAGAAGAACCGCCTATAACTGAAAAAATAACTGAGAAAGAAGAACCGCCTTTGGAACAGCCGAAGGTGAAACAGCAGCGGATGGAACGGAAACAGCCGAAAACCGTCCGCAGGGTAAAGCTTTCCGAGGTGGAGGAAAAACCTCCCGCAGAGGATATGGATATCCAACTGGAATTGGACGAGGACGATGCTTTCTTCACAGGAGACGAAGCACAGGAGGCAACGAAAGGAAAAATCCCTCCCATCGTGAAGGAGCTTTGGAGCATCGAGGAGAAAAAAGAGATTTTCAAAGCATTGAAAAAACTGCTGAAGCGGCTGATGAAGGGCATTCTGCCCGGTAATTTGTTTCTCAAGGGCACCATCGGCACCGGTGACCCCACCACCACAGGCTATGTGCTGGCGCTGGCGGGGATGCTGACAGCGAAATTCGGCAATGACATACAGATCAAAGGGGACTTCACCAAAGCCACGGCGGAGGATATGGAAGTCCGTGTCAAAGGAAAGATCGTATTGGGCAAACTGCTATGGGCAGTACTGGCGTTTGTTTTGACAAAGCCCGTGCGCAAGGCGATCCGGAAAACGATCAAATTTCTGCGGAAAAAAGACTGAGAATCAGACGGAAAAGAGGAAAGGATACGGTGAAACGATATGAGTAAGGATTTCAATGAAGCGGTAGATGTATTATTTCATAAAGTAGATGATCTGGTCTCCACAAAAACAGTGGTTGGAGAAGCCATCGTCATCGGCGATCTGACCTTGTTGCCCTTGATCGAAGTGGCAGTGGGTGCAGGGGTCGGCGCAAAGGAAAGTGTAAATGCTGCAGGCGGCATGGGGGCAAAGATCACACCTTCTGCCATTCTGATGATCCGCCCCGATGGCACTCAGCTCATCAATGTGAAGAATCAGGATGCCCTGACAAAGCTGATCGATATGGCGCCCGGTGTGGTGAATAAGCTGAACTTTGGTTCTGTTTTCACAGGAAGAAACAAAAGCACAGAACCCAAGGAAGAAGTGAAATTTGAAGAAGAGACCATCGTGGAAGAATAAGAAAATGAGCCGAGAGGGGGGAACGCTCCCAATGAAGGTTTTGATTGAATATTATGATAAGGATGTTCTGAAAAATATCGTGGCGCCCTTGACGCTGCAGCCCGATAAGGTGATCTATCTTTATGACAGAGGGATGGAGGATATGAGCGTGTTCCGTTCCCTCGTCACCTGCTTTCAAAAAAGCCTGCCCCATATCATCGTGGAACATTATCCCGTGGATATCAGCTCCGTGGAAAAGCTGCGGACGGCGACCTGTCGGGTGATAGAACGCTATGGCGGGGAAAACTGTACGATGGAACTGACCGGCGGCAGTGAATTGATGATGATTGCCGGTTATAAGGCAGGCATGGAAACGGGCACGCGCATGGTGCATACGGACTTGGTGAAACGCTGTATCACCGATATCGAAACCGATGAAAAGGTGGCCGATACGGTGACGCTGACTTTGGAAAATTTTATCGATGCCAAGGGGGCCTGCTTTATGGGGGAATCCCATCGTGCCCCTCAGCCGGAGAAATATGAGCCAATCAATCATTTGGCAAGATATCTGTTCCGTCACCTGAAAGAATGGAAAAACACCTGCAGCTGGCTGCAGACAGTGGCGGCAAGAGGATTGCCCCACGAACTGCATATGGAAAGCCCCAGGAATATCCACATGAAGAACGGCAGACCCGTTGCCCCCGATGATGGGGTTTTGATGGAATTTCAGGAAAATGGGTTCATCGAAAACCTGGAACAGGAGGAAAATTGGATACAGTTCGATTTTTGTTCTATGGAAGATAAGCAATACGGCATCAGCTATGGCGTATGGCTGGAATTGTATGTTTATGTGGCGGCAGCCGGCAGCGGCGTGTTCGACGATGTAAAGCTGGGCACGATGATCGACTGGAATGCCTATGATGGTTTGAAGATCGGTGGAAACGAAATTGATGTGATGCTGATGGATGATTCTCTGCCGGTGTTCATTTCCTGTAAACTGCGGGATGCGGACACAGCGGCATTGAATGAATTGCTTGTGGCAAAAAAACGATTGGGCGGTTGGTTTTCCAAGGGCGTTATCGTTACATATAGCAGAGAAAAACAGGAAAAGACCGGTACCTATGAACGCTGCAAGGAGCTGGGGCTGGAAATGCTGGATGAAAGAGATATTCTGGCGGCGGATTTCAGAGAACGCCTGGTCAGAACCATTCGGGAGCATGACTTAGTAAGTCTCAAGTGGAAAAAGGTATAAGAGGAGGAGAACGCCTTGGCGAAGAAGAATACCCGAAACACCAAGAGCCGTATCGTTTCGGCGGCGTGGAAGCTGTTTTATGAAAACGGTTACGATGACACCACGGTGGAAGAGATCGTGGAAGAATCCGGCACCTCCAAGGGCTCTTTTTATCATTATTTCAGCGGAAAGGACGCCCTTTTGAGTTCCCTTTCCGATCTGTTCGATGATAAATATCAGGAACTGATCCCCACGCTGGATGAAAATATAGATAGCTTCGACAAGCTGATGTATTTGAATCGGGAAATGTTTTTGATGATTGATGACAGTATTTCCATGGATCTGACGGCACGGATGTATGCCTCCCAGTTGATCACAACGGGAGAAAAGCATCTGCTGGATCATAACAGGGTGTATTATAAACTGCTGCGGCAGATCGTGGCGGAGGGACAGAAGAAGGGCGAGCTGCGGGATGATATCTCCGTCAATGAGATTGTAAAGGTCTATGCCCTGTGCGAGCGGGCATTGATCTATGATTGGTGCATCAGCAATGGGGAGTATTCCCTGTGCCAATATGCCAAGGAAATGATGCCTGTTTTTTTGGGAAGTTTCCGCAAAAAGAAGACAGAAGAGGCGTTATAAAATAAAAAATATTTTTTGGATATATTTTTATACTAAAAATCGTACAGTCGAAATTCATTGAAATTATCATGAATTCGGCTGTTTTTTATTATTTTGGTTTAGAAATAGTATAAACTATATTCTGTATTTCGTTCTACTAAAAAGTATGGTATACTCATGAAAACCAAAAAACAAAAGACAGGAAGAAAGGTAGAGTATTATGTTATCAGCAAAAGTTTTAATCATGCTCACCATCATCGTTTATCTGGGCGGTATGGTCGGCATAGGCGTTTATTGTTCCAAGAAAAATGAAAACGTAGGCGACTTTTATCTGGGCGGCAGAAAGCTGGGCCCCTTTGTGACAGCCATGTCTGCGGAAGCATCCGACATGAGCGGCTGGCTTTTGATGGGCCTGCCCGGTCTGGCATATATCGCAGGGATTGCGGAGCCTGTTTGGACAGCCATCGGTCTGGGCATCGGCACATATATCAACTGGCTCGTTGTAGCAAAACGAATCCGTATCTATACCCATCAGGTAGATGCGATCACTTTGCCTGATTTCTTCTCCTTGCGATACAAAGATGAGAAAAATGTGCTGATGGGCATTGCGGCATTGTTCATCATCATCTTCTTTATTCCCTATACAGCATCCGGCTTTGCGGCATGCGGCAAGCTGTTCAGCAGCATTTTTGCCATCGATTATTTGCCCGCAATGATCATCAGTGCTGTTGTTATCGTAGCATATACCGCAACGGGTGGTTTTCTGGCGGCCAGTACAACTGACCTGATCCAGAGCATCGTTATGAGTATTGCATTGGTCGTTGTTGTTTTCTTCGGTATCCACGTTGCCGGCGGCATCGACGCTGTAGCGGCAAACGCAAATTCCATGGTGGATTATCTGAGCCTGACAGCAAGCCATGCCGTAGGCGAAGGCACAACAACACCTTATGGCTTTTTGACTATCGTATCCACATTGGCGTGGGGTCTGGGCTATTTTGGTATGCCCCATATCCTTCTGCGCTTTATGGCCATTGAAGATAAAGAAAAGCTGAAACTTTCCAGAAGAATTGCAACCACTTGGGTATTCATCGCCATGGGTGTTGCCATCTTCATCGGCGTTGTCGGCAATGCCATGACAGCGGCAGGCGCACTGCCTTTCCTGGAAGGCTCTGCTTCTGAAACGATCATCGTAGTCATTTCCGATTTCCTGAGCAAATATGGCGTACTGGCAGCCATCATGGGCGGCGTGATTTTGGCAGGTATCCTGGCATCCACTATGTCCACAGCCGATTCTCAGCTGTTGGCGGCATCCTCCAGCTTCTCTCAGAACCTGGTGCGGGGCTTCTTCCGTGTGAATATTTCCGAAAAAACAGCTATGGTACTGGCGAGAGCCTCTGTATTGGGTATTGCTGTGATCGGTGCATTCATTGCCAGAGACCCTAACAGCTCCGTATTCCGTATTGTATCCTTTGCATGGGCAGGCTTCGGTGCTACCTTTGGCCCCGTGGTGCTGGCATCCCTGTTCTGGAAACGTTCCAATAAACAGGGCGCACTGGCAGGTATGATCGTCGGCGGCGTGATGGTATTCGTATGGAAATATCTGGTTCGTCCCATGGGCGGCATCTGGGATATTTATGAACTGCTGCCTGCATTCCTGCTGGCACTGGCGGCAATTGTAATTGTTAGCTTGGCAACCGCAGAACCTTCTAAAGAAATTCAGGATGAATTTGACAAAGTGAAAGCATCCCTGTAATAGGAAAAATATTAGAAAAATGAAAACCCCCTCTGGGCGAAAATGCCTAGAGGGGGTTTTTAAATTGCCCCTTTCCTCGGCGAGAAGTTACTGCTCAAAAGTTACTGCTCATTTCGAACTGCCCCCTTCCCTCGGCAAATCTCCGCAGAAATAGGAAAAACACTTCGTGTTTTAAATATTTCTGCGGAGAATTCCCTGCGCGGGGGCAGGGAAGTTAACGGAAATGCCGTTAAATTTCTCCATTTTCTTCTTTTTGTGATTTAATAGAAGAAAAACGAATTAGGAGGATTTTTATGGAACGATGGGATGAATGGGAGGATTTTTTGGATACCTTATATATGCAAGCAATGAAAGATTTTGAAGCATCGAAATTGTTTGAATATCAGACAGAAAGGCAGAAGCAAAGAGCGGCGTTGATGGAGAATCTTCTTGCGGCGGCAGACAGACCTGTTTTTGAAGAGATTTCCCTCAGTATTTGGGAGGATGCCGAATATCGGATGCGGTTGCTATATCAACGAGGCTTTGCAGATTGTGTCAATCTTTTAAAGACAATGGGCAGGTTCCCTTGATTTTGCCATAAACCTTCTCTGCCCCCGCGCAGGTGGTCTGTCGTTGGGAATGTATACTTGTATCTCTTTCCCAACGACACCCACCGAGGGAAGGGGGCAGTTCGAGAAGCAATAAAAAAAGCAGTGCATTGCACTGCTTTCGTTTTTTTATCAAACATTGAATCGGAACAGCACCACGTCGCCGTCCTTCATCACATATTCCTTCCCTTCGGAACGAACCAGACCCTGTTCCTTCGCTGCATTATAGGAACCCAAACGCATCAGGTCATCATAATGTACCACTTCCGCGCGGATAAAGCCACGTTCAAAGTCGGAATGGATCTTCCCTGCCGCCTGGGGTGCTTTTGTACCCTTTGTGATGGTCCAAGCACGGGATTCCTGGGGGCCTGCCGTCAGGTAGCTGATGAGCCCCAGCAGTTTATAGCTTGCGGCGATCAGTCGGTCCAGACCGCTGGTTTCCACGCCCAGTTCTGCCAGAAATTCTTTTTTATCTTCTTCCTCCAGATCGGAAATTTCTTCTTCGATCTTTGCGCACAGCACGAATACTTCGTTATGCTCTGCCGCTGCGTATTCTCTCACTCTGCCAACAAATTCGTTGGATGCGCCATCGTCTGCCAGATCGTCTTCTGTTACATTTGCCGCATACAGAACGGGTTTTGCGGTCAACAGTGTCAGGGACTGCACAAAATCATAATCTTCGGGAGCGTCAAATTCCACGCTTCTTGCGGATTTGCCGGCTTCCAGGGCTTCTTTCAGCTTCATCAGGATATCCAGTTCCCGCTGCAGGGATTTATCCTGTTTTGCCAGCTTCACTGTTTTGGAGATACGGCGTTCCAAAATTTCGATATCGGAGAAGATCAGCTCCAGATTGATGGTTTCGATATCACGGATAGGGTCGATGGAGCCGTCAACGTGTACCACGTTTGTATCTTCAAAGCAGCGCACCACATGGCAGATGGCGTCCACTTCACGGATATGGCTCAGGAATTTATTGCCTAAGCCTTCGCCCTTGGAAGCGCCCCGTACCAGACCTGCGATATCAACGAATTCGATGACTGCAGGGGTTGTTTTTGCGGAATTATACATTTCTGTCAGCTTTGCCAGACGTTCATCAGGTACGGCAACTACGCCGACGTTGGGGTCGATGGTGCAGAAGGGATAGTTGGCAGCTTCTGCCTTTCCCAAGGTCATAGAATTGAATAAGGTGCTTTTGCCCACGTTGGGCAGACCTACAATACCAAGTTTCATGTTGTTTCTTCCTTTCAATCAATTTCGGTAATTATGCTATCCTTTAGTATATCGAAAAGGAAACGTCTTGGCAAGGCGAAACCTTGGTTTTTTCACTGGAAGGAAAATTACCCAAAGGACAGGGGGAATCATAGGTCCTACTTTCTTGACAAATAAGAACCAAACTACCATAATTACTATAAAAGAAAAATTTCTTATTTTGTAGGAAGGTTTTTTCTATAGCAGAATAAAAAGAAGGGAATTGCCTGCATTTGCAGGGGAAGGGAGAAAGGTGTGCCATTAGTACTTGCCATTGCATTGGGTATTATTTTAGCTTTTATCGCACTGCCTTTTTTGGGGCCGATTCTGATGATTGCCATTGCGATAGGGGTAATCATCCTGCTGTTTTATAGTGTGGTCACCAGTGGTGTAATGCTTGGGGCCATATTTAAGGGAGCGTCGGATATTGCGAAAAACCCGGAAGTTCAGAAGAAGGTAGCGAAAACAAAGAACGCAGCGAAGGATATCGCCGAAAAAGCGGCGGAGAACACAAAGGTGCGAAAGGCGTTCATTGCGGTCGTGGCTGTGTTCGTTGTGGGCTTTGTGGGCATTACGGGCTTTCGGGAGTATCATTCCTATGCCGACGTGAAAGAGAATGCGGAATGTGTGATCGATTGGATTATGCAAGAAAGCGAATGGACGGGAGATGCTGCTGACGAAAAAAATAAAGAGAAATTTGCGGCGGTAAAAAACGAAAGCTATTTTAAGAGCCATTTGCACACGGCGATAGAAGAAGCGGCGGAGGTTTCTTTCTATAACGAGACCCTCATGCTGACAGGCGCCGATGGGGAAAAGAGAGAATCGGAATACAGCTTTTCTCCAACGGAGATCGTGGAAAGATTAAATCTGTTAGAGTATGAGAATGAAGCCATAAAGACCACCCTCTCCGATTATTGGAAACAATATGGCGATCTGATGCACCAGATGACGGGAACTCCGTTGGAGCGGGCGCAGAGGCTGGAAAGCTTTATAGAGACACTGAAAAAAGCCAATGAAGCGGCAGGCGATTTTTATCAGATCGACAGAGAGGAAGTCTATTCTACGGCTGATGCGGAGGCTTTCTATACAGATGCCATTGATTTTTATATAAAAGCCGAAGATAAGGATTCCCTGGTGAAGATACTGCATTATGCGACAAATTCCGCTACAGGAGGGAAGGTTTCTCTGGACTCAAAGAAGATCATTTCTCTGCTGACGAACGAGAAGGATGAGATCGCAACGCTGCAGAAGGGCATCGGCGGATATTATGATAAGGAAGACTCTGTATATGCGTATGGGGATTTCTATTATAAACAGGGAGAAGAGAAGCAGTACAGCGAGATGACCGACACTTGGACCAGCCTGCTCACGGGAGAGAAGGTGGAGGGCAACAGCAGCAAGACGATGCGGACACCTGATGTCACTGCATTCCGTGGGAAGGAAATCGATCTGGATCTGAGCAATGTGGTCGATCAGGAATTCCATTTTGCATATTGCCAGCCCGATGGCCAATTTATATTTGTATCCAAAAAGGAAATACTTGTTGTTTCTTCGGATCAAATGAATCAGGAGAAAGGTGAGGACTCTGCCTATTCCGTCAAAGGTGATTTTTATAGAGTTTATGCAGAAATGAAGGAAGCTTATCTGAAAGGGCCGGAAGGCAAGGAAGCAAAAACAGAAGATCAGGCATAGAGACAATGCTGCTGTAAGGGATTGCGCCTGAACAGATGGGAAAATCCTTTGATTTAGAAAATGACAAAACCGGGAGGAACTCTGAAAGAAAGAGAAGTTCTCCCGGTTTATTTTTGTGGCAGAAGAGTTTTTCTTTGTCAGTGTTTTTGACCCAAAGCAGCCAGGAATGTCAGGATAAGAAATAGGATTCCTGCAAAAACGCCGTATTTTCTCAATTCCGCATTGGTCACATAAACACCCTCTGCTGGGGATTCTTTTATTTCTTTCATTGCTACACGGTAGTGCTTTCTTTTTTCATGCATAAAAAAGTCCTCCTTTTTTATTTGATTTTCTCTAGTATACACCATTTCCGTATCTTTTTGATGACAAATCTTGTTTTTATAAAAATCCGCCCAAACGGCATACTAATGGCAAAGGAGGTGCGGAAATGAAAAAACAGGCAGGGTTGATCTTATTTTTCATGGCGGTATTGTTGTCGGGCTGCAGGGCGGAAGCGACGGAGAACAACTTATCTCAGCTGCATTTTGTAAAGTATGACGATATGGTAGGGGAGAAAACACCCGAAGAACGGGCAGTTGCCATCAAGCGGCGCATTTATCAGATCGATGAGGTGATGGGCTGTGCTGTGGTGGTGGAAGGGCATACGGCTATCATTGGCCTGCGGCTGGAAGAAAACATGGAACAAAATAACATGAGCCGCGTCAAAAAAGAAGCAGATTCTGCTGCCAAGGAGGCGGATGAATTTATCGAAAGTACATCCATCACCATGAATTCCTACATCGTTTCTCTGATCGAGGATATGGAACAAAAGCGGGCGGGATAAGGGGAAGAAGGAACATCCTGTCTATTTCCAGAAAATAGTAAGAAAACCTTAAGATGTGAGGGCTAGGCAGAATCAAACAAATATGGTAAACTTAAGGATAACAATGGAGGAGTAGGATCTATTGTATTGCAAAAATGATACCTAAGGGGGTAAAAAGTATGAAACGCAAACTTGCGCTGCTTTTGTCTGCGGTAATGGCAACTTCCTGCCTGCCCATGACAGCCTATGCAGCAAATTTCAAAGATATCAATGATGTACCTTGGCCCGGTGCGTCTGCGGTCATCAACAGTGTGGCGGATAAAGGTCTGCTCAATGGCTATGAGGACAATACCTTTCGTGCCCGCAGCAACGTGACTTACTGCGAAGCCATGCAGATGGTTTATACGGCTTTGGTGAAAACAGGGGCGGCGACTCCTCTGGACGCGGTGGATGCATACCGTTATGTGCCTGTGATGAATGCGTACAAAATTCCCGGCTGGGCACAGACTGCTGTGGCTTACGGCATGAGCAAGAATATCCTGTCCAGTGCGGATATTGCAAAATTCATGACCAATGGTAAGTCCAACCCTGCCACAAGGGAAGATGTGGCGAAGATGTTCGGCAATGCGCTGGCGATTCGTTATGATGTAGACGGGAAGTCTCAGTCTGCGGCGCAATTTGGCGATTACTGGAGAATCTCTGTGGATGCTATGCCTTTGGTTGACCTGTTGAAAAGACTGGGCATCGTAAATGGCGACAACTACAACAATTTCAATCCCAAAAACAACATCAACCGTGCGGAAATGGCGGTTATGCTGAATAAGACCTATGAAGTGCTGACCCAGGGCATCGGCAATACAGGTGTCATCAAAAATATCACCAACAATGCCGGTACATACTACTACATCGAAGTGGAAATGGATAACGGCGATGTGGAAGGCTTCCATGCCACAACCGATAAAGTAAAGGTCTATGTAGGCGAAACCAATCAGGAAATGGCGCTGAGCCGTGTTTCCAAGGGGGACCGCATCAGTATCATCCATAACGGCGGTGCTTTGAGTGCCATCCGTGTGCTGGATGCTGTGCCTGCCCAGGAAAAATATGATATCACAGGTTATATCACATCCATGAAGGATAACACTGTATCTCTGGAAAATGAAAATACAGGGGAAACAGATAAATATGCGCTGGGTGCTGATGTCATCTGTTATCTGGAGGGCGTGAAGGTAACACGTAAGGAATTGAGGGATACGCTGGAGGAACGCTATGATGAGCATGCCTATGCGGGCATCATGATTTCCACAGAGCTGCAGAAGGTAAAGGATGAAGACGGCAACAGCACACGGGAAGAGGTTGAGACTGTAACAGAAATCCACGTGACTTTCAGCGATGAATATACTTCTACCGGTCAGGTGGACAGCATGAGCAGCAGCCGTATGACCTATAAGGCTTCCGGCACCAATGCAAAGAAAGATGTGAAATTTGCCTCCGGCTGTGCATTCTACATTGGCGAGGATAAGGCATCTGTTTCCGACATGGAGGAAATGGTGGATAATGGCACAACCTATGTCAAGCTGACAGTGAATAAGAATGGTGATGCGATCAAGGTAATCTTTTCTGAGGATACCTTCGACGAAGGCGGCAGTAAATCCAATGTAACAACATATGAAGTGATTGGCTTCAATAGTTCCAGAATGATTGTGCAATCCGGCGGGAAAAAGACCACCTATACCTTTGGTTCCACAAACCCTACAAAAAATATCAGCTTCTATAAATGGGATAATTCCGAAAAGGAATTTACGGATGTAAAATTCAGTGCAGCGGAGAACTATTATGATGATGCTAAGGATAATGTTTACTGCCGTATCGAATTCAACAAGGGCGGCAAGATCAGCAGCATTGAACTTTCCGACAAAAAGAGCGCATGGAAAGACAGCGGCGATCAGACAGAACGCAAAGGCACTGTGGCTTCCCTGAAGGATGGTGTTCTGAAATTCAAGACATCTTCTACAACATATAAGATGCTGAATAAGTATAACGCACAGTATAAAGAAGATGATGATGATCTGGTAACAGGTCCTGATGCGAATGGAATACTGGTTCGCAATCCTTTGATCGTTTCCAGTTCCGTCACAAGCTCTTTGACCGTATTTGAAAAAATGGCAAACAGCAATGATGTTGAACTGTATGCGGAGATTACTGCTGACGGCAACAACAATGTTGTGAAAGTGGATTCCAGACTGACATCCGCCAAGGGTACATTGGTAGAATATAATAATGATAAAGATAAAGATGACAGATTTATTACCATCGAAACCTCCGACGGGGCGAAGCTGAAGCTGAATATCGTCAATAAGCCGAAGCTGACAGATGAGGATGAGGATACCTTCACTCTGGATGATGTGGCAAGCACAAATTACGTAGGTGCAAAGGTAGAGTTGGGCTTCAACAGCAGCGGTGAGGTAAATAAAATCACCGTAACAGAAGAAAGCGGCAAAGGCTTGAAGCGTGTGAAGGGCGTTGCTACTGCCGCAGAGGACGGATTGAAAGTGAAGGGCGACAGCGGCACTTATCAATGGATGGGCCGCAGCAGCATCGAGATCAAAAACTACAGCAGCCAAAGCAAGGATCTGGATAAGCTGAAAGCTATGATCGAAGATCCTGATGTTGAGGTTTATGTAGAAGCAACATTGAATGAGAAAGAAAAAGTAGAAACCATTGTGGTTTATGTCAAAGGTGCTGAGGGCGCACTGCAGGAATATGATGCGGATGATGATACCATTCGTATCAAAACAGACAGCGGCAATACCTTCTCCTTTGAGTGTGTCGGCAAGCCCAGTTGTGATGTAAACGGCGTGGATTGTGATAAACTGGACGATAAATGCCGTGGTAAAAATGTGGAACTGACTTTCAACAGCGACGGTCTGGTTTCCAAAATTGAAGGATAAAAGCAGGGAGATATCCCTGTAAATATTGAGACAATATCAAAACCGAGAGGAACCTTACAAGATAAGGACTCTCTCGGTTTTCTTTTTTGGGGCGAAAAAGGCATTGCAAGAGGTATAAGATGTGGCAAAGAGATCTTTCTATTGACAATTACAGGCAATAAAGTGTAAAATTACACTAAAAGGAGGTATTTGTATGAGGAAAGAGGTCAAGCTGTATAATCTGATTTTTCCGATGTGGGGCATTTATTTTTTCGGACTGCTGTTTCCTGCTTTTTTGCTGATTTTGCTGCCGGCGAATTTTGCGGTGGACAGCATCATGCTGCTGGTGCTGTTTTTCCTGCTGAAATTACCTGAAAAAAAGGTGATTTACAAAAAAACTATCTGGAAAACGTGGGGGTTCGGCTTTTTGGCGGATATTTTGGCTTCGGGGATATTTGTTGCTTTCAGCGAAGGGCTGAGTGATGTTTTTCAGAGGGGAAATGTAAATATTTATCTGCCTTATAGCAGCCTTCCTTCGTTTTTGTTTACAACAGGGGCAGTTCTTCTGGCGGGAATTTTTATTTATGTATTCCAGAGAAGATTTGTACTGAAAAAGCTGACTTTGGAGGAAGGGCAGAAGAAAAAGATCGCTTTGGGTATGGCGATCCTGACGGCACCCTATTTGATGTATTTGCCGCCCATGTAATGCGAAGAAAGAAGGCGTTTTTATGACGAAAAAGGAATTTGCCGCACAGATGGACGGCAGTCTGAAGGCAGTGCGAAAGGAATATGGATTTACGCAGGAAAAAATGGCGGCGGTGTTGGGTATTTCCAAAAAAACGCTGGTGGAAATCGAAAAAGAGCGCAGCTCGCTGGGCTGGACGGGAGCGGCGGCATTTGCCGCCATTTTCAGCGAAAGCCGCATTTTGCAGGAGAAATATGGCGGAGAATTGACAGATTTGGTGGAGGCTTTGGCCTTCGAGGATGCAGCGCCCCAATACCCCAAGACTATGGGCGGCAAGGTTTGGTGGAGGGAGATCATGAAAAAGAAGGGCTATCGTATCCAGCAAAATTTGATCTCCGGTCATTTTCGCCTGCTGGATCAGGAAAATCATCGGCTGATGGCTTCCTTTGAAATGGAGCGGGTACTGGAACGATTGAAAAAGGAATTGGATGGATAATTGTATCGGTGCAGTTTTTTGAATTATATCGATACAATTATGGGTTTCCATGGAAAACAGGTAGATTTTCCCTCGTGCCGTATGCTATGCTGACAGCAGAGATTGCATTACAATGAAATGGGGGATTTAAAGATGAAAATGACAACAAAAGAGCTTTGTATCCATGGCTTGCTGATTGCACTGGTAACGGTATGTACGATGGTATTTCAGATACCTGTTTCTGCGACGCAGGGGTACATCCATTTAGGGGACAGCATGATCCTATTGGTAGGTGTATTCTTTGGCGCAAGATATGGCATGGTAGCCGGCGGCATCGGTTCCGCACTGGCAGATATCCTGAGTGGCTATGCGCACTGGGCACCTTTTACGTTGATCATCAAAGGCCTGATGGGCTGGCTCATCGGTAAGATCGCCGGCGGCGCATGTGACAGAGTGAAATTTTTCACAGGCCGTAACCTGGCAGCATCCGTTGTTGGTATTGTTTGGATGGTCATTGGTTATTTCATCGGCGGCGGTATCCTGAAAAGCAGCTTCATCGTAGCGGCTACATCCATTCCTGAAAATATCGTTCAGGGGGTGGCAGGCATGGTGATTTTCTTCGTCGTTGGTGCAGCCTTCCATAAGGCGAATATCTACAAGATCGTATCTCAATCATAAACCGGAAAAAGAAGCTGAAAAGCACTTTTTGAGGCGTACTCATAAAAAATGAAGACCGAAAGAAATCCTTGTGACCGAGGGTTCTTTCGGTTTTTCGTTTTTCGCAGTATGATGGAACAAGGTTCTTTTTTTCATACATTTCTCATTGACCATGGGATACCCTATATGGTACGATGAAATCCATGGAAAAGGATAGAGGAGGTGGCTGCATGGAGCGGCTTTTGGAAATGGACGGACAGTTTCTGCTCTGGCTGAAGGAGACCTGTGCCCATCCGTTTTTGGACAACATCATGATCTTTGTTTCAGCTCTGGGGGATGGCGGATTTATTTGGATCGCCTTGGGGCTGCTCTTTCTTTTTATAGGGAGAAAACATAAGATTTGGCAGAAACGGGGGCTTTTCCTCCTGCTTTCTTTGGCGGCAAATGCTTTGGTATGTAATCTGCTGTTAAAGCCCTTGGTGGCTCGTGCCAGACCCTATGACCTTTTGGGATATGATATCCTGATTCCACCGGTGGGGGATGCTTCTTTCCCTTCGGGGCATACGTCGGCCTCCTTTGCGGCGGCAACGGCTATCTATGCCATGGATAAAAAATGGGGCATGGCGGCCTATGCCTTTGCGGCACTGATGGGCTTTTCCAGACTGTATCTGGGAGTGCATTTTCCTACGGATGTGCTGGCAGGGGCGGTCATCGGCGTTTTGATGGCGAAGGCGGTGCAGCGGTTTTTCCGGAAAAACAGCAAAGAAATATCTGATTCGCAAAAATAAGATATCTCATTTTTAAAAATGAAATATCTTATTTTTTTACAAAAGATTAAATTTTTGTTGGTTTTTGCGAAAAAAAGTTGCAAAATGAAGCTGTATGGGGTAGAATAAAAGCTGATTTTGCAAAGACAAAGGGAAAAAAGTTAAGTCATCAAGGAAGGAAGATGAAAATAATGGCGATACCTGTAATTTATCAATTGATCACAATGGTCATCCTGATGATTATTGGGGTGGTATTACAGAAAAAGAATTTCTTATCTTTGGCAAATGCCAAGGGGCTTTCCATTGTGCTGACCCGTGTGGCGGTGCCCTGTAATATGGTAGTTTTGCTGCAGAGAGAATATTCTCCGGAAATTTTCAAGGGATTTCTTGTGACTTGTATCGCTACCTATATGATGTGCTGTATTGGTGCGCTGATGTTCTTCATCGTTGGTAAGATCATGAAACTGCAGCCCAGAGAACTGGGGTTGTTCAGCGGCGGCGGCGTTTACAGCAACGTAATCTTTATGGGCCAGCCCCTGATTTTGGCTATGTATGGCGCAGAAGGACTGATCTTTTGTGTAGGTGTTATGTTTACCTGCAACGTATTCCTGTTTACAGTCTGCTCCGTGCTGTTTGCCATGGGCAGCGGCATCAAAAAATCCGCAGGCCGCATGATGAAAGAAGCATTTATCAACCTGATCTGCCTTTCTGCAGTGGTGGGTGTGTTCTGCTTTGTAAATTCCATTTCCCTGCCTCAGCCTATCTTTGATGTATTGCAGTATTCCGCAAATACTACTGTATGTCTGTCCATGATCTATATTGGTTCTCTGCTGGCGGCGGCAAATGTGAAAGAAATCTTTAAGGATAAGATGGTATATATTTTCAGCTTCTTCACACTGATCGTGATGCCTATCATTACAAAGCTGATCTGCGGCACTTTCATGAGCGGCATGGCACTGAGCGTGCTGGTGGTGCTGATGGGTACGCCTGCGGCAGCGGCGTTGCCTTCCTTTGCGGATCAATATGGCGCAGATGAGAAGCGGGCATCTCAGTATACCTTTGTTTCCACCATCATTTCCGTGGTAACGCTGCCGTTGGTAGCCCAGTTCCTGTGTCAGTAATGCCGAATAAAAAATCAACCCTCTCCCCTTGTGGGAGAGGGTTTTTGTCTTCTGCATAGAAATACAGAGAGAAATTGTTCAAAAATAACAAAATTTATTGACAAATTTAGTATATCTGCGTACGGTATGGGGGTTGATTTTTCCGAACCCTTTCGTTTATACTTATGTGTGGGACAGAATATGACTCGGTCCACAGGGAGGGACGTTTGGAAAGGATACACGCCGCCCGTGTGCAGATCAAAGACAGGGCTTTCACGCACACAGGAATCGGCAGTGTATTTGTTTTTTCGTGACATCCCCTTTGGGGGACGCCATGAAAGGAATGAGCCGGACGCTGACCTGTGGAAGATGCCGTTTGCTTCGGCAAGATCGGCAGGCATATTCCACGTTATTATCATCCATATTCTAATTTTAAGAAACAGGGGGATTATTATGGAAAACTTAATTTACCTGGCGCCTGTGCTTGGCATTGTGGCGCTGCTGTTCGCTTTCGTCCTGGCTGGCAAAGTCAACAAAATGGACGAAGGTACGGACAGAATGAAAGAAATTGCTGCGAGCATCAGAGAAGGCGCAAGAGCGTTCCTGACTGCAGAATATAAGATTCTGGTAATTTTCGCAGCTGTACTGTTTGTACTGATCGGCTTTGGTGTAAACTGGCCCACAGCTGTCTGCTTCGTGATCGGTGCGGTATTCTCTACACTGGCAGGCTTCTTCGGTATGACAGTAGCAACAAATGCAAATGTTAGAACTGCAAACGCAGCTAGAACAAGCGGTATGAACAAAGCCCTGTCTATCGCATTCAGCGGCGGCGCAGTTATGGGTATGTGCGTAGTTGGTCTGGGTCTTTTGGGCGTAGGCGCAATTTACGCATTCACAGGCAACGCTGAAATCCTGTTCGGCTTCTCTTTGGGTGCTTCCTCCATCGCACTGTTTGGTCGTGTTGGCGGCGGTATCTACACAAAAGCTGCCGACGTTGGTGCTGACCTGGTAGGTAAAGTAGAAGCAGGTATCCCTGAAGATGACCCTCGTAACCCTGCAGTTATCGCCGATAACGTAGGTGATAACGTAGGTGACGTTGCCGGTATGGGTGCCGACCTGTTCGAATCCTATGTTGGTTCTATCATCTCTGCCATCACACTGGGTCTGGTTTACTTCTCCGTAGAAGGTGCGATCTTCCCTCTGGTGCTGGCTGCTACAGGTATTCTGGCTGCTATCATCGGTACATTCTTTGTTAAGGGCGACGAAAACTCCAACCCTCACAAGGCTCTGAAAACAGGCTCCTACACAGCAGCTATCCTGGTTGCTATCGCTTCCCTGGCTCTGAGCATGAAGCTGTTTGGCAACATGAAAGCTGCCATCGCTGTTATCGCTGGTCTGGTTGTTGGTCAGATCATCGGTATGATCACAGAAGTATATACTTCCGGTGACTACAAATCCGTTAAGAAAATCGCAGACCAGTCTGAAACAGGTCCTGCTACAACAATCATCTCCGGTCTGGCTGTAGGTATGGAATCCACAGCTATCCCTATCATCCTGATCTGCGTAGGTATCTATATTGCCTTCACAGTATGTGGTCTATATGGTATCGCTCTGTCCGCAGTAGGTATGCTGGCAACAACAGGTATCACTGTAGCGGTTGACGCTTATGGTCCCGTTGCCGACAACGCCGGTGGTATCGCTGAAATGAGTGGTCTGGATCACTCCGTAAGAAACATCACAGATAAACTGGACGCAGTTGGTAACACAACAGCTGCTATGGGGAAAGGTTTTGCCATCGGTTCTGCTGCCCTGACAGCACTGGCACTGTTCGTATCCTATGCAGAAGCTGTAAAACTGACAGAAATCTCTCTGCTGGAACCCAGAGTTATCATTGGTCTGTTGATCGGCGGTATGCTGCCCTTCCTGTTCTCTGCATTCACAATGCAGTCCGTAGGTAAAGCTGCATTCCAGATGATCGAAGAAGTTAGACGTCAGTTCCGTACCATCCCCGGCATCATGGAGGGTACAGGCAAACCTGACTACAAGAAATGTGTAGAAATTTCTACAACAGCAGCTCTGAAAGAAATGCTGGTTCCCGGTATCATGGCAGTTGCAGCTCCTCTGGTAGTTGGTCTGCTGCTGGGTACAGGCGCTCTGGGCGGTCTGCTGGCTGGTTCCCTGGCAACAGGTGTTATGATGGCGATCTTCATGTCCAACGCCGGCGGTGCGTGGGATAATGCGAAGAAGTATATCGAAGAAGGCAACCACGGCGGCAAGGGCAGCGATGCTCACGCAGCAGCCGTAATCGGCGATACTGTTGGTGACCCCTTCAAAGATACTTCCGGTCCTTCCATCAACATCCTGATCAAACTGATGACAGTAGTATCCCTGGTATTCGCTCCTCTGTTTATGAGCGTTGGCAGCCTGCTGTAATTGAAAATCAAATTTAAAAATCAAAGCAGTCTCTTCGGAGGCTGCTTTGTCTTTTTTGTATAAAGCGGAGAAAAACGATTTTGTGCCATACTGCCACTGAATCTGCTTGCAGGTTTCAGCGGCAGTATGGTATGAAATTGACTTGCGGAGCAAGTCAATGAGTAAGGCGTAGCCTTACGAATGGCTTTATGAGAAAAGACTTGTCTTTTTATAAAAAACGGAAGTCCGTCCATGAAAATACGATTTTTCTGAAAAAAGTACAAAATACGCTCTTGCGTATTGCGGGGAATTGGAGTACTCTTAATATAGGGGAGGAATTTTCCTTTGGTACATAAGATGAAAAAGTGGTACCGGTGGGGCGAATTTTGTCCTACATGGCAATTTGCTGACCCACGTGGGAGAACTTCATCCGCCTTTTGGCAAAAAACCATAGATTTTCCCCTTGTTTTGCGGGCTTCCTTTTGTGGAATTGGCAAAAGGAATTTTGCCGGATTGACACAGAAGGAAAAACTGACGAGAAAGTTTTGGAAATATTGTGGTTTTTCTATAGAGGTGGTATAATTTTTACTGGATCGTTTTTTGATTTGAGATGCAGCCCAACAGCTGCGGCCAAAGACCCTAAATTTATATCCAATAAGGATACAGGAGGTAATGTGTAATGAGCAAGAAATATGTTTATATGTTCAGCGAAGGGAATGCATCCATGCGTAACCTGCTGGGTGGCAAAGGTGCGAACTTGGCTGAAATGACAAATTTGGGACTGCCCGTTCCTCATGGCTTCACAATTACAACAGAAGCTTGTACGGAATATAACGAAGGCGGCAAAGAACTGACACCCGAAATGATCGAACAGATCGATGTTGCTCTGGCTAAGCTGGAAGAAATGGCTGGCAAAAAGCTGGGTGACCCTGAAAACCCTCTGCTGGTTTCCGTTCGTTCCGGTGCAAGAGCATCTATGCCCGGTATGATGGATACAGTTTTGAACCTGGGTCTGAATGACGTTTCCGTAGAAGGTCTGGCAAAGAAAACAGGCAACACAAGATTTGCTTATGACTCCTACAGAAGATTTATCATGATGTTTGCAGACGTTGTTATCGGCGTTTCCAAATCTAAATTCGAAAGAAGACTGGACGAATATAAAGAAAAAGTTGGTGCGAAATATGACACTGACCTGACAGCTGACGACCTGAAGGAAGTAACAGCAATGTTCAAACAGATCTATCTGGATGACCAGGGCAAAGCATTCCCTCAGGATCCCAAGGAACAGCTCTTCGAAGCTGCAAAGGCTGTATTCCGCAGCTGGGATAACCCCCGTGCTTTCGTTTACAGAAGAATGAACGACATCCCTTACAGCTGGGGTACAGCAGTTAACGTACAGATGATGGTATTCGGTAACATGGGTGATACATCCGGTACCGGTGTTGCTTTCACAAGAAACGCGGCAACAGGCGAAAAAGCAATGCTGGGTGAATATCTGGTAAACGCACAGGGCGAAGACGTAGTAGCCGGCGTTCGTACACCTAACCCCATCGCAAAACTGAAAGAAGATATGCCCGGTGTTTACGACCAGTTTATGGATATTGCAAACACACTGGAAAACCACTATAAAGATATGCAGGATATGGAATTCACCATTGAAGAAGGTAAACTGTTCTTCCTGCAGACAAGAAATGGTAAGAGAACAGCAAACGCTGCGCTGAGAATCGCTGTTGAAATGGTAGATGAAGGCTTGATTACAACAGATGAGGCCCTGCTGAGAGTAGAACCCAAACAGCTGGATCAGCTGCTGCACCCTGCATTTGACCAGGCTGCCCTGAAGGCTGCAAAACCTTTGGGTAAAGGTCTGCCTGCTTCCCCCGGTGCTGCTGCAGGTAAAATCTACTTCACAGCAGAAGAAGCAAAAGCAGCTGCAGAAGGCGGCGACAGAGTCATTCTGGTTCGTCTGGAAACATCCCCCGAAGATATCGAAGGTATGGCTGCATCCCAGGGTATCCTGACGGTTCGCGGCGGTATGACATCCCACGCTGCAGTAGTAGCCCGTGGTATGGGCACATGCTGCGTATCCGGCTGTGAAGAAATCAAGATGAATGAAGAAGCAAAAACATTCACATTGGGCGGTAGAACATTCAAAGAAGGCGACTACATTTCCCTGGATGGTTCCACAGGTAACATCTACGGGGAAGATATCCCTACAGTAGAAGCTGAAATCACAGGCAACTTTGAAACATTTATGAAATGGGCAGATGCAAAGAGAGTGCTGAAAGTAAGAACAAATGCTGACACACCTCACGATGCGCAGGTTGCCATTGACTTTGGCGCAGAAGGTATCGGCCTGACAAGAACAGAGCATATGTTCTTTGAAGCTGACAGAATCATGAAATTCAGAAAGATGATCATGTCTGATACAGTAGAAGAAAGAAAAGAAGCACTGGCAGGCATCGAACCTTTCCAGAAAGAAGACTTCAAGGGCATTTACAGAGCAATGGGAGAAAGACCAGTTACTATCCGTCTGCTGGATCCTCCTCTCCATGAATTCATGCCCAATACAGAAGAAGAATTCGCACAGCTGGCAGAAATGACAGGCAAGACAGTAGAAGAACTGAAGATCAAAGCCCGTGGTCTGCACGAACTGAACCCTATGATGGGTCACCGTGGCTGCCGTCTGGCTGTAAGCTATCCTGAAATCGCTGAAATGCAGGCAAAAGCGATCATCGAAGCTGCTGTTGAAGTTTCCGAAGAAGAAGGCATCAACATCAAACCTGAAATCATGATCCCTCTGGTTGGCGAAATCAAAGAACTGAAATTCGTTAAGAATATCGTTGTAGAAACAGCGGAAAAAGTATTCGAAGCAAAGGGCAAGAAGCTGGATTACCTGGTTGGTACCATGATCGAAATCCCCAGAGCTGCACTGACAGCTGATCAGATCGCAACTGAAGCAGAATTCTTCTCCTTCGGTACAAACGACCTGACACAGATGACATTCGGTCTGTCCCGTGACGATGCCGGTAAGATTTTGGCTGACTACATTGACAAGAACATTTACGAAGTTGACCCTACCGCCAGACTGGACAGAACAGGCGTTGGTCTGCTGATGCAGTGGGCAGTAGAAAAGGCAAAACCCGTACGTCCTGACATCCATCTGGGTATCTGTGGTGAACACGGCGGCGATCCTTACTCCGTTGAATTCTGCCACCAGATCGGTCTGGACTATGTATCCTGTTCTCCTTACCGTGTGCCTATCGCTAGACTGGCTGCGGCTCAGGCGCAGATCAACTTCCCCAGATAAGCAGTACGGATAAGTAATACATAAGAGATCTTATCAATAAAAAAAGAGGCTACCGATTTTTCGGTAGCCTTTTTGCTGTTAAAAGATTTCGCAAAGAAGGGAAGCACCCAAGCGAAAGCCATAGGCGAAGTGAATATAATTTTCCTTTGCTACGAGGGAATACATATCCTCTGTCATTTGGGTCAACTGGGTCTGTTGCTCTGGGGTGAGGCTAGCGAAAAAACGGTGATAGCGATATTCCAAGCGGGCTTGGATGGCGTTATATTCCGGACTTCCGGCGTTGATCTCATCCAGAGGGGACAGATTGCCTTCATACCAATGTTTTAAAATATCATGCATGGGGGAAATCATCCTTTCTGTATTTATCTGTATTTGATTTTACCAAACAGTCCCCTTGCATGGCAGAGCCGTACAGTGTATAATATTTATACGGTCTCTGTTTTTGGGGGGGCTGTAAGTGAGGAAAGTGGTGCGAATACATTTGCCAACATGCGCCACTTTCTTTTTTGTGTTTTTTACTTTTTGTGGAGCGCGCGGATACCATTCCGCAGAGCCTGCGGACGGGAAACTCCTTCCTTCTGACAATATTCATCTAACAGCTTCATTTCTTCTTCGGTTAGACGAACATCAACACGCATATTTTTGGGATTTTCAGAAGGTGGACGCCCCATTTTCTTTTTGGCCACAAAGACCTCCTTTCTCTGCCAACATGTACAATAATATTATAGTTTGTTACCGCCTAAAAGTCAACAAAAATTTTACCGCCAAAAATAATTGTTAGTTTTATTTTGGAGAAAGTATTATTTGTACTGTAATAGATAGGAAGCACTGTAAAAAACAGGATTTTCTGACAGGAATTTTCTGCATTTTCCGGGGAAATGATGCGGTTTTTCATGGAAATCAGCGAAAAAATGTTGAAAGGAAAACGGGGATAGGATAGAATAAACGACGGATTATTTTTTACAGGAAAAGAAAGAGAGGGAGCAAGAATGACGAAAGAAAAGAGAAAGCTGCCTTTGGCGTTTTGGATCTTTGTTGGGCTGGTGCTGGGTATTCTGGTCGGCGCAGGATTGATGAAAACGCCTGAGATCGCAGTAAATTACATTAAGCCTTTTGGCACACTGTTTCTGAATCTGGTGAAATTCATCGTTGTACCTATTGTACTGTTTTCCATCATGAGTGGTGTAATCAGCATGAAGGACATGAGAAAAGTGGGCAGCATCGGCGTGAGAACCATCTGTTACTATATGTGTACCACGGCTGTGGCGGTTTTGATCGGTCTGGCTATGGCGAATCTGTGCAAGGGATTCTTCAACGAACTGACAACATCCGGCTTGGAATATGAAGCATCTGCAGCACCCAGCTTCATTGAGACGATCGTGAATATTTTCCCCGATAATGCAGTAGCGCCTATGGTCAATGCGAATATGCTGCAGGTGATCGTGATCGCTCTGTTTTTTGGATTTGGCACCATCGCCGTTGGAGAAAAGGGCAAGGCTTTTTCCGAGTTCGTGGAAAGTGCCAATGCGGTGTCCATGTATATCATGGATGCGATCATCAAACTGAGCCCCATTGGTGTATTTTGTTTGATCACGCCTGTGGTGGCGGAAAATGGGCCTGCTGTTCTGGGGGATCTGTTGACAGTATTGGTGGTGGCTTATATTGCCTACATTCTGCATATGATCATTGTATATTCCGCAACGGTAAAAGCTTTTGCCGGTGTGAACCCCATAAAATTTTTTAAAGGGATGCTGCCTGCCATTATGATGGCATTTTCCAGTGCATCTTCTGTAGGGACATTGCCCTTGAACCTGGAATGCGTGGAAAAACTGGGGGCAAAGAAGGACGTTGCCAGCTTTGTACTGCCCTTGGGTGCCACCATCAACATGGATGGTACGGCGATCTATCAGGGGGTATGTTCTATTTTCATTGCAACGTGCTTTGGCATCGATTTGACATTGGGGCAGCAGCTTTCCATTATTTTGACGGCTACGCTGGCTTCTATCGGTACAGCGGGTGTACCCGGTGCCGGGATGATCATGCTGGCGATGGTGCTGCAGAGCGTTGGTCTGCCTGTGGAAGGAATTGCATTGGTAGCAGGTATCGACCGTATTTTTGATATGGGTCGTACTACGGTAAACATTACCGGCGATGCAGCTTGTACCTTATGTGTTTCTAAGATGCAGGAAAAAAGAGAAAAAGCGGTATAAAATCGGAAGAGAAAACCCCGACTGCTATGCGGTCGGGGTTTGTTATTTTTGGGAATCTTTTGACGGGAAATCAAGGGGCTGGTCTTCTTCGCTGGGGATATATTGGAGGACATCTTCCACGGGGCAGTTCAGAATGCGGCAAAGATCATTCAGAGTTTTTGTAGAGATATCCTTATTATGTTTTAGGCGATGAAGGGTGCTGTGGGAAATATGATGCTTGTTGGTAAGCGTATACCAATTTTCCGAGGAGCGTTCCAATGTTTTCCGGAAGGGGGTGTAATCGATCATAAAATCAGTTCTTTCTATATTTAATGCTCTATTTTTCTTACCCAAAGTATAAAATCTATTCTATGACTTGAATATCTTCTATAAATGAATATAATCATAGGAGGAAAGAGGTGAGAGGATGGAGCTGTGGAGCAATGGGATACCTTGGTGGAAATAGAGGGTTGAAAAAAGATGAAAAAAAGATAAAAAAGGGGTTGACTTTTTTTGGAAGGGGTGTATAATATCTAACTGTGCTTACGAAACAGTAAGTTAAGCTGAGGAAGCGAACAGCAGAATACGGAAAAACTTAAATGTTTTGAAAGAAAAACATTGACAAAGAGTTTTGAAGTTGGTATAATAATTTCTGCTGATGCGAAAAATCAGTAAAAAGCATGGATGAAGTTGAAAAATGAAAAAAGTGCTTGACAAACGAAATAATATCTGATAAAATATTATTCGTTCAAACAAAATAAATAAACTTGGAAAGTTCTTGAAAAAGTACTTGACAAGAAAATGGAGATTTGATAAAATAATCTTCGGTCGCTAAAAAGCGAATTTGATCCTTGAAAACTGAACAATGGATATGAATAACACAACCCATAGTCAATTCAAGCAAACGGAAACGAATGCTAAGACTTTTTTGCCGGTTTAGAAAAACCGGAGGTAATTAGC
>JAETUG010000014.1 GCA_021768705.1 Bacillota bacterium
TTCTCTACCATCGGTACAAACGCAATTCTGGTTGCTCTGGGTCAGGCATTCTTCTCTCTGTCCCTTGGTATGGGCGTAATGATTACATACGCTTCCTACCTGTCCAGCGAAGATAATCTGGTTTCCAATACCGGTATCGTCTGCGTACTGGATACTCTGGTAGCTTTGTTCGCAGGCTTCATGATCATCCCCGCTGTATTCGCTACAGGCATCGACCCCGGTATGGGCGGCGGCTTTGCCTTCGCAACACTGGCAGGCGTATTCCAGGCAATCCCCGGCGGTACACTGTTCGGTCTGCTGTTCTACTTCCTGCTGTTCTTCGCAGCTGTAACCTCTTCCACATCCATTCTGGAAGGTACGATCGCATTCCTGGTTGAAGAAAAAGGTATCGCAAGAAACAAAGCTCTGGTGGGCACATCTATCATTCTGTTCATCATCGGTGTATTCTACACACTGTCTCAGGCTTATATGAACATCAAAGGTATCTGGATCTCCAAAGATGGGCTCATGTATCCTATCTTCGGCGACTTCCTGGAATACCTGACAGACAGACTGCTGCTGCCTCTGGGCGCATTCTTCTCTGTACTGTTTGTTGGCTGGGTATGGGGTCCCGACAATGCCATCGAAGAAGCTACTTCCAACGGCAAGTATAAATTCAGCCTTGCCCCTGTATGGAAAGTACTGGTGAAATATATCGCACCTATCGCGATCATCTGTATCATCGTAGCCGGTATGGTATTTGGTATGTCCATTTCCTAATAAAAACATATTAGCCACGAAAATGGCTCTTGAGCCATAAATATAAAAAGGCGGCGTTATACCGGCGAAGGGAATCCATCCCTCCCCGGCTTCCCTTCTCACACGCCCCTAACTACGCGGTAAAAAGAAGACGGCAGCGTTCATTTGAATGCTGCCGCCTTTCTTTTTGTCATTTTCTTTCGCACCATAATGAATATTTTCCATAGAATGGTTATTGTAAATGCCTAAAGGAGGAACTCTTATGAAAGAAATGTGCAGAAACTTCGTCTGCAATACAGGCGGCTGCCCTCGTCAGTCTGCCAATACACAACGCTCCGCATCTCCTATGGCGGCGAATCCTGCCGCCATTATCCCTGACACAAGCATGGGAGACTGCAACGCCTGTGTGATCGAAAGAGTTGGTCTGGCTCAGGCTATGGTTCCCTTTCAGCCTTATGAAGCACCTATGGAGCAGGAACAGAGTCTTGTCTGCGGCACTGCCTTTGCCGATCTGGCGATGCCCTATTGCTCCGGCTGGAATCTTTATCGTTTTAGAAGGGAGGATTGAACATGGATCGCGATGAACTGCTGAAAACATTGACCGAACTGGATTTTATCGCCGTAGACCTAGGGCTGTTTCTGAATACGCACCCCGACAATACAGAAGCCATCATGGCTTACAATCAGGTCATCACTACCGCCGATGCAGTCCGCATGAAATACGAAGAAGCCTTTGGCCCCTTGTGCTCTTTCCGCAGCTATGCTTCCAATACCCAGGATTGGCAGTGGAAAGATAATCCCTGGCCTTGGCAGACAAATGCGAATTTCTCTCTTGCCGGAAAGGAGTGTAAATAAATGTGGATCTATGAAAAAAAATTAGAATTCCCTGTAAAAATCACACAACCCGATGCGCGCCTGGCAAAGATCATGATTGAGCAATACGGGGGTTCAGATGGCGAATTGGGTGCTACCCTGCGCTATCTAAGCCAAAAATTCACCATGGTCACCCCCGAAGCAAAGGCAACCTTAAACGATATCGCTACAGAAGAATTGGCGCATTTAGAAATGATGGGCACCATCGTCCAGCAGCTGAGCCAAGGGCTGACGAAAGATCAGATCATTGCTGCCGGCTTAGACCCCTACTACGTAAACCATGGCCTGGGGGTATATCCCTCCTCGGCTGCCGGCGTTCCTTTTTCCGCTGCTTGCCTGCAGTCCAAGGGCGATCCCATCACCGATCTGTATGAAGATATGGCAGCAGATGCTGCACTCGTGTATGCGCAACCTTTTCTCTGAAAGCACAAAAAAGAACGGCAATCTTTCCATTTGCCGTTCCTAGAAATTCCAGTAAATTGTGATTGGCACATCCCTTGTGCCTGATATCCGTCTGCCTACATCGACATGATCGATCAACACCTCAACCATCTCCCTGGTCAGATGGTCGATATTCATATACTGTTCGATCAGAGCCTTTTGATTGTCCCCCGCTTTCATATGAATCTCTACATCCGTCAGCCGTTCTTTGGTATGTATCAAAATTTCTTCCAATCTGGACTTCTCAGCAGTGAACTCCTTCGATAGTTCCAGATAATCACTTTCCGTCAAAATTCCTTTTACTTTGTCCAAATACAATTCTCGAACCGCTTTCCCATATTCCTGTATCTTCTTTTCATAGGAAGCAATACTTTCCAGAATATGATTTTTCTGTTTTTCCAGACGATTGCTGCATTGGATATTGCGTTCCAATTCATCCTTATCTAAATATTTCTCAGCAAGCTGCTTCAGTTCTGCTATGACCATTCTTTCCAAACGATCTACTGAAATAAACGCGCCTGCGCAGGCATCCTTGGATACGGACCGATTGGGACAAGTCAGAAATCGCCTTTCCTGCTTCTTCACAGAGCGCAAGTTATACCCACATTCTGCACAGCACGCTTTTTTTGAGAAAATCCCTACGGAACCCGATGTAAATGGCTTTGCTCTCTGTTCTCGCATCCCTTTCACCGTTTCCCACAATTCTTTTTCTATAATTGCCTCATGGGTTCCCTCTACACGGTACCACTGCTCTTTCGGGCGAGGCTTGTTCTGCTTCGTCTTATAGGATACACTGCCGTATTTCCCCTGCACCATATTGCCGATATACATTTCATTTTCCAGCATATCCGCTATGGCAGAATATTTCCATAACGTACTGTTTTTCTGCTTTGCCGCAGACTGGATGATCCCCTTCTGTCTTTTATATTCTGTAGGATTCGGGACACCTCGATCATTCAGCATACGGGCAATGGCCGATTTTCCATATCCCTGTGAAAACAGCGTAAATACTTCCCTGACGATTTCCGCCGCTTCATCGTCAATGATCAAGTGCCCCTTATGCGCAGGATCTTTCTGATACCCATATAATGCAGTTGCTCCAATATGGTACCCATTTTCCCGTCTGTTTTTCAAAACACTGCGAATATTTTCAGACATATCTTCCAGATACCATTCATTCACCAGACCATTGATCTGGCGGGATTTTTTGTTCCCCTTGATATCCGTGTCCGCATTATCTACGATGCTGACAAACCGAATCCCCCATAAAGGAAATAGTCCATGAATATACTTTTCTACCAATTCCAGCTCACGGGTGAAGCGGGATTGTGTCTTACAGAGTATGATATCAAATTTTCTGTTCTTGGCATCTTCCAGCAGGAGCTTAAATTCCGGACGATTGCGGTCTGCACCGGTGTAATCATCATCACTGTAAATATGATACACTTCCCAGCCTTGTGCCATGGCATACTGTAGCAGCATCGATTTCTGATTCTGGATACTTGTACTATCCTCTGTTGCATTTTGCTTATCTCTGTCTTCCTCTGATAAACGGCAGTAAATTGCTGCCTTCACAGACTCCCTCCTCTCTATTGAATGCAAGGCTCTGCGTAAGTTGTGCAAAGCCTCGCCATTGTTATCTGCAGCTTACCTCTTTGCCTCTCTCAATCCTGTGAATCATCTTCATCCACGCTTCAGTAAAATGTTGTCTTGTGGGTTCTCTGTTTCCGCCTTGAAATACACTGGTTACATTGTTTTTTCTATCGTGCATATTGTCCCCTCCTTTCTCTATACCTTATGCACATACAGCTTGTTTTCCTGTCTTTTTTCTAAACAGCGAAAGGCGTATATTTTCAACAGAGCTACCTTCTTTTGCAAACAGCACAAAAAAGCCGGAATCAGATTTCATTTCTGATTCCGGCATATACATCATCACATCTTTGTTCCGTGCCCTCTCACGACTGTTCCTTCCTCATCACTTATACTGGAACGAACCACCAGAGGAATATTATGTTTTTTTGCCATTTCCACACAACGGCTATGGAGTACTTGCGCGCCGTTCAACGCCATTTTCAGCATATCGTCATAGGAAATCTCCTCCAATTTTTCAGCTGTAGGAACCTTGCGGGGATCGGCTGTATAAACCCCGTCCACATCGGTGTAGATCTCACAGGCATCTGCCTGCAAGGCTGCCGCCAAGGCCACAGCAGTGGTATCGGAGCCGCCTCTGCCAAGGGTAGTGAAATCATTGTTTTCATCAACGCCCTGGAAACCGGTCACGATCACGATATTTTTCTGTGCCAGCTCCTCACGGATACGATCCGTTTCGATCCTTGTCAGCCATGCATTTCCATGGTCGCTGGTGGTGTGCATTCTCACCTGAAAGGCATTCAGAGAAACCGCAGGAACGCCCAGTTTATGGAACGCCATTGCCATCAGTGCCACAGACATCTGCTCCCCAATGGCACAAAGCATATCCAGTTCTCTTTCAGAGGGATTCTCATTGATATCCTTAGCCATGTCGATCAATTCATCCGTATATTTGCCCATGGCAGACAAAACCACGACTACATCGTTGCCTTTGTGATATTCTTCCACACATCTTTTTGCAACATGAAAAATACGTTCCTTATTTTCTACCGATGTGCCCCCGAATTTTTTTACGATCAACATGGTCCAACACCCCTTTATCTCAAACATTTCGTTATTTTTCCATTCTTCCACATCCATTTTACTCAGCACATCTTGCATATTAAACGCATTTTATGCTATTCTTATTGCAAATAGTGCTATACAGGGGGTGAAACTGTGGAAACGGGATATGAAAAACGAGGATATTTGTTGGATGATTTCCGATTATTCCATCTGAAAGACAAAAAAGGGACAAATGTTGACTACCACTATCATGAATTCTGCAAACTGCTGATGCTGCGTTCCGGCAGCGGCGGCTATACCGTAGATGGGAAACGATACACATTGGAAACGGGAGACGTTGTCCTCATTGACAGCCAGTGCGTTCATCGCCCCGAATTTGAACATGGTATCCTTTACGAGCGTGTCATCCTCTATATCTCTCCCCAGTTTTTACAGCAGCAATCCACAGCGGACTGTCATTTGCAGGATATCTTTAACGGAGAAAACGGACACGTGCTGCATTTGGGAAAGCCGGAAAAAATCTGGGCATTATCTGATGCCCTTGAACGGGAACTGGCGGAAGACCATTATGGCAGGGTCATCCTGAGCAATGGTCTGCTTTTACGGCTCCTGATAGAGATCGCCCGAATCATCAGAAATCCGGAAACCACCTTTGCGAAGCCCATCACTCCTACCGACAGCCGTATTTTAAATATCCTGCGCTATATCGATGCTTACCTGACAGAAGATATCAATATCGATACATTGGCAGATCAGTTTTACATCAGCAAATACCATATGATGCGTCTGTTCCGACAGGAAACTGGGCGATCCATCCACGGATATCTCCAGGAACGTCGTCTGATCCATGCCAAAGATCTGATCCGGCAGGGCATATCCGCAACAGAAAGCTGCTTCCGATCAGGCTTCCGCAGCTATTCCTCTTTTACACGGGCATACGCCAAACATTTTGGCACCACCCCCACAGGGCGGAAAGGTCATTCCGCTCCGGCTGATGAAACCTATGATTAACCAACGCTTTTGCATCCTATCCATTATTTGCTGCACGCCTTTAAAACTTCCAGCCTACTCATCAGCATATCATAATCATTTTCTCTGTCTGCGAACCAACTTTTTTCTATTGCGGCTACCTGATTCAATCCAATCTTATGAACTGCCTCCAGTGCTGCTTCTTTCTGCGTCATGCGCAATGGCATTACCGTCTGGCAGTTCGCCCCTTCTATATCGTCATATGCATGGAAAGACAAGTTGAAGTCCATCAGAGGATGCAGAGAAATCAATTTATTCTTCTTATTCTCTACAAGGAATCCCCAGTTTCCCCAATGGCGGTCGACATTGCCGATCAGGTAGTCTAGAATATTCATCATGTAATAGGAATAGGCATCCAGCTTCAAAATATATTTCATTGGATCGATTTCTTTATTTACAGCATAGATTTCAAAAGCTTCTCTGGAAACGATTGAATATTCTTTCGTCGTCATGATATCACTGATAGAAACAATCTCTCCATCATATTCCCCTAATGCATATTTTACCTGTTTACAATCAAAGCACTGGCAAACTTTACTTGCAAGGACTTCATTTTCCACAATATCCTTTCCGCCATCTTTGTAAAGCTGGAAATGGTCGTTTTTCCTGATCCATGCTTTTGGGTAGCAGCCATTTGTCGCCAGATCTTTTGCAAACTCTTTTTCCAAGTGTTTATTATGAACTGTAAGTTGTTTCCCTCTTAATGAAACATCTACCAGTGCATTATCCAAATGATTCTCATACAAATTTACTTCTGCAAAGGAAATCTTTTCTTTTTTCTGACGCACCCAATAAATATCTGTCAAAGATAAGCATCTATATGTCAAAGCAATGCCTGCACGTTCTTTATCTGTAAAAGCCTGAGAAGCACCAATGCTATTCAAAATTGCTTTAGCATACTGACGATCCAAGGTTAAAATCCTGCTTGCACACCAATGCTGAAAATTTGTAACATTGTTTACAAGAACATCGATATCGTGGTCTGTTTCTTCCAGATATAAGCTGAATGGCATAAAGCTTTTGAAATAAATCTTACAGTGTCCCTGTGTATCTACCCAGGCGACCTTTCTGTCTCCATGCATAATCTCATATACAGTTTTCATGCTTCTCACCACCTTTTCTATCAAATAATTATACCACACCTTTTCCAGAAATATCTACTGCTGACAAGAAAACGCCCTTCAAACTATATTCCAGTTTTCTATATAATCCTACAACTATGATCCCCTATCCACTTTACATAACACGTTGCACTTACAAAGGGGCAGCAGAGCAGAAAGCCCGCAGCACCTATGAATACCTGATCGACCTGACCGATGACCCCGCTGTGCTTGCCCCCCTGCGTTTCCTACGGGAACGGGAGATCGTACACTTCCAGAGATTTGGGGAAGCATTGGAAATCGCCCGTGATCACCTGAACCAGCAGCACTATTTCTTTATGCAGAAATATGGCTGTGATACAAAATAAAAGCCATCAAAAAAGCCCGGAGAGAATCTCTCCGAGCTTTTTGTCGTATTCCTATCTGTCATTGGATGATTTCCAGTTCTTTGGGAAACTGATTCAGCACTTCACATCCATCCTCAGTCACAAGCACCAAATCCTCCACACGAACACCTGTGTCACCGGCTATATAGATACCTGGTTCAATAGAAAAAATCATACCAGGAACGGCAGGTGTTGGATTCACGGCAGAAACATCGCCAAATTCATGCTCTGCCAGACCGATAAAGTGTCCCAATCTATGGTTAAACTGAGGGCCATAGCCCTTTTCTGTGATGAGGTCTCTGGCTGTTACGTCCAGTTCCATGAGAGGGATACCAGGTTTGATTCTGGCAATGGCTGCTTCGTTTGCTGCCCGAACAGTTTCGTAAATTTCCCTGTGCTTTTCGCTGACTGTTTTATAGTAAAAGGAACGGGTCATATCGGAGCAATAGCCATCCTTAACGCAGCCCACATCCAAGAGGACAACATCCCCCGCCCGCAGCACCGTATCATCGGGACTATGGTGAGGGTCTGCCGCGTTTGCACCGAAAGCCACCAGCGGTTCAAAGGAGAAGCCCTCTGCTCCCAGGTCCAAATAAATTTTCAGCATCTGCTCCGCCACTTCTTTCTCCGTCACGCCTGTATGAATCAATTTTTTGAATTCTGCCATAGCCATGTCGTTGATATGGGAAGAAATACGCATTTTCTCCTGTTCTTCCGCATCCTTGATGCCTCTTACGGCATCGATGGCAAGGGAAGTATTCACAAAGCCCGAAGCTGCTTTTTTCTCCATCAGGGGCAGCAGAAATCTTGCTTTCAGCTCTTTATCTACCCCCAAAGGAGCTGTATTGTCCACATAACGGGCAACGATCTCCATAGCAGGGTCTGTATCGGAATACCAAACCTTTTCCACCCCCACCTCCTGGGGGATAGAAAAGAGGTAATTCAGGAAAAAGGCGTGCTTGCCGTCCCTCCGCAGCAGCAGGGCATAAAAGCGTTCCCCCGGTTCGTAATATACGCCTGTCAGATAATAGATGGACATCAGATCAACGACCAACATCTGGGAAACCCCCATTTCCTGCAAGGCTGCCATCACCCGATCTACTCTGTTTTGTTTCATTTCCCTTTCCTCCTTATCCTTTGACAGGTCACAGCGCACAACGACGCAGATATTCGATCACGATACGCATGGGCTCGGAAACCCATTTATCCCGATGGTGCAGCAGCTGTGTCCATACTTCGATATCCAACTCCGGCACATGAAGATACTGCACCGTGCCTTTTTCCACATATGGTCTGGTGGCATAATCCGGCAGCAGGGCGATACCGGCATTTTGTTCCACCAGATTGCAGATCAACTCTGCATTACCGCTGACAAAAACAGGCTGTACCTCCAGAGAACGGGCAGCCAATTGCTCATCCATCATACGGCGATAGCTCATCCCCTTTTCTGTCAACAGGAAGGGCTGTTTTACTAGCTGCTCCAAGGGGATGCCTCCCCGCCCTGCCAAGGAGTTCTCCGCAGCGCAGACAAAATGCACCCCGATGCGGGATTCCTGCAGGATCACATAATTCGTATCATAAATATGGCTATCCAATGTATACACGATATCCACTTCATTCTGGTTCAGCAGGCGGAACATCTCCTGGGTCCCCCCAGAAATACACTCTAAAGTAATACCGGGATATTTGCGGTGCAGCTCCGGAAAAATACGGCGAATGACCTCGCTGCTCAAAGAATCCGCCATAGCCAGGCGCACCTGCCCACGGATTTCCGTTTCTCCCTTGGTATCCTCCGCAAAGCCCTGCAGCAGCTCATTGATCTTATAAGCAGCGCACAGCAGACGGCTGCCGTGTTCCGTCAGGGTAACGGTGCGGTTGATGCGTTCGAACAGGGGCACCCCCAGTTCGTTTTCTAGCTGGCGGATCTGAAAAGAAACCGTGGACTGAGAATAGCCCAGCTTGTCCCCCGCTTTGGTAAAGCTGTGCAGTTCCGCCACATGTATGAAAGTGATGAGATTCTTGATGTCCATTGTTTCTCCTTTTCACATCGATGTCTTCGATTCTATTTATCCTCTTTATTAATTTTACAAATTCATAATCTTACTGTATACTAATCTATATAAAAAATCAAGGGAAAGGAGCGTTTCCATATGGAACTTCTCTATCTAATCTACGACTTCCTCTGGGCGGATCTGATCTCGATTCCCCTGCCCAGCGGTGATACCCTCGGCCTTTCTTTGCTGGTACTGATCTTAGTGCCCGCGGGTATCTATTTCACCATCCGCAGCCGTTTTCTGCAGATTCGTCTGTTCCCGGAAATGCTTCGGGTCACAACAGAAAAAAAGGTGGGCGATGATGCCCACAGTATTTCCGGCTTACAGGCTCTCATCATCTCCACAGCCACCCGTGTAGGCATGGGCAATCTGGTAGGTGTTGTTTCTGCCATCTCCATGGGCGGTGCCGGTGCTGTTTTCTGGATGTGGATTTCCGCCCTGGCTGGCTCTGCCACAGCTTTTATGGAAGCCACTCTGGCGCAGATCTATCAGGAAAAAGACCCCCTTTACGGCGGGTATCGGGGCGGTCCTGCCCGCTATATCCACGCTTTCGCCGCAAGAAAGCGCAAAAAAGACCCTGCAAAGATGCGCTATTCCGTAATCGCAGTGCTGTTTGCCATTTCCGGTCTAATTTGCTGGTGCGGCATCAGCCAGGTAATCGGTAATTCCGTTTCTTCCTCCATGGAAAATGCTTTTGGGATTCCTCCCCTTTACACAGCCATCGCCCTAGTGGCCGTTTCCGCCATCATCGTTCTGCGGAAACATGCCACAGTAAAGGTTCTGGATATCGTAGTGCCCATCATGGCCGGCTGTTTCTTTGTGGCTACCCTTATCATCATCGGGAAAAATATCAGCGTACTGCCTGCAGTGTTCCAGCGCATCTTTGAAGAAGCCTTCGGCATCCGTCAGATGGCTGCCGGCGGCATTGGTGCTGTTATCATGAACGGGGTAAAACGTGGTCTGTTCTCCAATGAAGCTGGCTCCGGCTCTGCCCCCTGTGCTGCTGCGGCGGCAGATATCGACCATCCTGCCAAGGAAGGTCTACTGCAGGCCTTTGGTGTATTCCTTGATACCATCGTCATCTGCAGCTGCTCCGCAATGATCATGCTGCTGGCCCCTGCCGAACTGCTGGAAGGTCTGACGGGTATGGATCTGCTGCAGACAGCTATGCAGTATCATTTCGGCTCCTTTGGGGTGGTATTCATCGCACTGACCCTGCTGCTGTTCAGCTTCTCCACCTTCATTGGTATCCTGTTCTATGCCCGTTCCAATGTTGCCTATCTTTTCGGCGATAACTGGACATCCCAGACAGCCTATAAGGTGCTGGCACTGGTGATGCTGTTCATCGGCTGCCTGGCAACCTATACCTTCGTATGGGATCTTGGCGACGTAGGCATTGGCCTAATGACGATTTTCAATATGCTGGCGCTGTTCCCCATGTCCAAGGAAGCTCTGGCATCTCTGAAGGAATACGAAGCAAAGCTCAAATTACGAAAAAAATGATTCTACATAAAAAAAGAGTCCAAACGGACTCTTTTTTTCATGCAGATAAAGCGAATTTTGCCCCCACTTTATTTGCAGTATTCTTCTTTCAGATCAAAGGCATGGTTCATAGGGCCGCTGCCTGCGCCCAAATCCAACATAGCCGCCAATGCGCCGGAAATATATTCCTTTGCCCGTTCCACTGCCGTTGCCAGATCATGGCCCTTTGCCAGATTCGCTGCGATAGCACTGGAAAGGGTGCAGCCTGTGCCGTGGGTATTGGGGTTATCGATACGCTTGCCGTTGAACCACTGGTATGTGCCATCGTGATAGAGCAGGTCGTTGGC
Organism: Bacillota bacterium; assembly: GCA_021768705.1. Classification (GTDB taxonomy): domain Bacteria; phylum Bacillota; class Clostridia; order Lachnospirales; family Anaerotignaceae; genus Anaerotignum_A. The sequence goes on from JAETUG010000014.1 coordinate 11,106, forward strand.
ATCGTTCATGCTGTGGCCGCCTTTGCAGAGAACAGCACAATGGTAATCCCTGCTGATCTTTTCTGCCGCTTTCACCATATCCTCAGGGCTTTCGATCTTCATGCCGGAAAGGACTTCCGCTTCGGGGATATTGGGTGTCACCACCGCCGCCAAGGGCAGCAGCTTTTCCTTCAAAGCAGAAACAGCATCATCGCTGATGAGCTTTGCGCCGCTGGTGGCTACCATAACAGGGTCTACCACGATATTTTCTGCCTGATAGGCGGTCAGCTTCTCCGCAATGACGGAGATCAGTTCCGCAGAAGCCACCATGCCGATCTTCACCGCATCGGGGCGGATATCTGTGAATACACTATCGATCTGCATTCCCAAAAATTCGGGAGTTACTTCGAAAATGCCCTGTACGCCCACGGTATTCTGGGCTGTCAATGCTGTTAATGCGCTCATGGCAAATACGCCGTTCATGGTCATGGTTTTCAGGTCGGCCTGAATCCCTGCGCCGCCGCTGGTATCGCTGCCGGCGATCGTCAATGCTGTTTTCATGCTTCATTCCTCCAAACATTCTGTTTCTTTTTCTGTCGCAAAAAGGCTTATGCCTTTGTCATTTTCTCAGAAAGTGCTTTCAGTTCTTTACATTCTGCTTCGATATCCTCTGCTCCAAAAATTGCGGAAACCAGAGCCACACCGTCTACCCCTGTGCCGGAAAGCTCCAACAGGTTTTTCTTGTTGATGCCGCCAATGGCAACCACAGGGATGGATACGGCTTCGCAGATGGCTTTGGCTGTTTCACGGGACACCTCAAAGGCATCCAGCTTTGTTGTGGTGCTGAACATGGCGCCAACCCCCAGATAGTCCGCACCGGCTTTTTCCGCCGCAATGGCCTGCTCCACAGTCTGGGTGGAAACGCCGATGATCATGCCTTCGCCCACCAAAGCACGGACGTTGCCTGCCTCCATATCCTTTTGCCCTACATGGATGCCATCCGCCTTGCATTTGATGGCGATATCCACATTATCGTTGACGATGAAAGGCACACCGTATCTTTCACACAAAGTCTTCATTTCCATGGCTTCCTGCAGGAAGGATGCTTCGTCCAGTTCCTTTTCCCTGAGCTGTACGCAGGTTGCGCCCCCCTTCAGGGCTGCTTCCACCTGTTCCATCAAGGTCTGCTTGCCTGTCCATGCTCTGTCCGTTACGGCATAGAGCAGCATAGTCTCTTTTTCACATTTCATACTTCCATCTCCTTAGAAAATTTCGTATTTTGCACACTTCTCCAATTCCTCCCCATTTAGGTGGAAAATGGCATCGATAATGTAGTTTCGGTAGCTGGAATTGCCGTCCTGTTCTGTCAGTCTTGCATGGGCCTTTTCGCCGCAGATGCCCATGGCGCAGACCGCCGCCGCCGTGGCTTCCAGAGGGGTTTCGGGGTTGGCTGTCACATAAGCCGCCGTCATGGCGGAAAGCTGACAGCCTGTGCCGGTGATGCTGCTCATCATGGGATGGCCGTTATAGATGCAGAAGGCTTTTTCTCCATCGGCAACGATATCGATGGCGCCGGTAATGGCAATGACCGCCCCTGTCTTTTTGGCAAATTCCTTGGCAAAAGCCACTGCCTGGGGCAGATTTTCCTTTGTCACCTGATCTGCCACATCGGCATCCACACCACGGGTGCCGCCTGCCCCCAATGCCAATGTTTTGATCTCGGAAATATTCCCACGGATGACGGTAAATTGAATATTTTCCATCAAATCCCTAGCAGTTTTTGTCCGCAGATTCGATGCGCCTGCCCCAACGGGGTCTAAAACAGTGGGATGCCCCAGCTGATTAGCTTTTTTCCCTGCCAGATGCATAGCAGGGATCGTACGCTGGTTCAGGGTACCGATATTGATATTCAGACCGCCGCAGATGGCAGTGATCTCCTCCGCTTCATCCACATCATCCGCCATGATAGGGGAACCGCCGCAGGCCAACAGGATATTGGCGCAGTCATTCACCGTCACATAATTGGTGATATTATGGATCAAAGGGCATTTTTCTCTTACGTTCTCGAGCATTTTCTTCAACATATCTGTTTCCTCCTTCTTTTTCTCAGACTTTTGCTAAAATACCTGTTTTCCGCAACGCCCCCAGCAAAATACCGGAGAGGATGGCTCCGCCTGCCGTGGAGATCAGGAAGGGAACCACATAGGCATAAAAGGCAATTTCCCCTGCCTGCATCCCCATAAAAAGGATGGCGACGGGATAAGCGCACAGGCCGCCCAGAACCGCAGTCCCAAAAACCTCCGCAATCAGAGTCAGGGGGATATTTTTCGTTTTCCAAAAGGCGATGCCGCAAAGCAGTGCGCCGATCATACTGCCGGGAAAGGCCATCAAACTGCCAATGCCCAGCAAATTACGGATGACGCTGGCGCAAAATGCCACGGTCACCCCATAAAAAGGCCCTAAAATAACAGCACATAAAATATTTACCATATGTTGTACGGGTACACATTTGCTCCCAAAAACGGGAATATAGAATAAGCTGCCTACCACTGCCACTGCGCAGAGGATACCGGCAAAGCATAATTTTCTGGTTTTTGTGTCTTTCATTTCAAGCATCTCCTTTTTTATCGTTCAGGGAGAACGACGGATATAACAGCGCTCTCCCTGAAACATAGACTTTCCCCTTCGGGGATATGTTCAGAACTATCGGTCGAAACTTCATGGCTTCCTCTCACGCCGGAACACGGCTTCCCATCGCTGTTATATCTCTGCAGGACACAAGGCGCTCCCCTTCTATCCTCCCGCCGTTTGCGGGTCACTCCTTTTCTGAAAGGAGCCGATCAGAAATACACTCACCTATGATTTACTCTATTTGCTCTATTTACTTTTTTGCTTTTCTCTCAAATATGCTTTTATTTCAAAGCCTTTAAAAATTGTTCCACATCCTCGCATTTCATCAGTCCGCTCATGATGCAGGCACCCTTTGCGCCCGTTTTCCGAACAGAATCGATGTTTTCGCTGCCGATGCCGCCGATGGCATAGACAGGAATGGATACACTTTGGCAGACTGCCTGCAAAAATGTCAGCCCCCTGGGAGGAAGACCCTTCTTGCAATCGGTGGCAAATACATGCCCTGCTGTGATGTAGGTACATCCCAGTTTTTCTGCTTCCTGTGCCTCTTCCGTCGAATGGCAGGATGCGCCAATTTCCTTGAATCTTTCTTTTTTCTTTTCATCCATCCCTCTCAACATATGCAGGGGCAAATGGATGTTTTCTGCTCCCAACTCTATGGCCACATCTGCAAAGCTATGCAACATACAGGGAACTTCGTATCTTTCGCAAAGCTTACATACCTGCTCTGCCAGTTTTTTATATTCTTCTTCTGTTAAATCTTTTTCCCGCAGGATGATCCCCTTGGGTCTACATGCTGCGATCTTCTCCACTCTCTGCAAAAAATCCTCTTTGCAAAGGCTTCGGTTCGTTACACACAAAATATCATACATACAGATAATCATTCAGTACAGGCTGCAAGCCTTCCTCCGCCATATCCTCATACATCTTCTGGAAGCTGCGGTCATCGTTGATTTCAAACTGCTCGTCGCCTTCCGTGCCGTCTGCCTCCTTCCCGGTGTATTTGCTTTCATGGTCGCCGATACCCGTGGAAACCCCGGCAGAAACCTTGGTTGCTGCAATTTTTACGATACCATCACGGAACGCTTTGCTTTCACGGGAGGATACCGTAATGCCGACAAAGGGCATGAAAATACGATATGCACAAAGGATCTGACACAACTGCTTTTCGCCTACATCCAAAGGACTGATCTTATCGTTATTGATGATGGGCCGCAGTCTGGGACAGGATAAGGACATTTCCGCATGGGGATATTTTCTCTGAAGATAGTATACATGCAGTGCGCTTGCCAGAGCATCCTTTCTGAAATCGGAAAGCCCCAGCAGTGCAGAGAACGCTACCCCTCTCATGCCGCCGCGGAGTGCTCTTTCCTGGGCATCAAAGCGATAAGGCCAAACACGCTTATGTCCCATTAGGTGCAATGTTTCATATTTATCTGTATCATAGGTTTCCTGGAAAACAGTCACATAGTCTGCGCCGCATTCGTGAAGATAACGGTATTCCTCTGTATTCACAGGGTAAATTTCCAAGCCGACCATACGGAAATACTTTCTTGCCAGCTTACATGCTTCGCCAATATATTCCACATTACTCATGGTGCGGCTTTCCCCGGTCAGAATCAGGATTTCCTCCATACCGCTGTCGGCGATCACTTTCATTTCCTTTTCGATCTGCTCCACGGAAAGCTTCATGCGGTTGATATGATTATAGCAGTTGAAGCCACAGTATACACAGTAGTTTTCGCAGTAGTTGGCAATATACAAGGGCGTAAACAGATAAACCGTATTGCCGAAATGCTTACTGGTCTCCCGTCTGGCTTTCTGTGCCATCTCTTCCAGAAAAGGCTCTGCTGCAGGAGAAAGCAATGCTTTGAAATCCTCTATGGAGCAAGTTTCATGGTCCAGTGCTGCACGAACATCCCTTGCTGTATACTGAGAATAGTCATATGCTTTCATCTGGCTCATAACCGTTTCGCAAATCTCGGATTCGATGATCTCCATTCCAGGCAGATATTCCATGTGGTTCTTTCTGGATGCAGGGTTGGTTTCCAGTTCATGCTTCCGTTTCAATGCTTCGGGAGAAAGATACTCGGAATCTACAAAATATTGATTTTCCATGTCGTTCCCTCCTTAATCATGCAAGAAGCCTGTCAGAGGATCCGATGCGGATGCGCCTCTGGTCAACACTCTGCCCAAACCGGAAAGATATGCTTTTCTGCCTGCTTCGATGGCCTGACGGAATGCCGCTGCCATCAGGGGCAGATCGCCTGCTGTTGCCAGCGCTGTATTTGCCATGATCGCCGCTGCGCCCATTTCCATAGCTTCGCAAGCCTGAGAAGGTCTGCCAATGCCTGCGTCTACAATAACAGGCAGATCGATTTCGTCCACCAAAATCTGGATGAATTCTCTGGTTGCCAGCCCTTTATTGGAACCGATGGGAGAAGCCAAAGGCATAATGGTGGCTGCACCTGCATTTACCAAATCCCTTGCCACATTCAGGTCGGGATACATATAAGGCATAACCACAAAGCCTTCCTTTGCCAAGATTTCAGTAGCCTTAATGGTTTCATAGTTATCGGGCAACAGATATTTGCTGTCACGCATGATCTCTACCTTCACAAAATCACCACAGCCCAGTTCCCTTGCCAAACGAGCGATACGCACCGCTTCTTCCGCATTTCTTGCGCCGGAGGTATTGGGCAGCAGTGTGACATTCTTGGGGATATAGTCCAGAATGTTTTCCTGTTCCTTTGTATTGGCACGGCGTACTGCCAGTGTGATGATCTCCGCACCGGCGTCTTTCACCGCCGCTTCGATCAGCTTCAGGGAATATTTCCCGGAACCCAGAATAAATCTGGAATTGAATTCATGGCCGCCAATGATGAGTTTATCTTCTTTCTGCATGAAAATCCCTTCTTTCTTGGTTTTTAGAATCATGGTTCAAAATTTCCAGAAAGAATCCGCAAAACCATATGCGCCTGATGGGCTGCACACAGCATCACACGAGGTGCCACCAATCCAATGTTATCTGCCACATCGCTGATTCCATCTCCGCATAGATAAAAACGGTTCGTGATCCTTCTGGTTTGGATACTGTTGGCAGAGCCAAGCCCCGCCATACCGGAAGCAGCGATCAGATATTTCGTATGTAATTTTTCCAGCACGCCATTGACCAGCATGGCTTTTGCTTCCGCCCTGTCAAAGGCCTCGCAAATGAGATCGGCTTCGGAAAGGAGTTCTTCAAGGTTTTCCTCTGTCACGGCAACTGCATGGGTCTCCACCTTGATATAGGGTGCAATCTCCCGCAGGTTTTCCGCCAGAGCCTCTGTTTTAAATCTTCCGATCTGGTCCGCCTTATATTGCTGCCGATGCAGGTTGGAAATATCCACCTTATCAAAATCCACCAAGATCAGCTTGCCGATGCCTGCCCTTGCCAAAGAAACGGCAATGTTGGAGCCCAATCCGCCTAAGCCGCAGATAGCAACGGTGCTGTTGGTAAATTTCTGCTGCAGGTCTTTTCCGTGCCTTGCTTCCAGTTCTCGCTGCATGTCTTCCTTACTCGGAATACAGCGCAAATCAACCACCTCCTACAAAATTGACTACTTCGATGACATCGCCTTCCTGCAGAACCGTTTCGCCATATTTTGCTTTGGGTACGATCTCGCCGTTGCACTCTACAGCGATACGCATGGGATCATACTTTGTCGATGCCAAATATTCTGCCAGTGTCTTGCCGGCCATATCCAGGGGTTCCCCATTGATCTTCACCATTCTTCTCACCTCCTTTTTACGAAAAACGAATGGAAAACCATTCGCAAGGCTTCGCCTTACTTCTATGCCCCAACGGGGTCACAGTCCTTCGGACTATGAAATGTTGCTCCGCAAATCAATTACAGAACATAAGAAGGGAAGTTACCCTGATTTGGCAACTTCCCTTGTACTGTCTTTTTCAGGCATCCCTACGTTGGCATTATCCAAATCAGGTGTATGGGTCGAAGGCTTTCGCCTTCCTCTCAGCCTGTAACACAAGCTCCCCGCTGGCTATTCACTTGCAATTTCATTATATACCCGCCTTCTCAAAAAGGCAAGGCTGTTTCCTCAATATCCCAGCAGCTTATTGACAAAATAAGGGAACTGGATGAGCCACCAAGGCCAATCGTGGTTCACATCCTCTCCCCAAAGGTCTACCCATGCAGGCACGTCCAGGCGATGGAACTGCTCCTGCATGATGTGGGCATCGGCTTTGGCTTCATCCTCCCATGCGCCTTGACCACAGCAGATGATGATTTTGCCCTGACGAAACTGTTCCACCAAGGGATGGTCATAGGGCATCTGGGGCAGATAATCCACAGGGGAATTATAATAAATATCCAAATCATCATAATGGGGGAAGAAATATCCCGCATGGAACAGACCACTCAGGGAAAGACAGCCGCCAAAGAGATCCGGTCTCCGCAGGTAGAAATTCACACAATGATATCCGCCCATGCTGGCGCCGCTCAAAATGACCTTGCCATAGTAGGGTGTAGGGTCTGTTTCCCCATGGATTCGGTGCAAACTGGGCATAAATTCCTCGCAGATATATTTAAACCACTGCTCATGCCACAGAATGCGCCCATGATAATCACCCCCGGTGGCACTCCATGTTTCTTCATCCACACAGCCAACGCAAAACAGCTGTAACCGTCCGTTTTCCAGATGATCCGCAACCGTATCGATCATGCCGCGGTCTTCAAAATCGTAAAATTTCCCGTCCTGACAGGGAAATACCACGATGGGCAGACCTGCGTGACCGTATACCTTAAATTCCATATCACGATTCAGGTTATGAGAATATTCTTTATAATAACGAGTATGCATCCTTCTTCCCCCTTCTTTTTTGTTCTATAACTTCTCTGCGAAAGCAAATTCATCTGCTTCAAATTAAATTCCTATCAGATTTACAAAATATACTCCATATCCGATCAATAAAACAACGCCGCCCCCTCGGCTCAATTCCTGTTTTCTTACCACACAGAGCAGCAAAAGCACCGTTGCTACCACTGCGGCGATACTATCCATCAGGAAAGAAGCACTATATACCACAGGCGTAATCAAGGCTGTTGTACCCACCACAAACAGGATATTGAACAGATTGCTGCCGACGATATTTCCCACGGCAATCTCAGATTTGCCTTTCATTGCTGCTGTCACGCTGGTCACCAGTTCCGGCAGGGAGGTTCCCAATGCTACGATAGTCAGCCCAATGATCCTTTCGCTCAGGTTGAAGATACGGGCAATTTCCGTTGCTGCATCCACCGCCACATCACTGCCCCAAACGATCAGTGCCACACCAATCATCACCAAAAACAGCAGCCTGGGCATAGATTTTGGTTCTTCCTCTTCTTCCGGCTCTGCCACCACACCATTTCTCGCCATCCGCAGCAGATACAGCAGATACAGGATCATAAATCCCCATAAAATCACGCCTTCCCATCGACTGATCACTTGGTCTTGCAAACCCAATACCACCATAACGACGGATACAAAAATCATAAAGGGGATTTCGTAACGAACGGTAGAACGCTGTACGCCAATGGCACGAATCACCGCCGTCAGTCCCAAAATCAACAGAACGTTTAAGATATTACTGCCCAATACATTCCCGATGGTGATTTCCGCACTGCCTTTCAATGCAGCAGAAATGCTGACCGCCGCTTCCGGGGCACTGGTGCCCATGGCAACGATCGTTAAACCAATGACCAGCTGGGGGATGCCAAATCGGTCGGCAATATTGGCTGCGCCTTCCACAAACCAATCCGCTCCTTTCACCAGCATCACAAAGCCGATCACTAATGTTACAAGTTCAATCAATAGTTCCATAAATCAAATCTCTCCATTTTCAGTTTTCTCAGGACACACTATCCTGATTATACCCCCCAAAGGCAGAAAAATCCACTATATCTTCTTTTTTATGGTATGATTGGCTTTTATGATCTCCGCCCCACCTTTTTCAATTTGAAGTCAGCCATCAAGCATGCAAGGTTTTTTCTACATAAAAAAACAACGAGTATACCCGTTGCTTTTTTATGTAGAAAGTGTTTTTTGATGGTTTTCCGATTGGCTCTTTCGGATTTTGTAGAAAGGAATAATTCTTATAATTAGTTATAACTAACTATAGATTTATTATAATCTATCAAATCCTATCTGTCAACTAGTTTTTTCATTTTTTAAAAATTTCTCTACAAAAAAATCCGCAGGAAAATTCCTGCGGATTTCAAGGATTCTTAGGATTTCAGAAGGGCTGAATTACTTCAGTGTTACTTTAGCGCCAACTTCTTCCAGTTTTGCTTTGATTGCTTCAGCATCTTCTTTGGAAGCCTGTTCTTTCAGAACCTTGGGAGCGCCGTCTACAGCTTCTTTTGCTTCTTTCAGACCCAGACCTGTTACTTCACGAACAACTTTGATTACTTTGATTTTTTCGGAACCAACTTCTGTCAGTTCAACGTCAAATTCTGTTTTTTCTTCAGCTGCTGCGCCTGCTGCGGGACCAGCTACTACTGCTACGCCTGCTGCTGCGGATACGCCGAATTCTTCTTCTGCTGCTTTTACCAGATCATTCAGTTCCAGTACTGTCAGTTCTTTTACTGCTGCGATGATTTCTTCGATTGTCAGTTTTGCCATTGTAAAGCACCTCCGATAATATTTGGTTTTAGTCTCAATAATTTAATGATTTTTGTTCATAAAAGTCGATTGTTCCGTGCTGCGCACTCTCACAATCGCCAGCCACATTCGCAAATCGCTCTGCTACGCAAAGCTTCTTTGCTCATGTCAGCTTGCCCGTCCTATGCTCATGCACTCCTGCGAGCAAGCTCGCATCGCCCATGACCGCACGCCGGGGCTTTTAAACAGATTATTCTGCTGCTGTTTCGCCATCTTTCTTTGCGATCTGGTCGATAACGCGTGCGAAAGAGGACAGGGGGCTCTTGAAGCTGCCCAGCAGTTTGGACAGCAGTACGTCTCTGGAAGGGATATCTGCGATCAGCTTCATGCCGTCTGCATCATATACGATACCTTCTACTACACCTGCTTTGAATTCCAGTTCTTTAACATCCTTTGCTACTTTGTTCAGGATGCTTGCACCAACTGTTGCATCTTCATAAGAGAATGCAAATGCACTGGGGCCTGCCAGATATTCATCCAGACCTTCAAACTGTGTACCCTGGATTGCGAAATGCACCATTGTATTTTTGTAAACTTTATAGTCAACGCCTGCATCTCTGAGCTGTTTTCTCAGTGCAGTGTCCTGTTCTACAGTCAAGCCTCTTGCATCAACCATTACTACGGATGCTGCTCTTTCCAGCTTTTCTTTGATTTCGTTTACGACTACCTGTTTCTGTTCGATCTTTGCCATTGTTTCCTTACACCTCCTTGGAATCCTACTTTGTTTCATGTCATTGAAAAAGCCTCTTTGCACATAGACAAAGAGGCTCAAAAGCTCATCAGCAATCTTTCCTCGGCAGGATTTATGCGGCAAACCACACCTGCTGTCTACGGCAGTGTTCGATTTTTTCATTCAACTTGTTTATCTTAACCCATAAACAAGCTCCTGTCAAGGATTTTTCCAAAGATTATTCGGAAATTTTTGCCGGGTTTACTTTTACACCGGGGCCCATTGTTGTTGTCAGTACAACGCTCTTCAGGTACTGACCCTTTGTAGCCTGAGGTTTTGCTTTTATTACTGCACTCATCAGAGTCTGGAAGTTTTCTGCCAGTTTCTCGGAACCGAAAGATACCTTGCCTACAGGCACATGAATGATGTTTGTTTTATCCAGACGGTATTCGATCTTACCAGCTTTGATGTCGTTGATTGCTTTTGTAACATCCATTGTTACTGTACCAGCTTTGGGGTTGGGCATCAGGCCTTTAGGACCCAGCACACGACCCAGACGACCAACAACGCCCATCATATCGGGTGTTGCTACTGCAACGTCGAAACCGAACCAGTTTTCATTCTGAATCTTAGGAATCAGATCTTCTGCGCCTACGAAATCCGCACCGGCTGCCAAAGCTTCTTCAGCCTTGTCGCCTTTTGCGAATACCAATACACGAACTGTTTTACCTGTACCGTGGGGAAGAACAACGGCACCACGAACCTGCTGATCAGCATGTCTGCTGTCAACGCCCAAACGAATATGTGCTTCTACTGTAGCATCAAATTTTGTAGTAGATGTTTTCTGTACCAGATCAATTGCATCTGCTGTATCATACAGCATTGCGCTATCTACGAGTTTAGCTGCCTCGCTATATTTTTTACCTCTTTTCACTTTCGTGACCTCCTTATGTGGTAGTATCGGGAGAATTCCCTCCCACTCTATTCGCCGTAATTATTTGAAATTCTTTCCTGAATAAAATTGCGGCTTATTCTTCAACAACGATACCCATGCTTCTTGCTGTGCCACAGATCATTCTGTAAGCCGCTTCAACATCTGCTGCGTTCAGGTCGGGCATTTTCATTTCAGCAATTTTCATTACTTCAGCCTTAGGCAGTTTTGCAACCTTTGTTTTGTTAGGTGCGCCGGAAGCAGCTTCGATGCCGGCTGCTTTTTTCAGCAGAACTGCTGCGGGGGGTGTTTTTGTAACAAAAGAATAGCTTCTATCCTGATAAACTGTAATTACTACAGGGATGATCAGACCAGCCTGAGATGCTGTTTTTTCATTGAATTCTTTGCAGAAGCCCATGATGTTCACACCATGCTGACCCAGTGCGGGACCAACAGGAGGAGCGGGTGTTGCCTTCGCTGCGGGGATCTGTAATTTAATATAACCTGTTACTTTCTTTGCCATGATGGCACCTCCTATAAATGTGGTAATTAGCGGGGATTTTCCCTCCCACTCGGCAGAGTTTCCTGCCGTTTGACAAACAATTGACTAAATTTTGAAGCTTATTTGAAATTTTTTATCAAAGCTTATCAGAGCTTATCTATCTGAGCGAAATCAAGCTCTACCGGTGTCTCTCTGCCAAAGATGGAAAGACTTACGACCAGCGTCTTCTTGTTGGCGTTGATCTCTTTGATCTGTCCAACGGAATCCGCAAAAGGACCTGTAGCAACGCGAACATTGTCGCCAACTTCTACATCCAGATTTTCCACCTCGCCGCCGATCCCCATCGCACGCACTTCTGCGTCTGTCAGAGGAACGGGTTTGGAGCCCGGACCAACGAAGCTTGTTACGCCTCTTGTGTTTCGAACGACATACCATGTCTCGTCATTCATGATCATATTCAGCAGTACATAACCGGGAAACACTTTGCGCTGTACTGTTTTCTTCTGGCCGTCCTTCATTTCAACAACATCCTGCAGGGGAACGCTCACTTCAAAAATCTGATCCTGCATCCCTCTGTTTTCCACTGTTTTTTCAATGTTGGCTTTTACTTTGTTTTCATAGCCGCTGTAGGTATGAACAACGTACCATCTGGCTTCAGCAGATACTGCTTTTGTTTCCTCAGCTTTATTGATTTCTTCAGACATTCTAAACCATCCTTTTTCTATTCGTTTCCGCTTATTAACCTAAAAGACCGATGATCGCGCTGTAACCGGCAGTAAACACCGTATCCATACAGAAAATAATTGCGCCAATGATGAAGGATGTAACAATAACTGTCGCTGTGCGCTTCACGACTTCAGGGCGTGTAGGCCATACGATCTTTTTGAACTCTGCCTTATAATCGGCAAAAGTATCTTTGTCATTGTTTTTCTTTTTTGTTGCTGCCTGCGCTGGCTTCGTTTGCTTCACTTCGTTCGTTGGGTTTGTGATGTTCTTTTCTTCCAATACGTTCACTCCTTAACTACGGAATGTCTCGCACACATGATTATTTTGTTTCTTTATGCAGTGTGTGAGCTTTGCAGAACTTACAATATTTTTTGATTTCCATTCTGTCAGGCATAACTTTTTTGTCTTTGGTCGTGCTGTAGTTTCTCTGTTTGCACTCTGTGCAAGCCAAGGTAATTCTTGTTCTCAAGATTTTCACCTCCGTCTCTGATGATGTGTTTTTTAACATAAAAAAAAGACCTGCGTCTTCTCATAAAGAATAACACAAGTCTCCCTTACTGTCAACAAAAAATCTCTGGAAATCCACAGTTTTCAGGCTTTTTCCCAGTTTTTTCGTCTAAAACAGGTGATTTTTTCACTGATTCTTCAAAAATTCTTCCAAAGCAATGGCCAACTGGTCGGGGCAACTGGTGCTTCTTCTGCCGCAGGTGATGCCTTTCAGTTTTTTTGCCGCTTCTTCGGGAGCCATCCCTTCTGCCAGAGCAGCAATGCCCTTGTGGTTGCCGTCGCAGCCGCCCAGGAAGCTGATGTTTTTCACGACACCGTCCTCTACGTCAAATTCCAGACGAACAGCGCAGATGCCTTTTGTATTATAGGTTACGTGCATGATTCTATCTCCTTTCTCTCTGCATTAGAGATAAGATAGCATAATTTTCGACAAAACTCAACTTTATTTATGACCTTTTCCAATCAAATAGGTCAGGAAGAACAGCACTGCCGCTGTCAATACCATAGTTGCCCCGGCAGAGGTACCAAAGGTATAGGAAATACCCAGGCCTACTACGGAAGATACCAAACCGAATACCGTTGCCGTCCAATGGTAGCTCCTTGTGGTACTTGTGATATTTCTTGCCGCTGCCGCAGGCAGGATCAGCAAGGAGTTGATCATCAGGATACCCACCCAGCGGATGGAGACCATCACCGCCACTGCTACCATCATCACAAAAATATTTTCCACCAGCATGACCTTTACCCCACGGCTGGCTGCCAAAGAACGATTCACACTCAGAAGCAGCAGCTGATTATACAGCAGTGCCCACAAAAGATAGGCGATGATAAGGACAACAGCGATCATCAGCAGATCACCCTGCCCCACGGTCAGGATGTCCCCTATTAAATAGGAAGAATATTTTGCAAAGCCGCCGCTGGCAGAAAGGATGACGATACCCAAAGCCAGTGCTGCTGAGGAAAATACGCTGATGACTGTATCGGAAGAAACCATATTGGCGGATTTCACCTTGGTAATGACTAAGCCAAGGAAGATACCAAAGGCCAGCATCGCCAGCAGAGGATCATCCAGACCCAGCAATACGCCCAAACCAATGCCAGTAAAGGCACTATGCCCCAGAGCATCGGAGAAAAACGCCATTTTATTGTTAACCGCCATGGTGCCCAACAGGGCAAACAAAGGCGCAATCAAAATCGCCGCCAGAAAGGCATTCTTCATAAAATCATATTGAAACATGGAGAAAGGCAGCAACTCTAAAAAACGATAGATCATTTCCATGCTGTCACCTCCCCGCTGTTGAAGCCAAAGGCTTCCTTGAAGGCTTCCGTTGCAAAAACTGCATCGGCCTCCCCTTCCGCAACTATGGTTTTATCCAGCAGGACAACCTTGTCCGCATATTGGCGGATCAGCCCCAAATCATGGGAGACCAAAAGCACCGCCATGTGCTGTTTATCTCTTAATTCAGTCACTCTTTTATAAAACAAATCCAGACCTGCCATATCCACGCCGGAAACAGGCTCGTCCAGCACCAACAAGTCGGGTACAGGGTCTGTTGCCATTGCCAGCAGCACTCTTTGCAATTCGCCGCCGCTGAGTGCCCCCAGTCTGCGGTCTGCCAGATAGCCACAGTCCATTTCATCCAACATCTTTCGGATGCTTTCTTTCATTTTTTTATTTTTGCCAAACCAAACGGCTCTGCCACCCTTTGCCGCCGCAATAAAATCCGAAACGGAAACGGGCATGCTCTTATCAAAATCCAGATGCTGGGGCACATAGCCGATACGAGGCACGGGAAGCACCGTGCCGTGGTGGTCTGTAAAGGAAATGCTTCCTTTATAATTGCGTTCCCCCAAAAGGGTACGAAGCAGGGTGGTCTTACCTGCGCCATTTTTGCCGATGAGGGCTGTCAATTCGCCGCAATGGAAGGTCAGGTTAACATGTTCCAGCAGGGTATCCTCGCCGCTGATGACAGTGATATCTTTCATTTCAATGCTGCAAAGTCCGCAGCTATTATGGATGCCTTTGCTCATTTTACGACCTCCTTCCAATGTTTTCCTACAGCTTCAATGTTTTTCTGCATTCTTTCCGAATAAGAAAGATCTTCTTCCTCTGCTGTTGTCAAAGGATCCAGCAGAACGATCTTCTCATCCACTTCCGCCGCCAAAGTCTCCCCATAGATCCTGCCGGTATCATCGGCGGTCAAGAAGAAACGGATGCCATGTCCCTTAGCTTCCTCCGCCGCTTCTGTCAGTTCCTTGGCAGAAGGCATTTCATATTCGTCAGCAAAAACACTGAATACATTCTCCATGCGGAACAATTCCGCAAAATAGGCAAAGCCTTCGTGGAACACGGCTGTATGCTCCCCTTCGGGGATACCGATAGCCGCCGCCTGTTCCAGCAATGCTTCTGCCTCCCTACGGAAATCTGCCGCATTTTTTTCAAAAATCTTCCCTTCTGCTCCATCCAGTTCACGCAAGGCTGCGGAGATATGCTCCACCTGCTCTGCCGCCCTTGCAGGGGAAAGCCAGATATGGGGATTGCCTTCGTGGTCATGGTCGTGACCAGCGTGTTCCTCTTCCGTTTCACTCTCGTGGTGATGGTGTTCCTCCTCCAGCAATGCGATCCCAACGGAGGTATCCACCACCTGCAGATGGGGATACCGCTCGACCGCCTGCTCCAGAAAGCTTTCCATGCCGCCGCCATTGATCACGAGGACATCTGCCCCTTCCAAAAGCTTCATATCGGAAACGGTCAGCTCGTAATCATGGAGACAGCCTGTCTGAGGCTGTGCCATATTTTTCAACTCCACCCCTTCGGCACCTTCTACCACTTCCCGAGTCAGTAGGTAAATGGGGTAAAAACTGGTGACCACCGTCAGCTTTTCGCTGTTTTCTGTTGTATTGTCTCCTGCGCCGCATGCCGTCAAAAGCAGAGACAGCATCAGCAGCAGAGAAATAAATTTCGCTTTCATCAATTCCTCCAAATATGCATGATGAATGGCATCTTATGGATGCTTTCGTTTTTATAAATGAAACTCATCTCTTGTTCTTTCGGAACAACGAATTTCTTTCAAATTGCAATTCATTTGCAAATAGAATTGTATGCAATCCTACCCCTCTTGTCAAGATTTTGTTTTCCCTGTATGATGGAAACAGTAGAAAATACCATATAAACATATAAATAAGATGTTTTTTCAGAAAGGAGTATTCCCCATGATCCGCAAATATAAAAACCTCGTTCCCAAAGTACCTGAAAGCTGTTTCGTTTTTCCCACAGCAGAAGTCATCGGCAGCGTAGACCTGGGGGAAGATGTCATCATCTATCCCGGTACAGTAGTACGGGCAGGCTATGGCAAAATTTCCATCGGCAACCAGACCAACCTGCAAGAAAACGTCACCTTCCATGTGGAAGTGGGCTTCGATATTTCCGTTGGCGCAGGGGTCACCATCGGTCATAACGCCATCATCCACGGCTGCACCATCCAGGATAATGTCCTCATTGGCATGGGTGCCATCATTCAGGAAGGGGCTGTCATCGAAGAGGACTGCTTCATCGGCGCAGGGGCAGTGGTAAAAAGAGGGATGCGGATTCCCAAGGGCCACATGGCCTACGGCATTCCTGCCCGTGTAGTCCGCCCCATTACCCAGGCAGAATATGACGAGATCAGAGTTTCCACCGCAGAATATCAGGCATATAAGGAAGAATATCAGAGACAAGAGCGAGAAAATGACAAATTGCTGTGAGTTGCAGAAAATACATCTTTTACATATAAAAACAGGATTTCCCCTTTTTTGATGTATTTTTCTCATAAAAATAAGAAATACACCTTGCAAATTACATAGTTCTGATATAAAATAGGCTTGTAGAAAGAAGAAGGAGGTGTTTCCAATGGCTCATAAAATCGGTCCCGAATGCATCGGTTGTGGCGCTTGCGCAGGCGGCTGCCCTACAGGCTGCATTAAAGAAGACGGCGGCGTATATGTTATCAATGCTGCTGAATGTATCGACTGTGGTACTTGCGCAGGTAACTGCCCTACAGGCGCTATCAAAGCTGAATAATTCTTACTTAGAAAAAAGTGAGTCATCCGACTCACTTTTTTTATGCAGAAAAACAAGCCCCGTATCTTTTAGATACAGGGCTTGTTTCAATTTTTCGTTCCTTGTTTATTCATCACGACCACAGAAGAAAGCACCAACACGATGCCTGCGATTTTCAGGAAAGAGGCACTTTCATGGAATACAACAATGCCCAAAATCGCCGCCACCACAGGTTCGATGGTAGCTGTAACGGAAGCCTGACTGGCAGGAAGCCCACTAAGACCCTTTGTATAGCAAAGATAGGGCACCACTGTGGTCAGCAGGGCAAAGGAGATCGCCAGAGGCCACTGCCCCATGGTCGTGATCTGCTGCAAAACCGTCACAGGCTCTACACAGAAAACCATGAAGATCGCTGCCATCAGAAAGGTATAAAAGGAGATCGTGAAAGAGCCATACCCCGCCCTGATGGCGTAAGTACCGAAAATGCTGTACAGGGCATAACCGATGCCGGAGCCAAGCCCAATGAGAATACCCTGAACGGTGAAAACGCTTCCTCCCTCTAAAAGCCCTGTTACCAACACACAGCCCAAAAAGGTCATCCCCAGCACAACACCCTTTTGCTTCGTCATTTTTTCATGGAACAGCAAAATGGAAAACAGCATCACAAAGGTGGGAGCGGTATAAAGCAGCACCGCCGCAACCCCCAAGCTGGTCAGATTGATGGCCTTCATATAGGCCCAGCTGAAAAAGGTGAAGCTGCAGATGCCTGTACCGATAAAATAGCGGATATCCTTCCAATTTTTCAGCTTCAGCTGGCTTCTGTCCTTAAAAAAGGTAATGCAGAACAGCAATGCCGTTGCCAGTACCCCTTTCACAAACAGCATCTGCATCTCTGTAAAGCCCAAAGCATCGATGGCTTTTGTAAAAATACCGATGAGACCCCAGCTGATCCCTGCGATCAGCACCAAAATATATGACATCTTTTCTCACCTCTTAGTCCAACAAAATCGCCCTGCCCATGGCAAAGGAATAGAGATATGTTTCCTTCACAGGCAGTCCAAGGGCCCGTTCCAGTGCAATACGATACAATTTCAACTGGATATGGTAACGCCCTTTCAATTCCTCTTCATCATAAACTCTGTCACTTTTATAGTCAAGGAGGACAACTTCGTTATTTTCGATGAAATAGCAGTCAATGATCCCATTCACCAATATCTGGTCTGTCACATCCTGATATTCTGCTCCGAAGAACAGCTCCTTTGGCTGCATCAACAGTGAAAAGGTGCGTTCTGTTTCGATTTTATCAGCTTTCCGCATCCGCTGCGCCAGTTCAGAACGGAAAAATTGCAGCAATTCTTTTCTTCGCAAGGCTTTTGCTTCCTCTTCCGTCAGTCTGCCCTTCTGCACCAGCTCCGCTGCCAGTGCTTCGATTTTTTCCGGGTCATATTCCTGTCTGAGATCGGCTTCTTCCAAAAAGGTATGCATGGCAGTACCCAGCTGCGCCCCATGGACTGCGGCTTTTTCCTCCCAATCGGGCAGCTTGATCTCCCTGGGCATGGATGCCACCACTTCCCCCGTCATTTCTTCCTGATATTTTCGTTTGATCTCCGAAATAGAAAGCTTTGCAGGCAGCTTTGTTTCCTTTCCATAGGGATACTGCCAGCTGAGGATACGGAAAACAGCCTGCCGCTGCTCCGTCATTTCTTCAGGGCTTTCCCAGCCTTCAAAATAATGTTTCTGTTCCTCCGCCTGCTTCTGCTCCTGCGAAACGCCCTGTAGGGTTTCTTCTCGATTCCGCAGACGAATCTCCCAAGAAGAAACTTCCTCTGTGAAAAGAAGGGCGTTTGTTTTTTCCAAGCCATCCCTTTCTATAAAATCCTCTGCTGCCGCTGCCCCTGCAGGATGGCGCAGGATGGCAGGCATCACCCAATCCAAATAGCTGCGTGCTCTTCGCAGGCGGGAAACAGGGAGGGCTTCCGTGGGACAATCGGCAATATCGTTCCATTTCAAAAAGGCTTTTTCAAAATCCTTCACCGTTCCCGTCAGAATGAGCTTTTCCTTTGCACGGGTCAGGGCAACGTAAAGTACACGAATTTCCTCCGCCAGGTTTTCCTCTTTGATGGCCTCTGCCAATGCCCGCTTCGCCAGTGTGCGGTAGACCGCCCGTTTTTCCATATCCATATAATCCATGCCACAGCCCCATTTCTGATGGAAAAGGACAGCATTGCGGGAATCCATTTCATTGAAATTTTTGCCCATATCGGAAAGAAATACCACGGGGAATTCCAACCCCTTGCTCTTATGGATGGTCATGACATGGATACGATCCTCTTGTTCCGCAGAAAGCTTGGCAGAAGCCGTTTCCGCCTCCGCCGTTTTCATATCCTCCACATAACGGATAAAATAGAACAAGCCCTTATGGCTGCCCATTTCATACTGTTCCGCCTTTTCCAAGAGAAGCTGCAGATTTGCCTGCCGCAAAGCACCCCCTGCCGTCATGCCTAAATAATCATAATAGCCTGTTTCTCTGTAAAGCAGGCGCAAAAGTTCATGGAGAGACAAATCCCGCATCTGGCTTCTCCAGCTTTCCAAGTCCCCGAAGAAAACAGACAGCTTACCCCGCAGTTCTTCATTTTCTCCCTCCTGCAAATAAAGGTGCATGCAATCATAATAGGCACCCTTACCGCCCCCCAGACGCACCTGCATCAGTTCATCGGCACTCAGCCCATAGATAGGCGAATGGAGGATAGAAAGAAGGGGGATATCCTGTCGGGGGTTATCGATCAGACGGAGGATATGAAGCATGGTCTCCACCTCCGGCACATCGAAATAGCCTTCGGCTGTCTCCGCATAATAGGGCATTCCTTCCCTGCCAAATACATCATCCAGCACACTGCCCCAGTTTTTCATGGAACGCAGCAAAATGGCGATATCCCCATAGCGCAGAGGGCGGTATTCCCCTGTTTTCTTATCCAAAACCTGATAACCGCTGTCCATCCATTCCCGAATACGGGCGGCAATGGCTGTGGCTTCCACCTGGCGTCTGTCCAATTCCTGTAATTCTTCCGACAATTCGGAATCGGCCTGCTCCGCCGTTTCGATGAGAAGAATTTCATTGGCACCACCATGGAAACCTTCACAGGGCGGAAAAGGCGCACCTTCGTAAAGAGCCGCTTCCGCATCATAATCGATCTCTCCCAAATCACGCTGCATGATCTGGCGGAAGATGAAATTCACCCCATCCAAAATATTTTTTCTGCTGCGGAAGTTTTTGGAAAGGATGATCTTCCGTTCCTTCTGTCCCATGGTGGTGGGGTATCGCTGATATTTTGCATTGAACAGCTCTGGCATAGCCTGTCGAAAACGATAGATGCTCTGCTTCACATCCCCTACCATGAATCGGTTGTTTTGCCCGATGGACTCCCCGGAAACCGCCGACAACACCAGCTCCTGCACAATATTACTGTCCTGATATTCGTCGATCATGATCTCATCATACCGCTGGCGCAGCTCTTCTGCCGCCGCTGTGGATGTCCCATCCTCATTCAGTAGGACTTTCAGAGCGAAATGCTCATAATCATTGAAATCGATGATATTTTTTTCCCGTTTTGCTGCCGCAAAGGCTTCCATAAACAGCTTTGTCAAGCGGAACAGGCTTTTTGCAACGGGGTATAGCTTTTGCACCAGTTCTGTCTGAAATTCAGGACGATAGGCAAAATAAACCTCTCCCAGCTTTTTGACAGCATCCTTGGCTTCATTTCGCAGCGCTTTGATGCGTTCTGCCCGTTCCTTTTCTTCCCCTCGATAGGCAGGCAGGCGGGCAAAATCGATTGCCAGATACGCCAAACGCCAGTCGGCATAGGGCAGCTGCAAGGCATCCTGCAGATTTTTCAGCATAGCCACTTCGTTTTTTAACAATTTATGATATCCGCCGAATTCCCCTTCATCCGCCAGAAAATATGCCTTTTGCAGTTGATGAAGGGCATATTCCAAAGAGGTTTCCAGCCCCTGTCGGATCATGGGGAACCAAAGGCAATCATCCACAGTCTTTCCTTCTTCCAAATAGAAGCTTTCCGCCATTTCATCCAAAAGGGCTTCGGGATGGGGACTGCCTTGGGCAAAGGTATAAGTATCCAAAACCAGTTCCCGCAAAGGGATATCCTTTGTGGAGGAGGAGAAGGTTTCCAGAAGGTCAAAGAACCACTGATTGCTTTCCTCAGCATACAGCGTTTCAAACAGTTCTTCCAGTACTTCCTTCTGCAGCAGCTTGATCTCCGCAGGGTCAGCGGTACGGACGGCAGGGTCGATCTCCAAAATATGATAATATTCCTTGATGACCTGCAGACAAAAGGCATGGATGGTCTTGATATCCGCCCGCGGCAAAAAGGCCATCTGATTTTGCAGATGGAGATTGTTGGGGTCGGTCTCCAGTTTCTTGGCAATGGCTGCGCCGATGCGCTGGCTCATTTCCGATGCCGCCGCTTTGGTAAAAGTCACCACCAGCAGGCGGTCGATCTCCTGCTCTTCTTGGATAATGCGGGTGATAATCCGCTCTACCAAAACTGCCGTTTTGCCACTGCCCGCCGCCGCGGCGATGAGCAGATCGCTGCCCCTCGCCTCGATAGCCTGTATCTGTTGGTCTGTCCATTTGTTTGCCATGCCTGTTCCTCCTCGCAGTTGGGTTTCAACCGCTTTTACTGGGCCCGCTTCAGCCGAATATGAAAGGGCACATAGCCCGTAAAAGAGCCCATAAAACTACTATAGGAATTATACCAGAAATTACCGATAAATGCGAAGGAAAAACCGGACAGTACCCGATCGCCGAAGAGATACCTTGCCGTGGTCTTATGAAACAGCTCCTGAAAGCCGCTCTGATACAGATTCGCACATTGGTGCAGCAGCTCCGCCAGTTCTATTTCTCTTTCTTCCAGTTCATAAATCTCTGCCATGGCTGTTTTCATCAGTACCCAATCCAATTCCTTTTTCCTGCGGCGGACGATACGGATGGTATGATGGATGGCGGCAAGCTTAAAAAAGCGGCGGATGCCTTCCTCATCCAGCCTGTCCAGGTTCTCCCGAAAATAATTAAAGGCCAGGGGCGTTTCCAGGAATATTTCATGGGCATCGGCAGCAGTGCTTTCGGCGCATTGGGCATAAAAGGAAGCCAGAAAGGCGTCCTCGTAGGCATATGCCTGTTCGGAAAGCCGCTCTCGCTCTGCTTCGATCCAACAGCGCACCTGATTTTCTTTTTTTCTTCTTTCTAACATAAAAATCACCTCTCCTTCATTTTAGAAGGAGAGGCGTCCCGATTCAGAATTTCTTTCCGCAAAATGAGACAGGCTCCCGCAAAATACGGGAGCCCTCTTTCCTGATTAGCAGGAACCGCAGCTATTGCCGATGCTGTTGTTGTTGTTGCCGCAGCAGCACAGCAGGATCAAAATCCAGATCCAGGAGAAGCTGCCATTGCCCCAGTTGTTGTCACAGCCGTCATGGTTGCCGCACAGGCACAACAGAATGATGATCCAAATGATGCTGCTCTCGTTACCACATCCAAATCCACACATAATAAAATACCTCCTTAAGAGAAGAAAGTTTTAGTTACAATCCTATCCTATGAGGTATTTTGTTGTTTCTTGCCTGTCTCAAAAAAATCTTTTTTATTTCGGCTTTTTATTTTGGCAGGATCAAATCACTTACCGTAATATCCACCGTAAAGCCGCCCATTTCATCGTTGATGCTCACCAGCTTCAGGTTTTCTCCATCCAAAAAATGCAGTACATGGGTCATTCCATTGGTCTCCCCCAAGGAGATCAGATCTTTTTCATCGGCAATACCATAGAAAAAAGCCTGCATCCCACTTTTGCGATAGAGATCCATAATACCGATGGCTGCATCATAGCCCGCTTCCGTACAGGTAAATAATGCTTTTGTTTTCTGCTCTGCCATGAGATCACCCCTGTTTCTTTTCGATCAGGAGTTTTTCCAGCTCATCGATGAAGGTATTGATATCCTTAAACTGGCGATACACAGAAGCAAAGCGCACGTATGCCACCTCGTCCACTTCTTTCAGTCTGTCCATGACCATATTGCCGATCTGCTTGCTTTCCACTTCTCTTTCCCCGGTGCCCATCAGGGTATTTTCGATATCATCCACCAGATCCTGAATCTGCCGGGCTGTGACGGGACGTTTGTTGCAGGATTTCATAATGCCGTTCATAACCTTGCTCTTATCGAAGATCTCCCTGGTACCGTCGCTTTTGATGACGGTAATGGGGATCATATCGATCCGTTCATAAGTAGTAAAGCGTTTGCCGCAGCTTTCGCAGATGCGGCGGCGGCGGATGACGGAATTATCATCCTGTCCACGGGAATCGATGACTTTTGTATCGTTATTATTGCAAAAAGGACATTTCAAAGCGGATTCCTCCCTTAAGTTTACATAGATTTACTGTTTTCAGTATAAAGGAGAAACGACTTCAGGTCAACACCTCAAACACTATATCTAGTATTTAATCATCGTCTGTACGGAGGATATCATCCCCATCCACTTCCACCAGTATGATATCATCCCCGATGCGGCGGATACACCGCCAGGGCACAAAAAACGCCCGTTCCTTTCCAAAAAAATTCCACTTGCCGCCATCCTCCGGAATCACAAGGGTGCAGATCTTTCCCGTCACTATATCTAGTTCCAGATCGCAGACGCACCCCAGCCGTTTCCCATCACAGATATTGATGACCTCTTTTTCCTGCAGGCTGGAAAATCTCTCCCATTTCATTTCTTCCCCTCCTTTTTTGGTAATTCTTTTTCTATTTTATGCAAAAAATGTCCGTCCACAGGCTCACTTTCGTCATTCTGATAAAATTCATCTTTTTCTCTCTGTTCCCCTTGACGCTCCCTTCAATATGCCATACAATATATATGCTTATACTTTCCAGGAAAAACTAGATATTGTGTTTTTTGTTTGAAGCAAGCACAAGCAGAATATTGGGATACAGCAAGGGATAACAGAGAAAGAGGGAAGAAGAATGATTACAACCATCACCAAAAGAGACGGACGTACCGTCCATTTTGACATCAATAAAATCGCCAGTGCCATCGAAAAAGCCTTCGAGGCAACAGTCGGCAAAAAGGACTATGCCACCTGCCTGAACCTGGCACAGGAGGTCTCCAATAAATTTGAAATAGAAGGCACCACTTCCCCCACTGTGGAACAGATCCAGGACAGCGTGGAACGTGTCCTCATCGACCACGGCTATGTACGCACAGCAAAAGCCTATATCCTGTATCGTGCGGAACGTACCAGAGTCCGCAACATGAACGACCGTCTGATGAAAACCTTCGAAGATATCACCTACAAAGATGCTACGGACAGCGACATCAAACGGGAAAATGCCAACATCGACGGCAACACAGCCATGGGCTCTATGCTGAAATACGGCTCCGAAGGGGCAAAACACTTCTATGAAAGCTATGTGCTGAATCCTGCCCATTCCGAAGCCCACAGAAACGGTGACATCCATATCCACGATCTGGATTTCTATACCCTGACCACCACCTGCTGTCAGATCGACCTGCTGAAGCTGTTCAAGGGCGGCTTTTCCACAGGTCATGGCGTTCTGCGGGAACCCAACGATATCGCCAGCTACGCATCTTTGGCTTGTATCGCCATCCAGTCCAACCAGAACGACCAGCACGGCGGTCAGTCCATTGCCAATTTTGATTACGGTCTGGCTCCCGGTGTAGCAAAAACCTATAGAAAGCGGTATCGTTCCAACCTGACCTCCCTCATCGAAGTTATGGACAGCCCAGAACACGCCCAAAAAGCAAAAGATGTTTTCAAAGCTCTGGCAGAACAGGGTCTGATTCCTACCCTGGACAAAAACGATGCTTATATGGAAACGGAAAAAGCACTGCTGCTGGAAGCAGGCGTACCCGCTGATACTCTGGAAAAAATCCAGGCTTTCTCCGCAAAGAAAGCAACAGAGGAAACAGATAAAGCAACTTATCAGGCCATGGAAGCCCTGCTGCATAACCTGAATACCATGCACAGCCGTGCCGGCGCTCAGACACCCTTCTCCTCCATCAACTATGGTATGGATACCTCCACAGAAGGCCGCATGATTATGAAGAATATGCTGCTGGTGACAGAAGCCGGCCTGGGCAATGGCGAAACAGCCATCTTCCCCATCCAGATCTTCCGTGTGAAAGAAGGCATCAACTTCAACCCCGGCGAACCCAACTATGACCTGTTCAAGCTAGCCTGCCGTGTCAGTGCCAAAAGACTGTTCCCCAACTTCTCCTTCCAGGATGCCCCTTACAACCTGAAATATTACAAAGAAGGCCATCCCGAAACAGAGATCGCTTACATGGGCTGTCGTACCCGTGTCATCGGCAATGTGAACGACACTGAACGGGAGATCACCTACGGCAGAGGCAACCTGAGCTTCACCAGCATCAACCTGCCCCGTATTGCGATTCTGGCAAATAAAAACATCGACTGGTTCTTTACAGAGCTGGACAGAAAGATCGATCTGGTGGTAGACCAGCTGATGGAACGTTTTGAAATTCAGGCGAAGAAAAAAGTACACAACTATCCTTTCTTGATGGGCGAAGGCGTTTGGATCGACAGCGAAAAGCTGAATTACGATGATGAAGTGCGGGAAGTGCTGAAACACGGCACCCTGTCCGTTGGCTTCATCGGTCTGGCAGAAGCCCTGAAGGCTCTGCTGGGTGTGCATCATGGCGAAAGCGAAGTGGCACAGAATCTGGGTCTGGATATCATTGGACATATGCGCAAACGCATGGACGATCTGTCCCAGAAAACACACATGAACTTTACCCTGCTGGCAACTCCCGCCGAAGGTCTTTCCGGTCGTTTCGTCCGTATGGACAGAGAACGTTTCGGTTCCATCGAAGGAGTGACCGACAGAGAATATTATACAAACAGCTTCCATATCCCTGTATACTATCCCATCAGTGCTTATAAGAAGATTCAGCTGGAGGCACCTTACCATGAACTGACCAATGCAGGCCATATCACCTACATCGAACTGGACGGCGACCCCAGCACAAACCTGGACGCTTTCGAAAAAGTCATTCGCTACATGAAATCTCAGGGCATTGGCTATGGTTCCATCAACCATCCCGTTGACCGTGACCCTGTCTGCGGCTTCAATGGCATTATCGGTGACACCTGCCCCAAATGCGGCAGAAAAGAAACCGAAGGCGATGTTGGGTTCCAGCGCATCCGCCGTATCACCGGCTATCTGGTAGGCACACTGGATCGTTTCAACAACGCAAAACGGGCAGAAGTGCGGGACAGAGTGAAGCATTCCGTGGTAACAGAAGTCAAATTAGAAGCAAAGGAACAGTAATATGCGTATCAGTCTCAGCGGCGTCACCGGGGATTCCATCGTAGATGGTCCCGGTCTGCGCCTGACCATATTCACACAGGGCTGCCCCCACCATTGCCCCGGCTGCCATAATCCCCAGACCCATGACCCCAACGGCGGTTCCTGGGGGGATACGGAGGATATCCTTGCTGCCGCAGCGGAAAATCCCCTGCTGGACGGCATCACCCTTTCCGGCGGCGACCCTTTCATGCAGCCTGTCCCCTGTCTGGAACTGGCAAAGGGCGCCCATAAATTAGGTCTGAATGTATGGACCTATACCGGCTATACATGGGAAGCCCTTTGGGAAGAAAACGATCCAGAAAAAATCGCTCTGCTGAAAGAAACCGATGTTTTGGTAGACGGGCCTTTCCTGTTGGCGGAACGCTCTCTGGAACTGCGTTTTTGCGGCAGCCGCAACCAACGCCTCATAGACGTAAAAAAATCTCTGGAAGCGGGAGAGATCATCCTGTGGGAAGAACCGAACTATTTCTGAACACGAAAAGCTGAACTCATGATGTAGTTCAGCTTTTTTGTTTCTTCTCCTCTTAAGAAATCTGTAAGAAACGATTTTTTGCGATTTTCACACATTTTCTTTCGGATATGGTACACTAGTTACAAATTAAAGGAAATCCCCCATAGTTCCGATAAATTAAAGCAATCTTAAATATTTCCCTGCTAGTTTCTTAAAACCGGTCAGGTACAATAAAATCACAGCATGACGGAGGTGCAACACATGTATAACATTTTGATCTGCGACGACGAAAAGGATATCGTATCCGCATTGTCCATCTATTTATCCACAGAAAATTATAAAATCTTCACAGCATACACTGGGCAGGAAGCCCTGGATGTGGTGGCGCAAAACGATATCCACCTGATCTTAATGGATATCATGATGCCCCAAATGGATGGCATCTCTGCCACGGCAAAGCTGCGGGAAACTTCCAACATCCCCATCATCCTGCTGACGGCAAAAAGCGAGGACAGCGACAAGATCCTGGGGCTGAACATCGGGGCAGATGATTACATCACCAAGCCCTTCAACCCCATCGAAGTATTGGCACGGGTGCGTTCGCAGCTGCGCCGCTATACGTCCCTGGGGGGCATGGCAAAGAAAGCTTCCCACCTGGTCATCGGCGGCATTGATCTGGATGATGATGCAAAGATCGTGACAGTGGACGGGGAAGTGGTAAATCTGACCCCCAGTGAATACAACATCCTGAAGCTGCTGATGGAAAACCCCGGCAGGGTATTTTCCTCCACCCAGATCTATGAAAAGATCTGGAACGAGGATGCCTATGGTTCCGGCAGCGTTGTAGCAGTTCATATCCGTCATCTGCGAGAAAAAATCGAGATTAACCCTTCCGAACCCCGCTATCTGAAAGTAGTCTGGGGTCTGGGGTATAAGATCGAGAAGGAGGCGAAGGAATGACAAAACTCTCCCATAATTTGGGAATGAAGGTGTTTGCCTGTTTTCTGGTCATCATCACAGGGTTTATCAGCCTGTTCAGCGGACTTGGGGTTCTCTCTGCGGGGGAAAACGGCTTCTATGGGGCACAGCCTTTAAGATATGCCGAAACCACCTATTGCCAACGCACAACGCTTTCCTATGCGAACAGTGTCATGACCTGGTTCAATGACAACGAATCTCCGACAGAAATAAAAAACTGGTTTTCGCCGGAAAAAACAAACTTCCGTTTTGAACTGGTTTATGGAGATGAAGTCGCTTTCTCTACCTATGATGCAAAAGACCCCTCCGCTGCTTTCGTTGGAGAGTATCAATTTTCTCTCTACTACGATTATCGCAGCGCAGAGAAAAAAGCGGACAGCACCTTTGAAACAAACGGACAGACTACAGAAAATGCTTTCTATGAAGAACCGATTCTGGCTACCATACGCTGCTATGTGGTCGAACCTTTGACGGTTTCCGACAACTACTGGATCAGCTATCGACTCTACCAAATTCTTTATGATCTGCATATGCAGCTGATTCCGATCCTGCTTTGCAGTTCGCTTCTTTTGGCAGTGGCTTTGATCTATCTGTTGTGTGCCGCAGGGCATCAGGAAAGAACGGAAGAAATCGTATGCAATCTGCAGGACCGCATTCCTCTGGATGTTTACCTTGGGATCGTTGCTCTGCTGTTCGGCTGCATTTTCTCTATTGGATATCCCGGTTTTACCTTCAATATCCACACGCTGCTGTTTTGGTGTGCAATCATCGTATTTGTAGAAATCCTGTTGCTGGCAGCTCTTATGACTTGTGCCACCCGCTTAAAGCTGGGCAAATATTTCTATCAGCATACCATTACTTATAAAGTACTGCATTGGGGCTGGAAGCTGTTTGCGGCAGTCTTTGGCACAGGGGTGGATGCACTCAAAGCCCTTCCTGCCATGTGGAAGGTAGCTGTAGCATGGCTGGTGATCTCTTCTGTCTATGTGGGCGGCGGCTTTGGTGCTGTGCTATTGAATCTGGCACTGATGTTCGTTTTCTGCCTGATCGCATCCCAAGCCCAAAAGCTGCAAAAAGGCGGCGAGGCTCTGGCAAAGGGCAAATTGAACCACAAGATCGACACCAAGGGGATGTTTTCCATGTTCCGCAAACATGGAGAAAACCTGAACAGCATTTCCAAAGGCTTCTCCATTGCGCTGGATCAGAAGATGAAGAGCGAACATCTGAAAACAGAACTGATCACCAATGTTTCCCACGATATCAAAACCCCTCTGACTTCTATCATCAACTATGTTGACCTGCTGAAAAAGGAAGGTCTGGAAGGACAGGCGGCAGAATATATCGAGGTACTGGATCGGCAGTCCAGACGATTGAAAAAACTGACGGAAGACTTGGTGGAAGCATCGAAGGCATCTACCGGCAACCTGAAGGTGCACCTGACCCCTACGGATATGGGCGAATTGGTAGCCCAGGCGGTAGCGGAATATGAAGAACGGCTGGAAAAAGCCCATTTGGAAGTGGTGCTCAACGGCTTGGAATCCCCCACATTTGCCATGGTAGACGGCAACCTGACCTGGCGGGTGCTGAGCAATCTTTTGAGCAATGCCTGCAAATATTCCCAGGCAAATACACGGCTCTATATCGATATCGGGAAAGAAACAGACCTTGTGACAGTTTCCATGAAAAATATTTCCAAGGACGCCCTGAACATTCCCGTAGAAGAACTGATGGAACGCTTTGTCCGTGGTGACAGCTCCCGTCATACAGAAGGCAGTGGCTTAGGGCTGAATATCGCCCAATCCCTGGTAGGCTTGCAGAAAGGGAAATTCTCTCTGGAAATCGAAGGCGATTTGTTCAAGGCTTACGTAAAATTCCCGGCGGCAGAACCCCCTGCTCCCCCTGCAGAGGAACCGACTGAGGAAAAACCCCTTACCGATGTGACCGAAGAAATAACGGAATAACCTAAAAAGGCTAGAACCTATGCAGTGGCGGCTTAAGAAAACATTATTTCAATGCTTTATTGATTTCTTAAGCCGCACTGCGAGGATGTCTCTTGAGACTCCTCTGGTGGGTTCTAGCCTTTTTCTTATTATATTTTCTGCCGCAAAATGCTTTGACGAGATTCCTCTCCCTAGGTTCAGGACAGCATCCTGAAAAAATCACCATTTATGATGGTGCAGCTGCCCTTCCATCAGCATACCGGGGAAGCCCTGCTGGCGCATGGCCTCATAAATGATGATAGCAACAGAATTGGAAAGGTTCAGGCTCCGTGCCGCTTCCAGCATGGGGATACGAATGGTATTGGCTTCGTTGTCCATCAAAATCTCTTCGGGAATGCCGGCGCTTTCTTTGCCAAACATGATATAATCATTTTCCCCGTAAGTCACATCAGAATAGACGTGGCGAGCCTTTGTAGATGCCATCCAGATCTTTGCGTCAGGATTCTTTTCACAAAAATCCCGAAAATTTTCATAATACCGAATATCCAGCAGCTTCCAATAATCCAGCCCCGCCCGCTTCAAATATTTATCTTCTACGGAAAATCCCAAGGGCTTAATCAGATGCAGCACAGAATTGGTTACCGCACAGGTACGAGCGATATTCCCTGCATTCTGGGGAATCTCCGGTTCCAGCAAAACGATATGCATCGTTATCCTTCCTTTCTCTGGCAAATTTCTGAAAAATATTGTAGCACAGGCATTTCCAAAAAACAACTATACGACAAAAGCCTGACGGGAAAAGGATCAAACAGTTATCACCGTTTTTGACGAAATTTTGAAATTCCTTGTATTTTGGTATAACTTTCCATTGACGCAAACAACAATTTATATTATTATTAAATAACAATAGTTATTCGTTAGAAAGGGGTGTAACAAATGAAGGAAATTGCTCAAACCCTGAGGGAAAAAGGATTGAAAGTCACCCCGCAGCGCATTGCCGTTTATAATATGCTCTGCCATAGCATGGAGCATCCCAATGCGGAAATGATCTACAAAACACTGGAACCTACCAACCCCACCATGAGCCTTGCTACCGTGTATAAAACACTGGATTTCTTCAAGCATCTGGGACTGGTGCAGGAATTGAACGTTGGCGAACCCAGTTCCCGTTATGACGCTGTGGTGCAGTGTCATCCACACACCGTCTGCAAAGTATGCGGTCGGGTGGAAGACCTTCGTATAGAAGCACTGACAGAGGTAACAAAAAAACTGGTACCGGATCTGGATTTCGATATAGAATGCGAGCAGTTGATCCTCTATGGTATCTGCGGAAAATGCCGCAAGAAATAAAAACACGCAAAGGAACATCGACAGGAAAAAGTCGGTGTTCTTTTTCTTTCCGCTTCTTTCTTAAGACTTTCTTACATAAATTGACACACCGTCTTTTCCTTTGCTATACTGAAAAAAATGGCGGAAATAAAGGAAAAGGGGGACGATAAGATGAGATATATAAAAAAACTGCTGCCCGTAGAGCCTTATGAGATCGCCGCACTGGAAAGCTGGTTTTCCGATCTTTCTGCAGAGGGGCTGCATCTTTATGTCTCAAATACATTTTTCGCCACCTTCGAAGAAAAAGAACCAAAGCGGATGCGCTACCGCATGGAGACAAAAGCGGACAGGCTGGACGGGCTGACGGATAAGCCCACAGACAAAGAAAGGGACGCTCATCGGGAAAAGGGTTGGGAATTTGTAACGGAGCTGGGGCGGTATTTCTTTATCTACTCCGCCGAGGAAGGCACACCGGACTATTTCGATGACCCCATGGAAGAAAGCAGGCTTTATCAAACCTATGCCAACAAACGCTTCAGCAGCGCAGAACCCTTTCTCTATGCCGTACTTACCCTTATGATCGCCGCAATGATTATAATAGAACTGATGGAATGGACGCATAAATCCGCCTATTGGATGGTACATGACATTGATATTCCTTTCTCTTCTCTGCCGGCGCTTTTGTTTCCGCTGTTCACCGGGCAGCGATATAAAGGCATGCAGCGTTTGCAAAAATCTCTTTCGGAGGGCGATGCCCACCCCCAAGACGGAGATTGGATGGATGGTCGCCTGCGGCGGAGGCACAAGCTACATTATATTGGCTACATCGGTTTGATAGTTGCCATTTTCCTTCCCCTGCTGCCTTTTACATTCGGCTTTACCGATAAACCCATTGAGGAATTGAAGCATCCCCTGCCCATGGTGGCTCTGGCAGAGATCGAAAACGACCCCGATTTCTATTATGTGGATCGCTATTACCAAAGAGAGGACGGACCTAAAGAGGAATGGTGGGAACGAGAAAGCAATCGAGCCTATTCGACGCCTACCATCGGCGCACCTATAGATATTTCCTTCAATCAGGCAGGGCGGATCGATGGAAAGCAGGACGCCAATGGAGAGCCTTATGAATCCGTTCTTTGGATCGATTATAAAAAGCTTTCTTCCTTTGTTTCTCCCATGGAATATTTGGAAGAAGATCTCCGAATATTCCGTCGTTCCGATGATACCTATACCGTTCTGACAGATACCCCCTTCGACTATGCCGTTCTGGTGGAAAAAGAAGGCTTCTCCGCCCTGCATATCATTTCCGGACAAAAGCTGTTGGAGTTGACCTATTATTATGGCGATGCTGATTTGAAAGAACATTATGATCTGTATGAAAAAGTACTGCAGCAGGAGTATCAACGATAAAACAGAGCCGCAACGGCTCTTTTTTATTGCATTTTATTTACATGAATTGACACCATATACGCCCCATGCTACAATAATATCGATAAACGATATCGATACTCAATATTGAGAGAAACCATATATGGAAAGGAGCCATATCTATGGCAAAAAAATCGTTGGAAGTTTTAACAGAAACGATGTTTTATGTGCTGATGGCCTTCCAGCGGCAGGAAATGTGCGGTGCAGATATTGTGCAATATATCAGCCAAAGGACAAACGACCGAGTCAGCATCGGTCCCGGTACGCTTTATACCATCCTTGCCAAATTTGAGGAAGAAAAACTCATCGAGGAAACGGCGGTAGAGGGCAGAAAGCGTACCTACCGCATCACTGATAAGGGACGAGAGCTGTATACCGAGGAAATACGCAGGCTAAAAGCCTGCATTGCCGATGCGGAAGCAGAAAATCATATTTCATTTTGACATGGAGAGAAAGGGGAAAATCTCATGAAAAAATATAAACGAAAACTCATTCCCACCAACCCCATGAATATCCCCGCCTTGGAAAGCTGGCTGGAGGACATGGCGCAGGAAGGGCTTTTTCTCGTTTCCCTCAATGGCTACGGCGGAAAATTCCGTCAGGGCGAACCGAAAAAAATGACCTATAGGTTGGAGATCCCCAAATATTTTGATACGAAACCACCGAAAAAAATGGAGGAAATAAAAGCTGAAAACCGACTTGGAATTGGGCGATACAGGGGAAGGGAAAACGATACACCGGAGCAATGACCTTGACAGAACATCTGGACAAATTCTCCGCCCTGTTGGATGAGGAATAGAACCGCAGCCCTTCTCCCACTGACATAAAGCATAAAAAAGACACTGCTTTCGCAGTGTCTTTCTAATTCTAATTCTTACTCTTCTTCGCCAATGCCGCCTTTTCTCATATTCACGGAAGCCATTTTGAATTTATCATGTACGGCAACCATAGCTGCATCCACATCATCCTTCGCAATCAGGACCGTGATCTTGATTTCGGAAGTAGAGATCATCTGGATATTTACACCGGCATCATACATCGCTTCAAAGAACATTGCCGCAACACCGGGGTTTGTAGCCATACCTGCGCCAACGATGGACAGCTTTGCTGTATTCTCATCGTGAAGGATTTCTTTGGCAGTCAGGCGTTCTTTATTCTTTTCCAGAGCCTTCAGGGCGATATCCAGATCATCCTCGCCAATGGTGAAGGAGATATTCTGCTTGCCATCCTGACCGGTAGACTGCAGGATGATATCTACGCTTACTTTTTCCTTTGCCATCAGAGAGAAAATTTCAAAGGCTTTACCAGGTTCGTCATTGATACCCATAATAGAGATACGGGAAACTTTTTTATCTGCTGCAACGCCGCTAACCAGCATTCTTTCCATCTTTACGTCCTCCTTAACTTCTGTACCTTCCGCTTCAGACATACTGGAACGTACAACCAGTTTCACATTGTATTTTTTCGCTACTTCTACAGAACGGCTGTGCAGTACCTTTGCACCCAAAGATGCCAGCTCCAGCATTTCATCGTAGCTGATTTCATCCAGTTTGACTGCATCAGGCACCACGCGGGGGTCTGCTGTGTAAACGCCTTCCACATCTGTATAGATTTCACAGATATCCGCATGCAGCGCTGCTGCCAGCGCAACGGCAGAAGTATCGGAACCGCCGCGGCCCAATGTTGTAGTATCGCCGATCTGGTTCACGCCCTGGAAACCTGTCACCAAAACGATACTGCCTTCATCCAGTTCATTTTCAATACGTTCTGTATTGATGGTACGGATACGTGCATTGCTGTATGTATTCGTTGTTTCGATCCCAACCTGAGAAGCATTCAAAGAAACTGCTCTGCCGCCAATGGCACTGATCGCCATAGCCATCAGGGCTACAGACTGCTGTTCCCCTGTGGACAAGAGCATATCCATTTCTCTGCGGCTGGGTTTCTGATTGATCTCTTTCGCTTTGGCGATCAATCCGTCTGTTGTTTTGCCCTGTGCAGACAACACAACCACTACGTCATTGCCTTCCATTCTTGTTCGCATGATGCGCTTTGCAACATTGAACACTCTTTCTGCATCTGCGACGGAACTACCGCCGTATTTCTGCACAATCAACATCGTTATTTCCTCCTGTTATTCTGTCTTATTCAGATAGGAGCCTCCTATCTGCGAAGGGGAGCTCACTCCCGTTCGATTTTTACGCCTTCCATATCGGGCTTTAATAAAGTCAATTCCCAATGATGCTCCAACTGGTGTAAATATTCAGACATTCCTCTTTCGAATTCCTCCGCTTTCTCCTCTGTTACCATGGCCATCAGGGTAGAACCTGCACCGCTCAGATAGCTGGCAACGGCACCAAGTTCCTTGGCATGGGCAAAAATTTCATTCATGCCGGGAATCAGTGCGCTGCGGTAGGGCTGATGTACTCTGTCCTCCATAGCCACATGGAAATTCTCATATTTTCCCGTCAGCATAGATGCCACCAAAAGAGCCGCACGGGATGCATTGAACACCATATCTCCACGGGAATAGGCATCCGGAAGTACGCTTCTGGCTTTTTCGGTAGAAACCGGAAAATCAGGAACCATTATAGCAAAAATCAAATCCTCAGGCAACTCCAAACGCACATGCTTCATCTCTTTTTCGCCTAGAGCACCGACCACCATACTGCCGAAAATGGCAGGATTGGAATTATCAGGATGACCCTCCAATTTTGCCGCCATCTGCGCCAGTTCTTCCTTATCGCAGGGTCTGCCTGCCAGCTCATTGGCTGCAAAAAGACCGCCTACGATACAGGCTGCACTGCTGCCCAAGCCTCTCACCATGGGGATATGATCTTCCTGAATGATATGTATACCAGGCAGTTTCAATCCCTTCTGGTCGTAGAAATATTTCATGGTCTGATAGATGAGATTGGTTTCATCGGTGGGAACCGGAATCGCCTGTTTCTGCTTCACTTCAATGGTCAAGCCGGTCGTCTGCTCTTCCACCCAAATGTGGTTGTATAACTGAACTGCGATGCCGATGCTGTCAAAGCCGGGACCCATATTTGCGGATGTCGCCGGGATCTGAATATGAATCATGTTTTGTTCCCTCCTAATTTATGATGAAAGTATTTTCAAGGGGCTGGCAGCCTCCTTTTTATTATTCTCTTGCAATGATCTTCAGGGACTGTACGCCCTGCAGCCCTTCGATGCGTGCCATCAATCTGCCCAGTTCGCCCTGCATCTCATTGGTTTCGATGGTAACGGTCACGTTAGCGATCCCATTGATGGGGATGGTCTGGTTGATAGTCAGGATATTTGCGCCTTCTGTAGCAATGCTGTTCAAAACAGAGGACAGCAGACCTCTGGTATGGTCCAGATTCATGGAGATGGTCACGGTCTTGCCTCTCGTGTTTTCGTAAAGAGGATGTACCGCATCACGATATTTATAGAAAGCACTACGGCTGATGCCCACACGATTTACGGCATCCTGCACCGTTTTTTCCTTCTTGCTCTCCAGCAGATTTTTTACATCCATGACTTTCAAAAAGATCTCAGGCAGTACGCTTTTATCAACGATATAAAAATTCTTATCTTCTTTCACGAAATCTTCCTCCTGTTTCTCTTTTAAAAACATTTGTTTTTGACAAAAGGACTATATCATAAAAATCCATCCTTGGCAAGTACAAAAAAGCAAAAATGTCCTTGACCCATGAATTTTTGTCATTGTATAGAGAAACTTTGATTTTTTTCTTCTGTTTTTGTTGATTTTTCCGCAAAAGCATGTTTTTTTCTGCTTTTCGGTTTCAAAATTCCTCTTTTTCTGTTACAATAAATAAATTAGGCTTGCGGTGAAAAATCCGCAGACAAAAGGAGTTTTGATACTATGAAACAGGCAAGACCCGTGCAGCCGAAGCATGCTCCTCTTTTGGGGCTGTTTCTGAACGGATATGAAAATATGCGTCAAAAAATGGATGCCCCCTGCCGTCGCCCTCTGCTGGATATCGCCCCTCTGGCCTTCGGCAAATGGCTCTATGCGGCACTGGCCCCCGAAACCATCCTTTCCCCTGCTAATATTTTGGCTTTGGATCTGGAAAAGGATGCGGACGATCCAACAGAATATGCCTATGTGATGGGAACAACGCCTGCCCAAGAACAGCCCGATGCGGAATTTATTTCCGAATACAGCTTTGCTCTGGTGGGCTATTCCACAGAAAGCCACCCCTTGGTAGATGACCTGCAGACCCTCATCCGCTATTGCACCCCCGACCGTGCCACAGATGAAAATGGGCTTCTTCTGCCCGAAGAAAAAGAAGAAATTCTGAAACAGCTGAGCCTGAAGGCAGATTTCTATCTGGAATATCTGACCAGACTGGCATGGCTCCATGGTCTTTTGGTTCCCATGCCCTCTATCCATACCCAAAGGGTACAGCCTGCGGCGGAATGTGACTTCTTCTTTTCTCAAAAAACAAGGGATATCCTCTTCCAGCTGGGCGAAACAGCCTGTACGCTGGCTTCTGAACGCTTTACCTGGTCTATGGATCTGGAGGAAGGCATCGCTACTCCTGATTTCTTCTATCACCTATTGGAAAACCATCAGGAAGTAGACCGCATCTTCATAGATTTTTATCATAAAGTAGATGTAAATATTGAGGAAATCTGGAAAACCCCTCCCGAAAACCTAAACGCCGAGGAAAAATCCATCGTTTCTTCCTTCTTATTTACCGGCATCATGTTGGATAAATGGTTCCTGACCCCCATGAGCCTGTTCTTCCACTTTATCCGCCCCATCGCCTTTACGCCCATTCGCTTCTTTTCTTTGGTGAATCATCTGGCAGCATTGGTGCTGATGGAGCATAATCTGGGAGCAGAATTATTCACTCCCCCCACCTACTACAGCCTGACAGCACTGGGCAAGGAGCTTTTCGCCGATCCTGCATCCAAGGAGATCGACAAACAGAAAATGCCCCGTACCCTGCCCTATGAACAGCTGTTGGAAGCAGTGCTGCAGGAATCGGAGATGCGGACCAGGGAAAGAATGTTCCTGATGGAGGTTGTCCCCGATGTCCTTGCCATCAAGGTCTCCCATACCGGTGATGATGCCCTTTGGAAAGTCATCGAAGTGGGACAGGATATGGATGTGAACCTGCTCTGCAGAGACCTTTGCGCCGCCTTCTGCATGGAAGAAATGGCAGATTATCTGCTTTCTGTACCCGACCGGAACGGCTTCCCTGTGGAATATTCTGCCAAGGGTTCCAAGCGTTCCATCAATAAGGCCAACGGCAAAGACCTGCAGGATCTTCCCATCGAGGCAGGCAGCAAACTGATGCTCTACCCCACCCAGAACAGAACCACGGCACTTTCTTTGGAAATCGTGGAAAAAGGCAAGGGCAACCCCTACCTGGTGTATCCCCGTGTCACCAAGCAAAGCCCTAAGATCATCGAACAGGAAAGGATCGACGAGATCTTCTGAAATATATATGATATTGATTTTTGAAAGAAGGTAATGTTATCATGGCAGCACTGACCCACGCCCACGGCGGCGATCTGGATGCGATCCAGAGAGCCTATGGCATCCCCAGAGAGGAGATCATCGATTTCAGCGGCAATATCAACCCCTTGGGCTTCCCCAAAAAAGCGGAAGATGCCCTGAAAGAAAATCTGCACCTCATCAAAACCTATCCCGATAAAAACTATCTGGCACTGAAACAGGCCATCGGCACATATACCGGCGCAGACCCTGCCCATATCGTGGTGGGCAATGGCTCTACAGAGCTGATCTCCACTTTTATCCAGACAGTCAATGCCAAAAAATCCATCATCATGGGGCCTGCCTATTCCGAATATGAAAGAGAAGTTTCCCTGACCGGCGGCACCTTCACATACTTCCCTCTGAAAGAGGAAGATAACTTCCGTCTGGATCTGGAAGCACTGCTGGCGGCGTTGAC
Source organism: Bacillota bacterium (assembly GCA_021768705.1). GTDB lineage: Bacteria > Bacillota > Clostridia > Lachnospirales > Anaerotignaceae > Anaerotignum_A. Next base: position 49,269 of record JAETUG010000014.1, read on the forward strand.
CCCCGAGATCGGCATGTTCATCGCCTGCAACCCCAATAACCCCACCGGCACAGCCATCCACACCGATGAAATGCGGAAAATCCTGACCCACTGCAAGGAAAACGGCATTTCTGTGATGGTGGATGAAACCTATATCGAATTTTCCGATATCCTGCCGGAAATCTGCTCCATCCCTCTGGTGGCGGAATTTGATAACCTTTTTGTCATCCGCGGCACCTCCAAATTCTTTGCCGCCCCCGGCATCCGCCTGGGCTATGGCATGTCCTCCAATCAGGCGTTTTTGGAACGTCTGAAGGAGAACCAGAACCCTTGGAGCGTAAACAGCCTGGCAGATTTCATCGGTCAGCATATCTTCAGCGATGTGGAATTCCACAAGGCTACCCAGAAGCTGGTTTCCGAGGAAAGAAAAAAAGCCTTTGCGGAGCTTTCTACATGGAAAAACATCCAGGCATACCCCTCTGAAGCAAACTTCATTCTGCTGAAGCTGAAAACAGACAAGGTGACCGCCCATGATTTATTTGAAAAATGTATCGTGAAAAAAATGCTCATCCGTGATGCATCTTCCTTCACCTTTTTGGATGAAACCTTCCTGCGCTTCTGCATCCTTTCTCCCGAAAGCAATGCAGCCCTGCTGCAGGAATTGAAGCAGTGGGTGGAAGCGTAAAAAATTGCTATCGTAAACACCATAGGAATTGCACATATTATCTCCGAACGACCATTTCAAAATCGTTTTGAGGTGATTTCATTGAATCAGACCATCAGCCGCAAAGATCTTTGCGGCTATTTATCTCTATTGCGCAATCAAATCGGCGGGCAGGAGCTGTTTCCCGCCCCCAACGTGATTTTTCTCAACAGCAGGGCGTTGTATCACCACCTGGCAAAGCAGACCTGCGGCGAAACAACCGTGGGGGAAATATTGAAAAAGATAGAAACTTGTATCCCACTGGCGGTGACGGATGAAAGCTTTTCCCTCTTCCTTTCCGCCTGCAAGGAACCAAAAGCCGAACGCACCCGTAATTTTCTGGAAAGCAGCAAAGCGGATTTTCTCCTGCTTATCCATCAAACAGCGGAAAATGAACAGCAGTGGGACGCTCTGACTTCCCTCTGCGAAAAATTGCGGCAAAGAAACATTCAGCATTGAAAGGAAGTACCTCTGTGGAAAACAAACCCTACCGCAGCTTAAATGAATACTATCGGGAGATTTTTGGACGGAAAACGGCAAAAATCTCTTTGGACGGGGGCTTTACCTGCCCAAATCGGGACGGCACCTGCGGCACCAGGGGCTGCCTTTTCTGCAGCAGCGGCGGCAGCGGTGATTTTGCGGAAAACGCCGCCCTTTCCATTTCTGAACAAATTGCACGGGGCAAGGAACAGACCGCCGAAAAATGGAAGGACCCTGCCTATGTGGCGTATTTTCAGGCGTTTACCAACACCTACGCCCCCGTGGCAGAGCTACGGCAAAAATACGAGGAAGCTCTGGTCTGCCCCGGCATAGAGGGCATTTCCATCGCCACCAGAGCCGATTGCCTGTCGGAGGATGTGCTGAACCTGCTGGCGGAGCTGAACGGAAAAACGAAGCTGTGGGTGGAGCTGGGCCTGCAGACTGCCGATGAAGCTTCCGCCCGGCGCATCCGCCGCGGCTATCCCCTCTCCGTATTTGAACAGGCTGTCCATGCTCTGGCGGAACGAAACATTCCCGTTATCGTCCATGTCATCCTCGGTCTGCCCGGGGAAACAAGGGAAACCATTCTGCGCACCATCGACTGCGTAAACCGCCTGCCTGTCCAGGGCATCAAGCTGCAGCTTCTGCACGTTCTTTCCGACAGCGACCTGGCGGAAATTTATCATGCAGGAAACTATACCCCCCTCACCAAAGAGGCATACATCTCCCTTGTGGGGGACTGCATCGCCCATTTGCGGGAGGATATCGTCATCCCACCGTCTGACGGGGGACGGCGATAAAAATACCCTTCTGGCGCCCCTGTGGAGCCTGCGAAAGCGAGATGTCCTGAACACGCTCCATAAGTATCTGAAAGAAAATGGCATCAAACAGGGCATGCACTGTAAAATTGACTAACACCATTGTTTACAACAAAACGGGAAATGTGCTATGATAAAAGACAGAAAATCATGTTTTGAAAGGAGGTCTTTCCATGTCCATGCAGTATTCCACCAAAAAACTGGCGGAGCATAAGCTCATCATCCTGCATCTGTTGCAGAAAATGGGCATTTCCCTTTCCAACAGCGAGATCTGTCAGTTCCTGCTGGAAAAAAATTATATGGATTATTTTTCTGTGCAGCAATACCTGGCGGAACTGGAAAGCGCAGGCTGGCTGGAAAAGACCCGGGAACAGAACAACACCCGCTACACCCTGACGGACGATGGGGAGGAAGTCATCAATTACTTCATCAATCGCATTTCCGACGAAGTGAAAAACGAGATCAACACCTATGTCCATGAAAACAGCCGACGTATCCGGGCGGAATATGCCGTGACGGCAAATTATTTCCCCGAGCTGAACGGGGATTATCTGGTGAAATGCGGCCTTTGCGACGACAGCGGCGTCCCCCTGATGGAGATCAGCGTTTCTGTCGTTTCCAAGACCCAGGCACAGCAGATCTGCCGCAACTGGCGCAAGCATGTGAATCAATATTACCGCAATTTTCTGGCTTCTCTGGCGGCAGAGGAAAAAGAATTCCCCCAGGGAGAAAAAAGCGGGGAATAACTACATAAAAAAACAAAAGCGACTTGAGACGAATCTCCCAAAGTCGCTTTTTATTTATCTCGCTTTCAATTTACAGATGCCTTGGGTCATGCTGCCCATGGGGCAGAAGGTACACCATGTTCTGGGCTTAAACAATACCATCACGATGAACCCGATCAGCGTAGCTGTCAGCATCATACTGTAGAGCCCAAAGCTGAACTGAGCCACCCAGTCGCTGACCGTGCCTGCCGTATAGGCCCAACCCCAAGGCACCCGAAAGGTCCAGAAAAGCTTTATGGTTTCTCTCAGCGTCCCTGCGCCCGCTGCCACCAGATAAGTCTGGAAAACCATATTGGCAAACATGGTCATAAAAAACATCAGAAAGCCATAGCGGAATGCCTTGGAATAGAAGAATTTCGGTGTAGGTCGGTTTCTGGAGCATTTGCAGTCCGCACCAATCTTTGTGAAAAGCTGGCTCCTGCCGCAGAAATTGTTGCAGAAGGCCTTATTCCCACCGATGATGGCGATGAGCAGAGGCAGCAGGAATTCGATCATCCCCAGCCATGCAAAGAGGATATTGAAAAAGCCCAGGGTAAAATAGATGATTTCCCAGATCCAGAGATAATCATACCAGTGTTTCTTTTTCATGTCTCTTCCTCCTTTATTTCGATACAACCTGCAGGACAGGTCTTGACACAAATGCCGCAGCCCACACATTTTTCCCCATCCACAACCGCATAGCAGCCCTTCCAGATGGAAATGGCTTCTCTGGGGCAGGCCTTTCTGCAGGCACCGCAGGAAACACAAATTTTCTCATCGGGCACCGCCCATCTTTTCTTTCCCATTTCTTTCCCTCTCTTTCTCTTATAACCGAAAACGGAACATTCTCTCGATGATAGGATGCTATCAAAAAAAGAAGGTTCCGCCTATGACAAACTTACTTTTTTCTTGCTTCCAGGCGGTAGATGGGTGCGCCCTGGGAAGAGAATTTTTCTTCATATTCTGTCATGATATTGCCTTCGTAATCGCTGTTATGCAGGTCCAAGCTGATGTTGGAAAGCTTCCAGTCATCGGCACAGAATTCATTCAGGGAGAATTCAAACAGCCCTCTGTTGTCTGTTTTGAAAAAGATTTCCGCATTTTCCCCCATGATACGGCGATATTCCTGCAAAAAGCCCCGATAGGTCAGACGGCGTTTATACGTACGTTTTTTTGGCCAGGGGTCGCTGAAATTCAGATATAATCTCTGAAATTCCCCCACCTCGAACAGGTCGGAAAGGTTGCTGGCATTATCCCAGACAAACGCCAGATTGGGCAGTTCTTCATCCGCTCTTCTGGCAGCCATGGCCACCACCGTTTCCTGCCGTTCGATGCCGATGAAATTCATATCGGGATAGGTCTCCGCATTTTTCCGCAGGAAGCCGCCTTTGCCGCAGCCGATCTCCACATAAATGGGGTTGTCGTTGCCGAAATATTCCTTCCATTTTCCCTTTTTTTCGGGGGCATCGTTAATGACGAGGCTGTTCTCCAATAATTCCTGGGCTGCCCAGGGTTTCTTTCTGACTCTCATATATATACTCCTTTAATGCTTGAAATTTCAAAAATATCTTAATAGAGTATACATGGAAATCCCCATTTTTTCAACCTTTCCGCTCCAAAAAAGCCATCCAATAACCCCATTCATCATCCACCCGACGGAATTCACGAAAACCGAAGGACTTGGCATCGGCTTCATCCTTTTCATCATAAAATGCAGGCAGCCCCAGCCAGATGCCATCTTTCTTCTCCTGCAGGATGAGATGATGATAGCGGCGATAGGGCAGGAGGAAGAAAAACTCCCGCTGCCATTTCAAGGGAATTTGAGATAATATCGTCAGTTCCTCTAAGGAAAGGCATTTCCACTGTTCCCCATCCCCAAAAGGCTCCAACTCCCGATTTTTGGCAAAAACGCTTTCCTGCTGTTCTGCGGTTTCCTCCGAAGGCTCTGCCAAAGGGGTTTCCCTCTGTCCTTCCCGTTCCTCTGCTTGTTCCTGCTCCTGCTTTTCTATGGGTTTCGGGGCAGAGTCCGCCCCCAGACTGCGGATATTTTCCGTTTCCTGCGGAGTCAAAATACCCGTTTCCTCCAGATTTTCCAGCTCCTGTCGGAATTTTGCCAAAAGCCCCTGAAAACTGCCGTGATAGCTGGTCTTTTGGGCCTCTGCCACCTTGGCATTGGTATCCTTGGCATTGATGTTTCTTGGCGGTTCCGTCCCTTCTTTCCGCTTTTCAGAAACAGGCGGTATCACCTGCACCACAGGGGGCGTCAAAACTGCCGCTTCCGCCGCCTGAATTTTGATCTCTTCTTCCGCTGCCAGAGGTTTCATTTCTTCTATAGGCTTCTTTTCTCTTGGCCGAAACGTCTTCTTCCAATTTCTCTTTTCTCCAAAATAAGCCGTCAAGGGGGCGGAACCTCCTCCCTTTCCATCCTCTGCCAAGATAAGAACCGTGTGGAGGTCCTCGGCTTTTTTCCCCGTACCCAGAGCATCAGGCTGAAATTCCCATTTCAGCTCCCCGTGTCCTTCCCTACTGTCGGGATGCAGTTCCCCGCAGAAAATACTTTCTTCCCCTGCCATAACATAAACGGCATAGCCACCGTTCAAAGGCTTTAGCCCCTGTACCGTCAGGTGCAGCTTGCCCTTGCCATTCTTCAATTCCATGACACAGCTGCCCCAAGGGGGACGCTTGCCCAGGGCATAGCCTGCCACCTCCTGCCGCAGCATCAGGAATACCTTATCATATCGTCTGTTATACATACCCTTCCTCCTCCGCTCTGCTTGTCTTTTTTCCATAGACATCACTGTTACAGGGTATGAAGGGAGAATAAAAAAAAGAACTGCATTTGCAGTTCTCTTATCCCTCTTTCGGCATCCCATATAGAGAAAGGGATGTGTTTTTATATGCTTTTTCCTCGCTGACGTCTTTCCCAAACCATTGGGGCGCAGAAAAGCTTTCTGCCGCTTCCATGGAAGGAAATTCCACCTCCGTCGTCATTAGCCCCGCCAGCTCTCCCTCATAAATATCCACTTCCGCCGTCAAGCCTTCTGCCATAGGGACGAGATACCGTTTTTTGATGACGGGTGTGCCTTCTGTTTTCTGAAAAAGCCTGTCATAGTCCTCTTTGCTCAAGGGCAGTTCAAATTCCTCCCTTGCCAAGTGGCCTTTTCCCTTCACCGTCAGGATATAGTCCTCGTTGCTCCGGCGGATACGGATGGTGGGGGAAAAGGAAATGTATGCCTGAGAAATTTGCAGGCAAGGGTATGCCGTAATATCAAAGGGAATATGCTTCGTTAAAAATTTCCGTTCAATTTCCATATTGTTCCTCCCCCAAAATTATCTACCCAAAACATTCCTATCACTATCTTCACCAATCAATCTCTTGGAGAATTTATAATGGAAATTATGCATTCCCTCTTTGCTATAGAATCGGTGGGTATCCTTCCGCTGCAGCTGGCGCAGATAGATTTTTTCAAAGGCCCCTTGGGGCAGTTCTTTCTTTTCCATATCACAGATCAGATCATAGATGGCTCTGCAATCTTTTTCCATACCTTTCCGAAACATCTTTCTCGCCTCTTTTTATATTCTTTCCCATGCCATCAAAAATTCTGTTTCCCCTGTGGTTTCCTCCACAGCTTCCTGTTGTATCGAAAAGCCTTCTCGCCGATAAAACGCCGCCGCCCGTTCATTTTTTTGATATACCTGCAACGTCAAATGGGTCTTACACTTCTTTGCATGATCCAATAATTGCTTCCCGATGCCCTTGGACTGGGCTGTGCTGTCCACAAAGATACCGGCGATATATTCCCCCGTGATACCAAGAAATCCTTTGATTTTCCCTTCTGCTTCATAGACATAGACTTCCGCCCGGGGCAATGCCTCCTGTACCAAAGGAAGATTTTCTTTCCAATAAGCTGCGGGAATAAATCCATGGGCCTGCAGATTTGTTTCCAGCCAAAGCTGCATCACCGAGGAAAGGTCTTTTTCTTCAAATGTTCTAATCATATCCTGTTTCTCTTTCTAAAAATTTCTTTTTCTCTGTCCTTTCGTACAGTATACCACAGTCTTTCTTCCTCGGTTGAAAAAACATTCATTTTCCTGTAAAATAAATATATCCGGACAAACTAAGAAAATCAGGAGGGATCTACCCATGAAAAAAGTATATGTATTCCTTGCAGAAGGCTTTGAGGAAATGGAAGCCGTAACCCCCGTTGACCTGCTTCGCCGTGTGGGCGTAGATGCAAAATTCGTTTCCGTTACAGGCAGCAAAGCTGTCACGGGCGCCCATGGCGTCACATATCAGGCAGACCTGCTGTTTGAAGAGATCGATGCAGACGCTGACGCACTGGTGCTGCCCGGCGGTATGCCCGGTACACTGAACCTGCAGGCCCATCAGGGTCTGGCAGAGCTGCTGCTGGCCCAGTATGAAGCACGGAAATGGGTCTGCGCCATCTGTGCCGCTCCTATGGTATTGGGTGCTCTGGGTATCGTGATGGGCAGAAAAGCCACCATCTACCCCGGTATGGAAGAACACCTCATCGGCGCAGAGCCTGTGACAGATGAAGTTTGTGTCAGCGGCAATGTAGTCACATCCCGTGCCCCCGGCACAGCCATTCCCTTCGCCCTGAAGCTGGCAGAACTGCTGACCGATGAAAAAACAGCGAAAGACCTTACTGCTGATATCGTTTTTCGCAAATAAAAATACGCTGAAATAGCAGGGGCAGCCTCTCCTCGGAATAGGATGCTTCGCCTATCTCTTCTGCCGCCTGCTGCACAGCAGGCAGAGGAAGATCAAAAATATACGCCACTTCTTCCGGCGTGTAGCTTTCCGGCAAATTGCAGGCAATGGCTCTGCGGAGCATACCGCAAAGGGGCGATGTTCCCTTTTGCATCAGGCGAAAAAAAACACCTTTGGTAATGAAAGAAACTTTCTCCTCCGCCAAAAGCTGTTCCATCCCCCTGGAAGAAAGCTCCAATACCTCCGCCACCGCATCTATGTTGTAGGGCGGGTCTTCCGTTTTTAAAAAAATATCTATTGTTTCTATCTGTGGTTGTATTTTCCGCTGATAGTAGTCCAAAAAAGTCCGCATAAAAATCTCCCCCTTCGTGCGCCTTTTCCCCATTGTAACAGGACAAAAGCGACCATGCCTAGCGGGAAAGGATGGAAAGAGGCCCAATATGAATGCCATTCAGAAATATTTCAAATACAGACAAAGCCTGATCGACCAATATGCCAAAGGTGATATGACCAAACGGGAATATCTCCAGAAAAATTATGAAGCGGTGGTCTATGGGGATATTGGCCCTTTCCGCAATATGGATACGGTGGAGAAGGCCCTGTTCAATTACCAGTATTACAACGCGTTGGCAAAGGAAAACAAGACTATCAGCACCACCCGAGATATGGACTATGAACTGAAACGGGATTACCTGGAAAAGAGCAATTATTATTACAGCAAAAAGGATAGGGCCACCCTGACCGCCCTGCGGATGCTGGATTTTAAGGGCGTAGAAGCCTATTTTGTAAAGGTGCGGAGTAAATTTTTAAAAGGAAAGCTCTTTGAGATTGTGATAGAAGAGGAAAACATTATCCTACATTCCACCAGCCCCCTGATATTAAAATGCCTAAGAGAAGAAGGTGTGTTTCAGGAGGAAAGCAAAAAATCTGTTATTGATGAATATGTGAATCGGCGATACTAAGCAGAGAAATTTTTCGCCTTCATTTTCTGCAAAAAAAGCCTGCAAAATGAACTGCACCCCATTTGTTAGACAAGTATGATATACTTGTACTAAGAAATGGGGTGTTTTTCTATGCCAAAAGGAATACCAAACAAAAAGTATACAGGCGAATTCAAGCAGCTGGTCATAGAGACCATGCGAAACAAAGGACTAAGCTGTATGGAAACAGCAGAACGATTTGGCTTGCGGCACAAGCGTATTCAAAATTGGGAACGGATTTATCTTACGGAAGGAGCGGAAGGGCTTTATATCGACCATCGTGGTCGTGGCAGTACCGGACGTCCGCTGAAATTGCCTAAAGAGGTAGAAGAAAATTTGCTTGCCGAGAATCA
>JAETUG010000002.1 GCA_021768705.1 Bacillota bacterium
AGTGTAGCTGTCTTTGTAGCTGCATCCCATGTGATATCTGTTACGCCCAGAGCTGTAGCCAGATCTCTCATAGGCAGGAATGTTCTGCCGTTTGTGATTTCAACGGATGCGGATGCAGGGATAGCGGAACCATTTACATAAACAACCTTCTGACCAGCTGTCATTGTGATGATTCTCTGACCATACAGGATTGTTACTGTTCTTGTAGGCTGATTCCACAGAACGTTCTGTGTATCGATACCCAGTGCAACTGCAACTGCTCTTACGGGCAGCATTGTGTAGCCAGCTGCGGAAACGTAAGCGGGTACATCCAGAGCAACCTGGTTTTCACCAGAGATGATGTAGGATTCGCCAACGGGAACAACAACCTTTGTTGTGAAGGAAGCGTCGTCTTTATCTCTACCACCTGTGATAACGTTTACGAATGCTGCTTTTACAACGTCGCTGTAGTCACAAACGTCTGCTACATATGTGTCTTCGTCAACTACGCTTGTTTTAGGACGATCGCCGGATTTCCAATCAGCAGCATACTCATCTGCATAGTCATCTCTGTCGGGTGCTACTACGCCATTAGCTGCCAGCTTAATGCCATCCATATCGTCGGGTGCAAACAGAACTTCTCTTTCATAAGCGTCAGCCAGAGTAGAACCGATTGTCAGATCGTAAGGACCTGCGGGGATATTTCTCTGCATGAACAGTCTCATGTCTTTGATTGTTACTGTAGCTGCTTCATCGGATTCAGCATCAACTTCGAAGCCGATTACGCCATCTTTTTCTCTTGTGAAGTCATCAACTTCCAGTTCGGAATCTTTATCTACTTCAAATGTTGCATCATCTTCGAAGTTGATCATATCGCCTCTGTCGATTGCGAATCTGAATTCAGCTTCGTCTTTTGCCCACAGACCAGCTTCAGCTTCTGTGATTGTGATTGCTGTAGGGATTTCTGTGTTTCTGTAGTCGATCTTCAGATCGTTCTGTTCAGCCTTAACTGTGTAAGGTTTTACGAACTTAGCGATTGTTACTTCCTGTTCATCTACCAGGTCGCCTGTCAGTTTCAGAACTACATCGCCTTCGAATGTAGGATCTGCAACCAGTGTCAGTGTGAATGTCATTGTAGCACATTCTTTGTCTCTCAGGTCGGAGTCAACGTCATCGAATACTCTCTTTTCGAATTCGAAGTTTACGTGGCTACCATCCTGGTAAGCGTTCCAGAATGCTGCTTCTACTGTTTCGGGATCAACATCGTTGCCTTTGCTGCCGTTCAGGTAGAAGTATTCTGCTTCTGTTACATCAACATCTGTTACATAAACGCCTTCGGGCAGTTCAAAGTTGAAGCCTTTTCTCATGGACCATGCGCCGGGGAATGTTTCTTCAGCTGTTACTTCCAGAGAAACGTGATCGGAATCATCTGTGATACCATAGTTGTCAACGTTAACGCCGCTGTAGATTACAGGTACATCTTCGTCTTCATCTACGGACAGAACTACTTTGTAATCAACAACTTTAGCTACTTCTACTGTTGCTGTAGCAGAGAAAGTGCCGGGACGATCATCTCTTTCGTTGTCCAGATCTCTGTCTTTCAGTGCTTTTACTGTCAGTGTAGCTGTTGCGCCAGATTTTGCTGTTGTAGCTTCGATGGAGATATGGCTTGCATCGATTGTGATTTCATCTGTACCGTTGCCCAGATATTCCATGTATACTACGTTGTCATCGATTTTGCTGAATTTGTAAACATTACTGTTGTCTTTTTCGGGTGTTTCGTTAACAGCAAAGTCAAATTCAAAGCCTTTGGACAGTTTCAGTTCGAATACCTGATGTTCTGCGAAATCGCCAACGTTGGATTTGATCTTCAGATCTTTTTCCAGTTCGATCTTTTCTTCTTCTGCTACGTTAGCCACTTTCTTTGTGGAAGCTGTGATACCATGACCCAGGATGGAAACGTAAACCAGATCATCAACGGATACCATCTTAGAATCTACAGATACTGTAGCTTTTTTGCCTTCGGATGTTTTATCCATTACAGAGTACAGGTCAACATAAACGATGTCATCTTCGTGCAGTTCGCCAACGATTGTGAATTCCAGTTCATCTTTATCTTTGTTGATCTTGAAATCTTTGAATGTTACGTTGCTTACTGTTGCTGCATTCTGTGCATCTTTCAGAGCCTTTTCAGCTTTTTCCAGTTCTGCTTGTTTTGCAACTACATTTGCATTGTTAGCAGTTGCTTCGTCAACTGCTTTCTGAGCTGCTTCTACAGCTGCGTCAGCTGTTGCTTTGGCTGCTACTGCATCATCATATGCTGTCTGTGCAGTTGCTGCTTCTGTTTTTGCTGTGTCCAGAGCTGTTTTTGCAGCTGTCATAGCATTTTTCAGGGTGTTACCAGGATCACCAGCACCGCCAGGTGCCATTGCTTCATAATATGCTTTTTCTGCAGCATCGTATGTTGTCTGTGCAGTTGTTACAGCAGTATTTTTAGTGTCCAGAGCTGTTTTTGCATTTTCTACTGCAGTTGCAGCCGCTGCCTGTTCATCCTTTGCTACTTTCAGTCTGCCAGCGATTGCTGCGGGAACTGTTGCTGCAGCCTGTGCTTCTTTCAGAGCCTGTTTAGCTGCTTCTACTTTTTCCTGTGCTTCTTTCACTGCTGCATCTGCATTTGCGCCAATATTTGCATTATCGGGACGGATGCCAACGATATCTTCCCAATCCCAACCTGCGGGCAGTTTGAAATCAGCGTTGTCCAGAGTAACGGTTACATCCATTTCAGGAGCTTTACCGTCGTTTGTTTTTGTGTAGTCTACGTCTTTGATTTTCATCTGCAGCTCGGGAACTTCATCGTCTTTGCCATCAACGTTGCCGTCGAAATCTTTGGTTTCTTCCAGCGCATCAACGATTTTCGCTGTAGCTGTAACTTCGCCCTTCGCAAACGCTGTTGCGGGAACCAAGGATACAACCATTGCTGCAGCCATCACCATGGAAATAAATTTCTTCATGGGTTCATTCCTCCTTTTTCAATTTTAAATGTACGATTCGTTTTATAATTATACAACGAAGATGCAGTTCAATTTTCCTTCTTCCTTTCCATCGGCACGTCCCTTCCGTCCCTTCGGCTTCGGCAACACCCATTCAATGCTTCGGCTTCTGTTTCTTCTGTTCCGTGACAATTTCTATTCCGATATCCAATTTACTTTGCAGGATTATCATATCAATAACTTCACTTTTTGACAATAGAAAATCACGAACTGTAATAAAACTGAAATATTACAGAAATAAAGCGTGAAATATTACAGAGAATCCTTATGCTATTTTCATTTATCGTGATTTTCACGATTCGCAACATCTTGAGACTATGGGGGACTTGCCTTCCTCTATATTGGGTCTATCAACAAAAGCCGACAAGAAACAACAACAAACGACAAGAAAGGAGACAAACACTATGGCAACCTTTACAGAACACTACAATCTCATCAAACCATCGGAGGAGGATTATTATGACGTACAGGATTTTAATGAAAATATGGACGCCATTGACGGGCAGATGATGGAAACAGCGGCGGAGGTGGACGGCATCGGAGAAAAGATCGGCACAGCGGCAGACGAAGGAACGGAAACGGTATTCGGCAAGCTAAACCAAATCTCAGGGGGAATGACAGGAGTACAGCTGATAAAATCCATCCAGCATGTGACATACAGTACTTCCTATGATTCCGATTCCGACTCCGGCAGCTGCAGTATTCGGGCGGTAGACCCCAAACGCTGCTTCGTCATTTTTGAGCGTCTGTACGACAGTTCAAACAGCGGAACTGCTTATATATCCTACTCATTAAACGCAACCTCTATATCCGTCGAGCACTCATCTTATTCCTCTACCGGTCCCCATATTACGTTAGGCTTCTGGGTCGTGGAATTCTATTAAACGAGGGCGGGAACGCACCCGCCCGCACCCCGAAAAACAAAAAAATCAAAAAAAGCCCTAGCCGAGCATCCTTGAAACTACAGGAGACTCGGCTTAGGGCATTCTGTGCTTGTAGATCGAAAGAAAAAAGGAGGAATGAACTATGTCTACATTTACAGAAAACTACAATTTGATCAAACCAAACCCCACCGATTATTACGATGTGGCGGATTACAATGAAAATTTCGATGCCATCGACGCTTTGATGGCGGAAAATGAAGAAACAGCCAGGGAGATCAACAGAAAACTGGGCACCCCCGAGGGAGAGGAGACGGTCTTTTCTTTATTGAAGGGCAGCAACAGCATCATCAAGTCTATCCAAAGGGTCACCTACAGCAGAATCCCCAGCACGACAGGCAGCAGCATTGCCATCCAAGAGGTGAACCCCGAAAAATGCATCGTTCTTTTCGAAAGATTCTACGATTCCGCTACCGGCGGCCTAAGCAGAGTGGAATATGAGCTGACAGCAACCGCAATCAATATTTCCCACTATGCTTCCTCTAGCAACTCATTGATCGTTGGATTTTGGGTCATCGAATTCAACTAAGTGCTTCCTTGCTCTCCCGCAGGGCTTGATTGAACACCGCCCCCACCAGAAGCGCAGTCATGGACCAGTTCAGCCAGATGAGAAAGGCGATGATCGCCCCGATGGAACCATAGATGACGGAATAGCTGCCCATATTGTCCACATAGTAGGAAAAGCCCACGGAATAAACCATCCAGAGGGCCGTGGACAGGGCGGCACCGGGGAGGATAAAACGCCACACAGGGGGATGATTGGGGGAAAAATAATAGATGGCGGAAATCAGCAGGATGAGCGCAGCAGCCATGGGCAGAAAACGGGCTTTTGTCCAGATGGAGATAAATTCCCTTGTGATGGGGAAAAATTGCGCCACCAGGCTGAGGACGCTTTCGCCGATAATCATCAAAACCAGCATGGCCGGAATGAGGATGAGAATCACAAGGGAAAGCAGAATGATCCGCTTTCTATGACCGATGGGCTTTTCATCACCGTAGATATCGGAGACTGCGTCGGTCAGGTTTTTCACCGCACGATAGGGAAACCAAAAGGAGAAAACTACGCCGAAGGTAAGGATGGCACCGTTGCTGCGCTCGGTCATGTGGGCGATGGTGAGGTTTAATAAAGTAATGACATCCGCAGGGAGAAACGCCGCTGCGTCCCCTTCCAGAGAGATCATGGGCAGGTGGAGAAAGCCCAGCAGGGAGATCAGAGAGATGATGAAGGGGAAGATGGCAAAGATCAGGTAGTAGGTCAGGGATGCGGAACGCTTGCTGACTTCTTTTTTCAGAAACCGCTGTATGGATAATTTCAGGATGGTTTTTATTTTTTTCATATTGTTCAACCTTTCAAATCGTAACATTTGGAAGCCGCCTGCGGAGAGCGGATGGGAAAGGAACCCTTGCTTCTATCAGCCTTTCTTAGACTGGGCATGATATGACGCTTTCAGCATCAGCGGTTCCGACAGGCATTTTTCGCCGAGATAGGTCAGCTTCATCAGCAGACCGGGGAGAACCACCACTTTGCCCTGAAACATACCATCGATACCGACTTTCGCCACCTTATAGGAAGAAACGCCGCCGATCGAATGGCGCACATGGGCACGGGCATCGAAGCCGGTCTCCACATGACCGGGGCAAAGGGCTGTGATCTTTACACCGCTGCCGGACCGGCGCAGTTCTTCGTGAATGGCTTCCGTCAGGCGGAGGACATAGGATTTGGTTGCATAGTAAGTGGACATCAGGGGGCCTGCCAAAAAGCCCGCAGAGGAAGCCACGTTCAGGATATATCCCCGATCCTTTTTGCGGAAATCCGCCAGAAACAGCTTCGTCAGGATATGGACGGCACGAATATTCAAATCAATCATATTACATTCCGTTTCCAGGGGAACTTCCCAGAAACGACCAAAGGCACCAAAGCCTGCGTTATTGATGAGGATATCGATATCCTCATTTTTTGTTTGTTCATATAGGGAATAACAGTCGGATTCCTTGGACAGATCCACTGTAATCGTTTTCACACGGACAGGCAGACGGCGGGCGATCTGGCGCATTTTTTTCGTGTCACGGCTGGCAATGATCAAATCGATGCCCATGCGGGACAAAATGACCGCCATATCCCGCCCGATGCCGCTGGTTGCTCCTGTGATCAATGCTTTCATAGGAAATCCTCCTTCGGATTGGTTTTGACTATTGTTTCCTATTATACAAAACCCCTTGCCTTTTTTCAATTTTTTCAAAAAACAAGAAAAAAACTCTCCCCTAAAAACATGAAAAAATCTGTTTCTTTTTCTCAGGAAAAGGCAAAAGAGACTAAGAAAAGCAACACTCCCCTACTCTCCTCTAAAAGGAGAGTTTTTCTTTTTTCCGCAAAAAAAGTTTTAAAAAAAGAGAAAACTCCCTATTGACTCTCCTTTTGCGGCAGGAAATATACTCAAGTCAAAGCTAAGGAACAGAAACCTCGGCAAACCCAAAACACAACCCAATGTTACTTCAGGTATCTATGTAAAAGGAGGAAAAAAGTATGGTAGGGAAAAAGGTAGTACATCATCTGATGATGAGCGCAAAGGATGCACATTATGTTGGCGGTCTGGTAAACGGGGCAAGAATCGTAGACCAGTGGGGCGACGTCGGCACAGAACTGATGGTATATGTAGACGGCGATATCAGCCTGTTCCTGGGCTATGAAAAGATAGAATTCCTGGCTCCCGTATACGTTGGGGACTTCATGGAATACCACGGCTGGATCGAAAAAGTAGGCAATCAGTCCTATACCTGCAAATTTGAAGCATGGAAAGTGGCAACACA
The DNA here is from genome assembly GCA_021768705.1 of Bacillota bacterium. Classification (GTDB taxonomy): domain Bacteria; phylum Bacillota; class Clostridia; order Lachnospirales; family Anaerotignaceae; genus Anaerotignum_A. The sequence goes on from JAETUG010000002.1 coordinate 6,779, forward strand.
GCTGGACAGAACCGATGCGGACCTGACAGGAATCGCAACACCCAGCACAGCAGCAACAGCCTGCGAACCTCCCGTACTCTGCGGCAGAGCTACAGGCAGCCTGTTCATTGCCAAGAAAGACCAGAGAGGCCCTCAGGAGGTTACTTTCCTGGATAGAAAACACCCCGGCGAATAAGGCTTTGGCTTCGCCAATGACGACGGCTTGGAAATTGCCGAAACCAAAAACAGTTGCAGGAAGGAGCGGAACGCACCGCTCCTTTCTTTATCAGAAAAAGAGTTTCTGAAAGGAGGATTTCCTATGAAACGACCTTTGGAGGGCATCCGTGTCCTCGACCTGACTCAGGCTTACAGCGGCCCCTTCTGCACCATGAATCTTGCCGACCACGGGGCGGAGGTCATCAAGATCGAAACGCCGGAAAAAGGCGACCAGACCCGTGGCTGGGGTCCTATGGAAAACGGCTACAGCGGCTATTATGCCTATATCAACCGCAACAAAAAGGGCATCACCCTGAATCTGAAAACGGAGGAAGGCAAACAGATCTTCACGGAGCTTCTGAAAACAGCCGATGTGGTCTGCGAAAATTACAAGGTAGGCGTATTGGAGCGGCTGGGCTTTTCCTATGAAAAAATGAAAGAGATCAACCCTCGCATCATCTATGGTTCCATCAGCGGCTTCGGTCTGACGGGGGATTTGGCTCCCCGTCCCGCCTATGATATCGTGGCACAGGCCATGAGCGGCATGATGAGCGTAACAGGCTTTCCCGACGGTCCTCCCTGCAAAATCGGTCCCTCCATCGGGGATAATTACACAGGGGCATATCTCTGCATGGGCATTTTGATGGCATTATATGAACGGGAAAAAACAGGCGTCGGCCGCCGCATTGATGTAGCCATGATGGATACCCTCTTTTCCGTCATGGAAAACTTCGTGGTGGAATATACCATTGGGGGAAAAACGCCCCATCGTGCCGGCAATCAAGACCCCTCCATCGCCCCCTTCGATTCCTTCCATGCCAAAGACGGAGATTTCGTCATGGGCTGCGGCACAGATAAGATGTTTGCCACCCTGTGCGATGCCATGGAACAGGCAGAACTACCCAAGGATGCTCGCTTCGACACCAATCTGCACCGCTGTGAAAACTACAGCATTCTGAAGCCTATCATCGAAGCATGGACAACAACAAAGACCGTCAAGGAGCTGGAAGGCATCATTTCCTCTCTGAAGATTCCCTTTGGAGAAATTCTGGATATCCCCCAAGCGGCAGAACACGCCCAGACAAAGGAGCGCAACATGCTTTGGGAGGTATTCCAGCCGGGCATGGAACAGAACATCCGTATTCCCGGCACACCCATCAAAATCCACGGAGAGCAGGACAGCATCCAGAAGGCCGCCCCTGTTTTGGGCGAAGACAACGCCGCCGTTTACGGGATGCTGGGCTATTCAGACGATGCCCTTCAAGTATTTGTGCAAAAGGGCATAATCTAATAGATTCTTTTGATATCTTCTGATAAAATGACTTTAATTTCCAAAAAGAAAGGATGAATAGATATGTCCGGGCAAAAAGGAACATATTCCATCGGTAAAGTATCCAGCCTTTGCAATGTTTCCATCAAAACCCTGCGGTATTACGACGAAATTGGCCTGCTCATCCCCGACTGCCGTAAGGATGACAGCAATTATCGCTATTATACCCATGAACAGATTTTGACCTTATTCATCATCCGTAAGCTGCGCCATCTGGGGGTACCTTTAAAGGAAATCAAGGATATCATCAGCCAAAAGGATGCGGAAAGCATGGAAAAATGTATCCGACAACGGCTGGAAGAGATCAACCATGCCATCGAAGCCCTGAACGACCAATACGCCGAAGGGCAGCTTTTACTGGAACGGCTGGAAAAGGGACATGACCTATTGGAAACAGAGCATACGAACTGGTCCACAGAAAGCATCCATGTGGAGGCGATTCCTGTTTCTCCTGTATTATTCACCAGACGAATCAAAAAGAATTACAAAAACAGTGATGTTTCCGTGGATCGCTGGTTCGAATTATTTGAAATGGTCTCCCGCTATAAATTAAAGGCTACCGGGCCCGTCATTCTGACATACCACAATAATCCTCTGGAGCAGTTTTATCAGAACGACTGCGATCTGGAGATCAGTATCCAGGTAAATGAATCAGTGGATTCCCCTGCTGCAAAGACCTTCGGCGGCTTCCCCGCCGTAACGGCACTGCATATCGGGCGGAATGAAGATATCATCCAGACCCATATCAAGGCAATCAAATGGCTGAATCAGCGGGGCTATACCATTGCCGGCCCCATTTCGGAGGAATATATCATTTCTCCCGTGGATATCGAAAATGAAGCGGATCATATCACAAGAGTTATTATCCCCATTGAAAAGCCGGAAAACTAAAAAAGGGAAAGGAGTCTTTTGAGCTTTTTGCAAATAATATTTACATAATTTTTCACCAATACCTTGATTACCAAACCTAGGATAACAGAGATTCCGTCAAGGTGAGATTTCTAGCCTTTACAGAGTCTCTGTTATCTTGTAGCTTCAAAAAGGCGTTATCATTTATTTACTTCTGTGTGAATTGTTGCGGTCTTAGTTGTATTATCCCACTGAACTTCTTCATCTGAGATTGCACAAATTCGGCACATATCTCTCAAAGAAACAAACATACGACCATCCTGTATTTCCGCAGCATTTTTCAATGTACTTGCTTTACCATTTATATACATTTCATCTGCACCGGAAACAATCGATATACAATCCTGTCCGTAAAAAATTTCTGCCTCTTTGCAATTATTATTCCAAAGCACTTCTATATCAGGAAATACTTCCGTTATCTCTCTAATAGGTAGCATTATATATCCATTTCGAGAAATAAAAGCTGGCACTCTAAGTTTTTTTTCTATTCCATTTACAAGTATAGTATCTTCATAAAGGTTAATCACAATATCTAAGTTTTCCATTAAAGGAGTTTGTTCTTCTCCTTCAACATAACCAACCCAGCCTTTATATAAAATTGCAGACACTTCTTTGTCAGATATAATAAAGTAAAATGGTTTATAGAACATATAGTCAACTGCACTATTTACAGGTAAATATATTTCTTTCGGACGTTGATCTGAAACTGTTCCTTCTTGAAAAAAACCATTTTCATTAAGGATATATGTACTATTTTCGTCTTGAATGGTAAATATTGGAATACTAATACTGGTTGCCTTTATTTTAGAATCACGATATTTGTAAATATGATTGACAACTTCATCGTTTATTTCATCGCCATAAATAAATGTTATTTCATAATTTTGATTGAAGGGAACCGTTACAGCCTGTACTTTATCATCTTCATAAAATTTACAGCGATTATTCGATGTAATATAATCTGTCAAATATGTATCTTTATTATTATCCATAAAAACACTTTGTTCCACCGTTTGGAAAGAAAATTCCCATGTGAAATTTATAGGAACATCCTTTTCAGATAGCTCGACTGTATTTTTAGTTTTTTCTGACAAACTTTCTATATTAAAAGTTTTATTTGTCCAATTTATTTGTTCTTTTCCAAGAGTATCATTACGCAAATAGACATTAAGGGTATCATCTATTTGTTCAAAATTTATAAAAAAAGAGCGACCCATGTTAATCAAAGGGAGATATTCTGTTGATACATATACACATCCGTCCTTTTGAATGGGTGGATCATTCATCTCAGCTAGAATACCATTCACCTCGATTATATTACTACCTGATGTAAGTACAATACGTGCCTTTCCATCATACTCGGTATCTTGAATAATAATTATATTAGGAGATTCGTACTTTAATTGCCCCGTCCCATAATGATTCATCATTTCTCGCAAAGGAATATATAAAACATTATCCATCAAAAATGGCTTGTTTTCCAATTCTATGAGCATTCTTCCATTCTCATAAATATTGATTCTATCTTCTTGAGCATAACAAGTGTTATATGAAAACAACAAAAATGCCATCATAGCAAAAAACAATGATTTTCGGAATTTAAGCATTGTAACACCTCTTTCTTATAAAACATTAGGGGCTATATCAGCCCCTAATTTAAAATAGATTAAAGAATCACATCTTCACCTTTACAATATCTTAATCCATCTTCATTTTCATATGTCGTTTCCATTCTTACAAAATATTCTTTTGTTTTAGAATCAAAGCGTTTTATGTAATTCACATCTTTAACTGTATTATCTTCGGCAAGAGTAGCATTATTATTTTCTGTAAATGTATCAAATTCCATATCTGCAATATCCATAGACAGTGTTACAGGCATATTATAAAGAGATTCCCCGACCCTTACAATTTCCTTATTCTACAAATATAAACAACTTGATTTTATCATAGTTTATCTGAATAATCAAATCAACAATAATGATACAATCTTTACATGTCGCAGCTAGTGCCAAGAATATTTTGGAACTCAAATTAAACTCCCTGTACCTTTACCTGCTTTACTCTTGCATCAAGTTTTTTTACAAATGGATTTTCGTTGTATTCTCCGTTTACATATCGCAGGAACGCTTGGATTTATCTGACTGACACATTAAAAATATGGCTTGGAGAGTCTCCCTCACTTTTTTATATGAGTTTTTTGAATGTCTTATTCTTCCAGCAGGTTGACAACCAGACCAGATACATCCGCTTTTTCAGCCAAAATGCCCTTTTCATACATCCAGTCGGCATTCTCCTGCCATACGCTGACTTCCTGATGCAGGAAACGGGCATCTTCTGTTTCCATTACAGGCAGCAGGATATTCATGCTTTCTGTTTCCACGGTTTCAGACAGAGGGAAGTTTTCCGCATTCTGGTTTGCCAGCAGAATCTGCAATGCTTCTTCGGGGTTTTCCTTCATAAAGTCAAAGCCCTTCTGGCAGGCACGCAGGAATTTCTGGATTTTTTCGGGATTATTTTCTACGGCATCCTTGCCAGCCAGGAATACCAGTTCATAACATTCCGGTACGCCGTAGTCGGTAGGATAGAAATAGTTGATATCAATGCCTTCTTCTTCCAGCTGGGGCACTTCATGGTTGACCATATTGCCTGTGGTAGCGTCTACCTGTCCGGTGGTAGTAGCTGTCAGCAGGTCAAAACCAACATCCACAAACTGGCAGTCATCGGCAGACAGGCCTGCATATTCCAGCATGGATGCGATCTGGGCTTCGGAAAGGGCTGTGCCGGCATAGCCAATCTTTTTCCCAGCCAGATCTTCTGCACCTTCAATGCCGCTTTCCTTCAGAGAAATCACAACATTCAGGGAGCTTTGTGTCACTGCGCCAACGGAAACGATAGGAACATCTTCCTCTACAGATGTCTGGATGGCATCCTGCAGATAATACATACCGATATCCGCTTTGCCCGCCGCAGGCATGGAAATGCCGTCATTGGTATTGGCAGGGAAATTGATGACAAGGTTCAGACCTTCTTCCGCAAAATAGCCCTTTTCCTGGGCTACATACAGGAAGGAATGGATGGCATTGGGATACCAGTCCAGCACGATATTGAAATCCTCCAGAGCCGTATCCCCCTCTGTGGGAGCTGTTTCTCCGCCGCCGCAGCCCACTGCGCCGACCGCCATCAGGGCAGCCATAAATAATGCAACTAGTTTCTTCTTCATTTTGAATATCTCCTTTCTTTCACCAACGATTCTTTGACAAAACCGATTGCTTCGCTTCTCCGAAGCTCCCGCAATCGCCCTATTCGTAACTCCGAGCATACTCTCCGTTACTCATTGTGGACACTCGCCAAATCGCTTCCTTCCTGTATGCTATGCATACAAAGGAAGCCACTTGGCTCCTTGTTTCGTCAAAGTTCTTTCCGCCATGTAATGATTTTTCTCTCTATGATGGTGATGATCCAGACCGTCACCATAGCCACTACGGACAGCAGCACCACAGGGGCAAAGACCCCTGCACCGTCCAACTGTGTCATCATTCGTTTACTGAAATATCCCAGACCCTTCTGGGCACCCAGCCATTCCGCAATGGCTGCCCCGATGACGCTCAGGGGGATAGACATTTTGATGGCGGAAAAGAAACTGGGCAGAGCGGTCGGCAGTTTCAGTTTCAAAAAAATATCTTTTTTTGTTGCGCCGTAGGTCATCAGCAGTTCTTCCATTTCCCGCTTCGTCCCTTTCAAACCGTCAAACACAGTAATGGCGATGGGGAAAAAGGTCATCAGAATTGTTACCAGCACTTTGCTCCAGATCCCATAGCCAAACCACAGAATAAACAGAGGTGCAATGGCTGTGGTGGGGATGGTCTGAGATGCCACGATGATGGGATAAAGGGCTTTTTCCAGCTTGGGGTTCCAATCCATGGAGATGGCAAGCAAAAGCCCCAGGACAACAGAAATACACAAGCCCAATGCCGTAACGCCCATGGTGGCAGGCAGATGCACCAGGATCAAAGGTTCCCGCAGTTCCCACAGCCGTTCCAGAATCTGTGTCGGAGAAGGCAGGATATAAGCCGCATCGACGCCCATGGCTGCCCCCTGCCAGATGACCAGCAGGATAAATACCAATATCAGAGAAGAAATATTTTTCATACGCTCACACTCCTTCTCAGCTTTCCGATGAGCTGCTCCTTCAATTCCACGATCTCCGGCTTTTTCAGGTCACTGCGGTCCCGAGGATAGGAAAGGGGCACCTCCACCATTTCCATAGAGGAAAAGGGTCTGTCCTGAATGACGAATATCTTTTGGGACAGGAACACAGCCTCCTCCACATCATGGGTAATAAACAAAATGGTCTTATCATAATGCTCCCACTGATGCAGCAGCCATTCCTGCATTTCCACCCGAGTCAAATAGTCCAGAGCCGAAAAGGGCTCGTCCAGCAACAGCATATCTGCCCCGGACAGGAGGGTACGGGCAAAGGATACCCTCTGCTTCATGCCGCCGGAAAGGTCTTTGGGATATTTTTTCATATAATCCAGAAGTCCTACCTGTTCCAGCACCTCTCGGCAGCGCGCCTCCTGCTCTTTTGGGGGAACGCCTGCCAGCTCCATGGGCAGGCAGATATTTTTTTCAATGGTACGCCAGGGGAACAGCAGATCCTTTTGGGGCATAAAAGCACTATACTGCTTCAGGGAAGCAATGGGCTTCCCATCCACCAAAATCTCGCCCTTTTGGGGCTTTTCCAGCCCGTTGATGAGGCGGAAGATGGTGCTTTTGCCGCATCCGCTGGCACCGATGATGGAAACGAATTCCCCATCCTCCACGGAAAAGGACAGATCCTCCATCATAGAGAATGCATCCACATCATAGCGGAAGGAGACATTTTTAAATTCCAGCATTTTCATTACTCCTTTTTATTGTGCCGCATGACCTTTTTACTCTGGTATTGCTGCATAAGCCATATCCCAGAAATACTGTTCATATCGGCTGCAGTTTACGAAAATTTCTTTCAGATGTTCTTCTCTTTCGGGGGTCACATCCTTGCCCAGTTCATTCACCAAATCAATGATCTCCTGGGTAGTTTCACAATATTCCTTGCTGCTGTAGCCCTGCACCCATTCACCGAACAAAGGATGTTCCAAAGCACCGGGAATAGTCTTGTGGTGTTCCCCGATCATCTGATAGCTCCATGCGCAGGAAAGCACCGCAACCAAGATTTCCAGAGGGCCGCCTTTGTAGGCTTCATCCAGCATATAGGAAGTATAGGACTGGTTCGCCAAAGCAGATTTTGTAGTGGCAACCTCCTCTTCTGTAATGCCCAGACGGGACATATATGCCTTATGGATATTCATTTCCCCGTCCAAGGTATCATGGACCATATAGGAGAAACGGGTCATCAGCCGTTCATCCTCTGTTTTTACCACGCCCATGGCAAATACCTTTGCATACTGCAGCAGGTAGCGATAGTCCTGCACCATATAAAAACGGAACCGTTCCTCACTCAAGGTGCCTTCCCCCAGTTCTTTTACAAAAGGCTGTGTCAGGTAGCCATCCCAGATGGGCTTTGCCGCTTCATACAATCTGTCTGTCAAATTCATTGTCATCTTCCTTTCTTTTTAGAAGCAAAATAGAAAAGACCTTTCCCCAGCGGGAAAGGTCTGATATTACTTTCATCGTTTCGCTTCCCTCCGTTGGTACTAACCACATCAAGTTCAAAGGGTTGGAAAAAATCCTCTCAGCTGCTTTTGGCAGCACCCCCAGCTTTTCAAACTTATTTAGTTTGTTCTCTTTGATTATATCATACTTTTTCCTAATGTAAACCATTTCTTTTCATGCACGGAAAGAAAAACGTGTTCGTTTTACACAAAAAAATGGAAAAATCTTAAAATAATTTTACTTTACTTTTTCTGTAAAATGAATACACTAAAGAATGTGCCTGCGGGCACATTTTGATTTACCATCAAAATGCATTTGAAAAAGAAAGGAATTCCAACCTATGGATTACGATACCCAACTCATCAACCTGGCTCTGGATGCAGGGGAGATCATGCTGGCCTCCGGCGCAGAGACCTTCCGTGTACAGGATACCATGAAACGCATCCTCTCCACCAGCGGCAGGGAAAAGATCGAAGCTCTGGCTATGTGTACCCTGCTCATGGTAACCCTGCCCAGAGAAGAAAAAGGCCCTCTTTCCATGGCCCGTGCCGTAAAGAGCCGCGGCGTAAACTTTGAAAAAATCTGCGCTGTCAACGATATGTCCCGCGCCTTCGTTTCGGGTCAGATCACCATCGAGGAAGCCCTGTTCCGCTGTCAGGATATCCACAACGCTCCCAATTTCAGATTCGGCACCCGTGTGCTGGGCTACGGACTAAATGGTGCCGGCTTTGCCCTCATGGTAGGCGGTTCCCCCCTGGATGGGTTCATTTCCTTCTTTGTTGCCCTCCTGATGGGTGCAACACTGGTTTATCTGGGCGGAAAAAAAGTGCCCTTCTTCTTTGGTCCCCTGATGGGCGGGCTGGTAACGGGTCTTGCCGCCTGTGCGGCGCATCTCTTCCTGCCGGGAACCCAGCTGGATAAAATGATCATCGGCACCATGAAAGCACTGCTGCCCGGCCTTGCCCTCTCCAAAGCCATGCGTGATCTGTTGGAGGGCAACCTCATCAGCGGCAATTCCAAGGTGGTGGAAGTATTGCTCCATGCCTGCTCCATTGCCGCCGGCGTTGCCATTGCTTTGATGATTTTCCATATGTCTTGAGATCGGAGGTTAAGCTATGAATCAAGAACTCTTTTATTATCTGATACATCCTTTTATCGCATTCATTGCCTGCATGGGCTATGCCATCGTCTGCAATGCACCCAGAAGAGAGATCCCCTTTTGCGGGCTCACCGCAGCCCTTTGCTGGCTGGTATATCAGCTGGTGCTGAGAAACGAAGGCTCTGCCCTTCTGGCTACCCTGCTGGCTACCTTTGCTGCAACCGGCCTGGCCCGCTTCCTCTCCTACCACCGGATGCTGCCTACCATCGTATACCATATCCCCGGCATTCTGCCTCTGGTACCCGGTGCAGCTGTGTATCGCTGCATCACCTCTGCCATGGACAGTAGGGTTTTGGAAACGACCTCCAATATCCTGACCGCCCTGAAACTGGCAGGTGCCATCGGCATCGGTTCTGTGATCATTCTGGTGCTTCCCCAGGCATGGTTCCAGATTTTTCCCCGACTGAAGCGAAAAAATATATAACCGAAAGCCCCGATGCCCATCAGGGTAGAACTGGTAAAAGCAAATTTCGACGAAGGGTGTCGGACAATCGACACCCTCGAAAGGAGGGCATTTATGGACTATAATACCAAACTCATCAACCTGGCACTGGATGCAGGGGAAATTATGCTCAAAAACGGTGCGGAGACTTTCCGTGTGCAGGATACCATGAAGCGGATCCTTTCCACCACCGGAAGGGAAAAGATCGAAGCCACGGCCCTTTCCACTGCCCTCATCGTGACCCTGCCCCGAGAAGAAAAGGGGCCCCTTTCCATGATGCGAGGCGTCCATACCCGTACGGTCAATTTTGAAAAGGTCTGCGAAGTAAACGATATCTCCCGTGCTTTTGTTTCCGGAAAAATTACGCTGGAAGAAGCCATTGCAAAGCTGAACGCCATACGCCAAGCCCTCTTCTACCCTATGCCCCTGCGTATCTTCGCTTATGGGATCATTTCCGGCGGCTGCGCCCTTCTCAGTGGGGAATCGGCTATCGATGGCATTCTTTCCTTTTTTATCGGGATGCTGCTGGGCTGCTTCGTTTTCTGGCTGGGGACAAAAAAAGTGCCCTATTTCTTCGAGCCTTTTCTGGGCGGAATGCTGGCGGCCTATTGCGCCTGCTGGATGGCACCGCTGTTCCCTTCATCCCATATCGATACCATCGTCATCGGCAGTATCATGCCCCTTTTGCCGGGGGTGACCTTCTCCAAGTCCATGCGTGATCTATTGGAGGGGAATCTCATCAGCGGCAGCACAAAGGCAGTAGAAGCACTGGTCATCGCCTGCTCTCTTGCAGGGGGCGTGGGTCTGACATTGGCATATTTTATGTGATTGAAGACTTCGGGGACTTTGTCCCCAATCCCCTACCAGGGCATCATGCCCTGGACCTGATACAAAAAAGTGAAGGCATACGCCTTCACTTTTTTATTTTGTCAAACCTTGTAATGCCAACATTACAATTCTGACAAATATGCAACTCTATTCTCTTTTCATTATGGCTGCCAAATGGCTTTCTCTTCCAGTAAATCCCATTCTTTTTTTCAACGTTTTTTTCCGTATCCCTCAGAAACGAAGGCTCTTCCTCCTCAGGAAGCCAAACCATAGGTTGCAGCGGATCTGACCATATATATCCCTGTATCATCTCTTTTCCGCAATAAGGGCATTTCATTCTGCATTTCTCCTCTTATAATTCCCGTCTGCCCTCCAAGGCACGAGAAAGGGTGATCTCATCCACATATTCCAGATCGCCGCCCACAGGCACGCCATTGGCGATGCGGGTCACCTTCACGTCCAGAGGTTTCAGCAGCTTTGCAATATACATCGCCGTTGCTTCCCCCTCCACGTTAGGGTTTGTGGCAAGGATGACCTCCTCCACCGAACCGTCAATACGGCTGATGAGTTCACGGATACGGATATCCTGAGGGCCCACACCCGTCATAGGGGAAATGGCACCATGCAGCACATGATAGACACCGTGGAATTCCTTGGTTCTCTCGTAAGCCGCCATATCTCTGGGGTCTTCCACCACCATGATGGTCTTATGATCCCGCTTCACATTGGCACAGACAGGGCAAACCTCTTCCTCCGTCAGGTTGCAGCAAACAGAGCAGTATTTTACCTGATCCTTTGCCTTCAGAATAGCTTCGGAAAGGGCCGCCACCTTTTCTCTTGGCATATGGATGATATGGAAAGCCAGCCGCTGGGCGGATTTGCCGCCGATCCCTGGCAAAGATGCCAGTTCCTCAATCAGCCTTGTGACCGGGTTGCCGTAATAATTCATAGTATCCCTTCTTTATCAGAACAGACCGCCACCCAGACCGCCGGTCATTCTGCCCATTTCGTTGTTATACATTTCCTCCACCTGACGGATGGCTTCATTGACAGCAGAAATAATCAGGTCTTCCAGCATTTCCACATCATCGGGGTCCACTACATCAGGGTTGATCTTCAATTCCTGAATCTCCTTTTTACCGGAGATCACTACTTTCACTGCACCGCCGCCGCTGGTCATTTCCAGGGTTCTTGCCGCCAGTTCTTCCTGTTTTTCCATCATCTGCTTCTGCATTTTCTGGGCCTGCTTCATCAGGTTATTCATGTTCATGCCCCCCATGCCGCCGGGGAAACCGCCTTTTGCCATATTGTATTCCTCCTTGAAAATAATCCTATTTATATCTTTTTTATTGTATCGAAAATCTTACCCAATGGCAAGTATTTACTCTTCTACATCCGCTTCGGGAAAATATTGTCCCAGCAGGCTTGCAAATTCCGCATCCTCTTCTGCTGTGGAAGCCTCCTCCTGCTTTCCATAGGCGGCTTCGTACCACTTATCGTATTCTTCCTTGGTCGTGGTGCGGAGCTCAAAGCTCTTGCCTGTCTCTCTTTCCAGAACCGCGGCGATCTTATCAATGCCCCGTTCCACCATATCCGCCAATGCAGGATATTCGCAGATAAGATACAGGAATTCATCCTCTTTAAAGCCTACTTCTACCTGCCCCAACATACTTTTCAGCACCACATCATCCACATCGTTGCGGAGCAAAGGCCATTGCTCTTTCACCTGTTTTCTGTCCTCAGGTAGTGCAGGTGGTTTCCGTTTAGGTTTCGGGGCTTCTTTTGGTTTAGCGTCGCTGCTTTGCGCCGCCTGTATCGCCACAGGCACGCCCTCGGCAACCTTCCGTTCCAATTCGCCCAGCCTTGCCGCCAATGTGGTCAGGTCTTTCTCTGTCCAAGGGGCGCAGAGCTTCATCAGCTCCACCTCCAGCAAAATACGTTCGTTGGGTGCCCATTTCAATTCGCTCTGCAGATCAGAAAATTTCCCGATCAGATAAATGATCTCTTCGGGAGAAAGGATTTTTGCCGCCGCCTGCAGCCGTTCCCCATCCTCCTGAGAAAGATCCAGTATCTGTTTCACATCAGGGATGGTTGCCGCAATCAGCAGATTTCTGAGATGCTGCAGCATTTCTGTGACGAACTGCTTCACATCTCTGCCGGAAAGCATCATATCCTCCACTAAAGTCATGGCTTTTTTCGCATTTTTCTGCGCCAAGGCTTCTGTCATTTCAAAGAAAATGGTCTGGTCTACGGCGCCCATGATATCCAGCACCTTTTCCAGTGTCACTTCCTCGCCGCTGAAAAAGGCAAGGCACTGGTCTAAGATACTCAGGGAATCACGCATGGAGCCATCCCCCAGATGGGCCACATAGCGCACCGCTTCAGGGGTCACCTTCTGCCCTTCTTCCTGCAGATAGCCCATGAGGGTCTCCGCAATGGTTTCCGTGGTGATACGGCGGAAATCGAACCGCTGCACACGGGAAAGAATGGTGGCAGGAACCTTCTGGGGGTCTGTGGTTGCCAAAATGAAGATGACATGGGCAGGGGGTTCTTCCAGGGTTTTCAGCAGTGCATTAAAGGCACTATTGGAAAGCATATGCACTTCGTCGATGATATAGACCTTGAACCGCCCTTGGGTAGGGGGGTATTTCACTTCTTCCCGAATCTCACGGATATTATCTACGCTATTGTTGGAGGCAGCGTCGATTTCGATCACGTTGACGCTTCTGCCTGCCAAAATATCCTGACATACGTCGCACTGATTACAAGGCTCCCCTTCTTCTGTGGGGTGGAGGCAGTTGATGGCTCTGGCAAAGATTTTTGCCGTAGAGGTCTTACCGGTGCCCCGTGTGCCGCAAAACAGATAGGCATGGGACACCCGACCTGTTTTCATCTGGTTTTTTAATGTCCGAACAATATGCTCCTGCCCGATAACGCCATCAAAGGTCTGGGGGCGGAATTTCCGATACAATGCCGTATAAGCCATAAAAACACTCCTTCTTTCCGGGACGCTGTCCCGGACCCTGCGAGGGGGTCACCCCCTCGACCCGATGCAGCAAGCAGCACTGCTGCTTGCAAAAAGCATTCTATTTTATAATATATCACAAACTAAATATAAAAAAAGCCTCATTTTTATGAGGCACAAAATTGCAATTAAATTTTCGTATTATTAAAGGTCCGCACGCCCGCTGTTGCCATATCGCCCCATGCGTTACCTTCTTCCACGGCTCCATCCGAGCACCCTTACCACACACACAAGTTGACTGCTTAGTGCTGCTGCCTTCCGACCCTGACACGGTTCACAGGCTCATGTTGCGTAAGACCCGAACTTCAACACCGCTTCCGAAGGGCAGGCCATCAAGCCATACGTCGAAAGCGAGCATCACCCTCACTATAGCGGATTGTGAGTACAGGGCACCGCTACCGCCCCGGCTAGTACGGAGATATTACTCAGTTAAAATCAGGATTTTAACTGGTTTTTACAGATATATGCAAGCCCTTCGGTGATTCTACCGAAAGTATAGCTATATTATTATACACGTTCACTGATTTTCTGTCAATGGCTGAGCATTGGCATTTTTTCGGAAGCGTTTGAAGAAGCGTTTCATGATCTCGCTGCACTGGGGCTGCAAAACCCCTTCCTCCACCTCCACCTGATGGTTCAGCTTAGGTTCATTCAGCACATCCAGCACAGAACCGGCGCACCCCGCCTTACTATTCCGTGTGCCGAAAACCACCTTAGGGATACGAGCCTGCACGATAGCTCCGGCACACATGGGGCAAGGCTCCACGGTCACATACAGGACGCAGTCCTCCAACCGCCAATCTCCCACGATTTTAGCAGAAGCATCGATGACGTCGATTTCCGCATGACGCAGAGGGTTTTTATCCGTATTCCGCAGGTTATGTCCCCTGGCGATGATCTCGTCATTTCGCACCATGACTGCGCCGATGGGCACTTCCCCTGCTTCCAGAGCCTTTTCCGCCTCCAAAAGAGCTTCTGTCATATATTTTTCAGATTCTGTCATAATTTATTCCTCCGATGCCAGATACAGCTGTCCCCGCCGATCGACATTATCCTGCACCAGCCAATAATCTGTCTTGCCGTTTCCATCGAAATCGAAGGGGTAGATGCACTGACCGTAATCGATATCCTCATTGGCTGAGCGCAGCCCTTTTTCCGTCAGGATATAGCGGATGGTAGTAGCTGTGGTATCACAGGCATAAATTTCCTTGACGCCATCGCCGTTCAAATCGCCGCTGGAAATGGGGCCATAGAAATTTTCCACGCCCAGATGGGTGCTCCACAATTTACGGAAGCTACCTCCCGTAGCATGATAGAGATACAGGTCCATATTGTCAGTCATGATATATTCCTTTTTCCCGTCCCCATCCAAATCGGTCACATGGAACTGGGTCACCTGATGGCGCAGCTTTCTGCTGCCTGTCCGCTCCCAACCATTTTCCGTTTCTTCATAGATATCCATATTCTGATCGATAAACAGATAAAGCTTGCCATCCTCTGCCCCAATGGCTGTGCAAAGCTCCCCTTCCAGAGGGATTTCCCCTGCCGCGTTCAGTTTTTCATCATAGAGCATGATCTTTTCCGCCCGAGAATAGGTCTTTTCGCTTTCCTCTTCGCCGCTTTCCGTCACACTGGAAACCAACACCGCCAGGCGAGCATCCTTTCCGTTCAGAAATGCCGCAGAAGTGGCTTCCAGTCCATAGCCATAGGAGAAATTACGGTAACGGCTCAGCCCATTGGCATAGCGATAGACTGCCGCTTTCCCATCCTGAATGGAAACAGCCAGCCCATTGCCATTGGCATCCTTCCCTGTGGAATAGATACCTTCGGGGGAAAATTCCCCTCTGCCCTTCTGAAAAGCAGCGCCCATGCCTGTCCAGCTTTCATAAGCACGAAAGCCGCCGTCCGCCACAAAGGGATTTCGTTCCTTCAAGCTGTAATATCCGTTATCATAGCCGCCGCTGTAGGCTACCCCTGCCAGCTGACCGCCAACGAACCAGCACTGCAGCTTTCCCGCAGTATCGCCATTATAATGGAGCAGGGAAGCCTCTGCCAAAACGGCATCCTGCCCTGCCTTGCTCTTCAGATTATATTCGCAGGCAGAGGAAGCAGAAAACAGCCGCCCGCTTTCCTCGTTATTTTCCGGCACCACTGCCGGTCCAAAGGTCAGACTGCTACGGTCATATTCCCAATAAAATTCCTCCATCACGCCATCGATCATTTCCACATAGGATTCCTGTTCGGCAGCCGTCAGGCTGAAAGTCTTCTCCTCTTCGGCTGCACAGCCGGTGAATAACAAGAGACTTGCCACGACCATCATCCATTTTTTCATAAGTACCTTCCTTCCTTCTCAAGCGAAGGAAACCGATCCCCTTCGCCCGATCAACCATAGAAAAGGAAAGACGTTTTGTCTTTTCCATATATATAACCAATATATAACCATTTTACATTATAGCTCATTCGGGCATAGAAAAAAAGGCACGAAAAAAAGTATTTGCGAAAATTTTTTTTATTCTTTAGGCATTTTACACCTTTTTTTGCCTTACGATCTCCTGTTTTTCCGCCATTTGGAGGTCTTTCATCCCCAATGTTCTTTTCAAAAAACCAGCTTCACCAGCCATACTGCCGCAAAGACCCCCACGATATTCGCCACCAGGGCGCAGGGCAGCGTATAACGGGTCTTTTTGATGCCGACGGAAAGAAAATAGAGGCTCATGGTATAAAACACCGTTTCCGTACAGCTCATCATCACCGAAGCGGTCCTGCCAATAAAAGAATCCGGGCCATATGTAGAAAAAATATCTGTCAGCAGTCCCGTTGCCGCCGAAGAGGACACCAGACGCACGATACTCAGGGGTGCCAGCTCCGCCGGAAAATGGATGGCTTCTGCCGCAGGGCGGATCAATTCCACCAAGATTTCCAGCAGTCCCCCTGCCCGCATGACCTCTACCGCCATGATAAGACCAATCAGGGTAGGCAAAATATCCAAGACTGTTTGCAGTCCCTCCTTTGCCCCTTCCAGAAAGACTTCATAGATATCTACCTTTTTCAGACAGCCAAAGACCACGATGAACAGCACCGTTACAGGGATCAGAAAATCAGATATGGTCAAAAGGATACGCATTTCACATTCTCCTTTCCAGCAGCTTTGCCACACAGATACCCACCAGCGTAGTGATCAGGGTTGCCACAATGCCTACCCCCACGATCTCCGCCGGGTTTTTGGAGCCAAATTCCGTCCGATAGGCCAAGATATTCACTGTCACCAGCTGCAAAGAAGTCATATTGACCGTCAGAAACATACACATGGCAGAGGATGCCGTCCCTTCCTGTTCCCGATTCAATTTCTGCAATTCCTTCATAGCCATCAGTCCTGCCGGAGTCGCCGCCCAGCCCAGACCAAGGAAATTTGCCACAAAATTTGTAGCTATGTATTTGCGGGCCCGATGGCTGCGAGGGATCGTGGGAAACAAAAAATCCATGATGGGCGTCATTTTTCCCGCAAGGGCATCGATCATGCCGCCCCGTTCCGCAATTTTCAGCACCCCTGACCAGACAGCCACCACCCCTGCCATGGTGAAAGCCAGTTCCATGGCAGATTTGCCCCCGCCAATGACCGCTGACGTCACCATATCCATCCTTCCCAAAAATGCCCCCGTCAGAATGCCACCAATGACAAAGAAGCCCCAGATCCCATTCAGCATAGACTTCACTCCTCTCCGTCCAGTTTATGCCGAAAGCTCTCCTTCCATGAAATAAAAATTCCTTCATGCAACGAAATAAAGTTCATTTTACACCATAAAAAAAGAGGAATCGTTCCATTTTTGTCGATTTCTGTTGAAATATCTTTTTCCCTGTGTTAAGATTTGGTTAAGATTTATAAATAGTTCTGAAAAAAGAGTGGTAGGGGGAGCAAATACATGAAATCAACAGGTATCGTAAGGAAAGTAGATGAATTGGGAAGAGTTGTTCTGCCCATCGAGCTTCGCCGCAATATGGGGATCGCCATCAAGGATTCTCTGGAGATTTTCGTAGACGATAACATGATTATTTTGAAAAAATATGAGCCTGCTGATATCTTCACCGGCAGTATGGATGATCTGATCGATTATAAAGGCAAAAAAGTATCCAAGGCTTCTATTTTGGAAATGGCAAAGCTGGCAGGCTTGGATGTCAAATAAAATTGACCGATAGGAAGGACGGTAAAACCGTCCTTTTTTTATTGACAAGATGCCATACGCCCCATAAAATAGGGGTATCCAAAATGATTCGTATGCGAAACAAATAAAAAGAAAGGCGTGATCCCCATTATGAATCTGACATTCCAAGGCAGTGAAAATTACGTAGCCAGCGAAGAGCTGATGCGTTCCGTCAATATCGCAATCGCCCTGCAGAAACCTCTGCTCATCAAAGGCGAGCCCGGCACAGGCAAGACCATGCTGGCAGAAGCCATTTCTCAGGCATTGGGCAAAAAACTCATCATCTGGAACATCAAATCCACCACAAAGGCCCAGGATGGTCTGTATGTTTACGACGTGGTACAGCGTCTGTATGACTCCCAATTCGGCAACGAAGGGGTAGATGATATCGCAAAATATGTAAAGCTGGGCAAGCTGGGGGAAGCCTTCAGCAGCGATGAACAGGTCATCCTGCTGATCGACGAGATCGACAAGGCCGATCTGGAATTCCCCAACGACCTGCTGTGGGAGCTGGATAAGATGGAATTCTATATCCCCGAAACAAAGGAAACCATCAAGGCAAAACAACGCCCTATCGTCATCATCACCTCCAATGCGGAAAAGGAACTGCCCGACGCTTTCCTGCGCCGCTGCATCTTCCATTATATCGAATTCCCCGATGCGGAACAGATGGAAGAGATCATCAAAGTGCATTTCGACCATGTAGAAGAAAACGTACTGAAACAGGTTCTGGCAACCTTCTATTGGATCAGAGGACTGTATAACATCCAGAAGAAACCCAGCACCTCCGAAGTCATCGACTGGATCCGTGCATTGGAGCTGGGCGGCGTGCCTTCCCATAAGATCAAAGAAACCGTTCCTTTCGCAGGGGTTCTGCTGAAAAAGAACGAAGATATCGACACCATGAGAAGATACTTGAAGTAAGTAGGTGAGTACAAATGTTTACTTCATTTTTCTATCTTCTTCGTGCCAGAGGGCTGAAGGTCTCCCTGAATGAGTGGATGTCCCTCATCGAAGCATTGGACAAGGGGCTGCACCATTCCTCCTTTACGGGGTTCTATTACCTTTGCCGTGCCATTCTGGTAAAAAGCGAAGCGGATTTCGACAAATTTGATGGGGCTTTCCTGGAATATTTCAAGGACATGGAACGAGCCTCCGATGAACTGCCCAAGGAGCTTTTAGACTGGCTGAATAAGCCCAGAGAGGAACTGGACGGCAGCTTCAGCGAGGAAGACCTGCTCCGCAACATGGGTCTGCCGGAAGATGTGATCCAGCAAATGTTTTTGGAACGGCTGAAAGAACAGCACGAACAGCATAACGGCGGCTCCAAATGGATCGGCACCAGAGGGGCTTCCCCCTTCGGCAATAATGGACAGATCGATAAAGGCATCCGTGTGGGCGGCGAAAGCAAAAAGAAAAGCGCCTTCCAAGTGGCAGGGGAGAGAAAATTCCGTGATTTCCGTGAGGATAATGTGCTGGATACCCGCCAATTCCAGATGGCCTTCCGCCGTCTGCGGCAATTTTCCGCCCGTGCGGATGAAGCCAGAACGGAATTTGATATCGACGGTACCATTCGGGAAACCTGCGACAACGCCGGCACTTTGAAGGTAGTTTATGATAAACCCAGAAGAAATACCGTAAAGGTACTGCTTCTGATGGACAGCGGCGGCTCTATGGATTATTACAGCCGCATGTGTTCCGCCCTCTTCCAGGCGGTACGCAATTCCAACCATTTCAAAGACCTGCAGGTATTCTATTTCCATAACTGCATCTATTCCAAAATCTTCAAGGACCCTCGGATGCGCCCCGCTTCCGCCACCCCCACGGAATGGATTTTGCAGAATATCAGCAGCGAATACAAGGTCATCATCGTTGGGGATGCCCAGATGGACCCCTACGAACTGATGGAAGGCAGCTGGTACAGCTATGGCGCCAGGGATAAGACCCCTGGTATTGAGTGGCTGCGCCGCTTCAAGGAAAAATATCCCCATATCGTGTGGCTGAACCCTTCCGAACGGCCCTATTGGGGCGGCTGGTGGGCAAAGACCTACGATATTCTCGCCAAAGAATTTGATATGTACCGCCTGACGCTGGATGATCTGAATATCGCTTTGAAAAAGCTGATGGTAAATCGCTGAACTGCCTTTGCGTATTTGCACCATTGACAAGGCATCCTCATATCCTATATACTGGAATAAGATTATATATTATTTGGTTTTCTAGGGTTCCGCAGAAAGATTCTGGTCTGAGACCAAGAGAAAACCCACGGTATCTACCGTGTCACGGAAGGATAAAAGCCTGGGAGATATTCAAACAAAGAGTATTTCTCAGGCTTTTTTGTTGTTTCCGGTCATTTTCATAGAAAGGAGGTATTTTCCATGCCCTGGTTTTATCTTGTCATCGCCGGAATATTTGAAGTGGTCTGGTCTACAGCCATGAAATATTCCGAAGGCTTTTCCAAGCTGGTGCCATCCATTTTCACTATCGCAGGTATGATCGTTAGCTTCTATTTTCTTTCACAGGCGACCAAAACCCTGCCCCTTGGCACAGCCTATGCTATCTGGACAGGAATCGGCTCTATGGGGGCTGTCCTTTTGGGTATTGTGCTGTTCCATGAAGCGATCAATCCCTTCCGTATTCTCTTCCTGCTTCTGATTCTTATTGGAATTTTGGGGCTGAAATTGACTGCATCTTAAAAAAGGTCAGGCAAATGCCTGACCTTTTCGTCATTTTGAAGCGATTATGCTCTTTCCATCTTTTTTCTATAGGTAAAGGAAGAAGGATGGTTTCTGCCAATGAGGATATAGACCAAAATAGACAGGATATTGAACACCGCCATGATGACAAACATTTCCCCATAGCCAAAGGATGAGATCAGCATCCCCGCATTGCCGCCGCCATGCCTGCTACTGCCTCCGAACCGCCCAGATACTCAATGTAGAATGGAAATGTGGACAAGATGGACAGATGATTTAGGAATACCAGAAAATTAATGATGATAATAAACACAAAATTCCGATTCCACAATTTTACTTCCTTTTGCAAAAGAACGACCTCCTTTTTCTGATAAAAATTTTTCCGCATAAAAAAAGAAAGAGCTGCTCACACACCAATCACAATCGGATTTACGCGTGTAAGCAACTCATTGCAATACTTTTATACCATATTTTTTGAAAAAATGTAAGTAAAAAATTTTTTTATTTTACAAGCATCGGAGGGTGTATTTTGATAAAGCAAAGGGGCTTAGTCAACCTTAACTGTCCAGCCGAAGGTGTCTTCTTTCAGTCCCCACTGCACGCCTGTCAGTTCATCATAGACCTTCTGGGTCATTTCGCCAATTTCGTTATTGTTCACAACAGCCTTTTCCTCCCCACGAACAAAACCGCCGATGGGTGTAACGACCGCCGCTGTGCCGCACATGAAGGCTTCCTGCACCGTGCCGTTTTTACAGCCTTCCATCAGTTCATCTACGGTGATCTTGCGTTCTACGGTTTCCATCCCCCAGCTCTTTGCCAGTTCCAGGATAGATTTTCTTGTAACGCCGGGCAGGATAGAACCATTCAGTTCGGGGGTTACCAGCTTGCCGTTCCAAACGAACATCAGGTTCATGCCGCCGCCTTCTTCCACATATTTCCGTTCTACGCCGTCTACCCATACAACCTGAGAATACCCCTTTGCCGCTGCCTTTTCACCGGCTCTTGTGGCCGCTGCGTAGTTACCGCCGCATTTTGCATAGCCTGTGCCGCCGCGAACCGCACGGACATCGTCCATTTCGATCAGCATATCAACAGGAGCCAGCCCACTCTTATAATAACTGCCTACCACGCAGGCGATCACCATAAATGTGGCGTGGGAGATACCATGCAGGGCCAGGTCTGCATCCGTACCAAACAGGAAGGGTCGCAGATACAGGGATGTGCCATACTGATCGGGTACCCAGTCTTTTTCCACCTCTACATATTTTCTCAGATATTCCACTGCATCATCCACATCGAACTGGGGCAGACACAGTCGTTCCGCAGAATTGTTCATACGTTTGAAGTTTTCCACAGGGCGGAACATCTGCACCGTGCCATCAGGCTTACGGTATGCTTTCAGCCCTTCAAATACCTCTGCGCCATAGTGGAACACCAGGGCGGCAGGATTCAGCGCAATGTCATCAAAGGGAACGATGCGGGCATTCTGCCAGCCATTTTCCGCATCCCATTCCATCATAAACATATGATCTGTGAAAGCTACGCCGAAGGGCACAGTCGCAGGATCGGGTTTTTTCTTGGGGTTTGTTGTTTTTGTCACTTTTACTTCCATCATAGTTATTTTCTCCTTTGTCTCTTCTTGATTTTTTCTTTTGTATGTATGTTTATTTATTTTCTTCTACGAATTTGATATTGCCACGGATGACATCGCAGGATTTTTTGAATTCCGCCTTTTCTGCATTGTTCAGGGGGATTTCTACGATCTCTTCCACGCCGTTTTTGCCGATAACGCAGGGTACACCCACAAATACGTCTGTTTCGCCGTATTCTCCGCAAAGCTCTGCGCTGGCAGGCATGATCTGCTTTTCATCATGCAGGACGATGCTTACCATACGGGCTGCCGTGGTGGCAATGCCATATTCTGTGCAGAATTTGCCGGAAAATGTGACCCAGCCGCCGCCGATGGATTCTTTCTGCAGCGCATCTTTATCGAAACGGAAGCGTTCATCTGTTTTCGCCCATTCCTCCAAGGATTTACCGTGGAAGGAAACATTGCTCCATGCGGCAAATTGCTGATTGCCATGTTCCCCCAGCATATACGCTGTAATAGATTTGTGGTCGATGCCGGTCTGTCTTGCCAGTGCAGATAACAAACGGGAGGTATCCAAGCCTGTGCCTGTGCCGAAAACACGGCCACGGGGCAGGCCTAAGCCCTTCGCCAGCTGCTGTGTGACAACGTCACAGGGGTTCGTGATGTTGACAACAACGCCGTCAAAACCGGAAGCCTTTACTTTGTCTACATAGCTGTTGACTGTCGGCACGGTAAATTTCATTTCATCTGTTCTGTCCTGATTTTCCCGCAATATTTCGATTTTGCCAATGCTGTTGACGATCACGTCGCAGTCTCCCAGGTCTTCATAGGAACCCACACTGACTGTCACTCTATGGGGCAGATAAGCTACACTGTCCCGCAGATCCTGACATTCGCTGTTTGCCTTTTTTTCATTGACGTCCACCAATACCAGCTCGTCCGCAATGCCCTGTACTGCCAGGCTATATGCCACATGGGCACCTACATGACCCAAACCAATGATACCAACTTTTCTTGTTTTCATCTGTAATTCCTCCATTCTGTTTGAATGCTTCTTTTGTTGTATCGATTTTCTTTCCATGTTTTTCTTTTGTATATTTTTTTGTAAAATCTCTTCTTTTGTAACGTTTTATATCACATCCCGAAATTAGGGAAGAGGATATGCGTATAGAGCATAGCCAGAACCATATATTCCAGCAGCAGGATGCCGAATACCACAATGCCTTTTCTCAAAACCTCGCCTTCTCTGCCGATGATATCGACCGTGGCGCAGGCTGCAACGACATTATTGGGACAGATCATATTGCCCAGAGAAGCACCTGCATTTTGTCCGGCAAATACCGTCACGGGATTGATACCCAGCATATTGCAGGCATCTACGTGCATGGGCGCAAACATGATATTGGAGCCAAGGCCTGTGCCCGTTGCAAAGGAACCGGATGCACCGATAAATACTGCCGCTGCGGGATAGAAGAAACCGGCTGCCCCTGCGATGGTCGTTGCGATGACTGTCATCATGCCGGTATCGGCACTCTGCATGATATAGGATACGGTCAGCAGAGAACCCATGGTAACCATGACGGGCATCACACGCTTTAAGGTCTGCCCCATGGTATCCACAAAATCATTCAGGCTGACCCCAAGGATCACGCCGCCAGCTGCCGCACAGAAGAATACAACACAGTCTACCCAAACGATATAACCAAAGGTAGTCAGGATAGAGAAGGGTACCGTATATCGAACCACAGGAAGCAGCACCACCAGCAGCAGATAAGGAGACAATGCACGGAAGGAAGAATAATGTCCCTCTTCTGCACCGTCAAATTCCGCCTGATACAGATATTCCTCAGGGGTATCGATCTTGAAAACCTTCAGATATACCACAGAAAGGATGATGGAAAGCAAGCCCGTACCAAGGCTGGTGGTCTCGGGGCCAACGAAATTGGAAATCCCAAACATCAAAAGACAAGTGCTGATCCCGGCAAAAACCAGATACGGAAGGATGCCCTTGAACCCTTTTCTGCCAAAGGCAATCATAACGATCAGGAAAGGAATGATGAGAACACCAAACATATGGATCCTGCCGACCATGGAGGAGTTCAACGCTGCTGTACTCAGCCCCTGTTCCACCAAATAGCTGCCGCCTGTGATGGTGGTCAGACCTGCGCCGCCCCAAGAACAGGGAGTGGCATCCCCCAAGAGGGCAACCACGATGGCTACCAGCGGATGGAAACCAAGGCCCACCAGGAAAGGTGCTGCGATAGCTGCGGGGGAGCCTGCCCCTGCTGCCCCTTCCAAAAAGATGGGAACCATCATACCGGCAATAACCAGCTGGGCTCTTCTGTCGCGGGTAACCCCTGCCAGTGTTTTCTGCACCTGACGGATGGCACCCGTATGCTGCATCAGGTTCAGCAGCAGGAAGGAGGAAAAGACCAGCATAACGATCTTCGCACTCTCCTTGATGCCTTTCCAGAGCAGGGCATCTGTATTTGTGACCATCTCCTTGAATGCCAGAGACTGCATGTTAAAATAAGTGAATGCAATGAGGATTGTATACACCAGCGCCAAAGGGGCCACCTTCATCGCCGGTTTTTTCAGAAAAAGGATTCCCACCAATACAAATAACAGGGGGCTCAATGCCATTAAAAAAGTCATAGTAACATCTCCTTTAAAAATCTTTGGTACATTTTTTTGTTTTCTCTTTTGTGCATTTCCATCTGGTTTTTCTTTTGTATGCTTCTGTGTTTTTCTTTTGTATCTATGCAATGTTCATTTGCTTTCTTCGGGAAACAAAAAAGACCCAAGGCCAAATGCCATGGGTCTGCGAACACAAACATATCCCAGTTTTTTTCTTAGGGGCGGTTTATTTTTGCACATGACAATTGACGCTATTCTTCTTTTCATTCAAAATACCAATGACCAGAATCATAACGCTAATTAGCAGGACAGCAAAACCATATGCAGTTGTCGTGAATGTAGGATTCATCATAACGCATAACCTCTTTCCAAAAAACTGATAAAAAAAAGATATCACTTTATTTTTTATGCGTCAACGTAAAAAACAGCGAGGATTTTTACGGTTTTGTATCTATTTTTATACATATTTTCCCATGTACCGACAAAAATACCAAAGAGACAAATGTCCGTCTTATTATTTCGCATACAAATTACCAACCACGCAAAATAAAAATCCCCCGATATCACAATATCAGGGGATTTGATATGTCTTACAAAAGTTTTTCCAGTTTTTCCTTCAAATAAGCTGCGGGAACCGCCCCTACCACCGCATCGGCAGGCGCACCATCCTTGAAGAAGATCATATTGGGAACGCTCATGATCTGATATTTCTGAGCCAGATCCATGGATTCATCGATATCTACTTTTACGATCTTTGCTTTGCCCTCATATTCTGCGGACATCTGCTCCAGCACGGGACCCATCATCTGGCAAGGGCCGCACCATGTAGCGGAAAAATCCACCAAAACGGGAACCTTGCTTTCTAAAACTTCCATCTGAAATTCTTTGGACTTTACCTGTTTCATTTTCATTTCCTCCTTATGTTTTTATTTTCTATCTTAACCTTTTGATGATTTCTTATGTTTGCAATCAGTATAGCACAAAAAGGAAATATTTTCAATAATTTTTCTTAAATAAGAATTATTATTGTAATTCGATCACAAAACTTTTCCGATTTGCTGTATATTTCCCCTCAAAGGGGCAATACTGATGACTGAGGATGTTACTCCCCCTTAGAATGTTTTCGGAATCATTCTGAAATCATTCTAACTAACATTCTTTCTACTTCTTCCCCTTAAGAAAAGGACGACAGAAATCTGTCGTCCTTTTTGTTTGTCAATATTTTTCAATATCAATAATTTCCGGCTGATAGCCATGCTTCAATGCCTTCTGGCAAACGAATTTGAAGGTATCCGTGCTGTCGCTGAGATAGAACTGCTTTTCGCCCACTTCTTCGCTTTCATTCAGCATGTCTCTTTCCCCAAGAAAATGCATCACCCGCTTGGCTGTGGCCTTGGCAGGGTCTACCAGCTTGATGGCATCGCCTACGGTCGTGCCGATACAGCGTTTCAGCAGAGGATAATGGGTGCAGCCCAAAACCAGAGAATCGATGCCTGTTTCCACCAAATCTGTCAGATAGTTTTTCGCCGCCTGACGGGAAACCTCGTTATCTGTCCAGCCTTCTTCCGCCAAAGGCACGAAAAGGGGACAGGCCTTTGTGAACACCTGCATTTCGCTGTCCTGGGCGCAGATCATTCTTTCATAAGCGCCGGAACGCACCGTACCGGGCGTACCGATCACGCCGATCTTTTTATTTTTTGTAGAGCGCAGAGCCTCCTCCACCCCGGGCACAACAACGCCGAAGATTGGCACATCGAAGGTGGACCGCAGCTCATCCAGACTGTTGGAGCTGGCTGTATTGCAGGCTACGATGATCGCCTTTACGTCCTTGCTCAGCAAAAAGCGCACATTCTGCTTAGAATATTTCGTTACGGCTTCCTTGGACTTGGTACCATAGGGCACACGAGCCGTGTCGCCAAAATATATGATATTTTCATGGGGCATGACCTTCATGATCTGCTTTACCACAGTCAAACCGCCCACCCCGGAATCAAATACACCGATAGGTCTTGTATCCATACTACTTCTCCTTACCCCCTGATGCCCGAATCTCTGGTCAGTGCCAGTTCGATGAAACGATCCATCAGCTCTGTTTCTGTCATGCCTGCGTGTACCCAAAGCATGGGATACATGCTGATGGGCGTAAAGCCCGGCATGGTATTCAGCTCATTAAAGAGCACTTTTCCTGTTTTTTGATCGATGAAGAAATCCACCCGTGCCAGCCCGCTGCCGTCTACGGCACGGAAAATTTTCTTGGCAATGCGGCGCATTTCCTCCACCTTTTCTTTTTCCACCTCCGCAGGAATCACCGTGCGGGAGTCGCTGTTGTTATACTTTGCATCGTAATCATAGAATTCCGCCGCCGAAAGGACTTCCCCCACGCCGCTGACAATGGGTTCTTCATTGCCCAAAACGGCACATTCGAATTCTCTGGCATCGATGGCTTCTTCGATGATGACCTTTCTGTCATAGCCTGCCGCATAGTCCAAAGCCTTGGAAAGCTGTTCTCTGTTTTTCGCCTTGGAGATCCCCACAGAAGAGCCTGCATTGGAGGGCTTTACGAAGCAGGGATAGCCCAGCTTTCGCTCCACCTGATCCATGATCTTTTCGGCTTTTTCCTCCAGATCCATTTTATGAACCCAAAGGTATTTCGCCTGGGGAATGCGGACAGATTTGGCGATCATCTTGGTAAAAACCTTATCCATGGAGACTGCGGATGCCAATACGCCACAGCCCACATAGGGGATCTGAGCCATTTCCAAAAGCCCCTGTATGGTGCCGTCCTCTCCCCATGCGCCATGAAGTACAGGAATCACCACATCCACAGGGATCTCCTTCACCGTACCGTTGACGATCTTCAGGAAGCATTTTTTTGTGGCATCGGGGGAAAGGGACACAGGTGTGCCGTATTTTTCCCATTCTCCGGTTTTCACATGCTCCACAGGGCCGTTATAGATGAGCCACTGTCCTTTTTTTGTAATCCCTACAGGAAGGACCTGATATTTTTCTTTATCCAGCGCATGCAGCATCAGCACTGCAGAGGTTCTGGAAACTTCGTGTTCGGAGGACTGTCCCCCGAAAATCACCGCAACTGTTTTTTTGCTGTTCATAGCATCCTTCCTCTCAAAGGGAATGTCTGATTTTCACCAATTCTTTTCTATTATATGCACTTCGCCCCCTGATGACAACAAAAAATTGCGGGAAAACGGAAAATTTCAATATCTTAAACACATCATCATTCCCCTTCCGCCTGCCGCCTTCCCAAAAACAACCATGGAAAAAGGCCCCTGACGGAGCCTCATCTATCGAAAAGAATGATTTCAAATCCCACATTTCTTCCAGATCAATGGCCTTTGATCAGATGAGAAATGGATTTATACAGGAAGAAAGTAATGGTGCAGTTGATGCCTGCTTTCAATGCATTGAAAGGGATGATCGCAGGGATCAGCATTGCCAGAACCGTTTCCAGAGGTGCGCCCATGAACAGGGGTGTGAAGATCATATTCATCACAACCATAGCCAGTGTCTGCACGATGGCACCGCAGATCAGCGCGATCACTGCAGTTTTTCTTGTTTTATTGCGTTTATAGATATGCCCTGCCACCAGAACACAGGAGCCTGTGGCAAAAATATGCATGATGATGCCGATGATGCCGCTCTGGGCACTGACGGTCATCCCCTGAATAAAGGAAACGACTACAGTCAGCAAAAAGCCTGCCCCGGGGCCATAGGCAAAGGCGCAGATCAGAATGGGGATATCTGCAGGGTCATATTCCAAAAATGCCGCCGCCGGAATCAAAGGGAAATGCACCGCTGCCACCAGCACGATAGAAATCGCCCCCAGCATCGCCATAGATACCAGTTGTCTTGTTGAAATCCTTTTTGTTTTGTTTGCCGTATTTTCCATTTTTGATTACCTCCATTTTTTTGTTTTCGCTTTCAGGCTTTTTCCAAAAAGAAAACGCCTGAATCTCTTCAGGCGAAACAAGCAAAAGAAAGGCTGATATTTTCCGCATACGCAAAAAACACCAAACTTCGCTTTTCTTCTTCCATCCAGACTATACTGTCGGTTTTGGAATCGCACCAAATCCTACGCCGAAACGCTCGCGGACTTTACCGCCGATCGGGAATTTCACCCTGCCCTGAAGAAAAATCTTATGGTTATGTGCCATAGGAATCAAAACCTTTCGATTTTTGAAAGTTCCATGGCAATTGATTTTATGCTTTCATTATACCATTTGTTAATAACTTGTCAAGTATATTCCACAGAATCGCACTGGGAAATGCCCTCCGCTTATTTCAGGCGTTTGAAACGGTTGGGGTCATTTCTTCTGTCTCTATCCCCTTTTTTTGCTGCATAATGCATAAAATAGCCTGCTACGCCAATGCCGCAGATGGTGCCGATGGCAATGGGGATCAGTGTCAGTGCTGCGCCAGGTTCAATGGCTGCTTCTGCCGTCTGGGCTGCTGCATCCAGCAGGAAAGCTGTTGTCTGAAAATCGAACATCTTCATTCCTCCTCATTGGGTTCTTGTCTCATTATGACACAAAAGGGGGGTTTTTGCAATATCCCCCCTTATTTTCTGCGGAGCAGCAGATACAAGCCCAGTCCCATTGCCACGCAAATCAAAAATGTCGTTCCTCCGTGGGCCTTCGCATAGTCCCCCACAGGTAACTGCCCATATGCATCGACCCTGCCCCAAAATAACCATATCTTTTCCATCGTTGCTTCTCCTTATCGAACAAGCTGCATCAGCCAGCCGATGATTCCCCCTGCCAAAAGCGCAAGACCAAAGGGGAGCAAAGAACGCAGGATGCCTTGCCAAGGAAATGCTTTCCTCTTTTGCCGATCTTCCGTAAAGGAGGTATACATCCAGTCCTTCGGCATATTTTGTGCCACAACCAATATCAGTATCAAGCCCCCAGCAAATATCAACAGCGGCAATTCTGATTCCTGTACTGCGCCGATTCCGATCAGAAGCCCTATCACAAAGAACCCGGTCATCATACGAAACTGCAGCCGCCACACCGGTTTGTCCCGTTTTTCTTCCCTCTTATTTCCCTCTCCCATAAAAAGCTCCCTTCTTTTTTCCTTTTTCGATAAATTCCTTCTTTCATCATACCAAGAAACCCCTTCGCACGCAACGAAGGGGTTGATTTTATAAGATATTTTTAAATATTTTTCATGGTCAGGGAAATCCGCTTCTTCTGCAGGTCTACAGAAAGCACCTTCACCTGCACCACATCCCCCAGCTTCACCGCCTCCAGGGGATGCTTAATAAAGCGGTCGCAGATCTGGGAGATATGCACCAACCCATCCTGATGGACACCGATATCCACAAATACGCCAAAATCGATGACATTGCGCACCGTACCCGTCAGCACCATGCCCTCTTTCAAATCCTCCATGGAAAGGACATCACTGCGCAGCACAGGGGCAGGGGCTTCGTCACGGGGGTCTCGCCCGGGTTTTTCCAGCTCTCGCATGATATCTTCCAAAGTAGGCACACCGATCCCCAGCTGTTCCGCTGTTTTTTCGGGAGATTTGATTTTCTTCACCAAGCCGCTGACCTTTTTCGCCGCCACATCTTCCAAGGTATAGCCGCAGAGAGACAGCAAGCCCTCCGCCGCTTTATAGCTTTCGGGATGGACACCGGTTCTGTCCAGCGCCATGGTGCTTTCCGGCAGACGCAGAAAGCCTGCACACTGCTCATAGGCCTTGGGCCCCAGCTTCGGCACCTTCAACAGTTCCTTTCTGGAAGAAAATTTGCCGTGTTCCTCTCGGTATTTCAGAATATTTTTCGCCACGGTGCCATTGATGCCTGCCACATAGGACAGCAGTGCCGGGCTGGCAGTATTCAAATCTACACCAACACGATTGACACAATCCTCTACCACGCCGCCAAGGGCTTCCCCCAGTCGCTTCTGGTTCATATCATGCTGATACTGGCCTACGCCGATGGATTTGGGGTCGATCTTCACCAGTTCCGCCAAGGGGTCTTGGATACGGCGGCCGATGGAAACAGCACTCCGCAGGGAAACATCATATTCGGGGAATTCCTCCGCCCCCAACTTGGATGCGGAATAGACGGATGCCCCTGCTTCATTAGCAATGATATACTGCACTTTTCTCTTCATTTTTTTCAACATTTCCGCCACAAAAAGCTCCGATTCTCTGGATGCAGTGCCGTTGCCGATGGAAATGAGGTCAACGCCGTATTTTTCAATCAATCCCAGCAGCTTTTTCTCTGCCTCAGCGGTCTTGTTCTGGGGCGGTGTGGGATAGACCACTGCTGTTTCCAAGGGTTTGCCTGTGGCATCGATGACAGCGATTTTGCAGCCCGTACGATAGGCAGGGTCCAAAGCCAACACCACCTTGCCGCTGATGGGCGGCTGCAGCAAAAGCTGGCTCAGGTTTTCCCGAAAGACACCAATGGCGGATTCTTCGGCTTTTTCCGTCAAATCGTTACGGATCTCCCGTTCCAGAGAAGGGGCGATGAGCCGTTTATAGCTGTCGGCGATGACTTCCCGCAAAAGCTCCGCCGTATCGCTGTTTCTGCGGATGAGTTTGCGTTCCATCCGCTGCAGCAGTCGTTCTTCCTCTCCTTCGATCTTGACGGAAAGGAAGCCTTCTTTTTCTCCACGGTTCACCGCCAAAATACGGTGTCCTGCCGCTTTTTTCAGGGGCTCCTGATAATCGTAGTACATTTCATAGACGGAAGGCTCGTCCTTGGTTTTTTTCGACAAAAGGGCACCATATTTCACGGTATCCTCCCGCAGGATTTTACGCAGATCAGCATCGTCGGAAATCTGCTCTGCCAAAATATCCTTTGCCCCTTGGATGGCATCTTCCGCCGTTTCCACGCCTTTTTCACTGTCGATAAAGGCGGCGGCATAGTCCGCCAAGGTGCCGATGAGCTTTTGTCCCCAGATCATATCCGCCAGGGGTTGTAAGCCTTTTTCCTTGGCGATAGACGCACGGGTGCGGCGTTTGGGGCGGAAGGGGCGATAGAGGTCATCGATCTCCGTCTGGGTTTCGGCAGCGTCCAGCTTTGCCGCCAGTTCATCGGTCAAATTGCCCTGTTCGGCGATGGTGGCTTTCACCTGCTCCCGTTTTTCCTCTAAATTACGCAAAGCGGTCAGCCGTTCGGAAAGCTGGCGGATGATCTGATCGTCCAAAGAGCCGGTCATTTCCTTGCGGTAACGGGCGATAAAGGGGACAGTATTCCCCTCGTCCAACAATTTTACGGTGTTTTCCACCTGGCTAGCCTTTATCTCGAATTCTTCCTGTAATTTTTGCAATATATCCATACTCAATCTCCTTTTCTTGAGGGCGTTGCCCTCAAACTCCCACCAAGGGAGTTACTCCCTTGGAACCCGATACGAAAATCAAATTTCTGTGAAATTTGATTTTCAAATGGGGGTCTGGGGTATCATACTCCAGCGGGGAATTGGGGCGGTGCCCCAAGGTCTTTAACGATACTTATTCCAAAGCTCGTCGAGCTTCGCCTTGCATTCTTCGGCGGAAAGGGTCAGCCGATAGGCTCTGTGCTCGCCCTCATCCTTTCGCACCGCCATGCCCCGCACCAGCAGATAATCCAAGTGCGCCATGGTCTCCCCAACGGCAAACCACCGCTGAGACAAGGGGAACTCCACCCAAGTCTTGCCCCGCATGGACCATTTCAGATGGGCGGCAACCTCCGTTGCATGGCTGTCGGGGTGGCTTGCCAGCGCATCCACCGTCTCCTTTAGCCGCACCAAATGATGCTCGATGATCTGGCTGATGCGTTCATACACATCCATATCATTTTTCCGATGGGCAGGGAAAGCCGTTTCCATCTCAAAGCTGCGTATCTTCACCAGGCTGTCCAGATAATCCCCTAAGGAATCGGCGGCATCCTTCCAATGGGTGATATTTGGGGTGATATCGAAAAGGATATGATCTGCTGTGAACATGATCTTCTTTTTCGGGCAATAGAGACACATCTGCCCGGGGGTATGTCCAGGAACGGAAACGCAGACAAATTCCCATTTTCCGACTTTCACCCTGTCCCCGTCCGCCACATGCTCCGCTTCAAAATATCGGGTCGGCTCCAATCCACGGGCAGGGTTGGAAATCCGCAGTTCCGCCAGTTGTTCTCTGGTAAAGCCCTCGTGATAGAAAAGCTCATCCGTCTCTTTCCACCGTTCCCCCTTCATGTGTTCCCACAGAATTTGGTGATCCTTCTCGCCGATGTAAATTTTCCCCGGCTTGTCCTCCATAATGGCGGGGGCCAGTCCCGTATGGTCGGAATGCAGATGGGTCAGGAAGAGATTGGTCTTGTTCCAGTCGGCGTTCAATTCTTCCAGCCCTGCCAGCAAAGCCTCTTTACATTCGGGGCGGTTGAAGCCTGTATCGATGATAAGAGTCTCTCCTCCATCCTGAACGATATAGCAGTTCAGGTTTCGCAGGGGGTTATCAGGCAGGGGTACATCTATCTGAAAAATACTTGGTTCTTCATAAATTTTTTGAAGCATTCGGTTTCCTCGCTTTCTGTTTCGTGGTATCCTTAATTGTAACATAAGAAAATCCACCATGCCACATCAGAAAAAACAGGAGGGAATCCCCATGCTTACCATCAGACCCGCAGCCAAAACAGACTATGCCGCCATCCTCAACTGGAACGCCGATCAAGACGAGGCCTATCTTTTTCAATGGGCGGGCTTCACCGCCTATCAGCATCCTCTGACAGAGGAACAAATCGCCAAGCAGGCGAAAAAAGAAACGGTACAAATCTTCATGGTATGTAACGATGAAATCCCCATCGGCACCATAGAACTGAACGATATTGACCCCATTGCCAAAACCGGACGCATCTGTCGTGTGCTATTCTCCGAGAAAGCCCGCGGAAAGGGCTGGGGCGAAGCCGCCCTGCGCCTGCTGATACGTTACGCCCATGAAACTTTTGGGATAACTTCTTTTTCCCTGCGGGTATTCTGCTTTAATATCTCTGCTATCCGATGTTATGAAAAAGTGGGGTTTCGTATGGCAGAATATTTTGAAGAAAAAGACCCTCACTGGAACAATTATTCCATGGAGCTAAAAAAATGACCCCCGGGCGGACAAAGCAGTCCGCCTTTTTTATTTCCCAATTTGCAAATTATTTTATTTTAAATGCAAAATATAATTGACATTAAGAAAAATATGTTGTATAACTGAATCATAAGGAGGGTTCTCCGGAAAGCCCTCCTCAGGATATCCGAAAAACACTGATTGGAAGTGATGATTTGAAAAATTTGAAATTAAAGGCCGCCCGCGCGGCGAAAGACCTCTCCCAAGAACAGCTGGCACAAGCCATCGGCGTTACCAGGCAGACCATCGGCATGATCGAAGCAGGGAAATATAATCCCACCCTGAATCTCTGCATCGCCATCTGCAAGGCATTAGATAAAACGCTGGACGAATTGTTCTGGGAAGAATAAAACCCTTATAAAGGAGGAATATCATTATGACATTACAGCAACTCAAAGACGAAAGAGTCGAACAGGCAAAAAGCAAGATCTATTCTGAGCTGATGCTTATCATTTTCTATATCGTTGTGGCGTCCTTCTGCGTGAAGGCTCTGTATTTCCACATGGATCTGAAACAGTGCGCCACGGAATATATCATCCTGATCCTGACCCCCATATATCAGGCCATTCGCAGCCGCCAAATGGGCGTTGTCCTCAGCACAAAGTCCAGCCGAAAGGCGCTGCTCCCCACCGCTGCCATCATTATTCTGATGGTGGTACTGCTTTGGATGAGCAACAAAGGGGTTCCTTCCACAGCACGAACGATCTCCGCTGTGCTCTCTCTCGCCGTATTTGCCGTACTGTTTCTGGTGGTGCAGGGTATCTTTATCCATCTGGAACGCAAACGGGCAGAAAAATTGGAGCATCAGTATGACGATGAAGATTGATTCTGGAAAAAATCTCAAAAAACCCGAAAAAAAGCCTTGCATCCGCAGGGCTTTTGTGGTATTCTCATTTAGTGTCGGTCAATCTGCCGACAGATGAAAATATCCTTGTTCTTCCCAAGGAGGAAGAGCCATATGTCCAAAAGGAGGTGTAACCCACATGAACAAATACGAATTGGCGCTGGTTTTAAGTCCCGCACTGGACGAAGAAGGCAGAGCAGCAGAAGTAGCAAAAGTACAGGCTACACTGGAAAGATTCGGTGCAAAGATCGAAAAGGTTGATGATTGGGGCAAAAGAAAACTCGCTTACGAAATCGCAAAAGTAAACGAAGGTTTCTACAGCTTCACAACATTCGAAGCACCCGCTGCTGCACCCGCAGAAATCGAAGCTCGTATGCGTATTATGGAAAACGTTCTGCGTTACCTGATCATCCGTAAGGAAGCTTAATCAAGGGAGGTAACTCTTATGAACAAAGTGATTTTGATGGGACGGCTGACAAGAGATCCTGAAGTAAGATACTCTCAGGGCAATGAACCCCTTGCCGTTGCCAGATACACTTTGGCGGTAAACCGCCGTTTCAAACGCCAAGGCGAGCAGGACGCCGACTTCATCGGATGCGTTGCATTCGGTAAAGCAGGTGAATTTGCGGAAAAATACTTCAAAAAAGGTCAGATGGTCAGCATTGTCGGTCGGCTTCAGGTAAGAAGCTGGGATGATAATGA
This sequence comes from Bacillota bacterium, assembly GCA_021768705.1. Classification (GTDB taxonomy): domain Bacteria; phylum Bacillota; class Clostridia; order Lachnospirales; family Anaerotignaceae; genus Anaerotignum_A. The sequence continues at coordinate 42,105 of JAETUG010000002.1, forward strand.
GGGCAAAAAACGCTGGAGCACAGACGTTGTTGTCGAAGAACAGTACTTTGCGGAAAGCAAGGCTTCCTTCGAAAGCCACAAAGATGCGGCACCCGCTGCACCCGCTCCCAAACAGACAGCCCCTTCCGATGGTTTCTATCCTATCGATGAAAGCATCGAAGATGATGATCTCCCCTTCTAACAAATCTTTAAGGAGGACTTAGAATCATGATTAAAAAACGTGGTCGCAGAAAAAAACGCGTTTGCCAGTGCTGTGTTGATAAAGTAACAACAGTTGATTACAAAGATATCAGCAAACTGAGAAGATATGTTTCTGAAAGAGGCAAAATCCTTCCCAGAAGAATCACAGGCAACTGTGCAAAACACCAGAGAGCGCTGACAACAGCAATCAAGAGAGCAAGACACGTATCCCTGATGCCCTATACACAGGACTAATTTGAGATACTTAAAAGGACGGTTTTCACCGTCCTTTTTTTATTCTCTTTATAATTGCATCTGTTTTTATTTCCCCATCTCCTTCAGGCAAACGATCCCATCCTTCCGCTCCACAGAAAAGAGAGCTTCCTCCTCAAATGCCACCATATCGGCAAATTCCACCTGATAGCCCAGGGTGGAAGCATAGCCGCACACGCTCGCTGTCACCTTATCTCCGTCTACAAAAATAAGCTGCACCATGCCTTCGCTGACGGTTTCCTCAATGGCACGGCTCCGAAAACCGATTTTCTCCTCTATCTCCGTCTTGGAGGTATAAGGCGGAAAGGTATAGACCTTATCCCAGTCAAAAGGGACTATTTCATTCAGTGTTACGGTATCCCTTTGCAGCACTGCCATCGCCTGCTTCAATTGATGCTCATGCCACTGTACAAACGGATTGCAGAGAACCACAACCGCTAAAATCAAACATCCCAGCAAAATCAAAAACTTTTTCATGCCGCATCCCTCCTTTTTTCCAGAATAGCATACCCAAAAGAAAAAGGATACTCCATCTGAGTATCCTTAATCAAATCTTATGAAATTCTCGCAGAAACGTTAGTTTCTGCAAAATGGGGGTCGAAGGGAATCATTCCCCTCGCAGGGTGTATGCTGCCAGCACAAAGTACTGGTCAGGTGAATAGGACAGTGTCCCACCAAACTCTTACAGCAGATTCTTTCTCAACTCTTCTGCGGACAAGGGAGACAGATATGCAGGAGCCACATCGAATACGGTCTTTGCCCCAGTCATGCCTTCCTTCGCCATTTTATAAGCCGCTCTTGCGTAAGCCACGATGACGCTGGAGGTAAATTCGGGGTTGGAGCCCAGTGTCAGCTTATATTCGATCATCTGCTTCGTATCCACACCTGTTTTGCCTGTTCTGATGACAAAACCGCCATGGGGGATACCCTTGTGGTCACGATCCAGTTCTTCCTGAGAGATGAAATGCACCGTTGTATCATAATCAGCGAAGTAGTTGGGCATGGTCTTGATCTCGTTTTCGATTCTAGCCAGATCTGCCCCTTCTTCCGCCACTACATAGCATTCTCTTGTGTGTTTTTCTCTGGTTGTCAGTTCAGGATTCTCCCCGGCTCTGACTCTTTCCAGGGCAGCCTCTACGGGTACTGTGTACTGCTTGCCGTCCTTTACGCCGTCAATTCTTCTGATGGCATCGGAATGCCCCTGGCTGACCCCTCTGCCCCAGAAGGTATAATCCTTGCCTTCCGGCAGGATGCAGTTGCCCAGCAATCTCTGCATGCTGAACATACCGGGGTCCCAGCCAACGGAAATAAATGCCACATGACCGCCTTCTTTTGCGCTAGCGTCTACATTGGCAAAATGTTCGGGAATTTTTGCGTGGGTATCAAAGCTGTCTACGATATTGAAATATTTTGCATATTCGGGGCTCTGCACGGGCAGATCTGTGGCACTGCCACCGCAAAGGATCATTACATCGATGTCATCTTTTTTGCTCACAGCATCTTTAATGTTATATACAGGCACTTCAGGGCTCTGTGTTTTCAGGCTTTTGGGGTCTCTTCTTGTGAAGAAAGCCGCCAATTCCATATCGGGGTTCTGTCTTACTGCCAGTTCTACACCCCTGCCCAGGTTGCCGTAGCCTAAAATACCGATTCTGATTTTATCTGTCATTTGTACCATCCCTTTTCTTTAGAATTTATTTTGAGTATATCACAGGAATTGGAATAAGGAAATATTTCCGTTTAAAAAAGCCATCAATAGAATTGATTTTCCTTATAAGAAAAGGGGATTGGGTCGTTCCCATTTCCCCCTTTCTCCTCAAAAGATCAAATCCGTTTTTCAAAGGCGATCTTTTGGCTGTTGTCAAACCAGATGACACCGCAATAGGTAAAGCCGTTCTTTTCCAGCACGTGCTGCATGATTTTATTGGCTTCATCGGTATCCACACGGAAATTGGAAATCCCCTTTGCCTTCGCCTGATTGATGATATCCATGGCGATGGTTTCTTCTCCTGCTTTTGCATTTCTCAATTTGTACATTTCCATTTCCTCCTCATTTTGTTTCTTCCACAGGTTTCCCCATAATACGCTCTATTTTTTCCATGGCATCCAGCAACACAAGAAATTCCCTGTCACTGATGCCGTGGATCTGCCCCAGGATACGCTGATTTGCCTTTTCCTCCAGAGAGACATTCAGCTTTTCCCCTGCTTCCGTCAGGCGCAAATGCTTTTCCCTGGCATCCTTTTCCGATTTTTCCCGCCAAATCAGCCCCTGCTTTTCCAAATTTTGCAGCATACGGCTCATATAGCCTTTATCAACTATAATTCCATGAAAAAGAGCTGCTTCAAAAACAGCTCTTTCATTCTCTATCTTGCCAAAAGGTTTACTTTCCTCTTACCACTCTGCTCAACTGAATCAAAAGAGTAGGCAAAAAGGCAAAGCCTACGATCTTCAAAATATACATTCCTGTCAGGGCATTGCTGATATCAAACAGCCGATGGAGCCCTGTGATCCCCAACACTGCCATCAAAAGCACTGTGCCAATGGCAAAGGCACCCCAGCTATAGGGATTGGATGGCAGACGGAATATAGACCGTGTGCCGCGGCAATTAAAACCGTGGAACAAACGTGCCAGACACAATGTCGCAAATGCCATGGTACAGGCCATTCCCGGGCTTACCGCCAAACCGCTGTAAAAGCCCATCATGGTAACAATGGCGATCAAGCCGCCCTGTATCACCAGCTTCTTCATAAAATCCTTGGTCAGAATCCCCTCCTGAGGGTCTCTGGGCTTCTGGTCCAGCAGATCGCCTGTGGGCTGTTCCATATTCACTGCCAAAGCCGGCAGGCTGTCCGTCAGCAGATTGATGAACAACAGCTGTACTGCTGTGAAAGGCAGGGGCAGCCCCATCAGGGAGGTGAAAACCACCACCAGAATCCCTGCCAGATTGCCGCTCAGCAGAAACTGGATGGAGTTTTTGATATTGGTATATACATTCCTGCCGTTGGCAACAGCTTTTACGATCGTGGCAAAGTTATCATCGGTCAAGATCATGGCTGCCGCATCCTTGGATACCTCTGTCCCTGTGATGCCCATGGCGATACCGATATCCGCCTGTTTCAAGGCAGGGGCATCGTTAACGCCGTCCCCGGTCATAGCGGCGATACAGCCGTTTTCCTGCCAAGCCCGCACAATGCGGATCTTATGCTCGGGAGATACACGGGCATAAACGGAAATATCCTTGACTGCTTCTTTCAGCTGTTCATCGGTCATGTGTTCCAGTTCAGAGCCCTCAATGGCACGGTCGCCCTCCTGCAAAATGCCGATTTCCTTGGCGATTGCCGATGCAGTCACCTTATGGTCACCGGTAATCATAACAGGGCGAATCCCTGCACGGCGGCAATCTGCCACCGCCGCAGCCGATTCTACACGGGGAGGGTCCATCATGGCAATCAGGCCCACAAAGGTCAAGTCTTTTTCATCCTCCAAAGTCAAGGGTCTGTCCGCAGATATGATTTTTTCCGCAAATGCCAGCACACGCAACCCTTGGGAAGAAAAGGCGGCATTCTGCCGGTGAATTTCTTCGGAAATCTCTGCCCTCATGGGATTGATGCCATCAGGGGTCTTGGCAGATGCGCACCGCGCCAGCAGTACATCGGGGGCGCCCTTTGTCAGAATCATATATTTCCCATTGATTTGATGGAGGGTAGACATCAATTTTCGGTCGGAATCGAAGGGCAGTTCCTTCAGACGGGGATAAGCAGAGCGCACCTCATTTTCGTTTCTGCCTGCTTTTCTGCAGAAGGCCAGCAACGCCGTTTCTGTAGGGTCGCCCACATGGCTTTCCTCATGGATGGCCCCATCGTTGCACAGCACACTGCTTTCGATCAATTCCTTCAAAGGGGATTCCTCTGCATCTGCCCCTTCCGCATCCCACACTCTGCCCATGGTAAAGGCTTTTTGTACGGTCATGCGGTTCTGGGTCAGCGTCCCTGTTTTATCGGAACAGATGACGGAAACGGAACCCAAAGATTCCACCGCCCGCAGTTTTTTGATGATGGCATTTTCCTTCGCCATTTTCTGAGTACCGATGGCAAGACCAATGGTAACGATAGAGCTGAGGGCTTCGGGAATAGCCGCCACCGCCAGTGCCACCGCAAACATCAGAGCATTGCCGATCCCCATATTTCTCCAAACACCCAAGGCAAATACCACGGCGCAGATCGCAAGGATGATTATGGAGAGTTTTTTGGAAAAACCGTCCAAACTACGCTGCAGGGGTGTTGTTTTTTCCTGGGCAGATTCCATCAGATGGGCGATCTCCCCCATTTCCGTATCCATCCCTGTGGCAGTTACCAAAACCACGGCGCGACCATAGGAAACCAGGGAACCGCTGTAGACCATATTCAGGCGGTCGCCCAAGGGCAGTTCCTCTTTTTCAATGACTGCATCGATTTTATTGACATTTTCCGATTCTCCCGTCAATGCGCTTTCATTGACCTGCAGGGAATAATTTTCCAGAATACGGCCATCCGCCGCCGCAACGTCCCCTGCCTCCAGCAGCAGGATATCCCCCGGCACAATATCAACAGAAGAAATCTCCATCTTATCGCCGCCGCGGATGACTCTGGCATGGGGCGCACTCATGGCTTTCAGGCTGTCCAGAGATTTCTGGGCTTTAAAATGCTGCACTGTGCCCAAAATGGCGTTCAAGATCAGGACAGCAATGATAACAATGGTGCCTTCCCATCCACCAGTCAATGCGGAAATGATGGCAGCGATGATGAGGATGACCACCAGCAGATCTGCGAACTGCTCTGCAAATACTTGCAGCACGCCTTTTTGCTTGCCCTCCCGTAATTTATTTTCGCCGTATTTTTCCAGTCTTTGGGCTGCTTCCATGCCGCTCAGACCATGTTCGCCCGTTTCAAAGCCTGCGAATAATTCCTCTTTGCTTTTTTGCCAAAGTTTTTCCATAAACATTCTCCTTTCAACACATTTGGTGCTGAGTCTTTTCTCTATGAAAGCCTGCCATTCGTAGGGCTGCGCCCTACTCATGTCATCAGGTCCTCCAATGTCCCCTCAGAATTGTCTGCAAGCAGACATTCTGCCGGGTCCATTGATGACGCTTTCATAGCAAAAGAAAAAGACTTCTATTGCACCCAAAAAACAGCGCAATAAAAGTCTTGCTTCTCAGACGACCGAATGGTCTTTCTATCGGACAGCGTCCGGATCTTTGCAGACCGGGATGACGAACGCTGGCAACGGTTTCCCGTAAGCTACTCCCCTTCATTGTTGACTGATTTTACCACACCGTCCCATCAAAAGCAAGTAAAAATTTCTTTACAGGATACTATAGCCCATTTGACGCCAAATCATGCAAAAGGGGATTTTTCCTGTTTGTCTCTTTTTTTCCTGCTGTTTTTTTGGTATGATAGAGAAAATAAAAAGAAAATTCCCCCAAAGGAGGCCGAAAATATGAGACATGACAAATACAGATATACCAATACCGAAGAAATCGTTTACTATCTGAAAAAATATCGCCGCGTGCAGGAGGACTGGCAGGCAGATTTCTTTGATGAATACGGCAGACATATGCTGACCTTTGAAAGTTCAGACGAAGAAACTATGGAAGCATTGGGAGACGAGGACAAGCTGTTTGCCCTGGTGGCTGAATGGCTGGATTTTGCCCTGATGATCTCTCCGGAAGACTAAGGCTCCATTCCCGATATAAAAAAGCGATAAGACAATTGGGATGTCCCGAAATAAGAAAACATTTTTTGTTTTCTTATAGGGACTTCTCTAATGTCTTATCGCTTTTTCTTCGTTTATACTTCTGCCTCTGTTGTCTGCGCTTCAAACATAGGCTTGATCTCTTTCCGATAGATTTTTCTCATGCAGAAGGCGGTAAAGAGCATTGCCACCACCTCGGAAATAGGGAATGCCAGCCATGTGGCCTGCAGACCGGCAATTCTGGAGAAAATGAATGCCACTGGCAGAATGACCACCATCTGACGCAGGATAGAAACGCACAAACTAACAACACCATGCCCCAATGCCTGAAAGTTGGAAGAACAGATGATGTTAAACCCTGCCAAAAGCCAGCTCAGGGAGATGATCCGCAGGGCAGGAATACCGATCTCCAGCATGGTCTGCGATGCATTGAAGATGCCCAGAAGCTGGGGCGTAAACAGCCAGATGCAGATACAGCCCACTGTCATGATGGCTGTGGCATAGAAAATACTCAGCTTCATGGTGTGGGTGATTCGTTCGGGCTTTCTCGCGCCGTAGTTGAAGCCGATGATAGGAACCATACCATTATTCAGACCGAATACGGGCATAAAGATAAAGCTCTGCAGCTTGAAATATACACCAAATACTGCTGTTGCCGTAGAAGTGAAGGCGATCAGGATCTTATTCATGCCAAAGGTCATGACAGAGCTGATGGACGCCATGCAGATGGAAGGGATCCCGATGGCATAGATATTTTTTACTGCCGCCCCATTCAGGCGATAGCGGAAAGGATTGATGACGATATCGTCATTTTTCTTCTTATTGAACAGGAAGGCAAAAAACGCTGCCACGAACTGCCCTGTTACTGTTGCCAGTGCCGCCCCTCTTACCCCCATGGCAGGCGCACCAAACAACCCGAAAATCAAAATAGGGTCCAGAATGATATTGAGGATGGCCCCCATCCCCTGGGTACACATGGTAAAAAGGGTACGGCCTGTGGCCTGCAGGGTACGTTCAAAGGCAAACTGCAAAAAGATACCCATGGAAAGCCCTAAGGCGATCTGCAGATATTCTACCCCCAGCTGTACGATCTCCGCATCATCCGTCTGGGCTCTAAAAAATAATCTGCTGCCAAATAACGCCAATACCGCAAATACCAAAGAGCTGATGAACAGCAGGATGATACCGTTATTGGCGATCAGGTTCGCCCGTTCTTTGTTCTGTTCCCCTAAGGCACGGGAGACCAGAGCATTGATACCAACGCCGGTACCTGTCCCCACAGCGATCATCAGATTCTGGGCAGGGAAAGCCAAGGAAACCGCCGTCAGGGCATTTTCACTCAGCCGGGCAACGAACATACTGTCCACGATATTATAAAGAGCCTGTACCAGCATGGATGCCATCATAGGCAGTGCCATAGAAAGCAGAAGCTGATTCACAGGCATAACGCCCATTTTATTATTTTCCATTTTTCCGTATTCCTCCTTTTTGAAATAATCTTGATAAAAACAGCCTTCCCCTTTTGGGAAGGCTGTTGGATCATCAAGTCTTATTTGATCTGTGCGCTGTCTTTCAGCAGTACGTCGTGGGCACCGCCTTCTACCAGGGATGTGGTAGAAATCACAGTGATCTTTGCTTTTTCCTGCAGTTCAGGGATGGAAAGCACACCACAGTTGCACATAGTGGATTTTACTTTCTTCAGGGACAGACCAACGTTGTCGTGAAGGCTGCCTGCATAGGGAACATAGGAGTCAACGCCTTCTTCGAAGGACAGCTTCGCATCGCCGCCCATATCATATCTCTGCCAGTTTCTTGCTCTTGCAGAGCCTTCACCCCAGTATTCCTTCATGTAGGAACCGTTGATGTTCACTTTATTGGTGGGAGATTCATCGAAACGAGCGAAGTATCTGCCCAGCATAATGAAGTCTGCGCCCATAGCCAGAGCCAGTGTCATGTGGTAGTCGTATACGATACCGCCGTCGGAGCAGATAGGTACATAAATACCTGTTTCTTCGAAATATTCGTCTCTTGCTTTTGCAACTTCGATGACTGCGGAAGCCTGTCCACGGCCGATCCCCTTCTGTTCACGGGTAATGCAGATAGAGCCGCCGCCGATACCGATCTTTACAAAGTCTGCGCCGCAGTCTGCCAGGAAACGGAAACCTTCTGCGTCTACTACGTTGCCTGCGCCGATCTTTACTGTATCGCCATAGGTTTCTCTGATCCAATCCAGAGTATCTTTCTGCCATTCGCTGTAGCCTTCGGAAGAGTCGATGCAAAGGATATCTACGCCTGCTTCCACCAGAGCGGGTACTCTTTCCTTGAAGTCTCTTGTATTGATACCGGCACCTACAACGTAACGCTTGTGGGCATCCAGCAGTTCATTGGAGTTTACTTTATGGCTGTCATAGTCTTTACGGAATACCAGATATTCCAGTCTGCCTTCTGCGTCTACGATGGGCAGCTGGTTGATCTTGTTATCCCAGATGATGTTGTTTGCTTCTTTCAGCGTTGTGCCGGAGGGAGCCCAGATCAGCTGATCCATGGGTGTCATGAAATCCTTTACCAGCTCTGTGCCTTCCATACGGCTGACACGGTAGTCTCTGCTTGTTACCAGACCTACCAGTTTGCCCTGGGCTGTGCCGTCTGTGGTAACGGCTACTGTGGAATGGCCTGTTCTTGCTTTCAGCTTCAGGATATCGTTCAGTGTGCTTTCGGGGCTGATGTTGGAATCACTGATAACGAAACCGGCTTTATATGCTTTTGCTCTTGCCACCATTGCCGCCTGGCTTTCGATGGACTGAGAGCCGTAAATAAAGGAGATGCCGCCTTCTTTCGCCAGAGCCACCGCCATTTTGTCATCGGATACCGCCTGCATGACTGCGGACACCAAGGGGATATTCATTTCCAGTGCAGGTTTTTCACCTTTTTTGAATTTTACAACGGGTGTTTTCAAACTAACATTATCCACCATGCATTCTTTGGAAGAATAGCCGGGTACCAGCAGAAATTCGCTGAAAGTTCTGGATGGTTCTGTGAAATAAGTTGCCATTTTTCATTCTCCTCCTATGATCTTTTTTTGATTTTATATATAGTACGCCATTTTGATTACATTTTAATGTGACAATGATTTTAACACTAAAAAGCCCCCTATTCAAGGGGGGCTTTTGGAATTTCTTTGATTTTGTAGATTTCGTCAGTTTTTTGGTGATTTTTCAAGGATTTTCGTAAGTTTGTATACAGTATCGTTATCGTTTCAAATAGCCCAACGCCGTTTTTGCCACGATGCCGATGAGCATACCTGTCACCACGCCGGAAACCAGCAGGAAGGGCAGATAATAGGCCATCTTCACATTTTCCACCGCCAGAGCTGCCACAATGATCTGCCCTACGTTATGGAACACACCGCCGGCAATGGACACACCTACGATGCTGAATTTATCTGTCTTTTTCAGCAAAGCCATCACCGCAAAGCTGAGCATCGCCCCTGCCAGACTATAGAGCAGCCCCGCAAAGCCGGCAAATAAAAGCCCCGACAGGACAACACGGATCAGGGAAACGAAAAATGCGCTCTTCGTATCCATAAAATACATCATAATAATAATGATGACATTTGCCAGCCCCAGCTTCACCCCGGGAATGGGCACAGGAACGGGAATGAGCATTTCCACATAACCCATCAAAATCGCCAGTGCGGCAAACAGACCGTAATATGGAATTTTTTTGTAATCCATTTACATCACCACCGCATCAAAATCCCCAGGTTCGTCCCCTGTGATGGTCACAACTAATTTATGGGGCAGGCAAACGATGGTCTCCCCTGTTTTCGATACCTTTTTATGGTCTACGCAGATCTGGTCACGGCAATCGGCTTCGGTGATAAAAACCTTGCCATCCTGCACTGTCACGATATTGTAGCCATCCCCTGTGTCGATACGGACACTGTCATCCTCGTCCAAGGGGAGAAAGGCTTCGCTTTCGCCGTCTATGGTAATTTCCACGCCTTTGCCTTTTTCTGCGCCTGCGGAATAAAAAAGATAGATGGCCGCCGCCGCAACAAGGGCAAGCACAACAAGGATCAAGTCTGTTTTTTTCATATCCGTACCGCCTTTCATACATACAAGAAAAAGGAAGCGAGATGCTTCCTTTTTTCAAGTAGTAGGATTTTAATGTGTACTGCAAAAAAAAATGCCCAGAACCGGAATCGAACCAGTGACACGTGGATTTTCAGTCCACTGCTCTACCAACTGAGCTATCTGGGCATAGTATGCATCTCTCTGACGCAAGAGTTATGATATCATACAAAATCTGACCTGTCAACACCTTTTTCAAACCTTTTTCTTGAGGGCTCCGCCCTCAAACTCCCATAAGGGGAATCATTCCCCTTAACCCCGATACCCCGCACCAAATGTACATCTGGTGCGGAAATATGGGGATGCAGGGGTGTAGGTCTTATTTCCCCTGCTGCATAACGTTGATAATCGTTGCATCCATGGGTGCCATACCCTCATCGGAAATTCTGCCCAGATTTTTCTCCGTCTGTTCCGCAGAAGACCCGATCACGCCAAAGTTATGGGGGATCGCCACCCCTTCCATGGCCAGCATTGCGGAAAGGTAAGCGGAATATACCCCAGCAGAGGCTTTCAGCGCGCAGCCTGTGCTGCCGCCGTCACAGATCATCCCTGTCAGGTTCGCCGCCATATGATCCATTGCCGCAGAAACCTCTTTGGCACCGCCGCCCATCAGATACACAATGCCAGATGCCGCACCGCTGCCACCGCCCAATACGCAGCCGCAGAGGGCAGACAATCTGCCTGTATAATGTTTGCTGTAAATTGTAATAAGACCGCTCAGTGCCACGGCACGGATGATCTCTTCCTCGGATTTTCCCGTATATCTGCCATAGGAAACCACAGGCATAGAGCAAAGAATCCCATGGGAACCGCTGCCCACAATGCTCATTGCCGCAAAGGGCAGACCTGCCAGTCTGGCGTCCATGGCAGAACAGGTCAGCTTCTGGGCGGCATAGATCATATCATTGCCCCCCAGCGCACCTTTGTTCTGGAAGGCAGATAATGTTTTCCAAATGCTCAGACCAACACCCTTTTCCCCTTCTGCGGAAAGCCGACAGTTCATTTCGATCATGCCTTTGATGCAGTCCAGTTCTTCAATGGGTACGTTTTTCGCATAGTCCACCATATCTGCCACGGTCACGGCTTCAAAATCGAACACGTTCCCCTTGGCTGCTGCCTCTGCCTTTTCCCCTTCAAAAAGCACTTCGTTATCCTTAGCTACATAAACGATATTGGCATGGAACTCTTCGATGCGGCAAAGCCCAACACCCTTTGTGGTGGTCACCTCCGCTTCAATGAAGATATTTTCCTTTGTTTCATCCACATGAATCTCAATGGGGATGGACAACGCCTTTGCCTGAGCCACATGGTCTGCCGTGATATTTTTCAGTACCTCCAGCCCCAGCTGCCAATCGCCCCCTAGGGCACCCAAAGCCGCCGCCATTTCGCAGCCCAATTCTTCCGTGCCGGGAATGGCGCAGGAAAAGGCGTTTTTATACATACCGCCATTCATCGTCATTTCGATATGGAGCAGGCTGCCGCCAACGGCATCATAGGCCCTTGCCGCCGCCAGGGCGATGGCCCCTACTTCCGTTACGCCTAAGGCAGGTTTGATCTCATTTTTCAATAAAGCTGTATAATCAAATGTTGTCATAGTTTCTCCTCCCTCTTTTTCTTTTGGTTTCTTCTGTTTTCCAGTATACCTGTTTCTTCCGTTTTTTGCTACCTCTTTCTGACTTTCCTTTCCTATCTATAAAACATTTTTTTCGATGTTCTTCATTGATTTTTTCGATTTATATTGTTTTCCGCAAAAAATGTCAGTATAATATGGAAGAAGTTTGCCTGACAAGGCAGCAAAGTTTTTTATGATTTAGGAGGGTCATTATGGAACAACAAAGAGAAAAATTTGCGTCCCGTCTGGGCTTTATCCTCATTTCCGCAGGCTGTGCCATCGGTCTGGGGAATGTTTGGAAATTCCCCTATATCACAGGGAAATACGGCGGTGCCGCATTCGTGCTGATCTATTTCGTCTTTCTGCTGATTTTGGGTATTCCCGTTCTGACAATGGAACTTGCCGTAGGCCGTGCCAGCCAGCGGAGCGTTGCCCTGTCCATGGATATTTTGGAGCCCAAGGGCAGCAAATGGCACTGGTTTAAATATCCCGCCATGGCAGGTAACTACATCCTGATGATGTTTTACACAACAGTAGCCGGCTGGATGGTCTATTATTTCTTTAAAATGGCTGCCGGCGGCTTTGTTGGGCTGGATGCTGATGGCATCGGCGCCGCCTTTAACAATACCTTGGCAAGCCCCACCATTAACGTAGCGTTTATGATCGCCGTTGTCATCTGCTGTATGCTGATCGTCGGCAAAGGGCTGCAAAACGGCGTAGAAAAGATCACAAAGATCATGATGCTGGCACTGCTGGCACTGATGATCGTATTGGCTGTCCGCTCCTTCTTTTTAGCAGGAGGCGAAGAAGGTCTGCGCTTCTACCTCTACCCCGACTTTTCCAAGCTGATGGAATACGGACTAACAGAAGTTCTTTTCGCAGCCATGAGCCAGGCGTTCTTTACACTGAGCATTGGTATGGGTGCCATGGCAATTTTCGGTAGCTTTATCGACCGCAGCCGTTCCCTGACAGGGGAAGCCATCTGCATCACCATTCTGGATACCTCTGTAGCGTTGATGGCAGGTCTCATCATTTTCCCTGCCTGCTTTGCCTACGGTGTTGACCCCGGTCAGGGCCCCGGATTGATCTTCGTTACCCTGCCCAATGTATTCAATGCCATGCCCGGCGGCCGTCTGTGGGGCACATTGTTCTTCCTGTTCATGTGCTTTGCGGCTTTCTCCACTGTCATCGGCGTATTCCAGAACCTGATTACATTCTGGACAGATATGACAAATGCACCCAGAAAGAAGATCGTTGCCATCCACATGGTAGTAATGATCCTGCTTTGCCTGCCCTGCGCTTTGGGCTATAGCGTGCTGAGTGCTATCCAGCCTTTGGGCGAAGGTTCTGCAATCTTGGATCTGGAGGATTTTATCGTTTCCAATAATATCCTGCCTCTGGGCAGCGTGGTATATGTCCTGTTCTGCTCCTGGAAAATGGGCTGGGGCTGGGATAACTCCATCGCAGAAGCCAATACCGGTCATGGGATCAAATTCCCTAACGCCATTCGCCTGTATGTGAAATATATCCTGCCTTTGATTATTTTGTTCGTATTTGTCATGGGGTATATCTCCATGTTCGGAAAATAAACGAAGTTAGATAGTAAAATCAGCCTTGGCAAAAGCCAAGGCTGATTTTTATTTCCTATATAAAATTAGAATTCAGCGTTTTTCACTGTTCTGGGGTAAGGCAGTACGTCACGGATATTGCCGACGCCTGTCAGATACATCACCGCACGTTCGAAGCCCAGACCAAAGCCTGCGTGTCTGGTGCCGCCGTATTTGCGCAGATCCAGATACCACCAGTAATCCTCTTTTTTCAGACCCAGCTCATTCATACGAGCCTCCAGCACATCCAGTCTTTCCTCTCTCTGGCTGCCGCCGATGATTTCGCCAACGCCAGGCACCAGCAGGTCCATGGCAGCTACAGTCTTGCCATCGTCGTTCAGACGCATATAGAAGGCTTTGATTTCTGTAGGGTAATCTGTAACAAAAATAGGTTTCTTGAAGATCTGTTCTGTCAGGTAGCGTTCATGCTCTGTCTGCAGGTCGATGCCCCATTCAACGGGATATTCGAACTGATGACCGGATTTTTTCAGCAGATCTACTGCTTCTGTATAGGTCACTCTGCCGAAGTCATTGTTCAGGATGTTATCCAGTCTTTCCAGCAGGGTCTTGTCTACAAAGCTGTTGAAGAATTCCATTTCTTCGGGAGCTTTGTCCAAAACGTACTGAATGATGTATTTCAGCATTTCTTCTGCAATCTCCATGTTATCGTTCAGATCAGCGAAAGCCATTTCAGGCTCGATCATCCAGAATTCCGCAGCATGTCTTGTGGTGTTGGAATTTTCCGCACGGAACGTGGGGCCAAAGGTATAGATGTTGCGGAAGGCCATGGCAAAGGTTTCCGCAGAAAGCTGACCGGATACCGTCAGGTTTGTTTCCTTGCCGAAGAAGTCCTTGGAATAGTCTACCTTGCCATCTTCTGTACGGGGCAGGTTTTCCAAATCCAATGTGGTGACACGGAACATTTCGCCGGCACCTTCACAGTCAGAGCCTGTGATGATAGGTGTATGGGCATAAACGAAGCCTTTGCCCTGGAAGAATTCATGGATCGCCATAGCGATCAGGCTGCGTACCCGGAACGTTGCAGAAAACAGATTTGTTCTAGGGCGCAGATAAGCGATTTCACGCAGGAATTCCACAGAGTGGCGTTTTTTCTGCAGAGGATAATCGGGTGTGGATGTGCCTTCCACTGCGATCTCTGTTGCTTTGATCTCGAAGGGCTGTTTTGCTTCTGGTGTTTCCACCAGCAGACCTTTTATAATCAGGGCTGCGCCAACGTTCTGTTTGGAGATTTCTTCGTAGTTGGACAGCTTGTCAGCTTCAAATACAATCTGGATGTTCTTAAAGAAAGAACCATCGTTCAGTTCGATGAAGCCGAAATTTTTGGAGACACGCATGGTGCGGATCCAGCCGCCCAGTGTCACTTCTTTATTTGCATACTCCGCTGTGTTGCGGTAGATAGATTTTACTGTTGTCAGATCCATAATGTTACTTCCTTTCCAAGATATTTTTTCACATTATCCCTATTGTAGCCGTTTTGCGGCAAAAAGACAACCTCTTTTCTTAGAGAAACCGCAGAAAATCGCCATATCCTTCCTGCTCCATGTCCTCTTTGGGGATAAAACGAAGGGAAGCACTATTGATGCAGTAGCGCAGGCCCCCCAACTGAGCAGGCCCATCCGCAAAAACGTGACCCAGATGGGCATTGCCCACACGGCTGCGTACCTCCGTCCGAATCATACCGCAGGAAAGGTCATCATATTCCGTAACAGTATTGGGGTCTATGGGCTTGGCAAAGGCAGGCCAGCCACAGGCGGAGGGGAATTTATCCCGAGAGGAAAACAATGGTTCTCCCGATGTAATATCCACATAGATACCCTCCCGTTTGGTATTCCAAAATTCATTTTCAAAGGGCGGCTCCGTGGCGTTCTGCTGGGTCACGGCGTATTGCAGGGGGGTCAGGACTTCTTTCAGCTCTGCCGTAGTCTTTTTGGTATATCGCTCTGGGTCTACCACCCGCTGTTTCCGCTTAGCGATTTTGGCAAAATCGATGTGGCAATAGCCGCCGGGGTTTTTCTCCAAATACTCCTGATGATATTCCTCGGCGGGGATGAACTGCAGTAAAGGCAGGTTTTCCACCATAATGGGCGCATCATATTCTTTTTGCAGTTCTTGCAAAAATTCTGTGGCGATCTGACGCTGTTCCTCCGTCAGGGAATAAATACCCGTACGGTATTGAATACCGAAATCTGCCCCCTGTCTGCCCAAAGAGGTAGGGTCGATGGTATAGGCGTATTCTTTCAATACCTCTTGCAAAGGGATAACATCTGCATCGAAAACCACCTCCACCGTTTCCGCATGACCGCTGTGATTGCAGACCTCTTCATAGGTGACGGTTTCTGGCAGTTCCGGATTCCAGCCCTCTTTTTTCCCGAAAGCATAGCCTACACGGGTGGAACGCACGCCATCAATGGTTTTCATATAATGCTCGGTGCCCCAAAAGCAGCCCCCGGCTAAATAGATCGTTTCTTTTTTCATTCTAAACGCCCCTTTATTTTATCCATAATCGATTTTTCATAAGGTGATTTTGTATACCGCCGCACGCCCGGCGTCATAACGGATTCCAAAAAATATAAATCCGTCCGCCGGTGCTTCAGCAAAGGCAGCTGTTCCCTTACTTTCTCCACTTTCTCAAAATCCAATTCCACTGTCAGAATCCCTTCTTTTTCGTCCAATTGTTCCACCACAGTCCCCCAGGGGTCGGTAACAATGGAATGTCCCCAAGCCTGATAGGAGGAATTGATATCCCTTGCCGGAGCGCAGCCTATCATAAAAAGCTGCTGGTCTAAAGCTCGCATACGGAAGGAAATTTCCCAATGGGCAGGACCTGTGGTCATATTGAAGGCGGCAGGGACAATGATGGCATTTATCCTGCTGAAAGGGTCGAGATTTTGAGCGGTCAGACGAGCCATCTCGGGAAAACGGATATCATAGCAGATCATCAAACCAAATCTGCCCCAAGGGGTCTGGAAGGTGGTCACTTCCTCCCCTGCGGTAAAGGTATCCGATTCCATGAAATACTGACCACCTTCTACGTTGATATCAAACAAATGCACCTTACGGTGTCTGACAATTTGTTCCCCCTTAGGATTATACACAAAGGAAGTATTATATATCTTTTTCCCTGCCGCTTCCGGCACAGAGCCTGCTACCAGATACAGTTCCAGCTCTTTTGCCGTTTCTGCCAATGCCTTTAAAAAAGGCGCATTGGCAGGCATAGCGTATCGGACAAAGGCTTCATTTTCATAGGGACAGCAGCACATTTCCGGCAGGACAGCCATATCTGCTCCCTCTGTCTTCGCTTTTTTCAGCAGTTCTTTGATCTTTACGACGTTTTCTTCCGGTGTTGCCATGGTTTTCATTTGCAGCAAGGATACTTTCACAGGGCCCCACTCCTTTCGGTTCGTTGATTTTTCTGCCCTCATCATAGCATATCTGAGAAAAAAGAAAAAGAGGATTTGCCCTCTGCATAGAATAGAAAGAGCATCTATTGAAAAGGAGTTTTCCCATGTATCCTTATTTTCAACGAAATCCCAAACAAAACCTGCAGGCCAGAGAGATGACCTCTGCGGACCCCTTGCGGGATTTTCTGACCCAAAACCCTGATTTCGGTATCCTGCTGTTTCAGGTCACCGGTGGACAAGGGGCCTTTCCCATCGGAGGGGCAACGGTCGTCATCACCAAAAATTTGACGGACGGCCATGCCCTTTCTATCACCACGACCACAGATGAAAGCGGAAAAACTCAGGAATTTTCTCTGCCTGCCCCCCATAAGAGTATTTCTCAGACCCCCAATGAGCAGGATTATTTCGCCACCTATGATGCAGTCATCACGGCCCCGGGCTATATCGCTGTGACAGTGCGGGATATTCCCATTTTCGACGGCGTCACCACCATACAGCCCGTCAATCTTTCCCCCAACCTGACAGGACAGCCCATCGCAGAAACCGAGACCATCGAAGACACGGAACCGGAATTTTAATCAGGTTGTTTCTTTTCCTCATGGAAAAGACCTCTAACCTTTGTAACGAGAAAGGAGTATCGCTATGGCCTTACAGCAATTGCCTACCATCCCAGAGACCATCACCGTCCATCTGGGACTTCCCGATCAGCCGGCGGAAAACGTCACCGTTTCCTTCCCCGAATATATCAAAAACGTGGCTTCCAGCGAAATTTATCCCACCTGGCCGGAAGCTGCCATCCGTGCAAATATCTATGCCCAGATCACCTATGCCCTGAATCGGGTCTACAATGAATTTTACCGCAGTCAGGGCTACGATTTTGATATCACCAACACCACCCAATACGACCAAAAATTCATCAAAGGCAGAGATATCTATGAAAATATCAGCCAGATCGTAGATGAAATCTTCAACAACTATGTGGTACAGCAGGGGCGGGTAGACCCCTTCTTCACCGCCTACTGCAACGGCACCACCACCGTCTGCGCCGGACTTTCCCAATGGGACACCGTAGCCTTAGCGGAACAAGGGCTGACCCCCTATCAGATCCTTCAGCACTTTTACGGGCCCAATATCGGCATCGTGGAAAACGCCCCCATTTCTGCCAATGTGCCCACCTATCCCGGTACGCCCCTGCGGCTGGGTGCTTCCAGAAACGACGTCAAAACCATACAGCTGCAGCTGAACCGCATCGCCGACAACTATCCTGCCATTCCGAAGATCGCCAATCCGAACGGTGTATTTGGCGTAGATACGGAAAATGCCGTTAAGGAATTTCAGCGCATCTTCAACCTGACCCCCGATGGCATCGTTGGGAAAGCCACATGGTATCAACTGAAATATATCTACAACGGGGTAAAACGGCTGAATGAGCTTTCCTCCGAAGGGTTGACGCTGGAGGAAGTGACCCGCCCCTTTCCGCCTGTGCTGCAGGAAGGCACTCAGGGCATCAGCGTTCGTTCCCTGCAGTATTATTTGACAGTGATCTCCTATTTTTCCGACGGCGCCGTTCCCAGTGTGACCATCGACGGTATTTTCGGCCCCCAGACAAAGGAAGCTGTCATCGCCTTCCAGAATCTTGCCGGACTGACGCCTGACGGCATCGTAGGACAAAACACATGGCAGCGGATAGAACAGGCCTATCAAATCATTCTGGATACCCTGCCCGCCAATATCCAGGGACAGGGGGCAGGATTATACCCCGGCTATGTGCTTTCCCTGGGCTTGGAAAACCAGGATGTACGGGATCTGCAGACCTATCTGCAGGGGATCGCCGATTTTTATGGGAATATTCCCCGTATCGAGGTGACAGGTGTCTTTGATGAACCCACGAGGGATGCCGTCATTGCCCTGCAGTCCCAGTATGGGCTTCCCCCGGAAGGGGTGGTGGGGCCTGCCACATGGGAACGTATCCGCACCCTTTATAATTCCAGATGACAAAAATACTTGCCATTGTCAAATAAAATTACTTGGCTTTGGCAAGTATTTCTTTTATACTGGAAATCAGAAAGCATCCTTTCGGGACTGCCTTTGGAAATCAATGAACGAGAGGAAGATACTTATGACAAAGGAATTGCACTTTACCATCCGTCCTTATCAAAAAGACGAAGCCGATTACATCGCCGAAGCCCACGACCGCATCTATCGGGAGGAATATGGCTGGGGAGAAGGCTTCAGCAAATATGCCAAGCAGGTAGTCTATGATTTTGCCGCCGCCCCCAAAAGGGAACATGCGGAGATGTGGGTGGCCGATGTAGACGGTCAGCCTGTGGGCTCCATCATGCTGCAGGAAACAGAAGAAACGGGCGTGGGGCAGCTGCGTCTCTTCCTGCTGGAAAAAGCATACCGCCGCCACGGCATCGGCAAAGCTCTGACGGATACCGCCATGGCAGCTGCCGCAGCCTGGGGCTTCCACCATCTTTTCCTCTGGACAGCGGAGCCTTTAAAGGATGCCAGAAGAAAATACGCCCAGCTGGGATTTGTGATTACCGACAAAGAGCTGATGACAGACTGGGCACTGGATGGCAGTGAGGTTTACGAGGAACGCTGGGATAAGGAGTTATAAGAAATAAAATAACCGCAAACCAATGTAGTGGTCTGCGGCTATTTTGCTGTCTATATCATTCAACATCTTTTTCGTCTTTTGTTTCTTCTTCGGCATCCTCTTCCCAATCCTCGGGGTTAAATTCACCGAAGGCGGACATCAGGAAGCTTTCCATATCGTTCAGTTCTTCCATGCGGCTGTCCATTTCATCCAGAACATCCTCCACTTTATTCAGGTATTTGTTCATTTCAGGGGTGATCTGTTCCACTTCTTCTTTCGCTTCTGCCGGTGTCTGCTCTGTCGGTTCCACAGCTTTTTCGGAAACCAGTTCTTCCGCTGCGGCTTCTGCTGCTACAGCTGCGGCTTCATCGGCGTCCATTTCTTCCAGATCCAAATCGTCCCAATCTTCTGCTTCATCACGATTTTTTCTTTCTCTCAGCTTTTCACGATAAGTCGCCATGTCTTCCTTCAGTTCGCTGGCTTTTTCCGCCATGCGGAAAGCTGCGGAGCGTACGGCAGGCTGCAGATCATCGGCTTTATCCACCAGTTTTTCTTTCATACGGAAAGCTGCGGAGCTTACCTTGGGCTGCAGGTCGTCGGCTTTATCTGCCATCTTATCTGCAGCATTTTTCACTGCGGGATTTTCTTTTACCTTTTCTGCCACAGCGTTCAGGGCTGCGCCGGCTTTGCCCAGCATACCGCCAACAACCTTTGTGATGCCGTCTTTTTCCAGGCCCATGCCATTGTGCAGGGTGGTCAGCAGGCGTTCCGCTTCATCTACAGTGATGATGCCTTTTTCCAGCATATTCAAAATGGCCATTCTTTCTTCTTTCATTGTTTTTCCCTCCTTGGGTTCATTCTCGTGATTCTTCTGAAGCACATACTCATCAGGTCTGTCTTTTTT
Organism: Bacillota bacterium; assembly: GCA_021768705.1. Classification (GTDB taxonomy): domain Bacteria; phylum Bacillota; class Clostridia; order Lachnospirales; family Anaerotignaceae; genus Anaerotignum_A. The sequence continues at coordinate 62,570 of JAETUG010000002.1, forward strand.
CTTTCCAAAAGCATACAGGATGCTTTCCACGATACGGCGGCTGGCCTGACCATCGCCGAAGGGGTTTTTCGCCTGTGCCATTTTTTCGTATTCTTCATTATCATCCAGCAGTTCCTTCGCCATGCGATAGATCACATCTTCCTCTGTGCCTGCCAGCTTCAAGGTGCCTGCTTCCACCCCTTCGGGGCGTTCTGTCACATTTCTGAGCACCAGTACGGGCTTGCCCATAGAAGGTACTTCCTCCTGCAGACCGCCGCTGTCTGTCATGACAAAGAAGGAACGGCACATCAGGTTATGCATATCCTTCAAATCCAGAGGGTCTGTCAGGTGGATGCGGTCGTTGCCGCCCAAAATCTCATGGACAGGTTCTACCACGGCAGGGTTTTTATGCACTGCATAAACCACTTCCACATCGGGGTATTCTTCCACCAGACGTTTTACCGCGCGGCAGATATTCCGCAGGGGTTCGCCCAGATTTTCTCTTCTGTGGGCAGTCATGGCAATGACACGTTTGCCCTTGAAGTCGATTTTGTTCAGTTCGTCCACAGTGAAGGTGTAATCCTCTTCAATGGTATGTGCCAAGGCATCGATCACAGTGTTGCCTGTGATAAAGATGCCGTCCTCGCTGATATTTTCCTTTAAAAGGTGTTCCTTTGCCAGAGGCGTGGGCGCAAAATGCAGATCCGTCAATGCCCCTGTCAGTCTGCGGTTCATTTCTTCGGGGAAGGGCTGATATTTATCATAGGTACGCAGACCTGCCTCCACATGACCCACCTTTATCTGATTATAATAAGCCGCCAATGCGCCGGCGAAAGTGGTGGAAGTATCGCCATGCACCAGAACGATATCGGGCTTTTCCTTTCCCATGACTTCCTCCAGCCCCGTCAGAGCACGGGTGGTGATGCCTGCCAGGGTCTGTCTTGCCTGCATGATATTCAGGTCATACTGGGGATGCAGACCGAAGATTTCCAGAACCTGATCCAGCATTTCCCTGTGCTGCGCCGTCACGCAGACGATACTTTCGATTTCCGGTGTTTTTTCCAGCTCCTTCACCAAGGGAGCCATTTTGATGGCTTCGGGGCGAGTACCGAATACACTCATAACTTTTATTCTATCCATATATTATTTCACCTCATTCGTCATGGTGCCAATGCCTTCGATCTCGCATTTCACCACATCGCCTTTTTTCAGGAATTTGGGGGGCTGGAAGCCCATGCCGACCCCTGCGGGGGTTCCCATGGCAATGATCGTGCCTGCCTGCAGGGTCATGCCCTGAGAAAGCTGGCAAATGACTTTTTCAATGCCATTGATCATCAATCCTGTATTGCTGTCCTGTCTCAGCTCGCCGTTGACATAGGAACGGATGGGCAGAGCAGGAGGATTTGTAAATTCATCCTTTGTCACAATCCAAGGGCCGATGGGTGTAAAATCATCCAGGCTCTTGCCAAAATACCACTGTTTATGGGCAGTCTGCAGATTTCTGGCACTCATGTCGTTCAAAATAGTATAGCCGAATACATAATCAAAGACCTCTTCGGGCTTTACATCCTTGGCGTCCTTACCAATAATAACCGCCAATTCTACTTCATAATCCAGACTGTCTACGATATCCAGATGCCCGTCGATGGGTTCTCCATCCGCCAGGGCACGGTTGACTCTCTTTGCAAAATAGATGGGCACAGGACGTTCCCCACCAAAGGCTTCATCATGGAAACGGGCGGCTTCTTCCGCATGGGCATAATAATTGATGCCCAAACAGACAACATCCTGCTTGGGATGAGGAATGGGAGAGAGGATCTGCACTTCCTCCAGAGGGATGCCCTTCATCAGTTCTTTATTTTTATCCAGCTTTTCCAGCTTCTGTGCATCCTGCAGCTCTAAAAATCCATTCATATCCAATGCTGTGCAGCCCAGATAATTCACAGGCACTACTTCAGAACCGTCATTCTTCAGAACGCCTACGGCTGTTTCACCGCCATGCTTGTATGTTAAAACTTTCATCTTTCCTCCTAACTCAGCCCTGTGCAAACCGGGAGAAACCCCCTGGCAAGCTTACCGCAGGACTGCCTTTTTTCCAAATTTGTTTTGGCATTTCGCCAAATGGGTCATTTTCCTTAAAAGATCACCCATTTCGGACGGAACCTTTACCGTTTTTTCTTTCATGGTATATCCGAAAAATATACCATTTTCATCATATCACAAAACCACTGATTCGCAAAGGAAAAAAGCACTTTTCCTACCCATGTATACATGATACTGTGCGCCTAATCATTTATACGTACGGTATTGCATAAATATTCATATTAAACTGTATATCATCCCTTAAATATGCTCAAACAGACCTGGATTTTTTCCATATTTTTCATAAATATACACAAAATCCTGTATTTTTATAATTTTATATTGCAATTCTCAGACTGTCTATGTATAATCCATTTATAAAATTCATTTGAAACAAACGCCGATGAAAACGGCTTATGTATTTGTTAAGGAGGAAAACATCATGGCAAAAGAAAAAATCGTATTAGCATATTCCGGCGGTCTGGACACATCCGCAATCATCCCTTGGCTGAAAGAAAACTATGACTGTGAAGTCATCTGCGTATGCGGCAACGTTGGGCAGGGCAAAGAAACAGAAGGTCTGGAACAGAAAGCCCTGAGCACAGGCGCAAGCAAGCTCTACATTGAAGACCTGACAGAAGAATTCATCACAGATGCCATCTACCCCTGCGTAAAGGCAAACGCTGTTTATGAAGGCAAATATCTGCTGGGTACATCCATGGCACGCCCCATCATCGCCAAAAGACTGGTTGAAATCGCAAAGCAGGAAGGCGCAACAGCCATCTGCCACGGCGCAACAGGCAAAGGCAACGACCAGGTTCGCTTTGAACTGACCATCAAGGCACTGGCACCCGAACTGAAGATCATCGCTCCCTGGAGACTGGATACCTGGAAAATGCAGAGCCGTGAAGACGAGATCGCTTATCTGGCTGCCCATGGCATCCCCTTCGAAGCCAGCCACGACAATTCCTACAGCCGTGACAGAAATATCTGGCACCTGAGCCATGAAGGCCTGGAATTGGAAGACCCTGCAAATGAACCCAATTACGACCATATCCTGCAGCTGGGCGTAACACCCGAAGCAGCCCCCGATACACCCGAATATGTGACACTGGATTTTGAAAAAGGCATCCCCGTTGCTGTCAACGGCGAAAAACTGGGTCCTGTGGAAATGCTGACAAAGCTGAACGAAATCGGCGGCAGAAACGGTATCGGTATCGCTGATATCTGCGAAAACCGTGTCGTTGGTATGAAATCCCGTGGTGTATATGAAACACCCGGCGGTACAATCATGTACTATGCTCACCGTGAACTGGAATACCTGTGCTCCGACAAGAAAACACAGGCGTTCAATGAAGTGGCAAGCAACAAATTTACAGAACTGGTTTACAGCGGCGAATGGTACACACCTCTGCGGGAAGCACTGAGCGCATATTTCGATAAAGTAAACGAAACTGTAACAGGTACTGTAAAACTGAAACTGTATAAGGGCAACATCATTCCTGCAGGTTCCACATCTCCTTACAGCCTGTACAATGAATCCATCGCTTCCTTCACAACAGGCGATCTGTACAACCATAAGGACGCTGACGGTTTCATCAACCTGTTTGGTCTATCCATGAAGGTTCGTGCAATGATGATGGAAAACAACAAGTAAAACCTTCTCAGGGCTCTGCCCTGAAACCCGCCAAGGGGATTGGTCAAGCATCTTCCCTTCGGGAAGACGGCTTCGCCGCCGCCTTTATCTTGGCGGTGCTCACACCCCTTGGAACCCGAATCGCAAAAACTCCGTTTTTGCAAAGAGGGAATCGATATCATACATAAGACAAAAAAATACTCCTATCCTATTGTGATGGGAGTATTTCTCATTATAGCCACCAAAGCACATGAGAATTCATGTGCGTAAATCAGGGTCCAGGGAAATGATTGCCCTGGCAGGGGCGTGGGGACAGAGTCCCCACATACAGAAAGGATTGAAAAAATATGGCAAAACTTTGGGGCGGACGCTTCACCCAGTCCACAGATAGCTTCACCGACCACTTCCATTCCTCTATCTCCTTCGACAGCCGTATGTACAAGGAAGATATCACAGGCAGCATGGCCCACGCCGCTATGCTGGGCAGACAGGGCATCATCCCCGTTGCCGATGCGGAATTGATGATCAAAACCTTAAAAGAAATTCTGGCAGATATCGAAGCAGGCAAAGTGACCTTCGATGAAAAAGCCGAAGATATCCATATGAACGTGGAAACCATCCTCATCAGCCGCATTGGTGATGTAGGCAAACGCCTGCATACCGGCCGCAGCCGCAACGATCAGGTGGCACTGGATATCCGTATGTATACCAAAAAAGAGATCACAGAGATCAAAGCTCTGGTGAAAAATCTGATGGTGACATTAAACGATTTCGCCGCAGATCATACGGAAACCATTCTGCCCGGCTATACCCATCTGCAGCGGGCACAGCCTGTTACCCTGGCCCATCATCTGCTGGCTTATGTGGAGATGTTCAAGCGGGATTATGACCGTCTTTGCGATACCTATAAACGCACCGATGTGATGCCCTTGGGCAGCGGCGCCCTGGCAACCACCACCTATCCTCTGGATCGCTATTCCGTGGCGGCAGAACTGGGCTTCACCGATATCACCATGAACAGCATGGACGGCGTTTCCGACCGTGATTTTTGCATTGAACTGGCTTCTGCCCTGTCTATCCTGATGATGCACCTGAGCCGCTTCTGCGAAGAGATCATCCTTTGGAGCAGCCATGAATTCCATTTCGTGGAGCTTTCTGATGCCTACTCCACCGGCTCCAGCATCATGCCCCAGAAAAAGAACCCCGATATGGCAGAGCTGATCCGTGGGAAAACAGGGCGTGTCTATGGCCATCTGATGGGGCTTTTGACCACCATGAAGGGTCTGCCTTTGGCATACAACAAGGACATGCAGGAGGATAAGGAAGGTCTCTTTGATGCCATCGATACTGTAAAAATGTGCCTGCCCGTATTCACAAACATGATCGCCACCATGACCGTGAAAAAAGACGCTATGCTGAACGCTGCCAAAGGCGGCTTCACCAATGCCACCGATGCGGCAGACTGGCTGGTAAAACAGGGCGTGCCCTTCCGGGATGCCCATGCCATCATCGGCAAGCTGGTATTGTACTGCATCGAGCATAACACCAATCTGGACGACCTGTCTTTAGAGGAATACAAGGCGATCTCCCCCGTATTTGATGAAAGCGTATATGCCGCCATCAATGTAAACGAATGCGCTCAGGCGAGAAAGGTTGTCGGCGGCCCTGCCAAAGAAGTCACCACTGCCGCCATCACCAACAACAAGGCATTTTTTGAAACATTATAAGACCGTGGGGCGCCGCCCCACCACCCCACTGGGGCATGATGCCCCAGACCCTCATACGCAAAAGCATCCGCTTTTGCAGAGTATAAAAAAAGAAAGGCTTTCTCTTATGCAGAGAGAGCCTTTTTTTATTTTCCCATCAAACGCAGTTTGATGGCTATCGGGTTCTAAGGGGGTGACCCCCTTAGCAGGAGTTTGAGGACAGCGTCCTCAAAGGGTTTTTAACTTTTTTAGAATTTCTTCATCCGCAGGACAGAACGCAAACTGATCGATTTCCTGCGTTGTCAGCCAGCGGATATCATGATGCTCCAGTTTCTGGGGGATACCTTTTGTGATTTTTGCATGGAACAACGTCAAATGCACCGTCAAGTCAGGATACACATGGTCTATCTCCATAAATACTTTCCCCACGGCGATGGTCACGCCCAATTCCTCCCGACATTCCCGCACCAAGGCTTCTTCCTTCGTTTCCCCCGGCTCCACCTTGCCGCCCACAAATTCCCACAAAAGCCCTCTGGCCTTATGGGCAGGTCTTTGGCAGGCCATGAATCTATCTCCATCCCAAATGAGAGCCGCTACTACCTCCGTCATGCTTTTCCGCCTCCTGTTTCAAAATCGTTCCAAAACCATTCTAAAATCATTTCTAAATCGTTTCTAAATCGTTTCTTATTGACCGTTATTATAGACGGATCGGCTATGAAAATCAACTGCATCCCCCTACACAACTATGCCATAACGCTATCATTTATCGTTCTGAATCTCCCCCTTCTTTCATAGAATGGAAAAAGGAAGGGAGGCGGCTGTGGTGCAAAAAAAGAACAAAGGAGCCCTGAATTTGGTGGGTCTGGTGCTTTTTCTGCTGGCACTGCCCTTTTTTTTCCGCATGGGGGGCGGTCAGTTCGCCATGGCAGAAGTCCTGCCGGGACAAGTCTCTTCGGACAAGTTGTCCCTGGCCTTTCTGCAGCAGGAAGAAAAAGAAGTCATCACTGCCAATGTCCTTGGCAAAGAAGATATCGAATTTTCCAAATCCTTAGCCATCAGCGCAGGAGGACGCTCCATGAATGTCACAGCGGAGCAATTGGCAAAGATGCAGGATTTTTCCTATCTCAAGAGCAACTATTACATCGTCGATTCCCGCACCACCCTGCTGCCTGAAGATATCGACGTGGAACAGGCGTTAAGCCTTGACCTGACCATCGAAAAGACAAAAAAAGAGCCAAAAATCCTCATTTTCCACACCCATTCCCATGAAGGCTTTTCCGACAGCGATATGTCCAAAGGCTTACAGGAAGGCATCTGGGGCGTAGGCGAACGGCTGAAAGAGATTTTGGAGGAAGAATACGGCATTGGCGTTATCCATGATAACGGGCAATACGACATGGTAAATGGAAAGGGTCAGATCACAGGGGCATATGAACGGATGGAGCCGCCCATTCGGGAAATTCTGGCGAAATATCCTTCTATCGAGGTCTGCATCGACCTGCATCGGGACGGTGTGGCGGAAGGCACTCGTTTGGTGACAGAGATCGACGGAAAGCCCTGCGCCCAGGTGATGTTTTTCAACGGGCTCTGCCGCCTGAACAAGGACGGCACCGCACAACCCATCAGTGGTCTGGAAAATCCCTATCTGAGGGAAAATCTGGCTTTCAGCCTGCAGATGAAAACCGCCGCAAACCAGAGATATCCTGATTTTTCACGAAAAATCTATCTTAGTGCCTACCGTTTCAGCCTGCATATGCTCCCCCGCTCCACCCTCATCGAGGTAGGCGCCCAGACCAATACGAAGGAAGAAGCCCTCAACGCCATGGAGCCTTTGGCGGAAGTCCTTGCCAGCGTTCTTCTTTCTTGAGGGTTTCACCCTCAAACTCCTACCAAGGGACCTTGTCAAGCATCTTTCCTTCGGAAAGACAGCTACGCTGCCGCCTTGATCTTGGCGGTGCTCAAATCCCTTGGAACCCTATATTGCAAAAACGGAACTGTTTTTGCAGGAACAGAAATGGTATAAATAACATAAATAAATCAAAAATCTTTTGCCATATTAAGAATATGGTTAAAAAGTTTATGGTATTTGGTGTGCTGGGCTGGTGTGCGGAAATCCTCTGGACGGGGCTTCACTCCCTTTTGGCAGGGGATGGCGCACTGACGGCAAAAACATATTTATGGATGTTCCCCATTTACGGGTTGGCAGCCTTGGCAGAGCCGCTGTTCCTGGCCCTGCGGAAATATTGTCCCCTGTGGCAGAGGTTGGGCATGTATACATTTTCTATTTTTCTGGTGGAATTTTTGACCGGCTGGCTGCTGCAGATTGTGACCGGTGCCTGCCCCTGGGATTATGGGAATGGAATCTTTTCCGTCATGGGGTTCATCCGTTTGGATTATGCGCCCCTTTGGGCAGCACTGGGGTATTTTTTCGAAGAGGTGAGCCTGTTTTTGGCAAAGAAAGGAGAACCGACATAATATTTGCAGTTTCCAGCGATTTCGTGTACAATGCTATAAAAGTGTTGTCAATGGACGCAAAAAGATGGCTGCTTGCAGACATCTCCCTGCGGACATTAGACAACCTAACACATGAGCAGGACGCAGTCCTGCGAATGGGTATCCGTTGCGAAGCAACGAGCTTTTATGACCGATACCCCATTATTGTTAAGGAGAATCGCCATGGAAAAACTGAAACAGAACATCATCTTATTCGATCTGGACGGCACATTGACCGATTCTGCAGAGGGTGTCATCCGTTCCTGCCAGTATATGCAGGAAAAAATGGGCATGCAGGTCTGGGAAACTGCCGATCTGAAATTTATCGTCGGTCCTCCCCTGATCAAGACTTTTACAGAGGATTTCGCCATGGATCAGGAAACTGCGGAAAAAGCCATCCTCTGCTTCCGGGAACGCTATGCCACCATCGGCTTATTTGAAAACAAGGTTTTCCCCGGTATTGAAGACATGCTGGAGGCCTTGAAAGCCAAAGGAAAGCGCATGGCTGTTGCCACTTCCAAAAAAGAAGAGCTGGCGTTCCGTATTCTGGAGCATTTTGGCATTGCCAAATATTTTGAAGTCATCGGCGGGGATAAAAGAGAGGTCGGTCGGGATAACAAAGCCAAAGTCATTGACTATGTGCTGGAAACCATGGCGGCCGCAAAGGATGACGTCATTATGGTAGGGGACAGAAAATTTGATATCGAGGGGGCGCATGCCATCGGCATTCCCTGTATCGCTGTGGAATTTGGCTACGGCGACAGAGCGGAATTTGAAAAATACGGCGCAGACTTCATCGTAGCCACTGCGGAGGATGTGGCAAATCTGTTCTAAGAAGGTGAAGAAAAGTTGAAAAAAATGAATATCCTTGTCACCTGCGACAGCGGATACGCTAAACAGGCTGCACTGATGCTCTATTCTCTGCAGAAAAACCATCCCGAAACATTTCTGGATATTTTTGCAGTGGGTGCTTTGCAGGAAGGGGATATGGCACTGATGGGAAAGGCTTTGGATGGGAAAAAAAGCCGCCTGACCCACAGGGCTTTCGACGGGGAAATTTTGAAAGATGCACCCACCACAGACCGTTACCCTGTGGAAATGTATTACCGCATCTTTGCAGCACAATATCTGCCGAAGGAAATGGAACGGGTGCTGTACTTAGACCCTGACCTGGTGGTCACGGGAGATTTGACTGAGCTGTACGAAATGGAGATGGGCGATGCCTTTTTTGCCGCAGCCAGCCACGTGAAGGAAGAAACCTTTTTGGAAAAGCTGAACCAAAAACGATTGGATATGGATGGCATCTATATCAATTCGGGGGTCATGCTGCTGAATCTGGAAGCATTACGGAAGGAACAGGACATACAGGCTGTGGCAGAGTATATTGCTACCCATGAAAAGCTGCTCATTCTGCCGGATCAGGATGTCATCAGCGGACTGTATCATGATAAGATCTGCCCCATCGACGCCTATGTCTATAACATGACGGAGCGGATGTTCACACCGGCTCTCTTGAAGGGCATGGAGACAGACTGGGTCTGCAGGAATACCGCCATCATCCATTACTGCGGAAGGAATAAGCCCTGGAAGCCCCTGTATAAGGGGAAACTGGATGTGTTCTATCTGCTGAATCGGATAGAATGGGAAAAAGCAATCCAATAAAGAGAAAGACCGTCTCAACTTGCGATGAGACGGTCTTTCTCTTATTGGACAGTGGGAAGATCGTATTTCACGGGGTCCATATAAAATACAATACCTGTCCTCTCATATTTTAGCGAAATTTTCGCTAAAATGAGATAATGAGATTTCCTTAAGATATTCTTATTTTGAGGTGATATTATGTACCACAGAATAAGAGACTTACGAGAAGATAAAGATATAACGCAAATCCAGATGGCAAAGATCCTTTATTGCAGTCAAAGTATCTACAGCAGCTATGAACGAGGAGAAGCCAATATTCCCACACAAATTTTGATCCGATTGGCACAATTCCACAATACCAGCACTGATTATCTGCTAGGACTGACGGATATTTCCACACCCTATAAACGAAAGAAAACCTGAACATCTATAAAATTGCGAGGCGATTTTTATGCATAAAAACAAAAGTGCAGAAGGCAAGAACAATCTTTGCGGCGCAAAAGTCAGCGAATATCGCATGAAGCTGCCCGAAAAAACCTCTCAACGAAAATTGGCAGACCTTTTGCAGATGGAGGGCATTGATGTCGATAAAAACGCCATCCAACGCATCGAAAGTGGCAAGCGTTTTGTGACAGATATCGAATTGAAGGCATTGGTAAAGGTCCTTGGCGTTCGATACGAAGATTTATTGGGAGATTAAAAAAAGAGTCCAAAAGGACTCTTTTTCTGTGTCAAAGAAATAATTCATTCTCTTTTCTGCCTTCCAAAGCCTTTTTCAGCATGGCCTTTGCCCCTGCCAGCAGCACAGGGCTCACGCTCCTTGCCTGTTTGGGACAAACCGCCACGCACGCCATGCAGGTGATACATTTCTCCCCATCCGTTTCCCTGGGATTCTCCACAGAAATGGCACCCACGGGGCATTTCGCCGCACAAGTGCCGCAGCCGCCGCAATTTTTATTTGCCTTGGGTGTCATGGGCAGTGCGCCGTATTTTTTATAGGGTCTGTTGCCGGGGAAGACAATGTCTCCGCCCTGCTCTGCCTTTTCTTTCAGCTTGGCAGACCAGCCTTTCAGCTGTTCCCCATCGGCGGCATCGGGGCGTCCCGCCGCAAATTCCCGCATAATGGAGTGTTCTGCCACCACCGCAGCCCCCGCCACGGGCAGGAAGCCGCAGGCTTTCAGGGTATCCTCCAGTTCCACCAAGGTATCCTCATAAGCACGATTGCCGTAAACCGCCACAAGGATGACTTTTGCACCGCCGCCCCGCATCCGGCTCAGACGTTCCGTGGCAATGGCAGGCACACGACCGCCAAAGGAAGGCACTGCCACCAGACAGATATCCTCCCCTGTAAATGCATATCGGGAGAAATCCTCCTCACGATTGCAAAGATCGATCTCCTTTTTTTCGTTCCATGCCGCAGAAAGCAGCTCTGCGGATTTTTTCGTTCCCCCTGTGGGGCTGAATGTGATCTGGTAAAACATACCGATTCCCCCTTTAGAACAACAGATCCAGTTCCGTTTTTGCCTTTTCGATATCCTGCAGAATGGTTTTCTGCTTTTCGTCAAAAAGCAGTTCCTGATTGTAGCGATAATATTTTTCGGAACCGTTTTCGCTGATGAATTTTACACTGTAGAAATTGGTGGTCAGTTCTGTGATAAAGATGACCATTTCCTGGCCTGCGCCAAAGGTTTCCTCCAGGAAAGCAAAAGCGTTATCCAACGCTAAAGAGGCGGCATCGATGGTCTCTTCCCGTTTTTCCGCTTCTGCGGCGAACAGCTCCTTCACAAGGGCAAAGGCATCCTCTTTTTCCCGACAGCCTGCCTTTTTCCCTTCCGCCAGGAAGAACTGCAGCCGTTCCAGTTCCCGCATACGGGCCCGCTCTGCTGTTTTTTCCAGCAAGCCTGCCTTCCGTTCCCTTGCGAATGTGGTTTCTTTTTCTTCGATCAACCCTGTAAAAAGGTTCTCCCAGGGGGTCTCCTTGCAATAGGGGCTGGCAAAGCGTTCCTTCAATTCCAATAGCCCTCCGTGAAGCCCCGTTACCATCAGGTCTGCTTCATAAGCCTGCCGGAAACCTTCCGACAGCTTGCTCAACAGCAGCCCCATCACGCTCAGGCGTTCATCGAAGGGAGCTTCCTGCAGCTTCGCCACCGCCTGCTTCGTATATTCGCCCCGCAGGATATCGTCCACACGGTAATCAGAGCGATATTTGCGGTACAGATCCAGATAGTTGGCAAAATCCTTTGCGATTTTCCGATGCTGCAGATACTGATACACCAATCCTTCATCCACAGGCAGGTTCATATCTTCATACACCTTTAAAATGGTGGATAGATCCTCCCAGCCACGGGCAGTGACAAAGCGTTTGCCGTCCACCGTAGTCTCCATGGCATAGAAGTGGTTTTTGCGGATTTCCAGATAGGAAATGATGGCGCCGTGGATGCCCTGTTTATAGGCGTATTCCTTCCATACGTTGAAATCTGGCTCGACATCGATCTTTTTCACACGGTCGAGGGTTACTACGTCGAATTCCCGTACGCTTTTGTTATATTCGGGAGGGTTGCCTGCTGCGGCAATCAACCAACCATCGGGGACCTTATGGGCACCGAAGGTCTTGCACTGCAAAAATTGCAGCATTGCAGGAGCCAGTGTTTCGGAGGCGCAGTTGATCTCATCGATGAACAAAATGCCTTCCTTCAGCCCCGTTTCTTCCATTTTATCGTAGACAGAAGCGATGATTTCGCTCATGGTATATTCTGTTACCGCATATTCCCTGCCGCCATAATTTTTATGGCTGATGAAGGGCAGACCGATGGCGGACTGTCTGGTGTGATGGGTGATGCTATAGGAAACCAGCGCAACGCCGCATTCCCGTGCCACCTGCTCCATCACGGCGGTCTTACCGATGCCGGGTGCGCCCATCAGCAGGATAGGACGCTGGCGCACGGCAGGGATGCGGTATTCGCCGAATTCGTCCTTTGCCAGATACGCCTGGATGGAGTTTTTTATCTCATTTTTCGCTCTCTTGATATCCATAATTACACTCCTTTTTTCTTGAGGGTTTCACCCTCAAACTCCCACCAAGGGAGTCACTCCCTTGGAACCCGATACCGCAGAACCATATACATGGTTCTGCAAATGGGGGTCAAGGGGATTTGAGCACCGCCAAGATGAAGGCGGCGGCGTAGCCGTCTTCCCGCAGGGAAGATGCTTGACCTATTCCCCTTGCAGGGTTTGGGACGGCGTCCCAAAAGAAATATCGTCTTTGCCAAGTATCAGTTTCATCGCCCAAGGGGGCACATTCACGTCCGTGTAGTCTTCATGATAGAACACAAAAGCCGCATCATAGGCGGGTCTGCGGCGGGGGAACGTCCCATACCCATCGGTGAAATAGATAAGCCCCTTCAAATTCTGGAAGGCTTTCTCCTCAATGAGCCTGTCCACATATTGGAACACCGGTCGGAAATCCGTGCCGCCGCTGCCTCGCAGTTCAAAATCCTCCATAAACAACGCCAATTCCTCGGCAGAAGTAATCTTTTTATCCAGCTGCACCACCGCATCGCACTGTATGATGTGGATATTCACCTTATGGAAGAAGCTTTCACTGCTGGAAAGGATGGCATAAGTCTCTTCCAAAAATCGTTTCACCGTCTCCCCCTCACAGGATTCGGAGGTATCGATGGCAATGACCAATTCCTCCACCTTTTTCACTTCTTTATATTCCAACGCTTCGATGAGAGGCAGATTGCCGTAGAGGTTCAGCCCATAGGTGTAGAAAATGAAGTCAAAAGCATCATCATCCACCCGCATATCCTCTTTCAACGTCACAAATTTCTGCAAGAACTGCCGATAATCGTAACGTTCTCTGTTTTCCACCTTCAAGTATTGCAGCAGCTCACCGGCTTCCTCCCCCATATCTTTGGAGAAGGTTTCCAGATTGGTTTCCGTCTTTTCGCCGATTTCCGTCCATTTTTCCTCCAGCTGCTGCTGTTTTTCGTTCTGTTCCTGTTCCTGCTGGTTGTTATTCTGGTCGTTGTTTTGATCGTTGTTTTGATTATCCTGATTCTGGTCATCCTCTTTTTTATGCTCCCAGAAAACATGATCGTCCACCCAAAATTCCAGCTGCAATTTGCCAAATTCCTGTATAGACAAATTTTTCTCCTGCAAAACACGATAGATGCCCTCGGCGGAAAGCACCTGCAATTCCCGTCGGAGCATATCGTAGGTTTCATTTCGCTGATCGGATACCACCAGATGCACCGCTTTGCCGGGCAGAGAATCCACGATGGATTCCACGGCGATATCACAGGCCAGGTGCCAAAGCTCCTCGTCCCGACCGTTCAGGTGGAAAGGATGGCGGAACAAACAATGCAGCACCATATGCAGATAGGCACGATTCACCAATACACGGTCGCAAAGATATCGCTGCACCAGATAACGGGGGTTAAACAAAATCTTTTCGCCATCGGTGCCTACATACAGGGAAGAAAGGTTCATTTCGTATTTTAAGCCGCTCAGTGCCAGATCCAGAAAACGCATGGAAAGGTATAATTCATTTCTGGATGCGCTCAGGATATTGGTCCCGATTTGTATCAATTTTTGATGTGTCTCGTTCATGCCATCTCGCCTCCTTTCAAGACCTTGGGGGCTTCACCCCCAATTCCCCTATCGGGACGCCGTCCCGAACCCTGCCAGGGGAATAGGTCAAGCATCTTCCCTGCGGGAAGACGGCTACGCCGCCGCCTTCATCTTGGCGGTGCTCAAATCCCCTGGACCCTCATTTGAAAATCAAATTTCTTTGAAAATTGATTTTCGTACCGGGTTCCAAGGGGGTGACCCCCTTGGTGGGAGTTTGAGGGTGAAACCCTCAAAGTTCAAATGTCTTTTTCTTTTTTGTCCTGCCGAAGTTCTTGTGCTGGTAGTCCATCAAAAAGCTGAGAACCGCCGTTTTCCCCTTGCTCTGGGCGATTTCAATGAGGGCAGGCAGGTTTTCCGCCGTCAGCAGCCCCCAGTCCGCAAAAAGCCTGATTTTCTCGTCCTCGTTTCGGTTCATAAAATATTCCGCCGCCCAAAGAAAATGGTCGCGGATATATTCCAGATATACCTGCCGATGCTTTTCCTGCAAACGATAAGGATATTCCAGCCGAGCCATGGCCAAAAGCAACACCGTATCCGCCGCATCCTCTCTTTTCGTCAGATAAAAAATCTCATCATATCTGCGGAAATCAATATCGTAGTTGCCGATGCACTGGCGGAAGATATGCCCCGTGCCATAGTTCACCTGATGGAACTGTCTCGCCGGTGTATCCTCAATATATTCATACTGGAAATCAGGGATAATCAGTCGGCTTGTCACAGTCTCTCCATTTTCCTGGGGAAACTCGATGGTCAGGTGCAGCTCATGATTCAACCCGGAGGTCAGGTCAGAAATATGTCGGCATTGGCCGAAAGAAAGATAGGTCAGGCTGTCGCAGTTCAAAAACAGCCCCATATTCAAGTCCGCCGCAGCCAAAGGAATATTGATCTCCTCCATTTTGCGGCAGTTATAAAAAGCATATTTCCCAATCTGCTGCACCCCTTCCGGCAGGCGCAGGCGTTTCAGCCCGCCGCAGCCATAAAAAGCATAATCCCCAATGGAACGAAGCCCTGCAGGCAGGGTCACCTGTTCCAAAGAACTGCAGCCGCCGAACATCCTTTGGGAGATTTCCGTCAGTTTTGCCGGCAGATGGATCCGTTCCAAAGCAGAGCAGCCGGAAAAAGCGTATGCACCGATGGTTTCAATGGAATCGGGCAGGAAAACCCGCCGCAGAGCCTGTCCCACCGCCGCAGATTCCTCCGCTTTTTCCACAAAAGCCAACTCTGCTGCCAGTTCCTCTTCTGGCTCCGCCACAGGTGCTTCCTCCTTTACAGCAAAAGCCCGTTCCCCAATGGCAATGACAGGAAGGCCACCGATGGTTTCAGGAATACGCACCTCCGCCGCCCTCCCCTGCACCTGGGTGATGACTGCGCCCGTTTCTTCCAATTTATATTCGATCTGTATGGACAATTTCATTTTGATGCTCCTCTTTTCCGCTCACACTAATTTTTATTATATTCGCCCTGGCATAGGCTGTCAAAATGTTTGTAAAAAAACAGTGCTCTGAATTTCTCCAAAGCACCATTGCATACCATACCGCTATTGTCATACTCTCCAAAAAAATAGATAAAAATGATTTAAAAAAGTTATGTATACCATTTCGTTATTTTGTAAGTTCCGCCTTTTTATGATATAATAATACATTATAAATGATTTTAAATGTGAGTTGATAAAAATGAACCGAACGGAAAATGCCATCATAGACGCTTTTCTGCAATTATTAGAAGAAAAGCCATCCTTCACATTTACCATTCTGTCCATTGCGAAGTTTTCTTGAAGGAATTGGATCGGCTCTGCCTATATGCCACCACTCAGTATATCGATACCACCACAGGGGAACTGTCACTTCTTCCAAAAGACAGAGAGTTTCTCATCCGTTTTTATAAATGTGCCCTGGTGGGCATATTGCTGGACTGGCTGAACGAGGGTATGCATTACGATCCGCTTGCCTCTTTTACCCGCATCTGCGATCTGTTTAACGGTTCCGATCAGCAGGAAGGAGTCATCATCATGGGAGACTGCAAGGCTTCCAATAAGGTTTTTTCCCGGATATTGGAATCCGAATAATGGATGAATACGCAGGGGTCGATATCCCCGTTGGCATTGATATGCAGATAACGCCGACCCCCGGCAATACAGCCGCCTACATACTCTGCGTCATTCTGGAAATCCATTGCAAACAATGGTTTCGTCGCACGATACCGACGAATGCGGTGATAGGTTTCCACACGCTGTTCCGGTGTGGGCATCAGTTCAGGAGAAGCATCATTCCCATATTCCGCAGCCCAGCAGCCGGTACAGTGCAGGTTGCAGGCACTGGTAGGGTCCAAAAGAATGGCCCAGGGAATATTGCATCCATATTTTTCACGACATTCTTCCTGTCTCTTCCAATCGGCAAGAGAAGCATTGATAAAGAAATTTACCGCAATGGTTTCCATGACCTTTGGATCGATATCGTGGATGATACATTCATGATACAGCCTCCTTTGTCGTTGCTCCATTTCTATCTTCCTTATTTTATTGTGCAGCCGCTGATTTCAGAATGGGCAAACACATAGCAGATATCCAAAATTTAGACATTTCCTATCTATTTGCCTAAAAAAATGAGCAAAAAAAGCCCTCCAAAAGGAGGGCTTATGCTTGTTTATGTAAGCAATTATTTCATGTTTGCTTTCAGAACTTCTGCGATCTTTGTGATACCTTCAACGATCTTGTCTTCAGGCATGCAGGAGTAGTTCAGACGGAAGTGGTTTTCTTTGCCGCCGTTGGGGAAGAAGCTGCCGCCAGGAACGTATGCAACGTTCTTTTCCAGACACTGAGGAGCAATTGCTTTTGCATCCATGTATTCGGGCAGTACACACCATGTGAACAGACCGCCTTCGGGATGTGTGAATTTAACTTCCTTAGGGAATGTTTCTTCCATTGTTTTCAGCATAGCGTCACGTCTCTTAACGTAAACTGCTTTGATTTTTTCAACGTGTGCATCCAGGTCGTTGTCTTCCAGGAACTGGTTTGCAATCAGCTGGTCGATTGTAGAGGACTGCAGGTCAGCACCCTGTTTGATGAAGTTGTATTTGCCCAGGATTTCTTGGTTTGTGGAGCAAACCCAACCAATACGCAGACCGGGAGCAAAAATCTTGGACATTGTGCCCAGGAAGATTACCAGATCTTTTGTATCCATGGATTTCAGGGAAGGCAGGAATTCACCTTCGAAACGCAGTTCGCCGTAAGGGTTATCTTCGATAACGGGAATTTCGTATTTGTTGATCAGTTCCATGAATTTTTCTCTTCTTTCCATGGACCATGTTTTACCTGTGGGGTTCTGGAAATCGGGGATAACATAAATCATTTTTACATTGGGTGTTGTAGCCAGGATCTTGTCCAGTTCTTCAGGGATCATACCAGCATCGTCTGTAGGAACTTCAACGAATTTAGGTTCGCAAGCTTTGAAAGCGTTGATTGCACCCAGGTAGGAAGGACTTTCTACCAGAACAACATCGCCGGGGTTCAGGAATACACGAGCGGAGAAATCCAGACCCTGCTGAGAACCGCTTGTGATCAGAATGTTTTCGATACCAACTTTAATGTTATTTTTTGCTGCCATTCTAGCAACGATTTTTTCACGCAGAGATGCAAAACCATCTGTGCCTGTGTACTGCAGGGCAACTCTACCCATGTTATCCATTACTTTGCAAGCTGCTTCCTTAACACCTTCTGTAGGGAACAGTTCGGGGGCGGGCATACCGCCTGCGAAAGAGATAACTTCGGGTTTTGCTGTCAGAGCCAGCAACGCTCTAATTTCGGAACCTTTTAACAGTTTCATTCTGTCTGCAAATTGTACTGCCATGGGAATCGTCCTCCTTAAAATAGATATAGATAAATACTGTGCATAAGTGTCAGACAACAAGGGGATATTCTGTTCTCTATCGGACAAAATATCAAAAATGCACCCTTATATTGTTATTTAAACACAAAGAATAAACAAAGTCAATTCCTTTTAACAAATGCACAAAAACAAAAACAACCAAAATCGCAAAATAAATATAGTTATTTTTTTATTAAACCGATAGAAACTTGAGAAATATCTGGAAAACAGTTCCAAATGGTCTGTATAATGTATTTTTTTAAGTACAATTTATCCAAAAACCGTGGAAGAAAAAAATCTTTTTTCTACTCCATTTCATCATTTTTTTAACAAACTTTCTAAAAAAGATGTTGTATCTACCCTTTTCAGATATCCTGCTGTTCTCTTTTGGCTCCTTTGAAATATCTTTACTTTTTCATCATCTTTTCATAACATTTTGACGGAGTTTATGCTATAATTATAGAAACTGGGTTTTTGTGCCCATATCGAGCATTTTATGTGATCGTATTGATATATAATAAATAATGATATGATAGATATAGAACAATTCCGATAACAGACAGGGTGTGAACTATGGAAGTTTTCAAAAGCATTTTCGACAGCCTGGGGATCACGGAATTCGCACGGCCTTCCATTGGCATTACCGATATTCTGGATATCCTCATCGTGGCGTATATCATTTATAAAATCATATTTTGGATCAAGGAGACCCGGGCATGGGTGCTGTTCAAGGGCATCCTGGTGATCTTCGCTCTGGCAGCGGTGGCCACCCTGCTGAAGCTGAACACCATTCTCTGGATCCTTTCCAACACGATTTCTGTGGGCATCATTGCCATCATCGTTGTGTTCCAGCCGGAACTGCGAAAGGCTCTGGAACAGCTGGGCAAAGGGAAGTTCTTCTCTTATTTTACCCGTGGTGCCGATGAAACCGATGATAAAGTCGCCCAACGTACCATTGACGAGATCGTCAAGGCCGCAGATAAAATGGGCTCTGTGAAAACAGGCGCCCTCATCCTGATCGAGCAGGAAGTCCCTCTGGGGGACCTGGAACGCACCGGTATCCCCATCGATGCCATCGTCTCCAGCCAGCTGCTCATCAATATTTTCGAACATAATACACCGCTGCATGATGGTGCTGTGATCGTGCGCCGCAACCGTGTGGCCGCTGCCACCTGTTTCCTTCCCCTGACCGACAGCAATGAGATCAGCATGGAACTGGGTACTCGTCACAGAGCTGCCATCGGCGCCAGCGAGGTTTCCGATGCCTATGTCATCGTCGTTTCCGAAGAGACCGGGGCCATCTCCCTGGCAAGGGGCGGCGTGCTGTACCGCAATCTGACGCCGGAACAGCTGCGCAGCATGATCTCTCAGTCCCGAAAAGACGGCGGCAAAAAGACACTGGCTACGATTTGGAAAGGACGGCAGAATAAAGAATGAAAAGATTTCAGGAATTACTGATGAAAGATATCGGCTGGAAGCTTCTTTCCGTTGCCATTGCCGCCATCATGTGGTTCATGGTCATCAATATCACCCAGCCGGTAGATACCCGCAGCTACAGCAGGCCTCTGGTACTGGAAAATTTGGGGACACTGACCTCCCGAGGGCTGACCATCGGCAATGCGGAAGAATTGAAAAGCATGAAGATCACAGTGAAGGTCAAAGCCCAGAGAACCGCTCTGGACAGATTGACCCAAAACCCCGACTGGATCACAGCTTCTGTGGATCTTTCCGAGCTGGCTTATGCAGTCAATGGGGATGCGGTAGTGCTGCCTGTCAATGTTTCTGTCATACAGGGCGGCACCACTTACGCCATCAGCAGCAAATCCCCTGCAGTGGTGGAAGCAAAAGTTGAGACCCTTGCCACCAAGGAAATGTCTGTGGAGGTAGAGATCAATGGGGAATTGGAAGACGGCATTTATCTTTCCCAGCCCACCCTCAGCAATGAGACTGTCACCGTTTCCGGTCCTGCTTCTCTGGTGAACCACGTTGCCAGCGTAAAGGCAGAAGTCAATGGGGAAGACCTGCAGGCCGACTCCGAAGTGCGGGCAAAACTCAACTGTTACGACTCCAAGGACAATCTGGTAAAGGGCGTTTCCACAAACATACCGGAAATCACCGTTTCCTTTGCCCTTCATGATGTCAAACAGGTACCCATTCAGATAGATATTACCGGCACCCCTGCCAGCGGCTATCAGGTGGGCGAGGTCATCTGTACCCCGAAATATGCAGAAGTGACAGGTTCCGCCAAGGACCTGGAAAAACTGCTCTATCTGCAGTTGGGCAGCATCGATGTTTCCGGTCTAACCTCTTCTGCCACCAGAGTCCTTTCTCTGGCAGACTATCTGCCGGAAGGCATTTTCCTGAAGGAAGGCAGTGCCAACAGCGTGCAGATCGTTGTTTCCATTGAAGCCCAACACGGCAAACAATTTACACTGGATGCATCCAACCTCTCTCTCATTGGGGAAGAGGATGGAAAGACATATACCCTCGGCACAGCCCATGTCACCGTTTCCGGTGACAACAGCGCACTGAATACCCTGCGCCCCAGCGATCTGCAGGGCACAGTTCATGTGGGCGGGCTGACCGAAGGCACCCATCGGGCGTTGATCCGTCTGGATCTGCCCAACGGACTTAGCGCAAGTCCTGTTTATATCGATGTGACAGTCACCGGCGAAGCAGACCTGCCGGAGAATGAATGATTTTGGAGGAACACAAAATGGCAAGATTATTTGGTACAGACGGTGTAAGAGGCGTTGCCAATACAGAACTGACAGGCGATCTGGCCTTTCGTTTGGGCAGAGCCGGCGCATACGTGCTGACAAAAGAAACAAAACACGCCCCCCGTATTTTGGTAGCGATGGATACCCGCATCAGTGGCGATATGCTGGAAAGCGCATTGGTGGCAGGCATCTGCTCCGTAGGTGCCCATGCAGTGGTAGCCGGCGTGATCCCTACCCCTGCGGTGGCATATCTGGTAAGAAAATACAGACTGGATGCAGGGGTCATGATCTCCGCATCTCATAACCCCGTAGAATACAACGGCATCAAATTCTTCAACAATCAGGGCTATAAGCTCAGCGATAATCTGGAAGATGAAATCGAAAACATCATCATGAGCCGTCCCGAAATCCTGCCCAGCCCCACCGGCATGAGCCTGGGGACAAAGGGCTATGCGGAAGAAGCACTGGACGACTATATCGCTTTCCTGACAAAGACAACAAACGAAAAATTCGACGGCATCAAAGTGGCTCTGGACTGTGCCAACGGCGCATCCTATAAAGCAGCCCCCATCGCCATGCTGGATTTGGGCGCAAGCCTCTGCATCATCCATAATGAACCCGATGGCACAAACATTAACGATAAATGCGGCTCCACCCACATGGAAGATTTGAAGGCTATGGTAGTGGAAAACGGCGCAGATATCGGCTTTGCCTTTGATGGCGATGCTGACCGCTGTCTGGCGGTGGATGAAAACGGCGAACTGATCGATGGCGATAAGATTCTTGCCATCTGCGGTCTGGATATGAAGCAGAGAGGCGAACTGGCGAAAGATACAATCGTTGGCACAGTCATGTCCAATCTGGGTCTGACCATGATGGGCAGAGAAAACGACATCAACATCCTGCAGACTTCCGTCGGTGACAGATACGTGCTGGAACGCATGCTGGCAGATGGCTACAATATCGGCGGCGAACAGAGCGGTCACGTAATCTTTTTGGATCACAATACCACAGGTGATGGTATTCTGACAGCGATCCAGCTGCTTTCTGTGCTGAAACGCAGCGGCAAAAAAGCATCTGAATTGGCTTCCATCATGCAGACCATGCCTCAGGTGCTGGTAAACGCCAGAGTAAACAACGCCAAAAAGAACAGCTATCTGGAGGATGCGGTGGTGAAAAAAGCCATCGAAGAACTGGATGCAGCCTTTTCTCAAGATGGCCGTGTGCTGATCCGTACTTCCGGCACAGAACCTCTGGTGCGTGTCATGATCGAAGGCACAGATATTGAAAAGATGGATAAGGAAGCCAGAAAGCTGGCTGCCCTGATCGAAGAAAGACTGCAGTAAGAAAATAAAAATGATAAGCGGAGACTCGTGCAAACGGTCTGCCGCTTTCCTATGTCTCCGTAGCTCAGCAGGATAGAGCAACCGCCTCCTAAGCGGTAGGTCGTGGGTTCGAATCCCGTCGGGGACAGATAAAGTGTTGAAATCTTATATTTCAACACTTTTTTCTTGTGCAAAAAGCACACTCCCCGACATTTTGACGAAAAACCACTTTTTTTCGACGGCTTTTTCGCCATGCCCCGGTGCCATTTGCTCTTGTATTCGCCTTTTTTTTCATTTAAAATAAGATAGTTGGGAATATTCCCACAAAATCCAAACACTATCAACTTTTTATCAGATATAAGGAGGCACATCATGGGCGGCTTTTTTGGCGTAACTTCCAAGCAGGACTGCGTACTGGATATCTTCTTCGGCGTAGACTATCATTCTCATCTGGGTACAAAAAGAGGCGGTATGGCGCTCCACAGCAAAACAAAAGGATTCCAGCGTCAGATCCACAACATTGAAAACACACCTTTCCGTACAAAATTCGAAGACGACCTGCATGATTTTGAAGGCTGCGCAGGCATCGGCTGCATCAGCGATTCCGACCCTCAGCCCCTGTTGGTACGTTCCCATCTGGGTATGTATGCCATCACCACCATCGGTGCCATCAATAACGCAGAAGAACTGATCCAGACAGAATTCAACAAAGGACATCAGTTCATGTCCCTTTCCTCCGGCAAAGTAAACGAAACAGAGCTGATCGCTTCCCTCATCAACCAGAAGGAAGACCTCATCAGCGGCATCAAATATGCGCAGGAGGCCATCAAAGGCTCCGTCACCCTGCTGATCTTAACAGAGGACGACGCGATCATCGCTGCCAGAGATAACCTGGGCAGACTGCCCGTATTGATCGGTAAGGACGAAGAAGGCTACAGCGTTTCCTTCGAATCCTTCGCTTATCAGAAGCTGGGCTATGAAAATGAATATGAATTGGGCCCCGGTGAAATCGTAAAGATCACCCCCGAAGGCTATGAAACCTTGAAGCCTGCAGGGGAAGATATGAAAATCTGCGCTTTCCTGTGGAGCTACTATGGCTACCCCAACTCCAACTATGAAGGCGTTAACGTAGAAGTGATGCGTTATAAAAACGGCGAGATCATGGCTCGTGATGAAGCAATCAACGGCACACTGCCCGATGTAGACTATGTGGCAGGCATCCCCGATTCCGGTGTGCCCCATGCCATGGGCTACGCAAACCAGAGCGGTCAGACCTATGCCCGTCCCTTCGTAAAATATACCCCCACATGGCCCCGTTCCTTCACCCCTGCCAACCAGAAGATCCGTAACCGTGTGGCAAAAATGAAACAGATCCCCGTACCCGAACTGATCGAAGGCAAGAAGCTACTGTTCGTAGACGACTCCATCGTCCGCGGCACACAGCTGAGAGAAACCGTAGATTTCCTGTATCATTCCCATGCCAAGGAAGTACATATGCGGTCCGCCTGCCCTCCCATCATGTATGGCTGCAAATTCCTGAACTTCACCAGCAAGGGCTCCGAAGATGACCTGCTGGCTCGCCGCATCATCCATGAACTGGAAGGCATTGCCGGCGATGCCCATCTGGATGAATATACAGATGCTTCCACAGAAAGAGGCCAGTGCATGCTGAAATCCATCTGTGAAAAATTCGGCTTCTCCTCTTTGGGCTATCAGTCCCTGGAAGGTCTGCTGGAAGCCATTGGTCTGCCCAAAGAAAAGGTATGCACCTATTGCTGGAACGGCAAGGAATAATGTCGATGATACTTTTCATCTGAATTTCAAAAAATTGAAACGGAACTGCCCCAAAAATGGGGCAGTTTTTTTCTGTTCTCTTGCGAAAATCTCTTTCCTTTGATACTATTAAAACATAAAACAAAATCAAACCCGTAAGGAGGTCATATTTATGAGCGCAAAAGTTTATTTTTCCAGAGAAATCTCTCCGGAAAAAGTTTTGGAATTATACAAACTGGCAGGCAAGGAACTGAAAGGGAACGTTGCCATCAAGGTACATTCCGGTGAAGCAGGCAATCAGAATTTCCTGCGTCCCCCCTTCTGGAAGCCCATCATCGACCATGTGCAGGGTACAGTAACAGAATGCAACACCGCCTATGAAGGCCAGAGAAATACCACAGAAAAGCACGTGGCACTGCTGAAAAACCACGGCTGGAGCGAATATTTCAAGGTAGATCTGCTGGATGCGGAAGGTCCCGATCTGGAACTGCCTATCCCCAAGGGCAAAATGATCCAGAAAAACTTCGTTGGCAAAAATCTGGCAAACTATGATTCCATGCTAGTGCTGTCCCATTTCAAAGGACACCCCATGGGGGGCTACGGCGGCGCTTTGAAGCAGCTTTCCATCGGCGTTGCTTCTTCTTTCGGCAAGGCCTATATCCATGGCGCAGGCGAACCGGAAAAGATCTGGACAGCAGACCATGATTCCTTCCTGGAAGCAATGGCGGATGCGGCAGGCTCCATCGTGGACTATTTCAAAGGCGAAATCGTTTATGTCAATGTCATGATGAATATGTCCGTGGACTGCGATTGCTGCGCCCCTGCGAAAGACCCCTGCATGGGCGATATCGGTATTCTGGTTTCTTTGGACCCTATCGCCATCGATCAGGCTTGTCTGGATCTGGTGTATCAGTCCGATGACGCCGGCAAGAGCCACCTCATCGAACGGATTGAATCCAGAAACGGTGTGCATACCATTGAAGCTGCCGCCGCTCTGGGCTATGGCACAAGGGAATATGAATTGATTGAAGTAAAATGATATCCGTTAGAAGCGGAGAAATGAAAAATTGGCAGACTTCTGATTGCTATTCAGCGGGAAGTCTGCTTTTTCTTTTGCAATATATTTGTAAATTGAATGACAGTTAATTTTCTTTCTCTATCCTTAACAATCGCTCAGTTGTGTATGTTCTCCTCCTTTGCTATGATGGAAACAGCAAAGGCCGATGCAAAATCCAATAAAGGAGGTCTTTTCCATGAAAATTGGAGAAATCATTCGAAAATACAGAAAAGAAAAAAATCTAACACAGGAGGAAATGGCAAATCGCCTTGGGGTGACCGCTCCTGCGGTAAATAAATGGGAAAACGGAAATTCTATGCCGGATATCGCCCTGATCACTCCCATCTGCCGTCTGCTAGAAATCAGTCCAGATACCCTGTTTTCCTTCCATGAGGAATTGACTGCGGAGGAAATCTCTCTTTTCATCCTGGAATTAAATGAAAAACTGAAAACAGAGCCTTACGCCCATGTATTTTCCTGGGCAAAGAAGAAACTGGAGGAATACCCCAACTGCGAACAGCTGCTCTATCAGACAGCGTTGGTCTTGGACGCATGGCGAAAGACCCACGATATTCCCGATGCCGAAACCTATGATACCTATATCTGTACCTGTTATACCAGAGCCTTGGAAAGCAGGGAAAGGCTTTTCAAATGAAGGTGGACAGCCGAAAAAAAGCATACTATAATAAAGCGGTAAAAAAATGACAAAAGAAAAAAAGAAATTTATGAGGTACCTCTATGCTTGATCTGATCATTTCCACCCAAAGCTTCATTTTCCTGATGATCGCCAGCTTTCTGGCGGGATTTCTGGATTCCATCGCCGGCGGCGGTGGGCTCATTTCTCTGCCTGCCTATATGCTCAGCGGCCTGCCCATGCACATGGTCTATGCCTGCAACAAATTTGCGGCGGCCTGTGGCACCTCCATCGCCACCCTCCGCTATTACCGCAATAAAATGGTCGATATCCCCGTAGGGCTGATGGCGGCGGCAGGGGCATTCCTCTGCTCTGCCATTGCGGCAAGGATCGTCCTGTTTTTAAACGAGCAGACCCTAAAGACCATGCTGTTGGTAATCCTGCCTATCGTTGCCGTAATGACTCTGGCAAATAAAAACATGGGCGGCGAAAACCGTTCCCATACCTTTACCAAAGGCAAAAAATATGCCCTTGCCTTTTTCATCGGCTCCTTGGTGGGTTTCTATGACGGGCTTTTCGGCCCCGGCACAGGCACCTTTGCCCTCATTGCCTTCTGCCTCATCCTGAAATACGATATGCGGACGGCAACGGGCAACGCCAAATTCCTGAATCTGGCATCCAACTATGCCTCTCTGGTGGTGTTCATTCTGGCAGGAACAGTCTATTGGGCCGTGGCTGTTCCTGCGGCGGCTTTTAATATCCTGGGCAATTATCTAGGCTCCGGGGTAGCCATCAAAAAAGGTGCGAAGGTCATCCGCAAGATGCTGATGATCGTCATTGTACTGCTGTTCATCAAGGTTTTGAGCGATTTCTTCGTATAAAAAAGGGTGTCGACATTGTCGACACCCTACTCTTATGCGTCTTTTTTATTCAAAACAGAGAGATATTCTCCTACACAGCAGCCCAAGACAGCCACCCGGCAGGTGAAAAATTCCCAACCATCTAAGCCTTCTGGTGTTTCTGGTGTCCATTGGGCAACGCCGCCTTCCAGAAAGCGGTTCACCTGTTTTTTGCTTTCTTCTGCGTTATGGACAGGGAACAAGCGGATAAATTCCGCTAATGTGCCCTCGAAAGCCAAATCCTCCGGCAGAGCTGCCCCGGTCATCAAAATGGCGTTCACCTGAGAATCACAGAGCATATGCCCCGCCACACCGCCGGCAGACAGCCATTGTGCCTTGGCTTCCGGACTGTTGCCCAAGCAGACCAAAGGGGGTCTGCCGTTTTTTTCGCGCATTTCTTCCAGTTTTTCTTTCAGCATCACATCACCTCTTTTTCTTGGGACGCCGTCCCAAACCCTGCAAGGGGAATGATTCCCCTCGTGGGGGAATTGGGGGCAACGCCCCCAAGGTCTTTTACTTCGCCGCCTTTACCTTGATCCAAAGCTCAGCCAGTGTCTTCTTCAGTACAGGATTATCCTCGAATACCTCGTCCTTTTCATAGCCGGCACGGGGCACATAGGCTTCATTTTCCGCATACAGCCCCTCTTCACCGCTCAGCTCATCCAAAACCTCCTGATTGGAAGAGGTATAGCCCACATATTGGGAATTGTCCATAGACGCCTCGTAGGTCAGCACATAATTGATAAATTCATGGGCCAGCAGAGGATTTTCCGCATTGGCAGGGATGACCATAGCATCGCTCCACAGGTTCGTGCCTTCCTTGGGCATCCAGAAGCTCATGTCTTCATTTTCTTCCAAAATCGTGGTGGCATCGCCGCTGTAAACCACTGCGATATCTTTACTGCCGGTAATCATGCCATCAATTACCTCATCCGTCACATAAACAGGCTCCATGGTGTTATTCATATCCAACAGCCATTCATAAGCCGCTTGAATCTCTGCTTCGTTTTCCGTGTTCATAGAATAGCCCAAGGCTTTCAAAGCCATCATGAAGGAATCTCGCTCGGAATCGTATACATAAATCCTGCCTTTATAATCCGTATTCCGCAGGATCTCATAGCCCTGTGCTTCCACTACGGCAGGGTCTACGTTGTTATGGTTATACACGATACCCACGCTGCCCCAGAAATAAGGCACGGAATAGCTGTTATTAGGGTCATAGGGCAAGTTTTGTACCCCTTCTGCCAGCTCGCTCAGGTTGGGCAGCAGGGAATGATCCAGTTCCTGCAGCATATCGTCGTTCATCATACGCTGGATCA
The DNA here is from genome assembly GCA_021768705.1 of Bacillota bacterium. GTDB lineage: Bacteria > Bacillota > Clostridia > Lachnospirales > Anaerotignaceae > Anaerotignum_A. The sequence goes on from JAETUG010000002.1 coordinate 90,332, forward strand.
TATAATCAGAAGGCACCAGCACATCATAGGAATCGCCGGCCTGCAGCTTGGTATACATCATTTCATTGGAATCAAAATATTCCGTGATGACCTTTACGCCAAATTCCTTCTGGAAATCATTGATGAGATTTTCTCCCATATATTCGCCCCAGTTATACAGCTTCAGGGTATCGGAGCCATATTTCGCCACTGCGTCCATTTTGGAATTGCCGCCAAACCCGATGATGCCCAGTACAGAAAGCGCGATGATGCCTGCCAGACCCAGGGCAATCCCTTTTTTGCCGCCGCTTTTGCCCATAGCCTCTTTCTTTTCCTTGAGGATGGGCACCACATTGGCTAAAATCAGCCCCACTGTGATCAGCAGGATCACCAGCGTGGAAAGGGCATTGATGGAAGGGTTGATGCGTTTGCTCATGGTATAAACCAAAATAGAGATATTCTGCACCCCATTGCCTGTGACGAAATAGGAAATGATGAAATCGTCAAAGCTCATGGTAAATGCGATCAACGCACCGGAAACGATACCGGGCATGATCTGGGGCACGATGACTTTGGTCAGTGCCTGGATAGGAGTTGCCCCCAGGTCCAATGCCGCATCCGCCAGATTGGGGTCCAAAGACCGCAGCTTCGGGGAAACGGACAGCATGACATAGGGCGTACAGAACATGATATGAGCCAAAAGCAAAGTCAGGAAGCCCTTTTTGATGCCAATGGCACTAAAGAACATCAAAAGCCCGATGGCTGTTACGATTTCCGGATTCATGATGGGCAGGTTATTCACCTGTTCCACGATATTTCTCAGCACCTTACGGGAACGGGACAGACCAATGGCCGCCAACGTACCGGCAATGGTGGAAATGATGGTCGCCAAAAGGGCGATCACGATGGTATAAACCACAGCCTCCATCATAGTGCTGTCCGCAAACATCTTTTCATACCACCGCAGGGAAAATCCCCCCAGCTTTGTCAGGGAGCGGGAATCATTGAAGGAAAATACGATGATATACAGGATGGGCAGATAGAAGAAAACCATCGTCAATGCCAGCAGAATCTTGCCGCCAATGCCTGTTTTTTTGTTGTTATCCATTCCTTACGCCCCCTTTCCGCCTGCCGCAGGGTCTGTATCCACCTTGCGGGTCAGCCACATAGACAGCATGATAATGACTGCCATAATCAGGGAGATGGCAGAACCGAAGTTCCAGTCGCCGCTGGTCAGGAACTGGGTCTCGATGACGTTACCCACCAGTACATACTGACCGCCGCCCAGCAGTTTCGGAATGAAGAAGCTGGAAACCGCAGGCAGGAACACCAACGTGATGCCGCTCAAAACCCCCGGCAGGGACAAGGGCAGCGTGACCCGCAGAAAGCTCTGCACCGGATTTGCCCCCAAGTCATTTGCCGCTTCAATCAGGCTTCTGTCCATCTTCGCCAGAGAAGCATGAATCTGCAGGATCATAAAAGGCACAAAGTTGTAGACCATGCCCAGAACCACGGCGAAGGTGGTATGGATCATATGGAAAGGCCCAATGCCGAACAGACCCAAAAAGCCGTTCAAGAGACCATCATCCTGCAAAATGCCCACCCATGCATAGGTACGCACCAACATATTGATCCAGGTAGGCAAAGTGATGAGCATGATCCAGAAAAAGCCGCTCCGTTCGGGCCCTTTGGCGATCACATAGGCGATGGGATAGCCAAAAATCACACAGATGATCGTTGTCGCCACGGCGATTAGGAGGGAGCGTTTCAAAACATCCAGAAAAACTGCATCCGTCAGGAAACGAACGAAGTTATCCAATGTAAAACGGAAGGTAGTCACTTCATTGCCTGCCGTTGTAAAAGCATATAATAAGATCATCAGCATGGGGACGACCACCATAACAGCCAGCCAGCCCACATAAGGATAGATCATATTGCGAAATTGCCGCATGCGCTGCGCCCCCTTCCTTAATACTGTTCTCTGGACATGATATGGATATCTTCGGGCTGGAACATCAGGCCCACTTCGTCACCCACTTCGAACTTGTCCGTTGTATCGATCTTATATTCATACCCCTTTGTGGCAAATGTCACATCATATACGCCGGGTGTGATCGTTTCCGGGTTAAAATCATATTTGACATCGGAAATTTCCACGGCTGTACCGTCCTCCAAGCTCCAGGCGGAGGCATTTGCCCATGTTTTCAGGTCTGTTTCCAAGGCGATAGATTCCTGAATTTCATCTGCTTTTTTGAAGAAGTTCACCGCAAAAATCTCTTCTTCATTTTCCACACTGGTCACACGGTTTTCGTCCTTTACGATCATATTGACCGTTACGGAGGTGCCTGCCGCTGTGGAGAAGGTTACGGGATATTTGCCGTTTTCCTTTTTGATCTCATAATCCACTTCTTTGATGGAGATCAGTTCATCAGCATCGGGGTTCCATGCCTGGGCATCGGCACGGGCGATGATGGTGGCTTCATCCAGTTCTTCCACGTCCTCCACATCCAGATAGAAGTCGTTGGCGGACATTTTTTCATTGGCAGCCTCGTTATACACAGGTCTGTCGTTGGAAACCATCATTTTTACAGTGATCTCCGTACCCACCTTTGTTTCCACCATCGTCTCATAGTGAACGCCTTTGAACAGGACAGATTTGACTACACCTTTCAGCTTGCCCTGTCCTCTGGGAACGATATCCAAATCCTCAGGGCGGATGACAACATCCACCACTTCATTTTTATTGAAACCCTTGTCTACACAATCGAAGCGTCTGCCTTCAAATACGACCTTATAATCATCGATCATCATACCTTCGATAATATTGCTTTCGCCAATGAAGTTGGCAACAAATTCATTGACGGGTTCATTATAAATATCTGTAGGGGTGCCGATCTGCTGAATCTCGCCTTCTTTCATGACAACGATTTTATCGGACATGGTCAGGGCCTCTTCCTGGTCGTGGGTAACGTAAATAAAGGTGATGCCCACCTCCTGCTGGATCTTTTTCAGTTCATGCTGCATTTCTTTTCTCAGCTTCAGGTCCAAAGCACCGAGGGGTTCATCCAGCAGCAAAACGCTGGGCTCATTCACCAGGGCACGGGCAATGGCGATCCGCTGCTGCTGCCCACCGGACATGGCTGTCACGCTTCTGTCGGCATATTCCTCCAGATTTACCAGCTTCAGCATACGTTTGACCTTCTGCTCGATGATGTCTTTGGGTTCTTTTTTCAGCTTCAGACCGAAAGCGATATTATCATATACATTCATATGAGGGAACAGGGCGTATTTTTGGAATACGGTGTTGACCTCTCTTTTATAGGGGGGCACATTAGAGATTTCCTCCCCGTCGAAGATGACCTGCCCTTCATCCTGGTTTAGAAAGCCGCCCAGAATACGCAGCAATGTGGTCTTGCCGCAGCCGGAGGGACCCAGCAGCGTCACAAATTCATTTTCATAAATATCCAGATTGATGCCCTTTAAAACGACCTTGCCGTCTTCATAGCTTTTTACGATGTTTTTGAACTGAATGAGTTTTTTCTTCATCATTTCCTCCTATGGTCTAGTCAAAACAAAGGCGGTGTGGAGATCCAGAGCACCTTCGCCGTTGTTTTCTTTTCATTTTTCAAATAATGTCTCCGCTTGCCGGAAAGATAAAAGGTCTCTCCCTTATGCACGGTGAATTTTTCTTCTCCATTGATCAGCGTCACTGTGCCCTCCAGCACATAGCCGAATTCCTCGCCGCTGTGGGGGTCCATCCCAAAGGATTCGTTGCCCTGGGGCAATTCCAATAGGATCGGCTCCATTTCGTTTTTCTGGGTATTGGGAACGATCCAGTGGATCGTATAATTTTCTTTTTCATCCACGAAAAAGTCTTTTTTTCGAAAAACCAGCTGTTCCTGTTCTTCCTCCTTGAAAAATTCCGCTAGGGAACTGCCTAGGGCCTCCACGATATCATTCAGGGTAGCAATGGAGGGAGAAGTCAAGTCTCTTTCCAGCTGGGAAAGGAACCCCTTCGTCAGTTCGCTGCGGCTGGCCAGCTCTTCCAGCGTCAGCCCCTTTTGTATGCGCAGTCGTTTGATCTTCCTGCCTATTTCCATATCCGCCATCTCCCTTGTTTTAGTATCAGTAAACTTTTGAGTATTTTTTATTAAACTCAGAACATTATACTGCAATTATCCGTAAATGCAAGTGAAAATAAACAAAAAATTCGATTTATTAAACTTTTCATCATTTTGCACCAAAAAAGGGCACCTTTCATCTAAAAAGATGAAAGGTGCCCTTTTTTAGCAGGGTATTACCCGATGTATGATTCTGAACTCTCAGAAACCCAGTAAAATCAAGGGTTTATTCGTTGATTGGTTTCATTGTAGGGAACAGGATAACGTCTCTGATAGAAACGGATTCTGTCAGCAGCATTACAAATCTATCAATCCCTACGCCCAGACCGCCTGTAGGGGGCATACCATATTCCAGAGCTGTCAGGAAGTCTTCATCGATCATATTTGCTTCGTCGTCGCCGTTTTCACGCAGGAATTCCTGATATTCGAAACGAGAACGCTGGTCGATGGGGTCATTCAGTTCGGAGTATGCATTACCATATTCTCTGCCCACGATGAACAGCTCGAATCTTTCTGTAAATTCGGGTTTATCGGGTTTTCTCTTTGTCAGAGGAGAGATTTCAACGGGGTAGTCAATGATAAAGGTAGGCTGGATCAGGTTCTTTTCTACGAATTCTTCGAAGAACAGGTTCAGGATATCGCCTTTTACATGACGATCTTCAAATTCCACACCTTTTTCTTTTGCCAGTGCCTTTGCTTCTTCTGTATCTTTTACCTGATCGAAATCAACGCCTGTGAATTCTTTTACAGCGTCAACCATTGTTTTTCTTGCGAAGGGCTGACCCAGATCCAGGTCATAGCCGCCGTAAGTGATCTTTGTAGTACCCAGAACGTTCTGTGCTACGGTACGGAACATTTCTTCTGTAATATCCATCATACCATTATAGTCTGTATATGCCTGATACAGTTCCATCAGGGTGAATTCAGGGTTATGACGAACGGAGATGCCTTCGTTTCTGAATACACGACCAATTTCATATACACGTTCGAAGCCGCCTACGATCAGTCTCTTCAAGGGCAGTTCCAGAGCGATACGGCAGTACATATCGATATCCAGTGTGTTATGATGTGTGATGAAGGGTCTTGCGGAAGCACCACCGGGGATGGTCTGCAGGACGGGTGTTTCCACTTCCAGGAAGCCCTTGCTGTCCAGGAATCTTCTGATTTCTGTGATGATCTTGGAACGCTTGATGAAGGTATCTCTGGATTCGGGATTTACGATCAGGTCAACGTATCTCTGTCTGTAACGCAGCTCCTGGTCTTTCAGACCATGGAATTTTTCGGGCAGTACCTGCAGGCTCTTGGAAAGCAGTACCACTTCTTTTGCGTGTACGGAAATCTCCCCTGTTTTTGTTTTGAAAACAAAGCCCTTGATCCCGATGATATCGCCGATATCATATTTTTTGAATGCAGCGTAATCTTCTTCACCGATGTCGTTTTTGCTTACGTAGGACTGCATGAGGCCATCTCTGTCCTGGATATTGCAGAAGGATGCTTTCCCCATGATACGTTTGCTCATCAGTCTGCCGGCAATGCAGACATCCTTGCCTTCCAGGGCATCATAGTTCGCTCTGATCTCTTCGCTGTGGTGTGTTACGTCATATTTTACGATCTGGAAGGGGTCTTTGCCTTCTTCCTGCATCTGTGCCAGTTTTTCTCTTCTGATTCTGTTCTGTTCGCTCAGTTCCTGCTGTGTCAGCTCCTGAACTTCTTTGATTTCTTCTGCCACGTTACTTCCTCCTATCCGTGTGCGTCCTTTGTTTCCTTTATATCTTATTTTGTGAATCTCAGCACTCTGAAAATAACTTCGCCGTCGGGTGTTTCGATGCTGATATTATCGCCTTTTTTATGCCCCAGCAGCGCCATGCCAACGGGAGATTCGTTGGAAATTCTGCCGTTCATAGGGTCTGCCTCCGCAGAACCAACAATAGTATATTCCATTTCTTCCTCGAATTCCACATCCAACAGTGTGACTGTCGTACCCAGGCTGATGGTATCTTTTGCGCCGCCTTCTTCATCGATCACTTCCGCATTGCGCAGCATTTTTTCCAGCTGAACGATACGTGCTTCGATCTCTGCCTGTTCTTCTTTTGCAGCGTCATATTCGGCATTTTCGGAAAGGTCACCCTGACCTCTGGCTTCTTTGATTTTTTCTGCTACCTCTTTTCTGCGGACTGTTTTCAGGTTTTCCAGTTCCGCTTCCATGTTTTTCAGACCTTCATAAGTCAAAACAACTTTCTTTTCTGTCATGGATGTGTCACTCCTCATTCTATTCTCATTTAATATTCCTTGCTTTTGGACAAGGAAAAATGGAGGGTATTACAACCCTCCGTCAAAACTATTGATATATTATAAGGTACGTCCATTGGATTGTCAATGTTTTTCCTTATACTTTCCTTATAAAATCAAGGGTTTCTCCGAATCTTCACCCGTTTTCCGAACGCAGAAAACCCCGAAACGGCAAAGCCCCGTTCTCGCAGTTCAAAAAGGAGGACATCCCGCTCCACCTCTGCCAGGGGAACGCTCCAGCTCTGGCGGAAATTGCTGCACTGCAAAAATGCCTCCGCCTCCGCCATTCTGCCTTCCATCTGCTTTTCCCCCTCCCCAAGGGTCACATGGAAAAAGAATCCCTCCGCCGCAAAAACATCGGGACGCAGCTGCTGCAGTCGGCGCAGCATGGGACGGTTTCCTGCCAAATCCAGCCAGAAAGCCCCTTTTTTCAGAATATGCTCCAAAGAACGCTGCTCCATGCCACAGGAAAGGATGGCATCCGCTTCCGCAAAAGTGGGATTTTTCGGAGAGGAAAAGACCTCCGCCACCAAGCCCCGTTCCATATATAATTCCCGAACGATCTCCTCTGCCGCATCCGGCTCCTGCGTAAAAATAGCCAAATGGTTCACCTCATTGCCCATGGAAGAAAGGGCTGCCTGCCACATGCCCGGATCTCCCCCTGCTAACAGATACGTACATTCCTCGGGATTTTTCCCCTGTCTCCGAAGTGCTTCTGCCGCTCCCTCAAAGGCAAACAGCGTTGCCAATCTCCGTCCCTCCGCAAAGGGCAGACGTTCCCTGGGAAATTCCCCCTCTGCCGAGGGAACGATGATGCAAACCCCTTCCCCTTCCAGTGCCTCCAGAAGGGACAGGGCACCTTTTCTCCAAGGGGCGGACAGTGCCCCCTCCCGCTGCACCTGCAAAATGCCAAGGATACCATCGGCATCCCGTTCCAGCCGATAGGGTCTGTGTTTTTCCAGATACCCCCACGACTTGGGCAGCAGCTTTGCCCATTTGGGCAGGATCGCTTCCTCCCCTTTTTCTAAAAATCGAATCTTCGCCAATTCCATTTTTCTTCACCCCTGTTTTGTATCAAAAAAAAATACATTTTCTGACTTCTTTTCCTTGTTTCTTCCGTAAGGTCATTGTTTTTCCAAAAAAACATTTTATTCTGTATTATTTTTAATGCAATTTGTCCTGTATTTTATTTTGTACACAAAATACATGCACTTTTTTTCAGATATCATTGACAATAAAAATCAAATATTCTAACATGAAATTATACAAAAGATAGCAATTCCTTGTATCGCAATGTATCATAAAAAGATCAGATACATCGATTTGAAACAGATAACATTATCTCTATTATATTTATGAAAGGAGTTCGATTCCATGAACACGAAAATCATGAAAACCATGGATGGTAATGAAGCTGCTGCGTATGTCTCCTACGCATTTACAGAAGTAGCTACCATTTACCCCATCACCCCTTCTTCCCCCATGGCGGAACACGTTGACAGCTGGTCCGCAAATGGCAAAAAGAACATCTTCGGTCAGACCGTACGTCTGCTGGAGCTGGAATCCGAAGCAGGTGCTGCCGGTGCTATGCACGGTGCCCTGGAATCCGGCGCTCTGGCAACTACATACACAGCATCTCAGGGTCTGCTGCTGATGATCCCCCCGATGTATCGTATCGCCGGTCAGCTGAAACCCGGTGTATTCCACGTAGCATCCAGAACAGTAGGTACCCATGCCTTCTCCATCTTCGGTGACCATTCCGACGTTATGGCCTGCCGTCAGATCGGCTGCGCAATGCTGTCCTCCGCTTCCGTACAGGAAGTTATGGACCTGGCCGGTGTTGCTCACCTGTCCGCAATCAAAGGCTCCGTACCTTTCATCCACTTCTTCGATGGTTTCCGTACTTCCCACGAACTGCAGAAGATCGAAGTAATGGACTACGATGATCTGGCAAAACTGGTAGATCAGGACGCTCTGAAGAAATTCAGAAAGAACGCCCTGAACCCCGAACATCCCGTACAGCGTTCCACAGTTCAGAACCCCGACGTATTCTTCCAGAACAGAGAAGCATGTACACCTTTCTACACACGCCTGCCTGAAATCGTAGAAGAATATATGCACGAAATCAACAAGATCACAGGCAGAAACTATCAGCTGTTCAACTACTATGGTGCTGCTGACGCAGAACACGTTATCGTAGCTATGGGTTCCGTTACAGGCGCAGCCCAGGAAGTAGTAGAAAACCTGACAGCAAAAGGCGAAAAAGTGGGCTTCCTGCAGGTTCATCTGTATCGTCCTTTCTCCATCAAGCACTTCATGGCAGCTTTGCCCGCATCTGTGAAAGTCATCACAGTGATGGACAGAACAAAAGAACCCGGTGCCTTGGGCGAACCTCTGTATGAAGATGTTTGCTCCGCACTGATCGAAACAGGCAGAGCAGCAAAGGTTCTGGCAGGCAGATATGGTCTGTCCTCCAAGGACGTAACACCTGCGCAGATCGTTGCTGTTTTCGACAACATGAAGGGCGCACAGAAAAACCACTTCACTGTTGGTATTATTGATGACGTTTCCAATTCCTCCATCGAAGTGGGCGCAGAACCCGATCTGGCTGACAAGAGCACAGTAGCCTGCAAATTCTGGGGTCTGGGTTCCGACGGTACTGTTGGTGCAAACAAAAACTCCATCAAGATCATCGGTGACCATACAGACAAATATGCACAGGCTTATTTCGAATATGACACAAAGAAATCCGGCGGTATCACCCGTTCTCACCTACGTTTCGGTGACACACCCATCCGTTCCAGCTATCTGGTAACAAGAGCAGACTTCGTTGCCTGCCACAACCAGTCCTACATGGAAAAATATGATATCGTTTCCGAAATCAAACCCGGCGGTACCTTCCTGCTGAACTGCGCTTGGAACGCAGAAGAACTGGATCATCACCTGTCCGCTGATGTAAAGAGATATATCGCAAACAACAACATCAACTTCTACACCATCGACGCCATCAAGATCGGGAAAGAAATCGGTCTGGGCAACAAAACAAATGCTATCCTGCAGTCCGCATTCTTCAAACTGGCAAATATCATCCCCGTTGACGATGCTGTCAACTACATGAAAGCAGCGATCGTAAAATCCTACGGCAAAAAGGGTGAAAAGGTTGTCAACATGAACTACGCTGCTGTAGACGCAGGTCTGACCGGTCTGACAAAGATCGACGTTCCCGCAAGCTGGAAAGATGCAAAAGACGTTGACAAAGAAGCAATCAAGGCTGTACTGCCCGAATACGTTGAAAAACTGATGGTACCCATGAACGCACTGAAAGGCGATCTGCTGCCCGTTTCCGTATTCACAGGCAGAGAAGACGGCACCGTTCCCCTGGGCACATCCGCTTACGAAAAACGCGGCGTTGCCATCGACGTTCCCGAATGGGATGCAACAAAATGTATCCAGTGTAACCAGTGTTCTTACGTATGTCCTCACGCTGCCATCCGTCCTTTCCTGCTGACAGAGGAAGAAGCTGCAAAGGCTCCCGAATCCTACAAGGTATTGGATGCAAACGGCGTAGGCGAAATCAAGAACTACAAATTCCGTATCCAGGTCGACCCTCTGGATTGTCAGGGCTGCGGTGTCTGCGTAACGGCTTGTCCTGCAAAAGAAAAAGCACTGACCATGAAGCCTCTGGATACACAGATGAGTGAACAGCCTAACTGGGACTTCTCCCTGTCTCTGTCCGATAAGAAGAACCCTATGGATAAATTCAGCGTAAAGGGCTCTCAGTTCGAACAGCCTCTGCTGGAATTCTCCGGCGCATGTGCAGGCTGCGGCGAAACAGCTTACGCAAAACTGATGACACAGCTTTACGGCGACAGAATGTATCTGGCAAACGCAACAGGCTGTACACAGGCTTGGGGCGCAGCAGCACCCTGCGTACCTTACACAACAAACAAAGAAGGCTGGGGCCCCGCATGGAGCAACTCCCTGTTTGAAAATAACGCACAGTTCTCCGTTGGTATGGTTCTGGCAGTAGAACAGCAGAGAGACCGTGTGACCATGAAAGTAAAAGATCTGCTGGCACTGACAGCAGGCACAGACTTCGCTGCAGCAGCAGAGGTTTGGCTGGAAAACCGGAATAACGGCAACAGAAGCAAAGCAGACAGCCGTGCCCTGATCGCTGCTCTGAAAGACCTGACAGTTACAGGCGAAGCAGCAGAACTGAAAGACTTCATTCTGGAAAACAGCGAACACCTGACAAAGAAATCCATGTGGATGTACGGCGGCGACGGCTGGGCATACGATATCGGCTACGGCGGTCTGGACCACGTTCTGGCAAGCGGCCGTGACGTAAACGTACTGGTAGTAGATACAGAAGTTTACTCCAACACAGGCGGTCAGTCCTCCAAAGCAACACCCATCGGCGCTGTGGCACAGTTCGCAGCAGGCGGCAAACCTACCGTAAAGAAAGACTTGGGTATGCTGGCAATGAGCTATGGCTATATCTACGTTGCACAGGTTGCTCTGGGCGCAAACCCTGCACAGCTGATCAAAGCTCTGAAAGAAGCAGAAGCTTACAATGGTCCTTCCCTGATCATCGCTTACGCTCCTTGTATCAACCATGGTATCTCCAAGGGTATGGCAAACGCACAGCTGGAAGCAAAACTGGCAGTAGAAGCCGGTTACTGGCACCTGTATCGTTACAACCCCGATCTGAAGAAAGAAGGCAAGAACCCCTTCATTCTGGATTCCAAAGAACCTACCATGGACTTCAACGAATTCCTGATGGGCGAAGTACGTTACGCTTCCCTGGTTCGTACCTTCCCCGAAACAGCAGAAGTGCTGCTGAAGGAAGCTGCAGAAAATGCCAAGGCAAAATACGAATCCTACAAAAAATTGGCTGAACAGTAATTTTGCAAAGCCCCAAAAGCCTTTTCGGCAAGGGAAATAGATCAAACAAGCCAATCAAAATACGGGGCGTAACCCAACGCCCCACACCCCTAAAAAGGGACAGAGTTTTCATGCTCTGTCCTTTTTTGATGAAACCAGTCTTTTTTCCCGATTTTTTGGATAATATCTTAAGAGTTTCTTTCGATTTCCGAAAGCCCCTTTTTTTCTTAGAAACTTTATGATAGTATTTTATTTGAAAAGCAAACGAAAACTGAAAGGAGAATCCCCCTATGAAGAAAAAATTAGTTACCCTGATGACCTGTGCCATGATCGGCGCAAGCGTACTTTCCGGCTGCGGCGGTCCCACAAATACAGATGTACCCGAAGAATCCGTAGCAGCAACCATCGCTGTAGAAGATGAAAGCCTGCCCCCTCTGGATGCAGACCTGCAGGAGCTGTACGCAGAGGCTTACAAGATCTATAACCAGATCAGCTTCGGCAAATTTGACTATGACGAAGAAACCATGATCGAAAAAGACGGCTTTGAATACTACAAGATCACAGACAGCCGCTTCAAAACATATGATGACTTCCAGAAATTCCTGGAACAGTATTTCACAAAGGATTTCGTAGCCAACGGCATTTTGGGTGAAGGCAACATCATGTTCGCCAAAGGTGAAGATGGCGGTCTGTATTTCCTGGGCGGCGGCAGAGGCTCCAATATCTTCTACGCAGGCCATGTATTCGAACTGGAAAGAGAAACAGAAAAAGAGATCGACCTCAAGGCAACTGCTTACTACACCAACAGCAACGAAGCCTATGATGGCGAATATTTCTACACAGCCCCCGAAACACCCGATGATTACACCACACAGGAATTCCGCTTCACCCTGCTGAAGGAAGATGGCGCATGGAAATTCGATGATTTTGCATTATTCTTCTAAAACAAAAGAAAAGCTCGGCATTTAGAAGATGTCCCAAAACATAAAAATGAAAAACCGAAAGATATCTTGATGATAAAGATTTCTTTCGGTTTTCTGTTTTTTATAGAGACTCCTTGAAACGCCGAGCTTTTTTACTGTTCTCGATTTTTTTGTTGTCTTTCATTATCTTTCCTTACGGAAATGGCAGCGAGTACAAACAAGACCACCGTTTCCAGCAATCTCACCCTTTGCAGGCGGTCCCACAGAGGCGGCTTTGGTTTTTCCTCTGTTGAAAGAGTAAATTCCAATTCTCCATCGGGCAAGCCATCAAAGAAAGCCTGATATCCGGTTTCTGTTTTTTCAAAGGAAAACCTATTATCGCTTTTCGTCATGTAATAAGGGGTATTTATCACCATATCCAGCGTGCCGAACTTCGCCCATGTCTTTGCAGGAGAAAGGAGATAGGTATATTCATAGACAGGCGGTTTATAGTCCAAATCCACAGAAGGATACATGGGGGCTGTTACCGTATTCACAATGGTGCCGCCGGCGGGTACGGTAATCTCATATTCATACCAACGCAGCAGCGCATTGGAAAGATCCGTTCCCTCATATTCAAAACCCCAGAGAATCCCAAAATTCCATTCACCATTCCGCAGGCTTTCCACCATGGCATTGTACCAGTCGGAAGGAAGGATACCGCTGTCCTCGGAGTATTTCGCCATAGCAAATTCTCGAAAGTTCATGGTTTCTGTCTCTTTCAGGGTCAAGGTATAGGAAAAAGGCGTATCCTCTGCGCCGTTTTCGGAAAACCATTCCAATTCCTGTTCCAATGGCTCGCCAAAAACATACAATTCGATGGTATCCCCATTTTCCACCCAACGGGTCACGGCAACAAATTCCTCCGTATCTTCCCCGCCGCATTGATCTACCAGCATCAGCTTGGTTTTATTTTCGTCTCCGCTCCATTGAAAACCCAATCTCGCCGCATCAAATTCCTCATCAATGCCATCGATGGTATAGGTGTATTTTGTCACAGGGGTATCGAATTTCCAAAAAGCATCCTCTGCATACCCATCCATCAGCCGAGGCAAGTCCTTTTCCAGTTCAAAATCCTCTCCAGGGGAAAGCAAAGTATGGCGCACCGTTTTTTCGATGGGTACCCCATCTACCACCACATCATATTTTTCCCCATCGGCAGTATAGACCCGTTGATCCGTATCCGGATCGTAGCTATAGCCATAATCAGGGGTTTGCCCGAAGGGGAATGCCAGCTTCACGGTCACATCGTAATCGGCAGGGTTATGGAAGGTATATTCCGCCGTGACTTTGCCTGTATAAGCCAGATATTCCTCCAAATCGTTGTAATACTCCGAAGGAAACTCCTGTAAATCGAAGGTGAGCCGCTCCTGTTCCACCACGAGGGGAGACTGTTCCCCCGTTATCATAGCGCCCGTAGGGGAAATGCCCCGAAAATAGGTCTGGGCGGAATTTGCCGAAGCGGTCACAGGGTTCATCATCAATAAGGTGCTGAGTAAAATGAAAAATACCTTTTTCACGGGGAACACCTCCAAATTCGCTTATTTTTTGCCTGCGATTTTTTTATCCTTTTCCAGAACGGCATCAAAGGCCTTCACCAACATACTTTCCAGACCGTTTGCCTGCAAAGCGGTTACTCCTTCGATAGTAGTGCCGCCGGGAGAGCAAACCTGATCCACCAATGCCCAAGGATGCTCGCCGCTTTCCAAAACCATTTTCGCACTGCCCAAAACCGTTGCCGCTGTAATCTCCAAAGCCTGCTTTTTTGGCATGCCTGCCTTCACCGCCGCCCGAGCCAACGCATCCATATACATATAAGCAAAGGCAGGAGCCGCACCGCCGATGACAGAGAAAATATCAAATTGGCTTTCCTCCACCTCTGCCACGGTGCCGATGGTCTGGAACATCCCTTTGACAATGGCTTTCTGTTCCTCCGTTACCATTGCATTGGCGCACAAGCCGGAGGTGGATGCGCCGATCTTCGCATTGATATTGGGCATCACACGGACGATGGGCGTCCCTTTTGGCAGTAAGCCTGCCAGATAGTCCAGTGTTTTCCCCGCCGCAATGGAAACCACAAGGGGGTTCTTTGCCGCGATCTCCTCTTTCAAAGCAGGCACAACAGCCGCCAATACATGGGGTTTTACTGCCAACACCAAAACGTCACTGGCCGCTACGACCTCCGCCGCTGTGGTTACCGCATTGGCACCGCAGACCTCCGCCAGCTTTGCCGCAGAGGTCACCGTCTTGCTGGTGATGGTAATATCCTTTCCGTCGTAGCTCTTTGTGCCGATGGTCATACCTTTGATGATGGCGCCTGCCATGTTGCCTGCGCCGATAAAGCCAAATTTCATAGGGATTCCCTCCTTTAAAAAGAAAAGGTCGGTAAAAACCGACCTTTATTGTTCCTCGATTTTCTAGTTTAACGGTACTACAATTACCGTATCACTGTCAATTACGGAAATCTTAATTTTTTTCTTGAGGGTTTCACCCTCAAAAGAGTTTTTTTAGCAGATGATGTTCTGAGGTGTGCCATCTTCCCATTTCAGGATGTTTTCGGAAACGATCTGCGCTCTGGTGAACAAGGCTTCATGGGACGCAAACGCCACATGGGGTGTTACCACTGTATGCTTGCTGTGCAGCAGAGGATGATCCGCAGGCACAGGAGGTTCCATTTCGAATACGTCGATGCCTGCGCCGGCAATACGTTCTTCGTTCAATGCCTTTGCCAATGCTTCACTGTCTACCACTGGGCCACGGGCTGTATTCAGCAGGATAGCATTTTTCTTCATCAAAGCGATCTCTTTTTCACCGATCAGACCCTTTGTTTTATCATTCAAAGGTACGTGCAGGGAAACGATGTCGCTGACCTTCAGCACATCCTCCAGAGACATATATTCGATGCCTGCGCCCTGCATTTCGGGTTTTACCGTTCTGCTGTATGCAACCACCTTGCAGCCGAAAGCCTGTGCGATTTTTGCAACCTTACCGCCAATGGCACCTGTGCCAACGACACCAAAGGTCTTGCCGAACAGCTCGCCGCCAACCAAACCTGCCTTTGTGCCCTCCTTACGGCAAACAGCGTCGCAGGCAGGGATATTCCGCAGTACGGAGATTGCCAAGCCGAAAGCCAGCTCTGCAACGGCGTTGGTGGAATAGCCTGCGGCGTTGCAGACGCAGATGCCTTTTTCCTTGCAGAAATCCACATCGATATGGTCAACGCCTGTGAATGCTACGGAGAGCAGCTTCAGGTTTTTGCATTTTTCAATGACATTTTTGCGGAAAGGCTGATTTGCAATGATGATGATATCAGCGTCCTTGCCTCTTTCCGCCAGTTTTTCCTGGTCTTCTTCCTTTGTGTCATACGCCACAATTTCATGACCTCTTGCTTTTACGGCTGCTGTTGCTTCTTCCAGTTTTTCGGGGGTGATGCCCAAGGGTTCGATGATGACGATTTTCATTTGTTCCTTCCTCCTTATGGTTTTCAATGTGTTATTTTATATTGACTGTAATAAATTTCATTTTATACTGGTATGATAACGCAGTTTTTTTTAAAATACAATACTCCTTGTAGAAAAAACACAAAAAGTTTATAATAGAAAAAATATCATGGAAAGGAATGAAAAAATGAGCATTTTATTTTTGGAATACCCCAAATGCACCACCTGCAAAAAAGCCAAAGCTTGGCTGGAAGGAAACAACATCCCCTTTGCGGACAGACACATCGTAGAAAACAACCCCACAGCAGAGGAATTGAAGGCATGGTGGGGAAAAAGCGGTATGCCCCTGAAAAAATTTTTCAATACCAGCGGTATGCTGTATAAAGAAATGCAGCTAAAGGACAAGCTGCCGGAAATGAGCGAAGAAGAACAGATTGCCCTGCTTGCCACCAATGGCATGCTGGTGAAACGCCCCCTCATCATCGGGGAGGATTTCGTTCTGGTGGGCTTCAAGGAAGCAGAATGGGAAAGATTGAAATAACTGCCAAAAGATAAATTCCCGCAAACAAAAAATACCTCCACTGCAAAGACGTTATCACTAAAATTGCCGTGGAGGTATTTTTTTGTCTGCTCTGCTTTCGACAACAGTCTTGGTGTTTTTCCGTTTTATTTCGACGAATCCCTTTTATCGATTTCGTTCCTTTATCCGCATGATAGAATCGAAGGACTCTATATCATCCTTTCTCGTTTGCAAGCGCAGAACTTCTCCCGTCATGGGATTCACCACGGCAACCCAAGGAATCTTATCTTTTCGCATCTCAAAAAGATACAGATCAAATTTCAATTCTTTCTCTTCTAAGTCCATGCGAATGTCCTTCGGGATCAGGGGATATGTAGGGTCATCATGCCCGATATAGGAAACGGCTTCATATCCATTTTGGGTCAGTCTCTCTTGGGCTTTCTGTACGGTCGTGGTAATCCCCATCAAATAGGGTACCGCCAAGGTAGCCGCTGCCAGCAGCACACTGATGAAAAAGATAGACCATAAGATCACCACATCCCGTTCCTGTTGAAACTGTTCTTTTTTTGTCCTCAATACCAGATAAACAGGCAAAAGAAAAGCCATTTGCAACGCTGTCAAAAACAACCGTGGTTCCATCGTCACCAAAGCAGAAAGGACGATGGCCACACCCCAAAGCAGAATCAAACGGAATACAAGCCTTCTCGCCCACTCCCACTTCTGCTTCTGCTCCGGCGGCTCTTCGTAGATATTCAAAATAATACCAACCATAATAGACCCATAGGTCAGGGTATTTGTCTCAATGATCTCTCCGTAGATGGTATGCTCCACATGATACAACACAAACATGGACAGGGCAAAAGCCAAAAGCGATAACGCCCAAAGCCCTTTTCTGCTCTTCACAAGCTTCTTTTCCCCCTGCACAGGGTCGGTCTGTTCCCAATCCCAGTCTTTTTGTAAAAATCCCATTCCTTCCCCCCTCCTTTAAATCCAATTTGCCAGTTCCGGTTCCTCCCCATCCGTTGCCGCAAGGATGATCTCGCCGCCTTTGGGGTCAATAACGATGCGCCATGCTTCCCCATCCTTTTCGCCAGAGAAGAGATAATACTTTTCCCTTGCCATGCTCTCTTCATAAAAATCCTTCTCTACGGCATCCTGATAGACCCACCTGCCATACATCCAGCAGACATATTCCACATCCGTAAAGCCTTCCGCCTGTATGGTCTTTTCCGCCCGTCCTGTGGTCTGATTTCCTGTCAGGCAGCCTCCTGCCAATGTACCCGCCGCCAGCGACACCGCCGCAAAAAACAGGGTACAGGCATACATGGAAATTTTGTCAATATCCTTTTTCTTCTCATGATCTGGCCAATACAGCGGCAGCAGCACAAAGACCAGCTGTGTCATATAAACCACCATGCCTCGGTATACAGCACTCCATACGATGATCGCCAAAGATACTGCTACGAGGATTCCGATGATCCATTTTCCTCGTTTCGTCATGGGTTTTTCCTCCTTGCCCATGGCTTTCCGCAGACCCAGACCAATGCAAAAACCGATAGATATCCCAAGGATTGTAAATGTATTCGTTTCAACAATCCCTCCGTATAAGGAATGTTCCACCCAATAGGTCAGCCACAACGCCGCCGCCCAACAAATGACAGCCACCGTCCAAAGCCCTTTCCGTTTTTGATTCTGTTTGTAATTATTTTCTTCCCATGCCCACAGATGCATACGATCCCCCTTTTCTATCTCAATCCTTCCAATTCCACCATTTCAGCTTTTCGGGATCGTGTACCTCGTTTTCCGCATAATAGACCGCCATACGGTAGACATAAAGCTGACATCGGTCGATCCTGACTCCCTTCAGTTCACATTCCTTCTGATACATTTTCTCCGGATCGGCTCCCTTTAGAGAAGCAATGCTGTCAAACCCCAGCAGCAGCAAATCCTTCTCCGTTGCCTTGCCCACATAGGGAATTTTTTGCAGATCTGTTTTCATGCCAAGCCCTCCTTCTGTAAAAAAGCCTTCAATTTCAGCAAGTCCTCCTCATAAACCGTCTGCAACGCCCGATTATATATCACTGCTGCAGGATGATAGAGGGCAAAAAGGATGCGTCCATCTGCCAAAGGCATGGGAACGCCATGGTAATCCCCAATCACTGCCTTCTTTTCCCCCGTCACTGCTTTCAGGGGCACATTCCCCAGCGTCACAATGACCTTCGGGGCAATGGCTTTGATCTCCTCCTGCAAAAAGGGCAGAAAAAAAGCGATCTCATCGGCAGAGGGGGGACGATTCACCGCCTTGCCCGTTTTGGGGCTTTCCTTGGTAGGGCGCAGCTTCACCACATTGGAGATATAAATTTCCTCCCGTTTCAAGCCCACCACTTCCAAAAAAGCAGACAGGTTTTTCCCCGCCTTGCCGACGAAGGGATGTCCTTGCTTTTCCTCGTCGCCGCCGGGGGCTTCGCCGATCATCATAAGCGCAGGACATTCTGCGCCTTCTCCAAATACAAGGGTTTTCCCGTTATACGGCGATTGTTTTACCGCTTCCAGCAGTTTATTTTGGATTTCTTTTATCGTTTTCATATAACCACTCCTTTTTCCCCATTTCCCACAGGGTTATCCACAAGCAATAGGGGTTATCCACAAAAATTTTGGGGATAACTCATTATGTCACCCTCAAGATATAGGGGGTCTTCCGCTCTTTCTTCAGGAAACGACTGAAAATATGCCGATTTTACGGCAAATCATAATATTCATCTTGTATTGCATATTTTTTCTGGGGATAACCGATGCCTTATCCACAGGATTTTTGGGGATAACTTTACAGGTTATCCATAGGTTGTCCACAATTTCCCTCATTTTTTCCGCAAAAGCAAGGCAAAGACAGCCATACCGCCCAGCAGACCGCCGATATGCGCCATGTTATCCACACCGGGCTCCAAAAAACCAAAGCAGATGGCCGTTGCCGCCAGCAGAAGCATCGTAGCATAGTTCATGCCTGTATAGCGAGAACCATGTTTTTTGGTCAGCAGGAGCATGGCCCCCAATAAACCATAGATGGCACCGGAAGCACCAATGGAAATGCCGCCGCTGCCCAGTGCCACACTCAATAGGCCGCCGCAAAGCCCCGAAACCAGATACAGCACCAGAAACCGCCCTGTGCCCAAAAGCCGCTCCGCCCGCACGCCGAAATAATAGAGGTATACACTATTGGACGCCAGATGCAGGATACCTGCATGGAGGAACATGCTGCTAAAAAAGCGGTAATATTCCCCCGAAAGAATCCCCTCACGGCTCAAGCCGAAAGAAAGCAAAATTTCCTCCCGATAGCCGGAAAGCATCGTCACCAAAAGCAACACCGCACAGACAGCGAAGATTGCCCCTGTGGCAACGGGCTTTTTCTGTTCTTTGCTGTCCCTGAGGACAAGTACCTCCGGTTCCTTTCCCTTTGCCGCCGCCGAAAGCAGCTTTTCGATGCCCAGCAATTGATCGGGCTGATGTTTCCCTGCGGTGACCTTGCCGCTTTCTGTCGAAAACTGCCAGAAAACGCGATAAAATTTTTCGTCGTAAGCATTGAAACCGGAGATATCCCCTGTTTCCACAGTATCCACAGGTTTATCCCCCTCTGTTTTATCCACAAGGACGGATAGGGCAACCACACGGGTGCAGTGAAATTCCTCCAGCCGTTTCTCCATCCGCCTGCCGAAGTCGGCAAAGGTCATATGATCCTCTTTCCAGCCGTCCTCCTCCCCATCCAGAAGGCACAATAGATACAATACAGGGTTTTCCGCCCGCCAATACCAGTTTTCTTTGTTTCTCACTTTGCGAAAACCGCTGTTTTCCAGCCGCATCCGCAGATTTTCCCAAAATTCCATGGAGTTTTCTCCTCTTTTCTTCTTTTTCTTTATCATAGCATAAGATAGGCGGGAATTTTTGAAATTTCTCTTAAAATTGCAGAAAAATAAAAAAACTGCTCTTCGGCAGTCGATTGCAATGAAGAATGTCAACTTCGTTGACCCACGAAAAAAGCCCGCCGGGGCAGGCGGGCTTAGAAAGGATAAGAAATGGGGTCATTTTCTTATCGTAAAAGGAGTTCAAATTCCTTTCGGATCATGCGGATAACCATGTGTTATACACAGGGAAGTGGTGGTTATCCACAAACTTATCCACACACTTAAGATACCACATTCTTCCAGTATTGTCAAATCGCAAGGTTTGTCGAAAATCGACGTTTTTCCACACTTTTGTCATCCTCCTACAGTAAAAAGCTCAGGACAAACATCCCTGCCACCCCGGGCATTCCCAGCAGGGCAGAAACTGCCAAGGTGGCAGCATTCACCCCCACGGCTGCCCCAAGGCTTTTTCCCAAAAAGAGGACACAGCCCCCGGCTATGGCAGAAAGTCCTAATTTGCAGAATACCTGCAAGGGCTTTGCCAGGGCGATCAACGCCAAGGCAAGCAGGCACACAAAGATTGCACAAACCATCACATAATTCCCCATACATTTCCCCCTTTTCTAAATGGCACTTCGCTGATAACCGTTGGTCAGCCCCATTTCCTTGGCGGTTTTCAGGAAATATTCATATTTCTTCTGTAAGGCGATGATCTCATAGATGTAGCTGTCGATGAGGGCTTCATCGGTGGCGTCCTCGAAGGAGCTGCGGGCACATTCCATCTGCAGCTGGATCTGGCGGATCGCAGCCAGAATGGCCTGCCCCTCCGTCATGAGCCGTTCCTGTTTCATGGCAAGACCCCCTTTTTACTCTTAGTATAGGATAAAATAGGAAATTTTATGCTATAAAATAAGGAAAAACAGAAATACGGTTACGGCTTAGAAAAATATTCTGCAAAAACAAAAACCGAAAGCAGCCTTGATTGCAAGGATTTCTTTCGGTTTCTTTCTGATACGGACACCTCTAAGGGTGGACTTTATGAAAGCATCTGCAGTTTTTTCAATTCTTCTTCTGTCAGCTCCCGACATTCTCCCTCTGCCAAATCATCGGGCAGATAAAGATCGCCCATGGCGATGCGGTGCAGCTCCACCACCTTTGCCCCATAACAGCCAAACATCCGCTTGATCTGGTGATATCTGCCCTCTCTCAAGGTCACTTTGGCAGTCCGCTCCCCAGTGATGATTAGTGATGCCTCCTTACAGAGACCATCATTCAGTTCCACCCCTGCAGCAAAGCCCTTCTGCATTTCCTCTGTCACGGGGATGTCCAGCTCCACTCCATAGACCTTCTGCACATGCTTTCTGGGAGAAAGGATGTTATGGGCCAATACGCCGTCATCAGTAATAATCATCAGCCCTGTCGTGTCCTTATCCAGCCTGCCTGCAGGAAACAGATCCCGTCCCTTGAATTCGGACGGCACCAATGCCAGCACCGTCTGATGTTCCTTATCCTCTGTGGCAGAAACGTAGCCCTTGGGCTTGTAAAGCATCAGATAAATCTGATTTTTCACCGTCAAAGGCTTGCCATCGATGGTGATCACGTTTTTCTCCGGGTCTGCCTTCTGGCTGGAGGAACGCACCACTTCCCCGTCGATGGCCACCCGTTTTCTGCTGACCAGATATTTCACATCACTGCGGGAATACAACCCCTGGGATGCAATAATCTTATCGATTCTATCCATAGATTTTTCCTTTCTGTTAAAAAATCGTTTCTTCCGCCATGAATTTCTGCAGGTCTGCAAAGGCTTTTTCCGCCTGTTGATAGCCGTGGCGGTAAAATTTCATCAGCTTATGATAATCCCGCTCCAACCGCTTCACTTCCTGCATTTCCGGACGGATGGAAAAGACCTTTCCTTCCTCCTCCATCTGATGGATGAAATCCAATGTTTCATTATAGACCTGGGGGCGGTTCAGCATAGCTTTCGCAAAGGCAGGATATTTCTTCCGATTTCTGCGGGCCAGCATTTTTGTCCCCTTGGAAAGCTTCATACAAAATTCCTTCCTTCTGGTCTCCACGACCACCACTTTATCACAGCCCATGGCAAAGGCACGGCGTACGGAAATGGAATCCGCCACGCCCCCATCGGCATAGGGAATACCGTCTACCTCGACCACCGGCGTTGCCCCGGGCAGAGCAGAGGAAGCCATGCCAATGGTCATCAAATGTCTGCGGTCTATGCCCTTGTCCCGCAAATATTCCGCTTTCCCCGTCAGGCAATTGGTGGCGGTATATTCCCGTTCCACAGGGTTTGCAAAATAGCCGTCAAAATCAAAGAGATTATATTTCGTGGGCACTTCCCAGTAAATCGTATTCATATCGAACAGATGCCCCGTTTTCAACAATGTTTTCAGTCCAAAATATTGATATTCTTTTTCCTTTGTGATATTGGTATCTCGAGAACGACCGATCTGCCCGGCGATATAATTCATGGCATTGCCGGCACCGGCGGAAGTCCCCACCACGTACTGAAACTGCACGCCCTTCTCCATCAGATAATCCAATACACCGGAAGTAAATACGCCCCGATTGGCGCCCCCTTCCAAAACCAAACCAATTTTCATACAAATCTTCTCCTTTTTTAAAAAGCCGTTGGAAAGAATCTCCCAACGGCTTCAGTATATCATTTATTTTTCTTTTTTCAAAGACGTTTATGCCTGTGCGGCTCTTTCCTTTGCCAATTCCTCCGCATGGAGCTTTGCATTTTTGGCAATGCGTTTCGCCGCCTTACGGGCATTGGCTTTCCGTTTTTTTTCATTCATCCACATATACAGAACAGGGATGAAGATCAGCGTAACAACGGTAGACAAGGACAGGCCGAAGATAACCGCTATAGCCAGCGCCTGCATCATTTCAGAACCTTCGCTGGTAGCCAGTGCCATAGGCAACATACCCAAAACGGTGGTCAGGGTCGTCATCAGGATGGGGCGCAGACGACGGGGACCTGCTGTGGTCAGGGCGTCGTGACAGTTCATGCCACGGTCCATCAGCTGATTCGTATAGTCTACCAATACGATACCATTGTTAACTACCATGCCGACCAGCATAACGAAGCCCATCATCGCAGGCATTGTGATGGTATTGCCTGTAAGGAGCAGACCCAAGATCGCCCCTGTGATCGCCAAAGGCATGGAGAACATCACGATAAAAGGATAGCGCAGGGATTCAAACTGGGATGCCATGATCATATATACCAGCAGGACTGCAACGATCATTGCCGTAGTCAGGCTGCTGAAAGATTCATTCATCATTTCCATCATACCGCCAAATTCATAGTGGCAGCCATCGGGCAGTTCAAAGTTTGCCATAGCTTCTTCCACCAGCTTCTGGGCCTCGCTGCCGCTCATGCCTTCCGCATTGGCATTGATGGTGATATAGTTTTTCTGGTTTTCACGCATGATGGTGGTAGCACTTTCATCCATCGTCACTGTAGCGATATCGCTCAGGGGCACCTGTGTGCCGTAAGCAGAGGTTACAGTCAGATTCTTCAGGTCTGTCAGGTAATTCACTTCCTCTGTATCATAACGGATGACAACGTCGATCTCTGTACCGTCCACCTTATACTGGGTTGCGGTAGAACCGGAGATCGCTGTGTTCAAAGCACCGGCTACAGATGCTGTGGTGATGCCATACTGGGAAGCCTTCCCTCTGTCAATGGTTACCTTGGCTTCGGGAACCGTATCCCCTGTAGAGCCTTCTACTTCAGACAGACCGGGTACTTCGGACAGCATTGCCACCAATTCTTTTTCCACCTCTACCAGAGTAGGGGAATCATAGCCGTATACATTCATGGTCACATCGGCAGAAGCCAGAGAGCCCATAGCAGAATTGGAGGAAGCTACAGTGATCTTCGCACCGGGGATATCCGCCAGCAGGTCTTTGATCTCTTCACAGACCTCATCGGTGGAACGATCTCTATCCTTCTTATCCACCAGATTGATGACGATAGAAGAAGAGTTTGTGCCGCTACTCATCATACCGGAACCAACGCTGGCATAAACCAGTTCCCGTTCGGGAATATCCTGCAGGCGATACAGCACTTCCAGTGTGGTTTCTTCTGTCGTATCCAAATCGGTACCATTGGGCAGCTCTACGGTAATATTGGCAGTCCCCTGGTCCATGCTCGCCATAAAGTCCATACCGGCGATGGGAACGGTGAACAAACTCAGGATGAATACAGCGATAACGGTAATGACTGTTTTCTTTCTGTGGCGCAGAGCCCATTTCAGGATCTTTTCATATCTTCTGCCGAGGGTGTCAATGGCCGCATCCCAATGATCCAGGAATTTCAGGAATCTTGTATTTTTCCAGTTGATGGATTTCGTTTCTTTTTTCAGCAGCAGCCCGCAAGCCATGGGAACGAAGGTCAGTGCTACAATAACCGATGCCACCAGGGCATATACGATGGTAAAGGACAGGTTCTGCATCATGGCACCGGTGGTACCGCCGGTCAGTGCCAAGGGCACGAATACGGCTACGGTAGTCAAGGTAGAAGCTGTGATCGCCATGGAAACTTCCTTGGAACCGATCTCCGCCGCTTCTACGGCAGAATAGCCTCTTTCATAATATTGATAAATACTATCCAGCACAACGACGGAGTTATCTACCAGCATACCGATACCGATAGCCACACCGCCCATGGAGATCATGTTCATATTGATGCCCGTCACATACATCATGGCAAAGGTAGCCATAATGGAGGTAGGGATGGAAACGGCGATGATACCTGCCGTTACGGCATTTTTCAGGAACAGCAGCAGGACAAAGAAGGCGATAACTGCTGCCAGCAGTGCTGTCTGCGTGATATTGGACAGGGACATTTCGATATATTCCGCTGTATCTGTCAGCAGATTGATATCCAGTTCAGGATAATCCTCCTGCAGTTCGGCAATCTCTTTTTTCAGGGAATCGCTGACTTTTACCAGATTGGCTGTAGATTGTTTATCGACGGAGATCAGGATACCCTTTTCCCCGTTTACATACATAAAGGAATCTCTGTCTGCTTCGACCTCTTCCACACGGGCAACGTCGCTCAGGTGGATGACGCCCCCTGTGCCTGTGGTGATGGGCAGATTATTGATCTGCTGAATGGATGTAAATTCACCAATGGTACGGACAGAAACGGTGGTATTGCCCTGAGACAGATCGCCGGAGGGCAGGTTCATATTTTCCGCCGCCAAAATTCCCGACAGAGTGGAGGTAGTCAGGCCATAGCCAGCCAGCTTCGCAGGGTCTACCGTGATACGCACCTCACGGGTGATGCCGCCGGAAAGGTCAACGGAGGCAACGCCTTCGATACGTTCCAGTCTGTTGACAACATTATCCTCCAACAATTCATTCAGGGCAGTCAAGTCCAGATTTTCCGCCTTGACCCCGATCATGATGGGGATGGCATTGATATCCATTTTGATAACCATAGGGTCGCCGGCATCATCGGGCAGACCGGATTTGATCTGGTCCAGCTTATCCCGCATATCCACGGCAGCCATATCGATATCGGTACCGTCTACAAACTGCAGCACGACCATAGAGACATTTGCCGAGGAAACAGAGGTGATGGTATCCACATTGGAAATGGAGCCCAGACCTTCTTCCAAAGGCTTGGAAATCAAGTTTTCGATTTCCTCGGGGGATGCGCCCACATAGGTGGTCGCCACAACGGCGATGGGCAGGTCTACATCAGGCATCAATGCCTGATCCAGATTAAAATAGGAAACGATCCCGGCAATGAACACCATCAGGGTGATCATAATGGTGGTTACGGGCTTTCTGATACAAAGCTTGGAGAACATTTATCATTCCCCCTTCTCTTCTGTTTTTTTGCTGGATGCTTCTGCTTTTGCAGGGTCGGCGTTGGAAACATTGACTTCTTCGCCGTCAGAAATATAGGTCTGACCCTTTGTGACAACGTCATCGCCGTCTTTCAGACCGCTGACGATCTCGATGGTGTCATCTGCTTCGATGCCCAATTCTACGGCCACTTTCTTTGCTATGCCGTTTTCCACAACGTAAACATAGGTTTCGTTGTCTTTTTCAATGACAGCGTTGCGGGGCAGGATAATCGTATCTTCAGCGCTTTCCATGGTGAAGTTTACTTCTGCCATCATGCCGGATTTGATCTTACCGTCTTTGTTATTCAGTTCCACCTTTACGGTATACATGCCTGTCTGGCCTGCAGCAGGAGCAATGGTAGAAACTTTACCCGTCAGGGGTTCTTCGGAAACGGCTGTCATTTTTACGGAAACCTGATCGCCCACATGGATGGTATTTAACACCTGTTCGGAAACGCCCACTTCCACTTTAATGGTGGACAGATCCATAACGGTATACGCAGGCGCCGCCTGAGAAGCAAAACCGCCCCGTTCCACGCCTCTTGTGGCAATGACGCCTGCCATAGGGGAGGTTACGGAACAATCGCTGATGTTCTTTTTCAGGTTATCCATCTGCACCTGGATAGAGGTGAGCTGCGCTTCCGCCGAATCATAAGCATATTTGATCTGATCGAATTCCTGCTTGGAGATGATCTCTTCATCATACAGCAGCTTATTATTTTCATATGTAGATTTTGCATTATCTCTGCCCAGCTTAGCGGCATTATAATTTGCTTCCAGAGAACGCATATTATTCTGCAGGTCGGTGGCATCTACAGTAAACAAAACTGCCCCCTGCCCAACTTTATCGCCTACTTCATAATTGTAATTGATGACCTTGCCGGGTACAGTGGGCACAACAGCAACCTCCTTGGAAGGGGCTGCTTTGCCTGTGTAAGCAAATTCGCTGGAGATCTCCCCTTTGCCTACCGTTGTGATCTCAACGGAGCGCAGATTTTTTTCCTC
The DNA here is from genome assembly GCA_021768705.1 of Bacillota bacterium. Lineage (GTDB taxonomy): Bacteria > Bacillota > Clostridia > Lachnospirales > Anaerotignaceae > Anaerotignum_A. The sequence goes on from JAETUG010000002.1 coordinate 117,316, forward strand.
TGCAGCTTCCTCTTTGCCACAGGCTGTCCCCAGTGCCATACACAGAGCCAATGCGATCAATGCTTTCTTTTTCATTCTTTCCATCCTCCTACATTGAATAATTCCATCAATTCTTTCACTTTTGTATAAATCAAACTGCGTCTTTCTTCGTCCATCTGATCGAAAACCACAGCCGCATTTTCAATCAGAATATTCATGGTTTCCTCAACGGCCTTTTTGCCCTTGGGGGTTAGGGAGACATAGACCTTTCTGCCGTCATCGCCGCCCTTTGCCGCTTTTTTCTGCACAAAGCCCGCTGCCTGCAGCTTGGAAAGCATCAGAGAAAGGCTGCCTTTGCTGATACACAGCTCCGAGGAAAGGGCAGAAACCGTATCCAACTCCGGATTCCAACGTAAAAATGCAAGAAGCTTTAGCTGATGTTGGGTCAGCCCCAGCTCTTCCAAACGCTTCACCACTTTATCCTTTGCGGCATATTCCTTGTTCCAGCGGGCCATGCTTTCACCCAGTTTCATCATATTCGTAACAATGTCCCTGCCTGTCACAGCTTCCATTTTCCTACTCCTCTCTCCCCAAATCATGAAAAAATCTCTTATATTACACAATATGAATTGATTTTAATATAAAACCAATTATAAGTCAATTTATTTTTAAAGTAAAACTAATTTTTTCCTGGAAAATCCCCATAGAATATGTTAAGATATTCTACAATGCTTATCCCCAAGGGGATATCCAAGACTTCAAGCAAAAATGGAGGATTGATTTTTATGGATTTCCGTGTCGTCAGTGACAGTTCCTGCGATATTTCTCCGGAACAGGAAAAAACATACGAGATCGGCATCGTACCTTATTATGTTTCCTTCGATGGGGAAACCTACCGCAAAGAAAGGATAGATCTTTCTGCGGAGGAATTTCATCGGGAAATGGCAGAAAATCCCGATGTTTTTCCGAAAACATCCATGCCCACTCAGGTAGACTTTTACAACACCTTCCTGCCCTATGCGAAGGCAGGGGAAAAGGTACTGTATTTCAACCTGTCTTCCAAATTCAGCAGCTCTTTCCAGAGCGCGAATCTGGCGGCAGAAGCACTGATGGAAGAATACCCCAGCTGTCAAATCGTAGTCATCGACAGCATGTCTGCCACAGTACAGGAAGGGCTTTTGGTGACAGAGGCAGCAAAAATGTCCCAGGCAGGCTTCTCCTTCAAAGAAACCATCCGCCGCATCGAAGAACTGAAGCATACTTCCCGCATCTTCTTCACCTGTGCAGACCTTTCCTATCTGAAGCATGGGGGGCGCATCGGCAACGTGCTGCAGCAGGCAGCCATCGCCCTGAAGATCAAGCCCATCATGTTTATGCACAGCGGCGAACTGCAGCCTGCCGGCATCGCCCGCAGCAGAAAAAAATCCCTGCAAAAGGTCATCAGCGATGCACAGGCGTTCTTTAAGGATAAAAACATCAACGACTATCGCATTTGCACCGGCTGCGGCTATGACAAAGAAGAATTCAATCAATTTCGGGCAGATGTGGAAGCAGCCATGAGGGAGATCGGCTTCGAAGGAGAGATCGAAGCCTACCAGATCGGCTCCACCATTGGCGTACACACAGGCCCTACCCCCATCGGCATCGCCGTGATCAAAAAATACAATAGCTGATCCTATGTTCCCATAAAAAATTGAAATAGCGCACCTTTTCGCAAAAAACTGCCCTTGGCAGATGGCGGAAAGGTGTTTTTCATTTCTACAGGGTTTTGAAAACCACAAGAAAACAGAAAGGATACTCCGGAAAAGAGTATCCTTTTCTAGTTCTATTTTATGGCTGGGGAGAATGCTTTGGTGCAGGAAATACGGAAAGCCAATGCAGATCACATACAGGATACTTTCACGGAAAATGATGCAAGAAACGCCGTTGTTCTCATGCTGGGTATCACGAACACTGAAACGTACATCGAACCCGATTGTATCATCCCTGGCCGTGTTTCCATCGGCAAAAATACTGCTGTCATGACGGGCAATGTCATCAATATTGATGTAGAAATCGGCGCAGATGCTGCGGTGACAGAAAGAGGTTCCCGTCGGGGCTGTGGCAACCGTTTCTCCATTTTTTAATGTTTCATTTCGCAAAATTGTTACAAAGTTGTTAAGACACAAATAGTGACATTCGGAGAAAGATAGTGTAAAATGAAAGAAATATTACCAATAAACGGAAAAATAGAAAGGGAGAAACGGGGCATGAAAAATTATGACATTGCATTTTCCGAAATGGAAAATCGATTGATCTATGAAGCCAGAATGATTCCACCCAGGATGGAGACCATAGAATCTCTTCTGCAGGCGGGAGCGGATCTGAATAAAACCGGTACGGAACGAAATGTATTTCTGACTATCTTGGAGTATTATGGAGAATATGTGGATGAAAACGGCGATGTAAAGGAAACGGGAAACTACCTTCCCGACTTGCTGGAGCTTTTTTTCCGCTATGGGTTGGATATAAAAGTGAAAAATGAAGATGATATGAGTGCCGTATGGTGCTTTGTCTGGCCTACTGCCATGGACGAAAGCATGCTGAAAGCGGCAGAGCTGCTTTTGCAAAAGGGCGCAAAGGTCAATGCCCGCTACCAGAACGAAACCCCTTTGGATTATCTGGAAGAATCCCTGAAGCAGGCCAAGGAAAGCGGCAGTTGGACGGAATTGGACCGTTTTCGGGAAAAATATCGGGCTTTGCTGCTCCGCTACGGCGGCGCCCCTCGCTACAGAGGCTATGTGGGTTGGGTCAATCCGGAATTGGACGAAAAAGAACGCCCTCTCCTTTGGGGGGATAAAAGCAGACGGGCCAAACTGAACCGCAATTACCGTTTCCATTACAACGAAGCAGAGGAAAACTTCGATCTGGTGGATATCAAAACGGATCAGCTGATCGGAAAATACTACCCGACCAAGCACTGAGAATCCATTCCTTTCCTTGTATGCGTTGATAAAATATGATACAATCAACGAAGCAGGAACAAAAACAAGAAGGGATGATTCTACATGAGAAAAAAATTATTTGCATTGCTGACGATCTTAATTTTGGCACTGACCGGCTGCGGTGGCGATTACACAACTGTTTTTGATAAAGTGAACACCGTGGAAGGCGTGACACTGACATTGCAGGCAGATACATTGAAAGGCTCCAGAGCCACATTTATCATCAAAAATGATTCTGCGGAAGATGTTCTGTTCGACCCTGTAGAATACCATCTGGAAAGCAAGAACAAAGAAGGTGTATGGGAAGAAAGCATCGGTACAAGAGAATCCCAGTGGAAACGGGAAACCACAGAAACAATCCCTGCCGGCACTTCCATGGAAAAAGAAGTTGACTGGAAGGGTCTCTGCGGCAGCATCGGCAGCGGCCAGCACCGTGTGATCCTGATCGTAAATGACCAGCCCATAGCCTGTGAATTTGAAAAATAACAAAACTACCAAAGACCTGACTGATTCGTCAGGTCTTTTTGCTTTCCATCATTTCATCTTTTCCCGTAATTGCCGGGGCATGCGTGCCATGGCTTTTTCAAAATCCTCTTTTTCCAGCAAGCCCCCTGCTTTACTCACGACAGCAGAGGAAATATAATTTGCCGCCCAAATGGCATCGGCAAAGGAAAGACCCAAACGTCTGGCAGAAATGACCGAACCCATGTGGGAATCCCCTGCGCCGATGGTATCCTTCACCAAAGCAGGAACGGGCGGCGCATAGTGGTCTGTCCCATCAAAGCAATAGGAGCCTTTCTCCCCTAAAGTAATAATGACAGCATTGCTTGTTTTTTCATAGATGGCACGGGCTGCCGCTTCCACGGTCTTTTCCCCGGTAAAGGCAAGGCTTTCCCCTTCATTCATGTGCAGAATGGGACGAAGGGACAGCATCGCCTCCATACGGTCGGACTGCATTTCCATGATGCGGGCACCGGGGGCAAAATAAATGGTATAGGTCGGATGCTTCCGCAAATAGGTGATGATGTTCCAGCCGGTTTTTTCCTCGATCTCCAAACCGCAGACATAGACACTGTCGATGGTTTCCGTATCGATCTTTTTCAGATATTCTTCATAAAAGGTATATTCAATGCCGTGGTCTACGATAAAGGTGCGCTCGCCCCCTGTTTCCACCAAGCAATAGCAGCAGCCGTTTTCTTCGGGACGGCGGACATAAATGGGTACGCCCCGTTCCTGTAATTTTTTATGGACAAAATCCCCATAGATACCCGTCCCCACCGCCGTACAAAGGCTATAGGGCGCACCAAAATAGCGCAGGATATCGGAAACGATATAAGCGCAGCCCCCCAAAGAACGGGTCTGGCTGCTGATATGGACATCCTCCCCTGTTTTGGGCAGGTGGGGAATATTTACGATGACATCGACCACCGCAGAGCCGATGACTAAGGTCTGTTTCATATAAGATCACTCCAAATACGATTTCAACGATACATTTCATGCTTTCTATAGTATAATAGAAAAAAATAGGCTTGCCCATGAAAAATTTTTAAAAAAGTTGGGAACTGCTTCCAACGGCATCCGTCTAACGATAAAAAGACAAATGTATATCAAAAAAGGATATGGTTTTTGAAAGGAGAATGGGTATGAAAAAATGGAAAAAAGTATTGGCTGTTCTGACAGCGACAATGGCTCTGGCCATCGGCGGCACTTGCATGGCTTATGCTGCAGAAGGCGAGATCAACGTAAACGGCACAGGCGTTGTGCAGGCCGACCCCGATACGGCAGATATCAGCCTGAGTATCGAAACCACCGGAAAGACCTCTCAGGCAGCGCAAAAGGAAAATAATAAAATCGCCCAGGCAGTAACAAACGCTATGACAGAGCTGGGCATCACCAAAGACAATATTGTAACAACGTATACCTCTGTATATCCCATGTATAACTACGATGATGCAACAGGCAAACGCACCATTACAGGCTACCGTTCCGGCACCGACCTGCTGGTGACAACAAAGGATATCAACAACACAGGCAAATATATCGATGCCGCCCTGAAAGCTGGGGCAACGGGCACCAACGGCGTTTCCTTCTCCCTTTCCGACCAGAGTGCCTATTACGGGCAGGCATTACAGGTAGCAGTGAAAAACGCTGAAAAATCCGCAGCTTCCATCGCTCAGGCCTACGGAAAACCCTTGGGTGCAGTGAAGAACGTGACCGAAACTTCCCGTAATGCTTATTATGTGGAAAATGCAAAAATGTCCATGGCAAAGGAAGAAGCTGTGGCAGATACCGCAGCGAGCGATGGCGGTACCTCTATCAGCTATGGCAAAATCCAGATCACAGCAAATATTTCCGTCACTTACGGCTTCTAAAAAATGGAGGATATCCTTTTGGATATCCTCTTATTTTTTATTCCCCATAGGGACGAGTTGTTCTGTTGTTTGCACCATATTCCCGCAGGGCTTTGATTCGTTCATTTTCATCCCATTCGATGACATAAACCCCATCCATCCAACGGGTGGTACCATTCATTGCCAGTGCTTCCATGTGCCATTCCACAATGGTTTTATCTTCCGCATGCATAAACTGTTTCACTTTCCAAACATTCATACGGTTATTTTTATGCCAATCCTCAAACCATTGAGCGATCTCTTCTTTGCCGAAATACTGGTTTCCCCAACATTCTGTATATTCCACATCGTCGGTGAAAATCGCATTCATCGGTGTGATATCATCACCCAGCCACATATCGAACCAAACCTTGATCGTTTCTTCTCTCTGACGCATCATAAACGCACCCCCATCTCTTTTTGTTCCTAATATATGTACAAATGTATTTCTATAGTTTCATTCTAACACAAAACATACGGACTTACAAGGATGAAAACCGCAAAAGCACGGAACACCGCTGGGGAAAAAACATCTCCGCCACAAAGACGTTCCACTAAAATTGCTGTGGAAAAGCTTTTTCCTTGGGGCGGATGTGCTTCGGTAAAAATTTATTCCAGAAATGAAAAAATCCCCACCAAAAGGTGGGGATTTCCTAAACAGCCGAATATGACACGGAAAGGCTTATTTCGTACGGCTCAGCCGTCATTATTTCTTTTTGGAAGGGATCAATTTCTTTGTACCGCCCATGTAAGGCCACAGAACTTCGGGGATATTGACTGTACCATCCGCCTGCAGGTTGTTTTCCAGGAATGCGATCAGCATACGAGGAGGTGCTGCTACTGTGTTGTTCAATGTGTGAGCAAAATATTTCTTACCGTCAGCACCCTGTACACGGATATTCAGACGTCTTGCCTGTGCATCGCCCAGGTTGGAGCAGCTGCCGACTTCGAAATATTTTTTCTGTCTGGGAGACCATGCTTCTACGTCAACGGATTTTACCTTCAGGTCTGCCAGGTCACCGGAGCAGCATTCCAGTGTTCTTACGGGAATATCCATGGAACGGAACAGGTCTACTGTATTCTGCCACAGTTTATCATACCACATGGGGGATTCTTCGGGCTTACATACAACGATCATTTCCTGCTTTTCGAACTGGTGGATGCGGTAAACGCCTCTTTCTTCAATGCCGTGAGCACCTTTTTCCTTACGGAAGCAAGGGCTGTAGCTTGTCAGTGTCTGGGGCAGGTCTTCTTCCTTATTCATGGAATCGATGAATTTACCGATCATGGAATGTTCGGATGTACCGATCAGGTACAGGTCTTCCCCTTCGATCTTATACATCATAGCGTCCATTTCCGCAAAGCTCATTACGCCTGTTACCACGTTGGAACGGATCATAAAAGGAGGGATGCAGTATTTGAAGCCTCTGCCAATCATGAAATCTCTGGCATAAGCCAGAACTGCGGAATGCAGACGAGCGATATCGCCCATCAGATAATAGAAACCGTTACCGGCAACTTTTCTTGCGCTTTCCAGATCGATACCATCGAAGGTTTCCATGATATCTGTATGGTAAGGGATTTCAAAATCGGGAACCACGGGTTCACCGAATCTCTCTACTTCCACATTTTCACTGTCATCTTTCCCGATGGGAACGGAAGGATCGATGATGTTGGGAATTGTCATCATGATGACTTTGATGCGTTCTTCCACTTCTTTTTCTCTTGCGCTGAGAACTTCTACTCTTTCTGCTTCAGCGGCAATCTGCGCTTTTACCTTTTCTGCTTCTTCTTTTTCGCCTTTGCCCATCAGTGCGCCGATCTGTTTGGAAAGTTTGTTTCTTTCTGCTCTCAGGGCTTCTACTTCCTGTTTGATGGCTCTGTTTTCTTTATCCAGTTCCAGAACTTCATCTACCAGGGGCAGTTTCTGATCCTGGAATTTTTTGCGGATATTTTCCTTTACAACTTCAGGGTTTTCTCTTACAAATTTGATGTCTAACATAGTCTGATGACCTCCTTAAAATATGAAAAAATCACTTGGATTCGGAAATTTTTTGAAAGATGGCAGCTCTGCTGCCTACTCATACAGTCAGGTTCTCAAATGTCTGGTCAGACACGCAAGCAAGCTTGCATCCTTGCCCAGCCACTTGATAACTCTTCCATAATAAAAAAATCCCCGATCCCGAAACAAAATTCAGGGACGAGAATTTCCCGCGTTGCCACCCAGATTGCCCGAAGCTCCTTCGGACCTCTTGAACAGCTATAAAGGGCTTACCCTTCCGATTTTCACCGGCCGCTTGGAAAGTGGAACATTTTTTATCCTCCGCCGATTCGCACCAACCATCGGCTCTCTGCAGGAGACTTTAAAAATTTAGCTTCCCTTCAGGCTTTCGCCATCGCTATTTTGACTCTATTTTCTGATTATATCACAATAGTAAAAAAATTCAAGTCCTATTTTTCCTGTATTTGGGGCAGATCTGTCCCACAAAAAATGTAATTTTTTTAAAAAATAGCTCAAATTTTAATACAATTTTAATTTTTCCCTAAAGCCAAATTCTTTCTTTTTGTGTTATACTATGAACGTACAAGAAACCCCTTTTCCTGTACCACAATATGCCCGGGGTGGCGCGCGCACCCCATTGGATCAACGTCTCCCCTGGCGTTGATCCTTTCCCTTTAGAAAAGAAAAATCGAAAGAAACCTTGATTTCAAGTATTTCTTTCGATTTTTTGTTTTCTTATCGGAACTCCTCTAATTGGTATTCTTTTTCTTATGCCAAAATAAATTTTTCAATGACTTCCGCCACGCCATTTTCCTCGCAATCCCGTTCAGTAATATAATCCGCCGCAGCTTTTACGTGGGCTTCCCCATTTTTCATGGCAACGCCCAAACCTGCTTTCCGGATCATAGACAGGTCATTATCGCTATCGCCGATGGCGATGGTGTCCTTCAAATCCACGCCGGCTTCTCTGGCGGTGGCTTCCAGCGCATTGCCTTTGCTGACGCTTTTTTTCACAAATTCAAGATAAGTCTCCGAAGAATAGAACAAATTCACCTGATCCCCAATCAACTCCTCTGCATAGGCCTTCACCTTTTCCAGTGCTTCTCTGGGGCCGCTGAGGAGGCATTTTGTAAATTCTCCCTCATATTCCGTGGGGTCTTTCACAATGCGGGGTTCTGTCCGCATGACCTTGCAATAGGACTTCACCACCCCTGTCATCTGTTCCGCCATGAAGTTGCGGTCATCATAATAAAACAATTCCAGACCCAATTTCCTTCCATAATCCGCCACAGGCTTCAGCAAACTGGGAGAAAAGCTTTCCTTCAGCACCAGTCTCATATCCCGCAGGTCGTAAACGGCCGCCCCATTTTGACAGATAACATACCCTTTTTTGCCGATCAAATCCAATTCTTTCAGGTGTTCTTCCACGCCAAAAACACCCCGTCCTGTGCAGATAACAAAATCCACTCCCTTATCCACAGCTTTATGGATAGCAGTAGAGTTTTCCACAGAAACGCGGACTCCTTTCCATAATAATGTGCCATCCATGTCAGAAAATACCATTTTGTAGCCCATTTTGGCCTCCTTTGTTTACATAAATACTTCTTCTACCCTGTGGATAATCATGTTGATATTGTGGAAAACTGACGGGATAACTGACAATCATCCACAAGTTATCCACAAAATGTGGATAAAATTTCAACTTATCCACAGATTTTATCTACAGAATAGATATCAAAAAAGGGGCTGATTTCTGCCCCTTTCCTTTAATTTTCTTCGTTTTCTTCCTCTTCTTCCTCAGTTTTTTCAAGGAAAACAGATTCCATAAATACGGGCTCCATGAAAACAGGCTCGGGAATTTCTGCTTCTTCCACAGGTTCCTCTGTGTTTTCCACAGCCTGTTCTTTCTCTGCTTCCTTGGCTTCTGCGACCCTTGCTTCTTCCCGCATTTTCAGGATAGATTCCGCCGCAGCAATTTTCCCTGCTAGCGTTTCTTCCTTTAAAATCAGTTCTTTTTCCGCCTGGGTCACATCACCGATGGAAGACATTCTGGGTGCAGGTGCTTTTTCCTCGGTTTCATCCACCATTTCCACCTGATCCAACGTGATCTGTTCCTCCATAGCTGCATCCTTATCCTTCCGACGGAAGGTAGGCTTGAAGCGAACCTTCACAACTTTTTCGTGCTCCGGTTCATAGCTGTTGTTCTTCGCCATTTCCACCGCCTTCACTTCTTCTTCGGAAAGCATATAGGTGCTGACGCCCATTTCAATGGGCTTTGCATAGGTAAAGGAACCGGTACGGCTATGGATGCCATTCAGCACAACGCCGTTATCATTGCCATCCAAAAACGCCAGAGCAAAACAAAGATTGCCGCCCATTTCATCGAAGGGGTTATAACGGATAAGACCCACCTTCTGGATCTTGGATTTATCGGTCTTATCCATATCCGTCACCATATCCAACAGCTTGGAGTATTTCTCTTCAATCTGCTTGGAGGTTTCAAAATATTCTTCAATTTTCATCTCCAGATTATGGGAGGGTCTGCGATTTGCCCCCATAAAATAATCATATTTTTTCTTCTGCCCGCTGAACTTGACAAACAGCACGATGCAGAGGATGAATAATACGACCACTGCCGCCGCCAATACCAACAGCAGGATCATTATCATTTCCTGTGTCAATTCGATCATGTCCCTCAATCCTTATCGTTTCAGGAGCGCCAACAGACGTTCCAAATCATCTTCTGAATAGTATTCGATTTCAATTTTGCCTTTATTCCGTTTTCCCATAGGTTTCAGCTTAACCTTTGTGGAAAACAGGGATTTCAGATCATCTTCGATGGAACGATAGGCTGTTTCGTCCACCTTCGCCACTTCTTCCTTTTTTTCATCAGCTTTTTCCGCCTTTGTCAGACGGGCTTTTACCAATGCCTCCACAGCACGAACGCTGAGCCCTTCTTCGATGACATGCTCTGCCAGCTCAAACTGAGCATCTCCATCGGTAATGGGCAGCAATGTGCGGGCGTGTCCGCCGGTCAGCTTATTTTCCACAACGAAATTGCGGACACGAGGGTCCAACTGCAGCAGACGCAGGGAATTTGTGATGGCGGAACGGCTTTTCCCTACCTTTTCTGCGATTTTTTCCTGATTTAGGCCAAATTCCTCCTGTAAACGCTGATAGCTTTCGGCTTCTTCCATAGGATTCAGGTCTTCTCTTTGGAGGTTTTCCACCAAAGCAGCTTCAAAAGCCTCTCCTTCCTCCCATTTTTTCACTACTACAGGCACTTTTTCCATGCCGGCGATCTTTGCCGCCCGCCAGCGGCGTTCCCCTGCGATGATCTCATAATACTCACCGGATTTTTTTACAACGATGGGCTGAATCATGCCATAGGTTTTCAGAGAAACCGCCAGCTCTTCCAAAGCTGTTTCATCGAAATATTTTCTGGGCTGTCTGCGGTTAGGCTCAATCAAGTCCATCTCCAATTCCACCACAGTCTCATCTTTTTTTGCCTGAGGCTGCGCCACACGCATATCCTCCAATTCTGTATTGATAAGAGCATTGATGCCAAGCCCCTTGGCACCCAATCCTTTTTTCTTCACTGCCATATCAATTCCACTCCTTTTCCATGACTTCTTCTGCCAACAATGCATAAGCCTCTGCCCCTTTGGATTTGGGGTCGTAGAGATTGATCGGCAGGCCGTGGCTGGGGGATTCCCCAAGGCGCACGTTTCTGGGAATGATGGTGCGATATACATTCTGCCCCAGAGAGCGTTTCACTTCCTCTACCACTTGGAGAGAAAGATTGGTTCTGGCATCAAACATGGTAAAAACAATGCCTTCAATTTCCAGATCAGGATTCAGGCGTTTTTTCACCAAATTTACCGTATGCAGCAATTGTTCCAAGCCTTCCAAGGCGAAATATTCACACTGGATGGGAACCAAAACCGTATCCGCCGCCACAAGGGCATTGACGGTGATCATGTTCAGAGAAGGAGGACAGTCAATAATAATAAAATCATAGTTGTCTTTCGTTTCTGCCAGGGCTTCCCGTAGAATAAATTCCCGTTTTTCGTTGCCAATCAGCTCGATCTCTGCCCCAGTCAGGTTGATATTGGCAGGTACGACCTCCAACCCTTCCACACAGGTGGGCTGTTTCACTTCTTCTATATTCGCTTCCCCTAAGAATACATCATAGATAGTCAGAGGAACGCCGTTTTTATCCAATCCAAGACCGCTGGTGGTATTTCCCTGCTGATCCGCATCCACGGCAAGAACCTTCTTCCCTTCTGCCACAAGGCAGGCGGAAAGATTGATGGCTGTGGTGGTTTTGCCCACGCCGCCCTTCTGATTCGTCACCGCAATGACTCTTACTTTGCTCATTATTTTTCCCGCCTTTCTGCCTTTGGTTCTATTTCTGTATTGATTATAGCATATCAAATAAAAAAAAGAAATGTTTCACGTGAAACATTCCTCTTTTTTTCTCTATTTTTTTGTATGTTTCACGTGAAACATTTCACTGAAATCAATCATATACTTTTGCATTGGAATATGCTGGCAGAGACTTTTCTTTTGCCAAATGTAATTTCAGCATAGCAAATCTGGCAATGGGCTGTGCAATTAAAAACTCAACTGCAAAGGAAACCGAAAAGTTTCTGGGCCAATTTCTAACAAAACCATAAATCGGTGCCATCGAAATTTCTCTCATACCAATCCATGTGCCTACAACTGTCAGTACTACAGACATCAGCAGTACACAACAAATAATATTTGCCAGAATAACTGCATGAAAACTGTCCCCTTCGCTGACAATTTTATGCGTCATCTTATTGGCGGGCTTTTCTGTCAGCAAAACCAATACAATCACGACAAGCCAAATGAAAGGAATTGTGTGCAGTGCATTTTGATAAACGGACAAATGAAAACCCATTTCCATCATTGTGATCACAGGGGCAATGATGTTTACAGAAATGATAGAGATGATTGCGATAAAAAATGCCTGTTCCTTTTTGTTTCTAGGTAATTTCATGTAAAAGTCCATTTCATTTTCTCCTTTACTCATTTTTTGCGCAAAAAAATACCAACACAAAATGTTTCTCATTGAAACATTCTGTGCTGGTTCTCATTTCACGGATAAAATTCTCCGATCCAGTATTTCTACGCACTCAATATTTTTGCCTACAAGAAATATTTTATGTGAAATTATAAAAAATTGCAAACCAAAAAATCACAAATTTTCGTCATTTCCTTTGTGTAAAAAGCGCAGAAAGCAATCACAATTTAGTGGGTTGCGCCCACATTTTTCAGCCAGTTATTCAGCAGACCATGCTTATTTTCCAATTCACCAAATTTTCCAAACACAGGAATCGCCTTTGGAATGACCTTCACATCAAAAGGCATATCGGGGCCCATTTCCCCATCCACCGTAGATTCCATGATCTTAAAAGTCTCATCCAGACATTCAATTTTGAAATACTGATCCTTCAAATACAGCACGTTTTTATCATGGATATGCTCCCCTGTGATCATTTTCATCAGGACAGGGGTCATTTCGATGAGAGGTCGACCCTTGATGGCGATAAATTCAAATTCCCCATCGGTGATAGATGCTTCGGGGGAAAGATTCGTAAAACCGCCCGTTCCCGCAGAATTGAGGATCATATAGAAATACAAGTCCTCCTCAATGACTTCCTTACTGGTGGTGATGCGGAAAGGAATCTTCCGAAACTGGGGAAGCTGTTCCACGCCTTTTAAATAGTAGGAAAGGCTACCCAAAGCATTTTTTACATCCTTATCCACCGTCTGGGAAACATTAGTAAAGAAACCACCGGCGCAGACGTTGATAAAGAAAATAGAATCATTCACCAATCCCAAATCGATATCCACAGGCTTTGTGGAAACGATCGTCTTACAAACATCCTCCACCTGTCCGCTCTTAAAGCCCAAATAAGTGGCAAAGTCATTGGCTGTGCCGGAAGGGATGATGCCAAGAGGAATATGCAGTCCCCTTCTCATCATGGCATTCAGCACGATATTCACTGTACCATCCCCACCGGAGGCTACGATGATATCATAATCAGGGTCCATCTGGGCAATATGCTTATCGATATCCCCGGGGTACAGGGTACGGAAGGGATGGACTTCATAGCCGCCTTCCTGAAAAATACCAATGCAGACATCCAGATCAAATTTAAAGCTTTTATTCCCGGAAAAGGGATTATAAAACAATTTCAGCTTTTTCATACAAAAACAACCTTCTTTCAAAAAGAAAATTTAACTTTCCTGCATGAAATGCAGCCACCCTGCTGCATGGCATTGACAAACACCTTCATATCACATCTGTTCCGGTGCGGAAATGCCCAGCAGACGCAGACCTTCCTTCAGGACAGTTTTCACTGCGACAACCACAGCCAGACGAGCCTGTCTGATTTCCGGTTCGCTGTTCAGGATAGGATTATCATGGTAGAACTTATTGAAAGCCTGAGCGATGGCAACCAAGTGTCTTGTGACTACAGAAGGTTCCAGCTTTGCTGCTGCATCCTTGATCTTATCGGGGAAAGCCTCCAGCAGCTTGCAGACATCCAAAGATGCTTCATCGGACAGGGTCGTATAATCGATATTTTCGAAATTCAGCTCCCCTGCACGTTTCAGGATGGAGCAGGCACGGGCATGGGTATACTGTACGTAAGGACCTGTTTCGCCGTCAAAGTTGAGCATTCTTTCCCAAGAGAACACAACGTCTTTGATTCTTGTATTGTACAGGTCATTGAAGATGACAGCACCGATCCCAACCTGTTTTGCAATGGTTTCTTTATTTTCCAGATCAGGGTTCTTTTCTTCGATGATGCGTTTTGTTTCGGCGCAAGCCTGATTCAGCAGGTCTTCCATCAGGACAACATGTCCATGACGGGTAGAAAGCTTCCCACTATCCAGGGAAACCAGACCAAAGGGTACATGAACCAAATCTTTGTACCAATCGTAACCCATTTTATGGATAACTTCGAACCACTGCGCAAAGTGCAGGTTTTGATCCAGAGCAGTCAGGTAAATACACTTGTCGAAATTGTATGTTTTCTTGCGGTACAGTGCCGCAGTGATATCTCTTGTGGCATACAGTGTGCCGCCGTCCTTACGAATAATCAGGCAGGGAGGCATATTTTTATCTTCCAGATCCACGATCATGGCACCTTCGGATTCTTTCAGCAAGCCTTTTTCCTTCAATTCTTCCACAACGGCATCCATTTTGTCATTGTAGAAGGATTCGCCGGTGTAAGCATCGAATTTCACACCCAACATTTCATAAACACGTTCAAATTCCTTGATGCTGATATCATAGAACCATTTCCATAAGGTCAGGGCTTCTTCGTCCCCTTCCTGCATTTTCACGAACCACAGACGAGCTTCATCGTCCATTTTCAGCTCAGGGTGCTTTTCTGCTTCATCATGGAACTTAACATAAATCCGCATCAGTTCCTGGATACCGTCTTTTTCCACTGCTTCCTTGCTGCCCCAGTTTTTATAGGCAACGATCAGCTTGCCGAACTGTGTGCCCCAGTCCCCCAGATGGTTGACACCTTCGCAATGGTAGCCCAGTTCTTCGTAAATCTTATAAATCGCATTACCGATTACCGTAGAACGCAGATGGCCTACATGGAAAGGCTTTGCGATATTGGGAGAGGAATAGTCGATGACAACAGTCTTGCCTGCGCCCATGTCGCTTTTACCGTAATTTTCTTTCTGTTCCAAAACAGCGGAAAGCACCTGCTTTGCATAGACGCCCTTATCCACAAAGAAGTTGATATATGCGCCTACCACTTCCATTTTTGCAATGAAATCGGGCTTTTCGATCTTTTCGATCAGCTCATTGGCGATCATCGGGGGTGCTTTGCGGAATACCTTTGCCAGACGGAAACAGGGGTACGCAAAATCGCCCATTTCCTTTTTCGCAGGAACTTCCACAGCTGCGGCTGCGTCTTCTACGGGGATATCCGCAGCTGCAGCCAGAAGTTTTGCAATTTCTATTTTAAAATCCATAATTTTCCCTCCAAAAAGTCCCTATCCATAAAGGGACATACTTCTATTTATATTAGCATAATAAAGGCGGAAAAACAAGGGTTTGGCTGATAGCTGAGGGCTATCGACTTCGGAAGTTCTCAAATTGCGCCCAGTCGGGCGAAAACATCGGTCAATGAATATGGGTACTCGCCCACCCCCGGATATTTCTCGGCAAAACAAAAACCTCTCCCCAACTTTTTTTGAAAAAAAGTTGCAAAAAACTTGGAACCCTTTCGTATGGGTTCCAAACCTCCTAACGAACTAAGGGGAACGATGTTCCCCTTAGTAATCCCTTCCCCACAATGCCGGAAACGGCATAGAGAAAAGCGGCGGCAGTGCGCCTGCTACAGAATTGTAGCATTTCGGCAAAAATTTGTAGTTTTACACTTTTCTATAATAAAAAAAATGTTCTTCAATATCAAACTGAAAGAACATTTTTTATATTTCCTTTTTCTCTGCACCAATCAATTCATCCACAGTAATATCCAACGCATTCGCTAACTTAATCAATACCTCAATAGAAGGCTCATTTCTTCCGCTTTCATAATTAGCGATAGCTGTATATCCATATCCGACAAAGTTTGCTAATTCAGTCTGAGAATATTTTTTCAGCTTTCTAAATTTTTTTAAATTCGTAGAAAAGTCAGACATATAATCACCATATATAAAATATTTTAATGCAACAATATTGTAGCATATTTCAATATCTCATGCAACAAAATAGTAGCATTGAAATAGGTGATGCTTATGTATTTTCAAAGATTAGAAGATTTAAGAATAGATGCAGATAAAACACAGAAAGAAATAGCAGAAGTCTTAGATTGTAAAAGAGAAGTGTATAGACGTTATGAAAAAGGGATCTATGAAATTCCTGTTTGGGCATTGATAAAATTGGCTGAATATTATGAAGTTAGTACAGATTATATTCTTGGATTGACGGATAAAAAATAACGAATCTTGAGAACGACTCAATAAGAGCCGTTCTTTTTTTAGGTGCACCGCCACCGCTTTTCCCCATGCCGTAAGGCACTGTAGGGAGGGGTGTTTCGAGGGGAACTTTGTTCCCCTTGAATCCCACGGAGGGTCTGGGAACCTTGGACGTGGTTCCCAGGCTTTTTGTTACTTTTTGTGCGCAAAAAGTAAGGAAAAGCTTTTCTGTTTTGCCGAAACAGTTCCAAACGGGCGGTCAGCAGGTTTGCAGAAATAAATTCTCGCCCGACTGGGCGCAATTCGAGAACTTCCGAAGTCGATAGCCTTCAGCTATTGCGAAACAGCAGGTTTGCAGAAATAAATTCTCGCCCGATTGGGCGCAATTCGAGAACTTCCGAAGTCGATAGCCTTCAGCTATTGCGAAACAGCACGACTAGACGCAAATACATTCCCACAAAAAAACGACCCAATCCCTTGGGTCGATTTTTTTATTAGCCGTATTTTACCGTCAGATTTACATAAGAAATATGCTCTCGCATGGCCGTATAAGCCGTCTGAAAATCTCCGCCCTTAATGGCTTCGATGATCTTCCCATGAAGCTCGATGGTAACATCAATAACCCTGGGATTCTGGGTCAGGGATTCCCTCATGGCAAGGCGAATCCCCTTTTCAAAGGAATCTTTGGATGCCATCATGGTGCTCATCAAAAGCTTATTATGGGTTGCCACTGCCACCTGCATATGGAACATAGAGTCATAATCCACGAACTGGTTCACATCATGGCGATACTCTTTCATCTTTTCAAAATAATATTCCAGCTGGGCAATATCCTCTCTGGTTGCCCGCTTGGCTGCATAGCTGGCAGTCTCCCCTTCCAGCATATAGCGAAATTCCAACAGGTCGCTCAGGTCGGAATTTTCCACAGTGATACTGAAAGGCGCAATATTGACGATATTATCGATTTCGCTGACAAAAGTACCTGCTTTGGAACGGCGGATGAAGCCAAACACCGCCAGGGCTGTATAAGCCTCCCGCAGGGTGCTTCTGCCGATTCCCAGCTGTTCACTGACAATATTTTCATTGGGCATCATATAGCCGGCAGGCAGTTTGCCGCTAGTGATCAGCTCTTTGAACCGCTGAAACAAATTCTGGGAAATATTATTCCGCCCCAGGTCTTTTTTCAAATAGGCGGCATTTTCCGCCAGATAATCTCTTTCGCTCATAGTAGGATTCCTCCTCTTATCTTTTGTATTTTTATACGTACACTATAGTATCACAACTTTTGTTGCATGACAAGGGAAAATTTTATTGTTTCGGAAAAATATACTCTTCCTCTATCTCTGAAAGGGGAATATCCCTTCCCAAAAGGAAGCAGGCTGTCTCTTTATGGATTTCTTCCAAACGGGTCTGATCCTTTTTTCTGATCTGGGCATCCTTTTCCGATTGTGATAAACTCAGCCTTTCATAGACACTGCGCACCACAAATTCATCCTCATTCTGTGCATTTCTGAATTGGGTCCAAATGGGCACAAAGGAAACTTCCTTCACAGAAGGCGGTTCATCGGCAATCTGTTCCACTGTCAGATGCAAAACGATGGAGGCATTTCTGGGGGGTGTTGTCTGAGAAGAAATGAAGTTTCCAAGGGAATAAATGATGAATCCATCATGGGCACCATCGCCGTGGTCAAGGGTGCGATATTCCATTTTCTGCAGCACATGGGGATGGCTGGCGAGGATGATATCCGCCCCGGCATCAAACATCAGATTTGCCCATTCCACAAAAATATCCTTGGGATAAGTCTCATATTCATTGCCCATATGGGGCATCACCACCACCACATCGGCATTTTTTCTGGCTTTCCTGATATCGGAGACCATTGTATCCGAATCCATGAGATTTACCAGATAATCCTCCGGCACAGGTATGCCATTGGTGCCATAGGTATAGGAAAGAAAAGCAAAGCGGATGCCATTGACATCTTTATAGAAAATCGTATCCCTTTCCTCCTGCGAACGGTAGGTACCAAAATGCTGAATACCGGCTTCATCCAGTTTGTCCAGGGTGCGGATAAGCCCTGCCTGCCCTGTATCCATGCAGTGGTTATTGGCAGTGGTCAGCAGGTTGAAGCCTGCATCCTGCACCGCATCCAGAAAGCTGTCCGGTGTATTGAAGCAGGGGAAGGAAGAATAGGGACGGTCTGGGCCGCCAAAGGTCAGCTCCAGATTGCCGATGACCAGATCATTTCCTGCGAAATACTGCTTCACATCCTGGAAATTGTGCATAAAATCATATTTCCCCGTGGCAGGGTCATAGGCTTCGTTATACTGATAATCGTGTACCATGATATCCCCCACCACTGCCAGCTTTGCCGTCTTGATGATGGGTTCGGCTTTCCCTGCTGTAGCGGTAAAGGCAAACTCACTTTTGCCGCAGCTGGAAAGCAGCAGTACCATTCCAAGCAGCAATACCAGTTTTCGTTTCATCTTTCTCCCCTCCTTCTGATAAAAACAAATGTATCTACGAGAAAGTATATCATATATACGGGAAAAGAAAAAGCCCTGAACTTTTCTCAAGTCCAAGGCTTTCTGCTTATTTCAGTTCTTCTTCGATTACGCCCTCTTCGTTATAGTGAAGACCTTTTTCAATATTTTTCTTTCTATTTCTTCTGGAAATATACCACGCCCCAAAGCAAGCTGCTGTAGGCAGCAGCATATAGAAGAAAAATTCCTTCTGGAAAGAAACGCCCGCCCAGATGGAAGCAGCCAGCATCAGCAGGCAAAGCGCCAGACCGGGCCAGCTTTTTTCTGTTTTTGCAGAAATCACGGCAATGAAGAAAATGATTACCAAAAAAAGAGAAACAGTTTGTCCAACCGCAAAAATAGTTTCCATTCAAGTTCACCTCATACTATAATTTTCGCCCTATATTCTATTTTAGCATCCAAAAAAAAGGAAGTCAACAAAATGGAGCTATTTTTGTTTGAATCTAAAACTTTCCACCGCCGCCACCGAAGCTTCTGCCACCGCCGCCATGGAATGTGGTGGAAGAACCGCCCCAGCTGCCGCCGCTGTGGTGATGGTCGTTATCATTCCTTGGAATGGGCATCATGGTGGTATGGGTATTGGCAAAGGTATCCTGATTGATCCGCAGGTGGTATCCGTTTTCCTTCAGATAGGCCCGCCCATCGGTAAAAGGACGGATATTCCGACAGGACTTCCGCATACTTGCCACGCCGATCCCTGCCACCACCAGAGAAAACAACGCCGCCATGCCTGCAAACATCAGTACCTTACTCTTTTGGGATACCCGATATTCAGAAAGAAAGGAATCCGATTCCTTCTGATAGGGGGAAACATAGGCATCAGGGTTTTTCTGATATGCTTCATATTCCCCACAATAATCATTGATATTGTCCCGCAGGGCCACCATTCCACCATAAAAATCTCCGTCAGAAAGATAGCCCTGTATTTCTTCCCAAATGATTCCAATATAATAATCGGTAAAAATATCAATGGCCTTGCCGCAGGTGACGATCTGGGCTTCTCTGGTGCCCATATCCACCACGAAAATGATACCGCTATCCTCCTCACCAACGCCGAGATTCTTTTCTACATAAACATCGGCACCATATTCCCGAACAGACATCCCCTTTGTATCGTAGGTAGTCAAATAGGCCAAATCCAGACCCCAATCCTGCTGTACCTCCTGACACATAGTCTGCAGGTTGGCTTCTTCCTCCGCTGTCAAAAGGTCGGCATCGTCAAACACACGGCTTTCTTCCGCAAAGACAGGCACAAAGGAAAGGAGCATACAAAGCAGTGTAAAAATTCCGATCCATTTTTTCTTCATCAGAACACACCTCCTGCCGCAAATACGATGATGCCGGAAATCAGGAAACAAATCAGGAAAATGATGCAGAACCATTTCGCCGTCCGGCTGCTGCTGATGGGCAGTTCCCCCACAATCTTCCCAGTCTGTCCATTCATCGCAAAGAGATAATCCTTCCCCTGATATTTGCTCACCAGCATCCAGACAGGCAGCAGCATATAGGTCTGCCGGTCGGAAGAAAAATCCGTATGGCATTTCATCCCATAGACCCTCTGATACCCTCTGCCCCCTTCCGCCGCCTTATGTTCCACGCCGGGGGTGATACGGGAAGTCATTCTGTCGTACAGATCCTTGGGTTCATATGTATATTTTTCCGCCAGAAACCCACTCAGATAACTCATATCAAAGGGCTTCTTCTTTTCCAAATGGAAGGGCTCCAAAGCATCCATCAGATCATCCCGCATTTTTTCCGAAGCATCCAAAGGGATATTTTCAAATTCCATGCGCCCTGCCCGATGGATATGATACAGGTCGGTTTTTGTATAGATAAAACGGGTATCCGTCCATGTGGTCACATTTTCCCCGGTGGCATGATATTCAAACTCTGCCTTGCAGTCGAAAAGCCAGAAAGGCACATAGACTCCGGTGATCTTTTCCAATCTCTGTTCGGAAGTGTATCCCTTAGGCAAAAGCTTTTTCCCCTTGCACAGTTCCAAAAAAGCTTTCTGCGCATCTTTTTTATCCGTTTCAAAGGGCAGGATTGCCGCAGGGCGATATTCCCCTTCCAACTGTTTGGGCAAAATGGTGGGATTGCCGCAGAATACGCAAAAGGTTGCCGCTGTTACATCGTCGGTGACGATCTCCCCACCGCAGGAAGGACAAATATACGCTCGCATATGGCTGAGATCCTCCTCCGGCTGGGGGATATTTTCTTCATAATGATAGGCCACATCGGCAGTATCTTCTGCCGCCTCTGCTCTGGGGCGAATCTCATAATCATCCTCTTTGGTTTTGGCACCTCTCTGCTCCAGCTCCTCCATGGTGAATTTGCCTTCGCAATAATCGCAGACCCATTTGTCCTCTTTCCCATCATAGCGCAGATAAGCCATACAATCGGGGCAAAGATAGGTCAAAGCTGTTTTTTCCAATTTTTTCACATCCTTTCCAAAAGGCTTTTTCTTCAGTGTATCATAGTCATTTTTTCCTTTCAATGAAAAAGCGAAAGTCATTTTCAAAAGAAAAAATGGCAAAACCCCATTTCGAGCTTTGCCATCCTTCCCTATTATTTAACTGAGTATAAAATCCTTTGTTTTAATTCATTTCATCATAAAAAAACAGTTTTATGTAATGATACGAAAAACTGATACCGTGACTTATGCTTCTGCGGGAGCTTCTGTTTCAGCAGGAACTTCTGCATCTTCTGCAGGTGCTTCTGTTTCAACGGGTGCTTCTACATCTTCTGCAGGTTCTTCTGCTTCTGCAGGTGTTTCGGGTTCTGCGGGTGCTTCCAGAGCATCAGCAGTGATACCGATCAGTTTTGCTTCTTTATCCCATGTGATTTCAAAGCCCAGAGCTGTGCCCAGATCACGCAGTTTGAAGTAGTTGTAGCCATCGATGTTGTAAGCTGTCAGATCAGCTTCTGCGCCATCCAGAACAACCTTCTGTGCAGACAGCTTTGCTGTCTTTGTACCGGCTGTTGCTGTTGCTGCTTCTTTGCTGCCTGTGTAAGCTGTACCCTTTGTCAGCAGGATTGCTTTTGTTTCTTTATCATAGCCAACTTCGAAATTTGCAACTGTGCCTTCTACTGCTGCTGCAACATCACGCAGTTTGAAGTAGTTGTTGCCGCCGATGTTGTAAGCCTGGAATTCTACTGCTGTACCGTTTACAGCTACTTTCGCATTGGAAAGAACAGCCTTTGCTGTTGCGGGAACTTCAGGTTTTGCAGGTGCTTCTTCGGGTGCTTCTGCAGGTGTTTCTTCGGGTGCTTCTGCAGGTGCTTCTTCGGGTGCTTCTGCAGGTGCTTCTTCGGGTGCTTCCGCAGGTGCTTCTTCGGGTGCTTCCGCAGGTGTTTCTTCGGGTGCTTCTGCAGGTGCTTCTTCGGGTGCTTCTGCAGGTGCTTCTTCGGGTGCTTCTACAGGTGCTTCCGCAGGTGTTTCTTCAGGTGCTTCTGCTTCTGTAGCTTTTGTAACTTCTGCTGCAGGTACTGTTGCATCATCTGCAAATACATTTACACTGAAAGCAGAAACTGCCATTGCAGCTGTTAATATGAATGTAACAAACTTTTTCATAATACGATTCCCTCCTAAAAATATTAAAACAAAAGATTTTGTTGTCGTTTCAGTATAGCATACTATTGCATAAATCCTCAATGGTTATTATCAACCTTTTTGGTTATTTTTAAAAATTAAGAAAAATTTAAGAATTATTTATTATTTATGTAAACATTTCACAAAACAAATTCTACTTTACTTCCAATTTTCATTTATTCTTTTTCCGACTGATCTCATCCAGATAGCCTGCCGTGATGATACCCGTGGGCAGGGCAAATACGGCGATCCCCAGAAAAGAGGAAAGGATGGCAACCACTTTGCCGATATCCGTCATCGGGTGGATATCCCCATAACCCACCGTCATCAGGGTGATGGCAGACCAATAGATGGCATCCAAAAAGGTTTGGAAGGTATCCGGTTCCACCTGAAACATGATCAAGGCAGACAAAAGGATATAGCCAACGGCAAGATAGCAGATGGTCAGTAGGTTTTCTTTTTCTTTTTGCAGTACCCGCATCATCATATGGAACCCCTTGGAATAGCGCAAAATCTTCAAAGGCTTCATGCACTTTGGCAGGCGCAGGACACGGACTGCCCTCAGGGTGGAATTCAATGGTGTCAGAGAGGACAAGACCGCCACCAGGTCTATGATGGCAAAGAAGGTAAAGGGATATTTCAGGAAAGCATTTGACCCCTTTAATTTGAAATCTGCCGTACCCCACCGCAGGATATAATCTACGATAAAAATGCCAACGGTGATTTTATCTATCCAGAAAAAAACAGGATGGCTGCTATCCTTGAAACAAAGAGGGAGGATGCTCATCAAAATACAGAAAATCATAAAACGGTCGTAATTGACACTAAGCTTATCATCGGGCTCCCCTTTTTCGATCATTTCATAAATACGCCGCCGCATGGTCATTCCTCCTTCCCAGAAAATACTATCTTTAGTGTAACATAATCTTTCCAAGAAAAAAACCCCGACAATAATCGAGGTTTTTCTACATTCAAATTTTTTTCTTAATGTGCAGTTTCTTCTGTTTCAACGGCTTCTTCCGCTATTTCTGTTGTTTCCTCTTCAATATCCTCTTCGGAAATCTTGGCGATGCCCACAACGGTCACGCCTTCATTCAGATTGATCAGCTTCACGCCTTGGGAAACTCTGCCGATAGAAGAAATTTCTCTGCCACGGAGACGGATGATGACGCCTTCGGAGGTAATGAGCATAATCTCATCTTTTTCCCCGATCATCAGCACTCCTGTCAGCTGACCTGTTTTTTCCGTCAGCTGATGGATCTTCAAGCCCTTGCCGCCTCTGTACTGCAGGTTGAACTGTTCCACATTGGTGCGTTTGCCAAAGCCCTTTTCCGTTACATTCAAAATCTGCGCATTGGGGTCGATCTTTCCGGCGGAAACCACATAATCCTCTTCTTTCAGGGTGATGGCTTTCACGCCTGTTGCCGTTCTGCCCATCGGGCGTACATCCTGTTCAGAGAACTTGATGCCCATGCCTTCCCGTGTGGCTACAAAAATTTCATCCTTGCCATTTGTTGTCATCACAGAGATCAGATCATCCTCTTCTCTCAGATTCAAGGCGATCAGACCACTCTTGCGGATATTGGCAAAGCTGGTCATATCAGTTTTCTTCACCAAACCCTGTTTTGTGATCATCACCAGATACTGGTCTTCCCTGAATTCATTCGCAGGAATCACTGCCATGATCTTTTCATCAGGACTAATTTCTAAAAGGTTTACAATGGCGATGCCACGGGCTGTTCTGCTGGCTTCTGGAATTTCATATCCCTTTATGCGATAAACCTTGCCACGGCTGGTGAAGAACAGCAGGGTATCGTGGGTGGATGCCAGGAACAAGTCTTTTACATAATCCTCTTCTCTGGTCTGCATCCCGATGATGCCTCTGCCGCCACGATTCTGGCTCTTATAGGTATCCAGAGGAGTACGCTTTACATAATTCAGGTTGGACAGGGTAAATACACAAGTTTCCTCGTCAATCAAATCCTCTACATCGATTTCACCGGGGTTCTGGATCAGTTTGGTACGGCGTTCATCGGCGTACTTATTCTTGATGGCGGAAATTTCATCCTTGATGACGCCCAACAACAGCTTTTCATCTGCCAGAATGGTCTTATAATAAGCGATTTTTTTCTGCAATTCCGCATATTCCGCATCGATTTTTTCTTTTTCCAAGCCTTGTAAACGGCGCAGCTGCATTTCCAGAATGGCCTGTGCCTGCACATCGGACAGACCAAAGCGTGCCATCAATCTTTCCTTGGCATCGTCATAGCTGGTACGGATGATGCGGATCACTTCATCAATATTGTCGATAGCGATACGCAGACCTTCCAAGATATGGGCTCTCTTTTCCGCCTTATCCAGATCGAAACGAGTTCTTCTGGTGACAACGTTTTCCTGATGCTTCAGATATTCCACCAGCATCTGCTGCAGGTTCAGCACCACAGGTTTTCCGTCAACCAATGCCAGCATATTTGCCCCAAAGGATTCCTGCAAAGATGTATATTTATACAACTGGTTCAGAATGACATTGGCGTTATAATCTTTCTTTACTTCGATGATGATTTTGATATCATCCCCGGCGGAAGCATCATACAGATCGCTGATGCCCTCCACCCGTTTTTCTTTTACCAGATCTGCAATCTTTTCAATGAGACGCAGCTTGTTTACCATATAGGGGATTTCTGTCACCACAATGCGTTCTCTGCCGTTGTGGTTCTCGATCTCCGCCGTGGAACGAATGATGATCTTACCGCGGCCTGTTCTGTAAGCCGCACGGATGCCGCTTTTTCCCAGAATATTCGCACCTGTGGGAAAGTCGGGGCCTTTGATATACTGCATCAGTTCTTCCACATCAGTTTCTCTGCCATCGATTTTGTTGTCGATCATGCAGACGATACCGTCAATGACCTCTCCCAAATTATGGGGCGGAATATTGGTAGCCATACCAACAGCAATCCCGTTGGAACCATTTACCAGCAGATTCGGGATACGGGCAGGCAGAACAACGGGCTCTTTTTCATTCTCATCATAGTTGGGTACGAAATCCACGGTATCCTTTTCGATATCCGCCAGCATTTCCGCTGTGATCTTAGACATTCTGGCTTCTGTATAACGGCTGGCAGCAGCGCCATAGCCATCGATGGAGCCAAAGTTACCATGACCATCCACCAGCATATAGCGCATAGAGAAATTCTGCGCCATACGCACCATAGCCTGATAGATAGAGCTATCGCCATGGGGGTGGTATTTACCCATGGTATCGCCGACGATACGGGCGGATTTACGATAGCCCTTGTTAGGGTCCAGGTTCATTTCGTTCATGGAATACAGAATACGCCGCTGTACGGGCTTCAAGCCGTCCCGTACATCGGGCAATGCACGGGCTACAATAACGCTCATGGCATAGTCTCTGTAACATTTTTTCATTTCTTCATTGATATCTATGGTTATGACTTTATCAATCTCTTTGTTTTCGTCACTCATAAGTTCACCTCTTATCTTGAGGGTTTCACCCTCAAACTCCCACGAGGGGAATCATTCCCCTCGACCCCGAGTCGCAAAAACTGCGTTTTTGCAGGGGCTTTGGATAGTATCTATTGCGCCGCAGGCAAATCGGGTCAAGGGGCTGAGCCCCTTGCGGGTGTATTGAGGGCAGAGCCCTCAAGGTCTTATTTGCCTTGCAAGCTGATTTTGGGAGAGTTTGGGAACCTTTTTACAAGGAAAAAAGGTTCCCATCTCCGTTATATTCAAATATTAGAAATCCAGCTCAGCATACTGTGCGTTCTCTTCAATAAAAATTTTACGGGGCTCAACTTCATCCCCCATCAGCATACTAAAGATCTGATCCGCCAGCACTGCATCGTCAATGGTCACCAGTTTCAAAATACGATGCTCCACCGCCATTGTGGTATCCCTCAGCTGGTCGAAATCCATTTCCCCCAGACCTTTATACCGCTGTACTTCCTTAATACCTGTTTTGCCGATCTCCTGATACAATTCTTCCAGCTGGATATCGTCGTAAACATAATAATGCTGTTTATTCTTTTCTACCCGATACAGAGGGGGCTGGGCGATATACACCTTACCCTCTTCGATGAGCTTTGGCATATAGCGATAGAAGAAGGTCAGCAGCAGGGTACGGATATGGGCGCCGTCTACATCGGCATCGGTCATGATAACGATTTTATGATAGCGCAGCTTTTCAATATCAAAATCCTCAGAAATGCCCGTACCAAAGGCAGTGATCATATTTCTGATCTCTTCGGAATTAAGAATCCTGTCCAGCCTTGCTTTTTCTACGTTCAAAATCTTCCCACGCAGGGGCAGGACAGCCTGTGTTTTGGGGTCTCTTGCCTTGATGGCAGAACCGCCGGCGGAATTCCCTTCGACGATATAGATTTCACATTCATAGGGGTCACGGCTGGTGCAGTCGGTCAGCTTCCCGGGCATACGGGTATTTTCCAGACCTGTTTTGCGGCGCACCAATTCCCTTGCCTTTCTGGCGGCATCCCTGGCTCTGGAAGCCATCATGCCCTTTTCGATGATCGTTTTGCCGATATTGGGGTTTTCCTCCAGGAAATAGGTCAGATATTCGCTGAGAACGCTTTCCACAGCGGCTTTGGCTTCGCTGGTGCCCAGCTTCGCCTTTGTCTGCCCTTCAAACTGAGGGTCTTCCACCTTGATGCTGACAACGGCTGTGATGCCTTCTCGCACATCTTCGCCAGAAAGCTTTTTATCCGCATCCTTGATGATGCCGATTTTTTTGCCGTAATCGTTCAATGTTTTTGTCAGACCGGCTTTGAAGCCCACCAGATGGGTACCGCCATCGGGGGTATTGATATTATTGACGAAAGTAAAGATGCTTTCTGTAAAGCCATCGTTATGCTGGAAAGCCACTTCCACCAGAATACCGTCCTTTTCTCCGGAGGCATAAAAAATCGATTCATACAAAGGCTGGCGGCTTTTATTCAGATGCGCCACAAATTCCTTGATGCCACCCTCATAATGGAAGGAATGGTTCTGCTCCATGCCCTCTCTCATATCAATGAGATTGATTTTCAATCCTTTTGTCAAGAAGGCTGTTTCCTGAAAACGCTGTTTCAGGATATCATAGTCGAACACCGTTTCCTCAAAAATCGTATCATCGGGCAGGAAATGGACATAGGTGCCTGTGATATCCGTTTCTCCAACGATGGTCAGAGGGCTGGCTACATCCCCTCTGCAATATTTCTGTTGATGGATCTTGCCGTTTCTGTGCACCTGTACGGTCAATTCTGTAGATAGGGCATTTACAACGGATGCGCCTACGCCATGGAGACCGCCGGAAACCTTATAGCCGCCGCCGCCGAATTTCCCGCCGGCATGGAGGATGGTAAATACCATCTGCAATGCGGACATCCCTTTCTGTTCATTGATATCCACGGGAATCCCACGGCCATTATCCATAACGGAAATGGAGTTGTCCGGGTGGATCTTTACTGTGATTTCGTTGCAAAAGCCGGCAAGGGCTTCATCCACGGAGTTATCTACGATTTCATAAACCAAATGATGCAGACCTCTGGAGCTGGTGGAGCCGATATACATACCGGGACGCTTGCGGACAGCCTCCAACCCTTCCAAGACCTGAATTTGATTTGCATTATATTCTGATGACATCAAATCCCTCTCTTTCGGTCGATTTTTTCATCTTTCATTTTTCGCAAAGAAAAAAAGAAAGGACAATTTCTGGGCTTTCTTTTTCAATCGATCCTGCTTCAAAATTACATATTAGAATTATAGCATTTTTTCATTGATTTTTCA
Source organism: Bacillota bacterium (assembly GCA_021768705.1). Classification (GTDB taxonomy): domain Bacteria; phylum Bacillota; class Clostridia; order Lachnospirales; family Anaerotignaceae; genus Anaerotignum_A. The sequence continues at coordinate 145,585 of JAETUG010000002.1, forward strand.
ACGTTTTCCGATGATTTTTCATGGATTTTTTTCAAGAGTTTCTTCCTTATAATATAGAGCGGATATAAAAAAGACACCACAATTGCAGTGTCTTCGTCACATTTTATTTTTCTGGGGCGTGATAACCCCATTTTCTACGTAAAACAGATTATCTTTTGCAATATATTTTTTCACGGAATCCTCGATACCGGTACAGGTCACAAAAGCCTGCAGACCGCCAATAGATTCCAGCAGAAATTTCTGCCGCTCTTCATCCAATTCAGAAAACACATCATCCAGCAGGAGAACAGGCTCTTCCCCTGTTTCTTCCCGAATCAGATCGATCTCCGCCAAGCGAGCCGCCAAAGCCGTGGTCCTCTGCTGCCCTTGGGAGCCATAGACCTTTACCTCCCGCCCATCGATGGAAAAAATCACATCGTCCTTGTGTGGGCCGCTTTGGGTTGCACCAAAATAAATATCCCTATCCAGATTCCGCCGCAGCTTTTCCGCCAGCATCCCTTCTTCACAGTTGGGCTTATAACTGGTCTGCAGGTGATCTCTGCCCCCTGTCAGCAGGGAAAGCTTTTCCGCCGCAATTTCATCCAAACGTATGAGAAATTTCTTTCTGGCGGAAATGATGCGCTCACCGTATTCCGCCATCTGGGCATCCCAGACGAAAAGTGTCTCTGCCAGATCAGGCTTTTTCTGGATCTCCTTCAACAGATTGTTTCGCTGCTTCAAAATACGATAATACTGCTGCAAATCGTAATAATAGACCTTGCTCAGCTGACAAAGCTCCATATCCAGAAAACGACGACGTTCCCCGGGACCCTCCTTTACAAGAGACAAATCCTCAGGAGAAAAAATCACGGCATACAGTGTACCAAATAAATCCCCCAGCTTCCGTACAGGCAGACCATTGACGGCGATCCCCTTCTTTTCATTCTGCTTCAAGTGGACATCAATGCGGTCATAGCGATTTTTCCGCTGCACCATCATGCGGATATGGCTTTCCTCCGCATCGAAATGAATGAGCTGCTGGTCGCTTTTTCCTCGCATAGAACGCCCCATGGCGCAAAAATAGAGGGATTCCAGAAAATTGGTCTTTCCTTGGGCGTTGCTGCCATAGATCACATTGATTCCCCGGGAGGGTTCCATTTTCAGTTGTGACAGGTTGCGGAAATCCCGCAGAGAGACCTCAGTGATATACATAATTATTCACCTTTTGCTTATAAATATAAATTCAATAAAACGGGATGACATCCGTATCCCGCACATCCAAGACAGCATCTCCGGAGGGCGGTGCAAGCAGCTTTCCTTCTGCATCATAAGCAGATAGTGTAATACTGCAACGGGATTTCCTTGCATCCTTGATTTCCTGCGGTGCAAAAGAAAGCTCCTGATATTCCGGGATACAAAACAGCATGGGCGTTTTCGGTACGCTCAAGTATCCTCTTCTCTTTGCCTTTTGTTCCCTGCCTTCTGCATCCAACCAACTATATTCATAGGAAATCACCAATGTTTGGATGGATGGATCTACCACATATTGCAGATCATAGTCTGTTTCATACCCATGCATCTTAAGACCAAGGAAATGATAAACCCCTCGGCACATCCAGCCGCCGCTGTCTCCTTCTTTTCCCCAATAAAGAGCATAGCTACCATCCGGCTGCTTCTGATACCAATGGATCTGGTACTTTTGTGTTCTCCAATCTCTCTGCTCCTCTTCTCCATCCGTATCAAATATCACACATCGCATAACCTCCTGCCCCTCCTGCACAGTAACATCCTGTATATGATGTATCTGTATCTGCATCGGAAGGCACAAGGTTTGTCTGACGATATTTCGCAGAATCGCAGCTTTTGTTTCTCCGCTTTCGACAGGAGAACAAAAAAACAGCAAAAGAAGCAAAATCGGAAGCCCGATCCATAGCTTGATTCTTCTGAAAGCCGGTTTCTTTTCTTCCATGCCACTTTCTCCTTTTCCATTCAAAGGCTTATGCCATCTGCTGCAAGGTTTCCCGCAGCTCCTTCAACAGGCTTTGCAGCATCCTCTCCCGCTTCGCATAGAATGCCTGCTTTTCTGTGGCTTCCTCCTCCTCAAAATAGGCATATTCCTCGGAAAACTCCACCCAATCCGGAAAGTATTCCTCCAAATCCGCACAGATTTCTCTTGCCAATGCTTCCTTTGTCATGGGAATATCGTATTCCTCCGGCCCATAATAGCCTTGTGCCACAATATGCACCGTATCCTCTGCCGTCAATGTAAATTCGGAGCCTTCCTCATCAAACTGAAGCACCAAGGGCGTCTGCTCCCGCAGGGCACGGATACACCCCTCTGCCGCTTCTGCCGGTACATCCTGGATATAGCTGCCAAGCCCCTCAAACTCCTCCAGATGAATTTCTGTCCAGCCATTTTTCGGTTTTGTAAACATCTCGTTTCTCCCTATTTCTTCAATTTGATTCCAGTTCTACTTCCACAGCACCAACGCCTTTGACCTCTACAATATCCCCATGCCGAATCTTTTTTCCTCGTTCTGTGGCTTTTTCGTGGTTGACATAAACCAAGCCCTCTGCCAAATAGTACTTCACATCAGAGCCTTGATCGATCAGACCTGCCAGCTTCAACACCTGTTGCAGCTTAATAAATTCTGTATGAATATACACTTTTTCCATGATAACCCTCCTTTTCTTGATCCGCCTGCATCTGCCTTACATCCGCAAAGGCAGGATCAGATATTTGAAGCCATCCCCTTCTACCGGAAGGATGGTGCAAGGGCTAAGGGATGCCATAAAGATCATTTTCACGGAATCCTCTTCAATGGAACGGAGTGCTTCGATCAGATATCTGGGATTGAAAGCGATAGCCAAATCATCCCCCTCTACCTCTGCCCCTACATTTTCATGGGCTGTCCCCATATCACTTCTGGCTGTAATATCCATACCGCCAGCATGAATCATCAAACGCACCGGTGTTTTCCGATTATCTCTGGAAACCAAAGATGCCCGTTCCAAAGCCTGGATCAGCTCGCTCTTATTGATGATGACCTTTGTTTTATAATCCTCAGAGAAGGACTGAGCATAGCGGATGAAATCGCCTTCGATCAAACGGGATACCATCACCGCTGTACCAAGGTCGAAGAGGATATGTTTTTCTGTCAGGTAGATGGAAAGGGTATCTTCTTCCTCCTGAGACAGGATCTTGTTCAGCTCAGATAACGTCTTGCCGGGTACGATAACTTCTGTTTCGCCACTGCCCATGAGCAGTTCGTTTTTTCGGAAGGAAATACGATAGCCGTCTACGGAAACCACGTTTACGGAAGTATTTTTCAGTTCAAACAATTCCCCTGTCAGGACAGGCTTAGAACCATCCTGGGCGATGGAGAAAATGGTCTGGCGGATCATATCCCGCAGCTTTGCCTGTTCCATGGAATAGACCTTTTCCTGTTCCACTTCCGGCAGGCTGGGGAAATCATCTCCGCTTTTTCCCATGATCTTGAATTCAGATGTGCCGCTGAGGATGGTCACGGCAAATTTTTCATCGGTCTCGATGGTAACAGATTCCCCGTTCAAACGGCGAACGATCTCGTTGAAGATACGGGCTTCGATGGCAACTTCGCCTTTTTCGACAATCTCTGCTTCAATCGGTGCTGTTTTGATGCCGATTTCCAGATCATTACCGGTCATCACAAAGCCTTTTTCATCGGCTGTTAAAAGAATACATTCCAGAATCGGCAAAGTCGTTCGGTTGGATACGGCTTTGTTAACAATATTGATGTACTGCAGAAGCAGATCTTTGCTGCATGTCAGTTTCATGGTTGTGTACAACTCCTTTGTTCACATGTATAGAAATATAAAATAACATTCGATCAGTAGTAGCAGTAGTAGGGGCTGTGGGTTTGTGGAAAACTCAAATCTGCCCCAAAATGCAAAGAAAATCCATTTTGGAAAACCCTGTGGATAAATGGAAATAAGTGTATGGGTTGTCCACGTTTTCCACAGAAGGGAGAGAAGGGACAAGGTTATCCACAAAGTATTCAGGACGATTCCACAAAGGGGTGTGGATGAAAGGTATCATTATATAAGGAAACCTTTCTTCCCTTGGTGAAAGGTTTCCTAACCTTCCAAAGAACCGCTTGGGGTAAGTTTTATGGGGCGTTGCCCCAAAACCCTACTCGCTTATTCAGTACTTTGCTTCGCAAAGCCACCTTTGGTGGGTGGAGCATCTTCTCCACTACCTTATGAAAAAAGCGAGGCAAAAACTTTTATTTGCCTGTGGCGCATATATCCCAATTTTCTTTTGAAAAAGCGTAGCTTTTTCGTCTGGGGGTCCAGGGGAATCATTCCCCTGGTAGGGGTCTCGGGGACGAAGTCCCTGAGTTACGCTTCTTTGATATCTTTTTCCAGCTGCAGGATGGTTTTCTGCAATGCGGTATCGGTCTCCAGCTGTTTCTCGATCTTGGAGATGGCATAGATGACTGTGGTATGGTCTCGACCGCCAAAGCTTTCACCGATCTTTGGCAGGGAGATATCCAACAGTTTTCTGCAGAGATACATGGATACCTGTCTGGGGAAGGCGATATTCTTGGGCTTTTTGCTGCCCTGGATATCCTCCACCCGAATATTATAATGCTCTGCCACCACCTGCTGGATCAATTCCGGTGTCAGGGGTGCGGAGGAATGCTCGCTGAAGATATCCTTCAGGCTGTTTTCCGCCAGGGCAATGGAGATATCCTGATTGGTCAGGGTGGCAAAGGCCACAATTCTGGTCAATGCGCCCTCCAATTCACGGATATTGGAGGCGATATTTTTGGCGATATATGCCATGACATCATCGGGGACGGTCAGATTATCCCGTTCCGCTTTTTTCTTTAAAATAGCGATCCTTGTTTCATAATCGGGGGGCTGTACATCTGCAATGAGGCCCCATTCGAAACGGCTCCGCAGTCTGTCTTCCAATGTTTTGATCTCCTTGGGAGGACGGTCGGAAGAAATGATGATCTGCTTATTGGATTCATACAATGCATTGAAGGTATGGAAAAATTCCTCCTGGGTACCTTCTTTTTTGGAGATGAACTGGATATCGTCGATCATCAGGACATCGATATTGCGGTATTTATTGCGGAATTCTTCGTTTTTATTATTCTGGATGGAGTTGATCAGCTCGATGGTGAAGGTTTCACTGGTAACGTAAAGCACCTTGGCATCGGGGTTTTTATCCAGAATAAAATGACCGATGGAATGCATCAAATGGGTCTTGCCCAATCCGGAATTTCCGTATAAAAACAAGGGATTATAGGCCTGGGCAGGGGCTTCCGCAACGGCAAGGGATGCCGCATGGGCCATACGGTTACTGTTGCCAACGACAAAGGAGTCGAAAACGTATTTGGGGTTCAGGTTTCTTGCCAGTTCGTTTTCTGTTTTCTTTTCCTTTACCAGATTATGCTTGCCAAGGCCGCCGGCCTTCTGTTCTTCCTCTGTGGTGATGACGATTTCATATTCGTTTTTGGTGACGAATTTCACTGCGTTTCGGATGATGGGCAGGTTGCGTTTTTCCAGCATTTCCTTGAAAAATGCGTTTTCGACCTGCAGGATCAGCTGATTCCCATCGATCCCGCAGGGGATGATGGGCTGGATCCATGTTTCAAAGCTGACGGGAGAAGTCTCTTCTTCGATGATCTTTAAGGCTTCTTCCCAGATCTGTTTCAGTTCCATTTCTTTCCCTCCTATTTTATTTCCTGTTTGTGGATGTTCTGTTATCCACAGGATGTTGGGAGATTCCTGTGAAAAACAGGATACGATATCCTTCGGTTTCCAAGTTATGAACAGGTTCTTTCATTTCCCTTCTGCACAAATTCCACACAGGCGCAAATTCAGATGCTATCAGGCCTAAAGGGGTTCCTTTGGAGAAAGGATTCACAGTGATTTTCACAATCTTAAAAAGTTATCAACAGAGTTGTCAACAGATTGTGGATAACATAATATGGGGTGTTGTGAAACCTGTGGAATTTCATAAGGGCACTCTTGTCCTTAGTATATCAAAAGTTATCCACAGGTTCAACGAAAAACTTGTCCAAAAAACTTGTCGAACCATATTGTATACAAGATATAGTAAATCTGGTCTTAAAAAATCTAAATGTTCCTGTTTCGCAGAAAAATTTTCGGAATTTTCCTGTGGAAATGTGGAAAAACCCAAGGAATATGCGTCTTTCAGGAAAAATTTTTTCTTGACGAGCCTTTCTTTTTTTACTATAATAGGGGCAGTGCTCATAAAAAGGGTGAGCAGAACCCGGAAATTGAAGGAGGTGCAACAACCATGAAAATGACATTCCAGCCTAAGAAAAGACAGAGAAGCAGAGAACACGGCTTCAGAAAAAGAATGAGAACAGCAAACGGCAGAAAAGTGCTTGCTGCAAGAAGAAAAAAAGGTAGAAAAGTATTATCCGCATAATCTTTTCATGTTTATTTAAGGCCGCAGATTCTTTCGTGTGGCCTTTTGTTCGTCATGGAGGATTTTTTGAGCGGGCCGCAAAGGAGGTTGGGCAGATGAAGCATACAGAATCTTTGAAGAAAAATTTTCAATTTCGCCATGTATACCATAGAGGCAGATCCATCGCCAACCGCCATTTGGTGTTATATTTGGTCAAAAACGGAACACAGGGAAACAAGCTGGGCATTTCTGTCAGCAAAAAAGTGGGCAAAAGCGTTGTCCGTTCCCATGTGACACGCCTGATCCGGGAAAGCTATCGCAGCATGGAAGAGGAGATCAAAACAGGGTATGACATGGTGGTCATCGCCCGTGTTTCCTGCGCCGATGCTTCCTATCACGAGGTATGCCGTTCTTTGCGGCATCTTTTCAAAAAACAACAGCTTCTGCTGAGCGTGTCTGAAAGAAAGGACCGTCAGGATAAATTAGAAGCAGAAAACAGAAAAGAAGTGAAAGAACCGAATGTTTAAAAAACTATTTCTGTTATTGATCCGGTTTTATCAGGCAGCAATCTCGCCCCATTTCAGACCTTGCTGTCGGTTTACGCCGACATGCTCCCAATATGCGTATATCGCCATTTCCAGACACGGTGCGATAAAGGGCACGTATCTTGCCGTGCGGAGACTTTTGAAATGCCATCCCTTCCACGAGGGTGGGTATGATCCTGTTCCGGAAAAGAAAAAATAACTGTCCTTCGGGGCGAAAATCTCGTATTGTTTGTTGAAGGAGGAAAAAATGTTTAGTTCCTATTTACTGGAAGCACTGCCTTCCGTAAGAAAGCCCGGCATGATTGTTGGGCCCGTAGCAGACTTGATGGGGAAAGTGTATAATATGCTTTTTGATCTGCTTCACAGCAGCACAAGCGTAGGTTCTCTGGGTCTGGCTATCATCATTTTTACATTGATCGTGAAAATAATCCTGTTCCCTTTGATGGTAAAGCAGCAGAAATCTTCTTTTAAAATGCAGATGTTGCAGCCTGAACTGAATAAGATCAGGAAAAAATATGAAGGCAAGACAGACCAGATGTCTCAGCAGCGTATGGCGTTCGAAATGCAGGAATTCCAGAAAAATAATGGGATCAGCATGTTGGGCGGCTGCCTGCCTATGCTGATCCAGCTGCCTATTTTGTACGCATTGTTCTATCTGTTCCAGAATGCATACGTTTACGTTGATGTAATCGGTCAGAACTATACAGATATTGCCAATGCTATCGTAAATATCCCCGTTTCTCTGCGCATGGAAGTATTCCAGCCTTTTGCACAGAACTTCGTAGATATGTATAAAAATGTCGATATCATCAAAGATGGTTTCGATATGAATAATGTCAATGACATCGTTATGCTTGTCAGCCAGCTGAAAACAGACGAATGGGCGACGATCATGGCAAACCTGGGTTCCGCAGGCGATGCGCTGACACCCCTGCTGGCAACAAAGAATCAGATCGAAACCTTCCTGACCATTCCCCTGGTAAGTAAGGCAGGTCTGTCCTTCCCCGGTATCATCATCCCTATCGCTGCCGGTATCACTACATGGCTGCAGTCCAAGATCATGATGATGATGAACCCTCAGCAGAACGATCCCAATAACCCTGCAGCAGCTATGTCCAAATCCATGCTGTATATGATGCCTATCATGATGGGCTTCTTCTCCATCTCTATGCCCGCAGGTCTGGGTCTGTACTGGACGATCAGTAATATTTTCGGTATCATCCAGCAGGTGATCCTGCAGAAACATTATAAAAAGAAATTTGCGGAGGAGGCAGCACAGTAATGGAAGAAATCAGAAAAAGCGCAAAAACCGTGGAAGAAGCCATTGCAGCTGCATTGGCTGAATTGGACGCAACACGGGAAGAAGTAGATATCACAGTGATCGATGAAGGTTCCAAGGGTTTTTTGGGTATGTTCGGCGGCAAGGATGCCGTTGTTCTGGTGAAGAAAAACTTCAACCCTGAAAAAGAAGCAGAAACGTTCCTGAAAGAAGTGTTCCTGTCCATGGGTCTGATCGTGAAGATCAAAACAGAATTGAAGGAAAAACACCTGTTTGTAGAACTGACAGGGGATGATATGGGTATTCTGATCGGCAAAAGAGGCCAGACATTGGATGCTCTGCAGTATCTGGTAAATCTGGTTGTCAATAAGAAAAGCCCTTATTACATCAGCGTCATGCTGGATACGGAAAATTACCGCCAGAGAAGAAAAGAAACGCTGGAAAGCCTGGCATTCAACCTGGCGAAAAAGGTAAAACACACAAAGAAAAATGTGGTTCTGGAACCCATGAACCCTTATGAAAGAAGAATCATCCATTCCGCACTGCAGAATGATCGCTTCGTGACAACATATAGCGAAGGGGAAGAACCTTATCGTAATGTTGTAATTACTTTGAAATAAGAAACTATTGGAAACCCGTTGTTGTATACATCGGGTTTTCGTTTTATTATGAAATAGAGAAAAGGGGAAACTTTTTTCACTTGTGAAAAGTTTCCCCTAAACCCCTTCAAAAACACGCTCGAGAGATATTTGCGGGGCTTTGCCCCTGCACCCCACAAGGGGCTCAGCCCCTTGACCCGATACGAAAAAGCTATCGCTTTTTCAGAGAGAAAATCAGAAAAAAGCGGCGCAATTGAAAATATCCAAAATCCCCGCAAAAACGCTAGTTTTTGCAATTCGGGGTCGAGGGGAATGATTCCCCTCGTGGGAGTTTGAGGGCAACGCCCTCAAGAAGAAAGGAGGTAAACAATGAAAAGAGAATATATGTTAGATGATGTCATTGCGGCTATCTCCACGCCCATGGGCGTAGGCGGCATCGGCATTGTCCGCATGAGCGGTGAAGGCTGTATCGCTATGGCGGATGATATCTTTATCGGCAAGAAAAAACTGACGGAAAAAGCCACCCATACCTTGTCCTATGGGAAAATCACCGATGGCAAGGGCGGCGAGATCATTGATGAAGTCCTTGTTTCCGTTATGAAAGCACCCCATACCTATACCAAAGAGGATATCGTGGAAATCAACTGCCACGGCGGTTCTTTGGTGACCAGAAGGGTATTGGAGGCTGTGCTGAAAACCGGCGCCCGTGTGGCGGAGCCTGGGGAATTTACCAAGCGTGGGTTTCTGAACGGACGGATTGACCTGACCCAGGCAGAAGCAGTCATCGATCTGATCCATTCCAAAACGGAATTATCCCGTCAGGCGGCGGTGAACCAGTTGGAAGGCCGACTGAAAACAGCGGTCAGAGAAATGCGTGAGGAAATTTTGAATATGATCGCATCCATCGAAGCTGTGATCGATTATCCCGACTATGATATTGAGGACGAAACCTACGGCAATATGGAAAAGGGCACGACAAAGCTGCTGACCCAGATGGAAAAACTGCTGGAAGGTGCCGACCGTGGGAAGATCATTCGGGAAGGCCTGCAGACGGTTATTGTGGGCAAGCCGAATGTAGGCAAATCCTCTTTGCTAAACTGGCTGTTGGAGGAGGATCGTGCTATTGTAACAGATATCCCCGGTACGACCCGTGATACCGTAGAGGAATATTTAAATATCGATGGTATCCCCATCAAGATCGTGGATACCGCAGGGATTCGGGAAACAGGCGACGTGGTGGAACGGATGGGCGTGGAAAAATCCAAGGCCTATGCGGAAAATGCAGATCTGGTCATTATGATGCTGGATGGCTCTCGTCCTCTGGAAGAGGAGGATAAAGAAATTCTTTCTTTTATCAAAGAGAAAAAGACCATCATTCTGCTGAATAAGGTGGATTTGGAACAGAAGCTGTCCCTGGAAGAGCTGGAAAGCTTTGTGCCAAAGGAACAGATTTTGTTTATTTCTGTCAAGGAAAATCAGGGCTTTGATATGCTGATCGATGCTCTGAAAAATATGTTTTTGGATGGACACACTGCAACGGCGGAGGATGCCCTGCTGGGGAATACCCGCCATAAGGATGCCCTGTACCGTGCCAAAGAGGCCATGGAGCATTGTTTGGAGACCATCACCATGCGGATGCCAGAGGATTTTATTTCTATGGATTTGCAGGATGCTAACCGTGCCTTGGGCGAGATCACCGGTGACACCAGTGATGAAGAAATTATAGATCGAATTTTTACAAAATTCTGTCTTGGGAAATAAGGTGAAAGAAAATTGGAAAAAGAAAATGAACTGGGCATTGCGCCTGTGAAGGGATTGCTGTGGAAGATGGCAGTTCCTGCCATTACGGCACAGGTAGTCAATGTATTATATAATGTGGTTGACCGTATCTATATCGGGCATATTCCCGGCACAGGGAAGCTGTCTCTGACAGGTCTGGGGGTCTGTATGCCTTTGATTTTGCTGATTTCTGCCTTTGCGGCTCTGGCAGGTATGGGCGGCGCGCCTCGGGCGTCTATCATGCTGGGGCGGAACGACAAGGAAGAAGCAGAGCGTATTTTGGGAAACTGTACTGTTCTGCTTTTATTGGTCTCCCTGACCTTGACGGTGCTGTTTTTGCTGTTTGCCAAGCCTTTTTTGATGACCTTTGGCGCCAGTGAAAATACCATTCCCTTCGCCATGGATTATATGCGGATTTATACCTTTGGTACGGTGTTTGTACAGCTGACCTTGGGGCTGAATGCGTTTATCACTGCCCAGGGGTTTGCTAAGATCAGCATGAAGACCATTTTGATCGGCGCTGTTACCAATATTATTCTGGACCCCATCTTTATTTTCTTCTTAGACATGGGCGTGAAGGGGGCGGCACTGGCAACCGTCCTTTCTCAGGCCCTTTCTGCGGCGTGGGTCCTGCGTTTTCTGACAGGAAAACAGACCATTTTACGCCTGCAAAAGCAATATCTGCACCTGCGGGCAAAAACCATCCTGCCCTGTGTGCTGCTGGGGCTGAGTCCTTTTGTGATGCAGTCTACAGAAAGTATTTTGAATATCTGCTTCAATTCCTCTTTGCTGAAATATGGCGGAGATACGGCGGTAGGGGCTATGACTATTTTGAGCAGTATGATGCAGTTTACTATGCTGCCCCTGTCCGGTCTTGCCCAAGGGGCACAGCCCATCACAGGCTATAATTTCGGTGCCAGAAAGCCGGAACGGGTACGGGAATCCTTTCGGCTGCTGCTGAAAAGCTGTGTGGTCTATGCCGGGGTGCTGTGGCTCATCATTATGCTGTTCCCCAGACAGGTCTCCATGCTTTTCGCAGGGGATGCGGCTTTTTTGGATTATACGGCGCGGGCATTGCGTATTTATATGGCGGTGGGCTTTGTTATGGGGGTGCAGATCGCCTGTCAGCAGACCTTTATCGCCATCGGGAATGCGAAAACATCCCTGTTTTTGGCGATTTACAGGAAAATCATACTGCTGATTCCCCTGATTTATATTTTGCCCCATTTCTTCGAGAGAAAAGATATGGCAGTATTTTTGGCAGAGCCGGTGGCGGATCTTGTTGCTGTGACCACAACAGTTCTGCTTTTTGCATGGCAGTTTAAAAACGCTATGAAAGAGTTGGAAGCAAAAACAGAAAATGCTTGATTTTACAGGGAAAACCGTTGCGTTTTCCCTATTTTTCTTTTAAAATGAAATATCAGAGTAAAATTTGTTTTGTATCCTAGAAAAGAGGAATTTGAATATGTATCATGCAGAAACCATTGACGTTGCCATCATCGGCGGCGGTCATGCCGGCTGTGAAGCGGCCCTTGCGGCGGCGCGCCTTGGCATGGATACGGTGATGTTTGCCATTTCTTTGGACAGCATCGCTATGATGCCCTGCAACCCCTCCATTGGGGGCAGCTCCAAGGGGCATCTGGTGCGGGAGATCGACGCTTTGGGCGGTGAAATGGGCAAGGTCATCGATAAAACCTATATCCAGACAAAAATGCTGAATACGGGCAAAGGCCCTGCGGTCTATTCCCTGCGGGCCCAGGCGGATAAGATGGCTTATCAGACAGAAATGAAGCATCGGCTGGAAAATACACCCCATTTGAAGATCAAACAGGCGGAGATCGTGGATATCCTCATGGAGGAGGGAAAGGTCAGTGGCGTTGTGACGGCCGCCGGTGCGGTCTACAACTGCAAGGCTGTAGTGCTTTGTATGGGTACTTATATGAAAGCCCGTTGTCTGACGGGGGAACATATCACCGAAAGCGGCCCAAACAACTTGATGCCTGCCACGAAGCTTTCCGCAAGGCTGAAAGAAATGGGTATCGACTTGTTCCGTTTCAAAACAGGCACCCCTGCCAGAATGAATAAAAATTCTCTGGATCTGAGCAAAATGCAGCCCCAGTACGGGGACGAGGATATCGTGCCCTTTTCCTTTGAAAACAGACCCGAGGATATCGAAAAGCCCCAGGCCCTTTGCTGGCTGACCTATACCAATGAAAAGACCCATCAGGTCATTCGGGAAAATCTGCACCGTTCCCCTATGTTCGGCGGTGTCATCGAAGGAACAGGCCCTCGTTACTGCCCTTCTATCGAGGATAAAATCGTCCGTTTTGCCGATAAGGAACGGCATCAGCTTTTTGTGGAGCCGGAAGGGGAAAATACCGAAGAAATGTATATTCAGGGGATGAGCTCTTCTCTGCCGGAGGATGTGCAGATCGCCATGTATCGTACCATCCCCGGCTTGGAAAACTGCGAAATCACCCGTTTTGCCTATGCCATCGAATATGACTGCATCGACGCCACCCAGCTGAAGCTGTCTTTGGAATTCAAGGATTTCCCCGGTCTGTTCAGTGCGGGGCAGTTCAACGGTTCCTCCGGTTACGAAGAAGCGGCAGCCCAAGGGCTGATTGGCGGCATCAATGCGGTGCAGTATATTCAGGGAAAGGAACCCCTGATTTTGCAGCGTTCCGATGGCTACATTGGTGTGCTGATCGATGATATCGTGAACAAAGGCACCAGAGAGCCTTACAGAATGATGACCAGCCGTGCGGAATTCCGTTTGCTGCTGCGGCAGGATAATGCTGATCAGAGACTGACCCCCATTGGGTATGAGATTGGGCTGATCTCCGAGGAAAGATACGAAGCTTTGCTGGAAAAAGAGCGTTTGGTGAAAGAAGAGATCGAACGGGTACAGGGCGTTACCATGGGTCCCAGTGAGTCTGTGGTTGCCCTGCTGGAAAGATATCATACCGTTCCCATCAAAAATGGCGCCCGTCTTTCCGACCTGATTAAACGCCCGCAGCTGAACTATGACGTATTGGCGGAAATTGATCCGGAACGTCCTGCATTGCCTGCGGATGTACGGGAGCAGGTGAATATTCAGATCAAATATGCAGGCTATATCGACCAGCAGCTAAAGCAGGTGGAACAGTTCAAGAAGCTGGAAGGCCGTCTGCTGCCGATGGATCTGGATTATGAGACCATTCAGGGCCTGCGTCTGGAAGCAAGACAAAAGCTGAATCTGGTTCGCCCCCAGAACCTGGGGCAGGCCAGCCGAATCACAGGGGTATCTCCGGCAGATATTTCCGTATTGCTCATTTATATGGAACAAATGAAAAGAAAACATTGATTGGATGTGATGCTATGACAGGTTTTTTTCTGCCATGGAATGAAAATAACAGACAGCTGAAACGGGGCGAGAAAAAGCTGCATTTGCCTAAGGGGACATTTTCCTTGGAGGATGCCGTTTTCGATAACCGCAAGCCTGCCTACGTTTCCCTGCCTAACCCCAGAGGAACCCTCCGTTCCTTTTTGCAAGCGGTAGAAAATGGGAAAAAGGAGGAGGCCATGGGCTATTTTTCCAGCAGTGTAGCAGAAGCGGTGGATTATGAGGAAATGGAAGGCTTTTTGAAGGATTTGAAGGAATACCATTGCTTTGCCGATGAAAGCAGAAATGGTATCCGTACGGTTTCTGTCACCAAAAACAGCAAGGACGGGGAGATCTTCTCCTTCCGTATGGTGGCGGAGCCCGATTCCTATGGCAAATGGAAGATCTTCAGCATTGAAAGAGAAGGGAAGGAATAAATCGTGGAATATAGAGCATTACTCAAGGATTGCTGTGACCGGATGGGCGTTGCCCTCAGCGAAGCCCAGCAGGAACAGTTTATGACATATCTTTCCCTTTTGCTGGAATGGAATGAAAAAATGAACCTGACCGCCATTACGGAAAAACGAGATGTGGTGCTGAAGCATTTTGCTGACTGCCTGAGCCTTGTGCCTGCGGTGGAATGGAAAAAGGGGATGCAGGTCATTGATGTTGGCACAGGGGCAGGTTTTCCCGGTGTGCCCGTAAAAATCGCCTGCCCTGAAATCGAACTGACGTTGTTGGATTCCCTGCAGAAGCGGATCGGTTTCCTGCAAGAGGTGGGCGCACAGCTGAACTTGGATGGCGTGAATTATGTCCATAGCCGTGCGGAGGACGGCGGACAGAATCCCGACTACAGGGAGAAATTTGACCTGTGTGTTTCCCGTGCTGTGGCAAATCTGGCGGTTTTGGCGGAATATTGTCTGCCTTTTGTACGGGTGGGCGGCCGATTGGCGGCTTTGAAAGGTCCCGATGCGGAGGCGGAAGTGGCGCAGGCCAAGGGTGCATTGGAAAAGCTGGGCGGCAGACTGGTGGAGATCAGGGATGTTGCCATCCCCTTTACTGACTTGTCCCACAAACTGGTATTTATCGAAAAAATTGCGCCTACGCCGAAGAAATATCCCCGCAATGCGGGAAAAATCAAAAAAGATCCTCTTTCGTAAGGGGTTTTACCCCTTACAAACCCCAGCAGGGAGATAATCCCCCTGCACCCCTAGTTGCACAAACTGCGTTTGTGCGATGGAGAATATAAGATGATAGGCTCGTATTGACATGGTTTTTGTCGATACGGGCTCTTTTTTGTGGAACGCTTTTTTTCTATGCTGAAAATGAACATGCTATGATGGAAAAAAGAAAAAAATACTTTTCCCGCACAAAATATGTAATATTTTGTGCCGTTCAGGGTGCAGGGAAATGATTTCCCTGCCAGGGTGTGGGACAGCGTCCCACAAAAAAAGGAGGTAAACTATATGGAAGTTTTGAAATTTTCGGAAATGCGCTTGAAAAAGGATAAGGTAGTCTTTCAGCTGCCCATCGATAAAATTCGCTCAAACCCCTATCAGCCCAGAAAATACTTCAATCGGGCGGCGTTGGAGGAGCTTTCGGACAGTATCAAGACCTACGGTGTGCTGCAGCCCATCACCGTCCGTAAAATGAGCGGCGGCTATTATGAATTGGTGGCAGGGGAACGCCGTTTGCGGGCATCGGAGCTGGCAGGCTTGGAGACCATTCCCGCTATTCTGATGCAGGTCAGCGACAGCGACAGCGCCGTTATGGCATTTATCGAAAATATTCAGCGGCAGAACCTGAGCTTTCTGGAGGAAGCGGAGGGCTATCGCAATATGATGGAGGACTATGGTCTGACCCAAGAGGAACTTGCGGCGAAATTATCCAAAAGCCAATCCTCCATCGCCAATAAGCTGCGGGTATTGAAGCTGGAGGACAGCGTGAAAAAACTGCTCTTGGAATATCATTTTACAGAACGCCATGCTCGTGCTCTTCTAAAGCTGCCCGATGAGGAAACACGGCTGTTGGTTCTCAGCCAGATGATACAGGAAGAAATGAACGTAAAGAAAACGGAAGAACTGGTGGAAGCCACCTTGGAGCAGATGCGCCCCCGTTATGTGGAAAAAGGGGAGCAAAAGGAAAAGAGATATGTCCGCTCGGCGGATTTCCGCCTGTTTACCAATACCATCAAGCAGAGCGTGGAGGTCATCCGCCGCTCGGGCATGGATGTGGTCTATGAGGATAAACAGGACGAGGAAGGCTGCGAGATCGTTATCCGCATCCGCAAAAGCGGACAGGATATCTCCGCTTGATTTGTCATCTGTAACGCTTTATAATAGTTACCATATAAAACGTTATAGATAGGAGGGGACAATATGAAGGAAAGACCTGTTTTGATCCGCACCGATTACGGCTCTGTGAAATTGCGGCTAAAAGAAGTCATGGAAGAAAGGGGCATCACCAGAAACCAACTGGCAAAGCTCATCGATGCCAGGTTTGAAGTGGTCAGCAAATGGTATAAGGGCGAAGTGGAAAAAATGGATTTGGATATCCTTGCCCGCATCTGCTATGCCTTGGACTGCACGACGGAGGATCTGCTGCAGTATGTCCCCACAGAAAAGGAATAAGCATACTTGCTGGTGTCGAGGAATCTGGAGGTGAAGGTATGAGAGGAAAAAGAGCATTTTTTGGCGTATGCTGCATGGTTTGTACCATGTTGGTTTTAGGATGCGGCGCAGAAAAAGAAACTGCCCAACTGCCTGCTGTGGATGGGGCGGAAGAAGTGGACGGTACAAAAATTTACGAAGATATCCTGGATGACTTTTATACGCTGATCGCCAATGGATCTGTAGATGCTGAGGATTTGGAAGGCAGTGAAGGAGTATTGGAAGCGGTGCAGGCTATGGAAGGAGAGAATGCCCTTGCCCGCATCGGCTACAGCATAAAGGATATCAGCGGAGACGGTATTCCAGAATTATTGGTGGGAGCCATGACTGACGATCATTCCGGCAAAGAGATTTACACAGTATACACCTGTCAAAATGATACGCCCAGCTGTACCTTTTCCGGCTGGGGCAGAAGTGGCTATACTTCCATGGGGGAAGGCAGATTTCTCTATCAGGGCTCCGGCGGTGCGATGTATAGCATTTTTGGTACCTATACCATTTCCCCGGATGGAACGTCGTTGCTCTGTGAGGACTATTATTTTACCTATGAAAAGGATGCGGATTTTTCGGAGATCGGATTTTATCATAATACTTCGGGTCAATGGGAGAAGGCAGTTTCCGAGGAACTGGATCTTTCCCAGGAGGAATTTTGGAACATACAGGAAAGTCTGCAAAAACAGACAGAGACGATAGAGCTGATCCCCTTTTCGTCCTATCGGTGAGACTGCAGATGTCGAAAGGATAGCAGAACCGTTGGTATATAGAGGATAGGGGCGGTCATGCTCTTGGTGATATAGTAGCAGTACAGAAAAAGGGATAAATCCTAAAAAATATAAGGATTTATCCCTTTTTACGTTTTCTTCTAAGGATGCGCCATTTATGGTCACGCCTTTTATCTGTTCGGCAAATTGGAAGTTATCTTACCTAAGGCGCTGCCAAATACCATCTGCATCCTTTTGAAGGACTGCTTCATAGCAATTTGTGTTTCGGTATATTCCAATCATTGTCGTATCTTCTTCCAGTGGCAATGTGAATCTGTTTTTTGCGCCAATACTGCCATTGAAACCACCAAATGCAGAATAGCAGTCAATATAAAGCTTTCCACCCTCTTGCTGAGAAACGGTTGCCGCTCTGATATAGCCGGCAGAGGATGCAACGCTGATATCCAGTGTAATTTCGCTTCCATCCTCAGAAACAGCGTATTCGTCAATATATGCGGAACCGTTTTTCAAAAAGCCTGTCCCGATAAAATAAAACAAAAAGACTGCCAGAACAGCAATAACGGCGATCGCAATTTTCTTTTTCATACCAGTTTATCTCCTTTGCCAAATTCTAATTTATGCACACGGCACGTTAGCGAAGGTCTTTTTTAGATCGGTTTTTCAAAAATCTTATCCAGCTTCATAAAGGTAGCTGTTGCCGTTCCCACAAGGATATCCTTCCCATTGCGGTTGACCCAGCCCTCCGCCACCATGCTGATGAGGGTGCGCCCCAGATTGGTGACTTTTACATGATAGTGTACCATATCCCCCAGAAGGACAGGCTTCAGGAAGGTGGTGGTCAGGTTGACGGTGGTGATCATGTGCTGTTTGGCGTAATAATGGCAGGTCAGACCGAAGGAAACGTCAAAGCAGGTGATAATGATGCCGCCGTGGAGACTGCCACCGGGGTTCAGTTCCCAAGGCAGAGCTTCAAAGGCGATGCAGGCCTCTCTTTTCTCAAAATCGCAGGAAATGAAATGGGGTTCCAGATGCACCAACACACCCTTATTGGAAATGGGGTTATCGGGATGACCCAGCTGGGCAAGCCACTGCTCCATATTTTCCTGTGAAGAAATTTCATCTTTTAATGTAATCAATTCCATTGGTTTCACCTCCTTAACCGCTGACAGCCATAAATGTGGCTGTGGCGATGCAGGCCAGAATATCATCCCGTTCCAGGCGCACCTCTGCCTTTACCGTTGCCAAAGTGCGTCCTACAGAATCCAGCTGACATTTTACGTGGAAGGTGTCCCCCAGAGCGATGGGTTTCAGGAAGCTGGCGTTCATGGTCACCGTTACCACCGTAGGGGCATTCAGGTGCGTATAATAATGGGCAAGCATACCCATGGTAGTATCCAGTGCCGTAGAGGTCATACCGCCGTGGATGATGTTTTCGGGATTCAGCTCCCATTCCTGTACGTCATAGGCAATATCAATGGTGCCTTTCTCAAAATCGCAGGAAACGAATCGGGGGTCCATACGGGGGATGACACCGTGATGCTTGATTTCCGAGCCAGGCTGCATGGCATTTCGGAAAAAGGTTTCCATATCCGCTTGAGAAAGTCCGTCAATTTTTGTCCAGTTCATTGATGTTTCTCCTTTGTTTTTTTATTTCAAAAACTCCTTTGCATTTTCCCAAAAAGCTTTGCTGTTTTCCATATGTGGCAAAGCACCTGTTTTTTCAAAGAGAGCGAAGGAACCATAGTCCTTCATTTTTTCCGCTGTGTTGAAATGGTCGGTGGGGTTTATTTTGTTTTCCTCCCCCCAGATCATCAGGAAGGGGATGGAAAGCTGTTCAAAGGCAGGCTTTGTATCTGCTGCATAAAACCTTGTTTGGATACCGGCGAAGGTTGCCTGAGCGTGGATGCCATAGCGGGCAGCGTCGGCATATCTCTGCACCAGTTCCGGGGAAATGGTTTCTTTAGCGTAAAAAGCATCTTCCAAAATAGCCTTGATCTTTCCTTTCGTGGTACCCATGAGGAACTTTTGGGTGCCTGCCACAGGGGCAAGGAGCAGAGACAGGGGCTTTGTATCCTCGTCGGTAGCGAAACCTTTGCCGATGCCCTCGGGGGAAATCATCACCATGCGGCGGATATCCTCGGGATGGAGCAGGGAAAGGATCAGGCCAAAATCGGCACCTGCGTTGGCACCGCAGAAGCAGACGGGGCGTTTTACTGCGTTTTCGATGAAATCGTGAAGGAAAGTTGCGTATTGATATGCTGTCCAGGGTTCTTTGGGACAGAAGGAATTGCCGAAGCCGGGCAGATCCACGGCATATATATGGTAATCAGCCGCCAAAGCATCTACCACATCATCCCATTCCCGACAAGATGCCCCCAGCATCATGCTGTGTACTAAAAGCAGGGGCCTGCCGTGTCCCAGGGAACGATAGGCAACGGAGCCTTCTTCTGTTTCGTATGTTTCCATGAAATGGGTCTCATCTTTTTTCTTTTGGGCATTTTTCAGGCAAAGCCTCTGAAAGCCTGCCAGACCGGCAAGGGCCGCACCGATGGTACCGAAAAATGCCAGAAAATATTTTACTATTTTTTTCTTCATATCTAAAACCTCCTTCAGAGGAATTTTTATACAATTTGATCTATGATCTTCTTGGACAGGGGTTGTAGAGCTGCCCCTACAGGTCGATTCTATTTCTTGCTTTTTTCTATTATGAACCTAATTTCAGCATTTGAAAAGGGGGAAATTCATAAGATAAATTGAAGATTTTCTAAAGGAGAGCGGGATATGGATGGGTTTTTGACATTGGCAGGACAGCTGTTTCTGATCCTTTGCATCCAATCGGTGTTGGAGGCCATGGTTTCGACAAGATGGCAGAACAATTTTATGCAGAAGCCCATCGAATTGGGGTGTTATCTGGCAAGCCTGCTGGCGGTGCTGCGGTTTATGCAATCTTATTTATTCAGCATTTTACAGTCTTTTTCGAAATTTTTTTAAAAAATGCTGTTTTTCGAAAAAAATTGCTTGACGGATGGACAAAACGATGGTAATATATCATCTGTACTCAGTACGAGTTACGCCGATGTGGCTCAATTGGCAGAGCAGCTGACTTGTAATCAGCAGGTTATCGGTTCGAGTCCGATCATCGGCTTTTTTCTTATGTGGGTGGATTCCCGAGCGGCCAAAGGGGGCAGACTGTAAATCTGTTGCGATAGCTTCGAAGGTTCGAATCCTTCTCCGCCCACTTTTTTATACTGACGCGGAGTAGAGCAGTCCGGTAGCTCGTCGGGCTCATAACCCGGAGGTCGCAGGTTCAAATCCTGTCTCCGCAATCAGAAAAATAGCATCCACGAATGTGGGTGCTATTTTTTGTTTACACAGGTGATCATATTTCAAGGTGGGCAGCGTCGGTTTAGACTGATTGGGATATTTCTTATATTTTCCAGCAAAAAAGATTTGACAAACATCTTGACTTATAGTATACTGTCTCTTGCAGTAGGCATTTTGTGGAGATGTACTCAAGAGGCTGAAGAGGTGCCCCTGCTAAGGGTATAGGTCATTCACGTGGCGCGAGGGTTCAAATCCCTCCATCTCCGTAGAAAAAAGGACGTCGTCAGACGTCTTTTTTTGTGTACTAGGGAAAGAACCCGAAAGTTACAGTGGTAGAAAAAGGAAGGTGGGCAGATCAAGTCCCCTTATCCTTCCCCTGCCAAAATAAAAGTTGAGACTACCCCATACCATCCCTCCTTTATGATGAAGAAAAAATCAGAAAGGAGGGATTTTTTTGTATCTTACGGCAGATACCATCATCCGTCTGGCCACCATTGTCGGGGCGTTCGGCACGCTGGGTGCCATACTCTATAAAAGCTTCCGCTGGATGGAACAGCAGAAACAGCAGGAATTTGAGATCGAGACGATTAAAAAAGAGCAGTGTGTCATGTGCTATGGGCTTTTGGCAACTCTGGACGGGCTGAAACAGCTGGGGGCCAATGGCAACGTCAGCGATGCTTATCAACAACTGGAAAAACATTTGAATAAAACGGCACATGATTGAGAAGGGGACATAAAAAGAGAGTAGAGCAAAAAGGGGGATTTGAATATGAGCAAAGAGTGGAAAGAGACTGTGACAAATCTTTTAACGGTAAAAAGTATCGTGACTGTGATGCTGACAGTGGTTTTTGCTGATTTATCCATAAAAGGGCGCATTGACGGGGGACAATTTCTAAATATTTTTTCCATCGTGATCGCTTTTTATTTTGGCACACAGCATCAGAAGATTACAGAAAAGACAACGGAAAAGGGGGACAATGAATGACGGGAAAGGAACTGGCGTCCTTTGCCAGAAGCAAGCTGGGCACAGCCTATGTTTACGGCATGAAAGGGGACGTATTAACAAAGGAAAAATACGATCAGCTGAAGATTCTCTTCGGTCCCTTGGTCTGGGAAAGTGATGCGAAAAAGATCGGGCAGGTCTGCGTGGACTGCAGCGGTCTGATTTCCTGGTGTACAGGCATCCACCGCAATTCCCAGGGCTACCATGACACGGCGGAGCAGGTATTTCCTATTTCTACAGTAAATCAGGCGCCTGTGGGGGCTGCGGTTTGGAAAAAAGGGCATATTGGTATTTATCTGGGCAATGGCAGATATATCGCTGCCGACGGCAGTGCCTACGGCGTTCGCATCAGCACGGTGGCGGGCAGCGGTTTCACCCACTGGTTCCGCCTAAAGGATATCGATTATGAGGAGGAAGAAATGGTACAGAAAGAAACCATCATTTATAATGGGAAAGAATATACCGTGGAACTGATCCGCAAGGACGGTGTGACGTATCTGAAAACCAGGGATATTGCCGAAGTTCTGGGATTGTCTGTCAGCAGCAGGGGAAAGACCCCCGTTCTGGCAGACAAGTGAAAAAAATGAGAAGATCCCTTCTTTTGTGAAGGGATTTTTTTCCGTCCAATTCAATAAAAAAATAACGTTCTCATTTTCTTTTTTTCCTGTGAGAAGAGGACAAAAGGATGCCATAAAAACAGGGAAAATATTGTTGAGTTTTCATTTTTGACAAGAAAAGGATATTTTACTTTATCTGAAAAGGAGAAAATGAACTATTTTTCAGTTTGATTTAGACTTTTTCTCTGATGCTGTTGGACAATTTTCATCATTGCAGAAAAAACTGTACGAAATACTATACAAAAATAAGTGAGTTTGTAGAAAATTTCACAGTACCCCTTGCCTTTCTGAGGAAAAGTGGTATACTGATACTGTATTCGGGTATGGATTTTTCGAAATTCGTTGTGCTTTTGGATACATACTGAACTTTTTTTCAGGATGTGGTTGGTATGTATGTCCCATGGCGGTTTGGAAAGGTCCTCCGAGAAGAGTACGCAGTTCTTCAAATACAAAATCATTAGTTTAAAAGGAGAAGTGAAAAACATGAGAATTTCCGACAGAGTGCAGGCAATGCAGAACTCCCCTATTAGAAAATTCAACCCTATGGCTGATGCAGCCGAAGCAGCAGGCGTAAAGATTTATCACCTGAACATCGGTCAGCCCGATATCGAAACACCTTCCGTATTCTGGGAAGCAGTAAAAGGCTTTGACCAGAAAGTACTGGCTTACGCTGGTTCTTGGGGTCTGCCTGAACTGCAGGACGCTATCGTTGACTACTTCAAGAGATTCGATATGAATCTGGAAAGAAACGACGTTCTGATCACAGCTGGTGGTTCCGAAGCCCTGACACTGACATTCCTGTCCATCATCAACCCCGGTGATGAAGTTATCGTTGCTGAACCTTACTACACAAACTACCTGACATTCATTCAGGCTGCTGACGGTGTTGTAAAACCCGTTACAACATACGCTGAAGAAGGCTACAAATATGCAATCAAAGAAAGACTGGAAGCAGTTGTAACAGATAAAACAAAAATGATCTCCATCGTTAACCCTGGTAACCCCACAGGCTGCATCCTGTCCAGAGAAGACATGAGAGTAATCGCTGACTTCGCAAAAGAACATGATCTGTGGATCCTGGCTGACGAAGTTTACAGAGAATTCGCTTACGACGGCAGAGAAATGACATCCTTCGGTCAGCTGGCTGATATCGAAGACAGAGTAATCATCATTGACTCCGTTTCCAAGAGATTCTCCGCTTGCGGTGCTCGTATCGGTTGCATGGTTTGCAAAAACAAAGAATTCATGGCACAGGTATTCAAGATCGCTATGGGTCGTCTGTGCGTTCCTACACTGGACATGGTTGGTGCAACAGCAATGTACAAACTGCCCGCAGACTTCTTCAACGATGTAAGAGCTGAATATGAACACAGAAGAGACGTTGCATTTGACGCTCTGAAGAAGATCCCCGGCGTTGTTTGCGAAAAACCCGGCGGCGCATTCTACATCACATGCAAACTGCCCGTTGAAAATACAGAAGATCTGCTGCTGTTCCTGCTGAATGAATTCAGAGAAAACAATGAAACAGTTATGTACGCTCCCGCTGAAGGCTTCTATGCTACACCTGGTCTGGGCAAAAACGAACTGCGTATCGCTTACATCCTGAAAGCAGAAGATATGGCTAGAGGTATCGAACTGCTGGGCAAAGGTATCGAAGCTTACAAAGCAAAAGGCGGCAAATAATTCAATTTACATATATTGAGTTAAGCTATTGCATGCACACAAAGAGCACCCTTTTCGGGTGCTCTTTTCTCTATGTCAAAATATGAAAATATGGCAGGGTGCGCCCCTTAGAAAAACGATGGATTTGGAAAATCATGTTTTCTGAAGCTGCCACTACATTACCATATTTCTTTTTTTTTGCTCTTATGGTAATATAAAAAATGTAGAACTTTGTATTTTATCGCCATCATTTACTGCCATAAAAGGAGGAAACGACAATGGATGAAAATAAAGAATTGACTGTAGTGGAAAAAGTGGAACAGGAAGCAAAGAATTGCTTTAAACAGGGGCTGAACTGCTCTGAATGTGTGATGACAGCGATGCTGAACAATTTTGAAACAGGTCTGCCTGCAGAAGTGATTACACTGGCAACAGGCTTCGGCGGCGGCATGGGCCATACCAAAAACACCTGTGGTGCTATCACAGGGGCAGTTATGGCATTGAGTGCTATGGTGGGCAGAAAAAACCCTATGGCAAAGGAAACAATGCCTGAACGGATTGCCGAACTGCAGGATATCTATGCTGTTGTAGGAAAAATGGTCAATGAGATCAAGGATGAATACGGCACATTGATCTGTTCCGAGCTTTCCGATCCCCTGGGTGATTGGGAAGGCAAGGCAAGAAAGAGAAACTGTATGCAGATGATTACATACTGCGCAGGTTTGGCGGCAAAATATGCGGAAGAAAACAAAAGATAAGGTGAGTTACATGAAAAAAGTATTATTAGGGGTATTGGCGACACTGCTGTTTTGTGTGCCTGCCTTTGCCCACCCGCCCATCACCGTTTACGTGGATGGGGAAAAATTGAATTTTGACCAGCCCCCTATCATCCAGAATGACCGTACCTTGGTACCCATGCGTAAAATTTTCGAAGCACTGGATGCGGAGGTTTTCTGGGACGAGCCCAGCAAAAGCGTCACGGCAGTGCAGGGAACAGATGTGATCCTGTTCCATATCGGCGAAGCAGGCTTATATAAAAACGGACAGCTGGTCTATACCATGTCTGTGCCTGCGCAGATCATCAACGACCGTACCCTGGTGCCTTTGCGGGCAGTGGCGGAAAGCCTTGGGGCAGAAGTGGGCTGGGATGGTGTCAATTATGTGATCGATATCACTTCTTCGGGCAATACACCTCAGCTTCCTTCCGGCGGCGGACAGGAAACCCCCATGAAGGGCGGCTATGCCAAAACGGTGCAGGCACCCGATGGCACCGTTGTGCTGAATATAGATTTGCGGTGCGATGAAGTAACCGCAGGGGCAGGGGCAACTGCCATCAATGGTGCTATGGCCAATGAAACCTTCGGTCAGGGGCAGGCATTTCTGCAGGCTTATGAGAAAAAAGCTCTGGCAGAATATGAAAAGAATCCCAAGGATTTCAGAGCATATTATTATATGGGTACCTATGCCCTGACCAGAAATACCAATGGCTACGCCTCCTTCCTGGCTTCCGTTTCTTCCTATGATGGGGAAACGGAGGGCGTGACTTATTTTTCCCACACCTATAACCTGAGCAGTGGGAAGGAATGTGCCCTCAGCGATCTGGTTTCCGACAGCAGAGAGGATCTGGAATATCTGTGGCTGATGTCCTTTACTGCCCTCATCCAGACAGATCCCGATGCGTTTTACCGCAATGCGGAAAGCAGATTGGAACAGAATCTGGACAAGGTGGATTTTTACCTGACAGAAAACGGCATTGCTTTTTATCTTTCTCCTGGTGTGATCGCTCCTCCTGAAACGGGTGCGGTGTCCTTTGAGATCACCTATCAATTCTAATATAAAAACGATTCTGCATGACAACAGATTTTTCTGATTTGGGGCGCTGTATTGCGCCCCTTTTTTGTATAAAAGGAAATCTATTTGCGGAAACTAGAAGAAGCATACAAAAGACGAGGAGGAATGATAATGTGTACAGCAGTGACTTACCATACCAAAGACCATTATTTCGGACGTAATCTGGATTTTGATTTTTCCTACGGGGAAAGTGTTACCATTACCCCCCGCAATTTTCCTGTTTCCTTTCCCAATGGAGTCAAATGGGAAAAGCATCATGCCATGATCGGCATAGCTCATATAGCCGAAGGCTGTCCCCTTTATTATGATGCTGTCAATGAAAAGGGGCTTGCCATGGCGGGGCTGATGTTCGGGGGAAATGCCGTCTATCAGAAGCCAAAGGAAGGAAAGGACAATATCCCTAACTGGGCATTTCTGATGTGGATATTGGGTCAGTGTGAAACAGTGGAGGATGCGGAAAAGCTGCTGGAACGGATCAATATCACCGATGAACCCTTTAGCGATGCCCTGCCCAACAGCCAGCTCCATTGGATCATTGCCGATGGGAAAAGAAGCATCACCATAGAAGCTACGGCAGATGGGCTCCATGTTTATGATAACCCCGTGGGGATTCTCACCAATAACCCGCCTTTTCCCTTCCATCTGCAAAATCTGAGCCAGTATATGAACGTGACGGCAGATCCTGCTATTAACCGATTTGCGCCTCAAATGGAAATTCAATCTTTCAGCCGGGGCATGGGTGGCTTTGGCCTGCCGGGAGATTTCAGCTCCTCCTCCCGTTTTATCCGTGCGGCCTTTGTGAAGTTGAATTCTCTTTCCGGAGAAAGTGAAAGGGAAAGCGTCAGCCAGTTCTTCCATATCCTTGAGTCTGTAAAGCAGCAGAGAGGCTGCTGCCATCTGGGTGGTGGGAAATATGAGATCACCATTTATTCTTCCTGCTGCAACTTGGATAAGGGTATTTATTATTATGAGACCTATGATCATCATAGCATCACTGCAGTAGAGCTGCAGAAAGAGGACTTGGAGGGAAGCCGCCTGGTCTGCTATCCGATGAACAACGGGGAGTGGTAAAATAAAAAAGAGCCTTTAGAGGAGTCCCGATAAGAAAACAAAAAATCGAAAGAAATGCTTGAAATCAAGGTTTCTTTCGATTTTTTTGCAAAATGTTTTCTTATTACGGGACATCCTATGAAGGAGGCTTTGCCTCCTTCGGCTAGGGCGATTTATCGCCCAATGACGCAGTGCGGCTTAAGAAATCAATAAAAATTGAAATAATGTTTTTTTAAGCCGCCACTACAATTGAAGTACCCCCAAAAAGTTAGACAAAAATTTATAACACAAATTGTTCAAGCTACCGAGAGGGCTTGTTGTCTGTGTAATGCAGGCGGCAAGCCCTTTAGTTTTTCCTTAATTCGTCTGCCTTTGCAACTTCATATTTGCCTGGCATTCTTCCTTGTTTTAAATGGTAATAGAAGGTTGCACGAGGCAGTTAAGCAATTTCTAGCAGCATTGCCAGAGGATATTCCAGCCTTAGTTCCTGGATCGCCATTACTTTTTCTTTTGGCGTTGCTCTCGTTTCGAAACTAAGGCTTGCAATTTTTTTAGGTATGCAAGCTCCGCTTTCAGTCTTTGATTCTCGGCAAGCAAATTTTCTTCTACCTCTTTAGGCAATTTCAGCGGACGTCCGGTACTGCCACGACCACGATGGTCGATATAAAGCCCTTCCGCTCCTTCCGTA
>JAETUG010000027.1 GCA_021768705.1 Bacillota bacterium
ACGCAGGCGTAGCCACCGGCATCCTACCGAACACAGGTATGTCATTACCTTTTGTCAGCTACGGGGGCAGTTCTATGTGGACAAACATGATAGCCATCGGACTGATGTTAAACATAAGAAAAAAAGAAACAAAATCACTATTTGAGGGAGGTTTGTTATGAATATCGGTTTGATCGCTCATGATAATAAGAAAAAATTGATGGAAAACCTTTGCATCGCATACAGACATATTTTGTGCAAACACGAAATCTATGCCACCGGCACTACGGGGCGTCTGGTAGAGGAATCAGCCAATCTGGTGGTACACAAATATCTTTCCGCACACCTGGGCGGGGAACAGCAGATGGGCGCACAGATCATCAATAACGATATCGACCTGATGATCTTCCTGAGAGATCCCGTATCCCCTCACGCTTATGAATCTGAAGTAAACTCCATCCTACACCTGTGCGATATGCATAATATCCCCCTGGCAACCAACCTGGCAACGGCGGAAGTGCTACTGCTGGCATTGGACAGAGGCGATCTGGATTGGAGAAACGTAATGCGCTAAGAAAGGACGTTAGCTTCTATGGAAATGTATTTCAACGGTACTGCGCTGGCTATCATCGTAGGATATTATCTGCTCATCAACATCATTATGTATGTCACCATGGTAATTGATAAAAAAAGAGCCATGAAAGACGGTTGGCGTATCCCCGAAAAGAATCTATACCTTCTGGCAGTTCTGGGCGGCGGTACCGGCGGTCTGATTGCTATGGTAACAAAACACCATAAAAATCGTCATCTGGACTTTATCTTGGTTTTCACCATTACTGCGATCCTGCATTTTATCGTGGCTTTCCTTGCCATCAGTCGATTTGCTTTTGTGATGAACTAACAAAACAGCCTCAAACCTTCAGCGTTTGAGGCTGTTTTTTATTCCTGCCACCATTCAACAATCTTACATTTGATCTTCGGCGTTATTTTTTCCTGTTCCATCGCAGAGACAACGAGAAATTCTTCTTCTGTCAGGGTATTTTGCAGGCGGACATGGCTTTCCTCTGTGGAATAGCCCCACGCCGCATCCACAAAGCACATTTGAGGATAGAGGACGCACCACCAATTCTGCCCCTCTGCCGCACCGATCTCGATTCGCAGGGCATCGTAGACCCCGGCAGGGAAAATCAAATCGTCATATTTCTTGAAAGGAAATTCCTCCCGCACCAGAAACACACGGACAGGATAATCATAGCCCTGGGCAAGCACCTCCGCCTCTGCCGTTTCGCAGATCTCCTGCTGGACATTTTCCAAAGCCGCCAAAGTCTCCTCTTTGGATTCGCACACCGTCAGCAGATCGCTATATTCCTGCAGGACTTTATCCCGCACTGCCAGTTTCAAGGCTTGATCCGCCTCCGAATCGCTATTGGCCAGCACATGGAACCGCACCACCTTTGCCCCAATGCCCTTTTGAATCATATCCGAATAGCCCTTTGTCCAATGGGCAGCAAAAATCAGGCTAAATGCTACGCCAATGACAACGGCTGAAATCCAATACCATTTTTCTTTTTTCCAAAGCTCCCGTATCGTCTGTTTCCAATTTCGTTCCATCCCGCTCTCCCCTTTTCTGCTTGTTTCCTTCGGTAAACCAAGGTACAGCTACAGGATATCCACTTTTTTCCCAATTTAAACATCAGCGTTTTCGCCCCATGTCCTTTAATTCCAGTTCAGGGTAGATTTGAAAAACCATTGCGTCCCACAGAACGTCTCTGCTATATTTCTCCGCCAGCTGGGGCATGACCCTCTGCAGACGGGGCAGGATGCCGAAGAGATCCTCTCCTGCCCCCATAGCTATTTTTAAGGTATGCTCCACTTCTTCTTTTATGATGCCTTCAAAGATTTTTTCGATTTCTTCACGGGATTGGGAAGAAATCAGACTGCCCCTGCCCCCCTGCAAAGCCCCTTCCACAGGCAGGGTCACTGTGCAGAGGATGGAATCCCCCACAATAGAAAAATCATAAAACACGTGGCTTTTGACGATTTCCACGGGGATGTTCTCCCCATGATAGGTTCCTTCCAACAAAGCCCCCTCCGCTTCCCCCAAAAGAAACAAATAGCCTCGTTCCTCGGCATCATCAAGGGGATACACCTTGGTAGGCGAAACTGCCATGCCGCCGCCCAATTTCAGTTTTTCATCCTTTGCGCTGATGCGCGGAATGACGCCGCAGCCCCCCTGTTCCTGCCGTTCCGTCAGGAAGGTATCCAAATCCATCCCCTTTGTCACCGCCACCTCTCGGGCAGTATTTTTATAAAAATCCCAGAGAAACAACCCTGTTTTGCTGTCCTCCGCCATGGCTGCCTCCACACATTCCGCCGCAGAGCCATCGGTGGCAAGGAGCATGACCTTTTCCGAGACTGTCTGGCTCCGCTCCAATTCCCCCAGAAGGGCGTCCAGTTTGGCGGAATCCTGCAATAGATCGCCCCCTAAAATCACCGTTTTCAGCTGTCCCAAATCTGTCTTGCGGGAGGTATGGGTATCCACCTGAGCCACCGCCCCTGCCAGGGTCCGGCTTTCGGCGGCATAAGTCTCCTCCTCCCCTGTTTCGATATTGGCCGGGGCAAAGGTGAAGCTGCAGCCTGTATCTGTGCTGTCCGCCCCCAGAGTGATGATGAATGCTCGGTCCTCGGGGTCTTTTTTATCCCAGCAGCCTGTCAGGAAAAAGGGCGGCAGCAGTGCCAGAAGAATCAATTTTTTCTTACACATCGGCTTTCCCTCCTTTTCCTGCAAAAAGCAGCAATACAAATGGAACGATCACCAGATAGATGAGGTTGAAAAATAGGGCAAGGCGCATCCGCAGATGATAAGCCGTGGAAAGATTTTCCGGCAGGAAGGATGCAGCGAATACCGCCGCCAGCCAGACCCAAAGCCACGTTTTCCGCTTGGTTTCCTGCTGACGGAACATCTGCACTCCCAACAGAGAGCCGAAAAACAACGTCCCCGAAAGAAATACAGATACAGACGCCATCCAAAACCAAAGGAGCAATACGTCCTGTCGGGTCAGAAATACGCCCGTAAAGCTGACCCGCTCCATCATTTGCAGAGAGGGCAGTAGTTTTTCCGAAAGAACGCCTTCTCCGTAGACTGCCAGACAAAAGAACACCATAGCTGTCACCACCAGACCCGTCAAGGCACTGCTTTTCAAGACAGCAGAACGAGAACGGGCAGGTCGTTTCAAATCAGGATAGATAAAATACAGAAAGGTCAGCCCTTGAAAAACAATGCTCATGGCGGCGATACCACTGCCAATTTCCGAAACGGAGGGCAGTTCCAAGGGAAGGATGCGATGATATTTAGAAGAGATGGCCACAGCAAGAAGAATGACCGCCAAGGGGATCGCCACCAAAAAGAATAATATCTCCGCCATCCGCCCCCGACATTCTGTCCCCTGGGCCGCCAAAGAACCTGCCACAGCCAATACCACCAGAGAAATGGCCCATACCGGCGTAGTGGGCAGCATGGAACGGCAGACGATCTCGCTGAACATACGCAATTCCAGCATACCATCCAACAACAGCTTCATCGCTAAGCCAATCAACACAATGGCTCCAAAAAAATTCCCAAAACACCCACGGCACCAATCCACCACTGTACCCTGGGGCAGCCTTTTGCCTACTGACGTGAGAAGCAGGGAGAGAACCGCAAATACCACCCCACTAAGCAAAGCCACCACCCAGCAAGCCTTGCCGCTGAGGCGTGCCAATTCCGCCGGCAGGAAAAGAACTGTCGTGCCAAAGCAATCCAGCAATAATAATGCCTGCAGCTGCCGGAGGGAGATTTTTCGATTTTCCGCAAACATTATACATCACCGCCTTTTCGTTCCCGTTCAGAAGGACGGGTAAAGATAGGTCTTCGCTTCATTTTGGACAAAGGCAGACGGAAAATGCTGTCCTCCCAGTCCATATCATCGTTGACAGAGGAGGAGCAGAAGGGATAAAGATAAGGGATGCCGTAGGAGGTCAGACTGGCAAGGTGGGCCAACAGCATCAGGAGAGCCGCCCAAACCCCAAAAATGCCAAATACGGAGGCCAGAAGAATCACCAGATATTTGCTGATCCGCAGTCCCGAAACGATGGAGACATTGGGGATAACAAAAGAGCCAATCCCTGTCAGGGCGGAAACAATGACCACCGCAGGGCTCACCAAGCCCGCTTCTACGGCGGCAGAACCGATGATGATGCCCCCGACGATACCAATGGTAGAGCTTACAGGGGATGGCAGACGAATCCCTGCCTCCCGCAAAAGTTCAAAGGCCAGCTCCATGATGAGGACTTCCCCGATGACGGAAAAGGGGATGGCTGCCCTGGTTGCCGCTACTTTCAACGCCAAAGCCGTAGGCATCAGCTGTGGATGATACACAGAAAAAGCAATATACAGCCCCGGCAAAGTCACCGCCAAAAAGGCTGCCCCATAGCGGATGAGTCGAATGAAGCTCATGATCTCCCAACGGTCGTAATAATCCTCCGCCGCCTGAAAAAAAGTATTCAAGGTAGCAGGCAGAAGGATTGCGTAGGGGGTATTATCCACCAAAATCGCCACTCTCCCCTCCAACAGGGAAGATGCCGTTTTATCAGGCCGTTCTGTCATTTGCAGCTGCGGAAAAGGGGAATACTGTCGCTTTTCCAGAAGCTGTTCCGCATAGCCGCTGTCAGGAAGGTGATCCAGATCCATATTGTCCAGCTGCTGCTCCACCTTTTTCAGGGTTTCCGGGCGGACAAGATCCTCCATATACATCAGGGCAACGTCAGTTTTGCTGCGCCTGCCTACCTTTTTCCGCTTTAGCTTCAGTTTCGTATCCCGAATCCGACGGCGGGTCAGCACCACATTGACTGACATCAGTTCTGTAAAGGCATCCTTTGGCCCCTGCACCACCACTTCTGTCTCCGCCTTGTTGACGCCACGGGAGGGGAAGCCCTTGGTGGATGCCTGCAGCGCAAAATCATTTCCATCCATCAAAATAGCCGTGTCCCCCAAAAGGACAGCATCATAGACCTGCTGCAGGGTAGTGATCTTGCTCATTTCCCCAATGGAGATGACTTCATCCATCAGGCTTTGCAGCAGCCCTTTCGTTCCCTGCATTTCGCACCGTGCCATTACATTGGTCATAATAAAATCCTGAATGGCATCCCCATCCACGATATTGTCTGTATAGATCATAAACAGCGTTCCCTCGCCGCCACGGATACGAAATTCCCGCATGATGATATCGCCGCAATCTCGAAAGGCTTCTTTGATCGCCGCTGTATTTTTTTTCAAATCCTTACTGATCTGCATGCCTTCACCGCCTAACCTTTTTCCCTAGTTTGCGGAAAAAAAGGAAAACTATACAAAAGAAAAAGCCCCGAACCTTTTGGTTCAGAGCTTAAATTTTTGATTCTATTAAGACTGGCTGCTGCTGCCTAGCAGGCTGGGATTTTCAAAGGTAAATACCAACATATCATGATTATAGGCATTCTGTCTCAGGGCACTCTCTGCTTTCAGAACACCCATTTCCGCCTGTTCCACGGCTGTTTTTGTCACATTGCCTGCCTGATAATTCACCTGCACCGCACGATAATCCGCTTGGGCCTTTGTCAGGTCTGCCTGGGCAGAAGTATAGGCTGTTTCCAACTGCTGGATCTGCAAATACGCATTGCGGATCGCCAGTGCCTTTTCTTCCTTGGCTGTTTTCAGGGCACGCTTTGCCTGATCGTAGGTCAGTTCATTTTGATTCTGCTCGGAACCATCAGAGGATTCCTTCAGATAGTTTTTGCCGAACTTTGCGCTTTCCACCTCCAGCTCCTTCAACTGAATGGTCAAGTCACTGTTGATTTTATCATTGATATATTGTTCCATGGTCTGCGTCATTTCATAGGGCTCATATTCCACATCGTAAACAATGGCAAAGCGCGCATCTACCTTTTCTCCCATCAGGTTGTTCAACTGGATATAAGTCTGCTCCAAAGAAGCCTCCAACTGCGTCACCTGATCCTGCGCCTGATCCGCGGCAATCTGCAGCTGATCCAGATTATATTTGCTCAACAGGCCCAATTTGTATTTTGCCTGTCCCTGCTGATACAGCTTTTTCTGCATATCCGCGTTTTTCTGCGCCAAGTCCAGCGTATCCAAGCTGCTGAGAATTGTGGTAAAAGAAGATTTTACCGTTGCCTCCAAAGCTAATTCCTGTACTTTGCGGCCAATGGAACTCTGCTGTATCCCCATATCTGTCTGAAATGCTGCGGACGTCACTGCCCACCATCCATCATTGACCCATTTCTGGTAATCATAATTCACATTATTGAAATAGCCTACGCTGTCCCACAAATCTTCCTTCGTTTCCTGCAGGAAATCGGCAGTAGCCTGGATATCCCGCAAATTGGGGCTATGTTTTTTTGCCTTCGCCAAGGCTTCTTCATAAGTCAGTGCAGGCAGAGGAGCCACTTCTTCTTCCGGTTTTTCCACAACAGGAGCCACCTGTACCCCCTGCTGTTCCGCAGAAAGGGCGTCTGCTGCAAAAACCTGCGTACTGCACAGGCTCATTGCCAGTGCTAACGCCAGTGCACCTTTCGCCTTATATAAAAATGCTTTCATATTCCAACCTCCATTTATCGTTTTAAACTAAAACTAATTATACCATATTATTAAAAAAAATCCAGTACATTAATGATTTCTTAATGGAAATTTTCTTGTAAATTCAAGAAAGGAATGATCTGAGAACATAAAAAAGAGACCCCCCCTAAAGGGAGGTCTCTCGGAATATCTACTTATTCAGTTCAACCGAAAGATCAGATTATTTCTGATTGCCATTCAGTGTAGCTGTCTTTGTAGCTGCATCCCATGTGATATCTGTTACGCCCAGAGCTGTAGCCAGATCTCTCATAGGCAGGAATGTTCTGCCGTTTGTGATTTCAACGGATGCGGA
>JAETUG010000015.1 GCA_021768705.1 Bacillota bacterium
GTAAGATCCCTTGAAGATAACGAGGTTGATAGGTTGGAGGTGTAAGCATGGCAACATGTTCAGCTGACCAATACTAATAGATCGAGGGCTTGACCTAGTAAATTCGATTGAGATTGTAACTTGTATTCAGTTTTGAAGGTGCAAAAGCATCTGGAGTTGAAATTTCCGGTGACGATGCGCCTAGGGGACACACCCGTTCCCATTCCGAACACGACGGTTAAGACCTAGGCGGTCGATGGTACTTGGTGGGCAGCTGCCTGGGAGAGTAGATGGTCGCCGGAATTCAATTTTTTTCAATGTCAAATCTGTTATGGTGGGTATGGCACAGTTGGTTAGCGCGCCAGATTGTGGCTCTGGAGGTCGTGGGTTCGAATCCCACTATCCACCCTTTTATGGGTCATTAGCTCAGTCGGTAGAGCACTGGACTTTTAATCCAGGTGTCCCGGGTTCGAGTCCCGGATGACTCATTTTTTATTTTGTGCAGCCGTGGCGGAATTGGCATACGCGCTAGACTAAGGATCTAGTCCGGGTTTCTGGGTAGGGGTTCAAGTCCCCTCGGCTGCAGCGTGTGCGCGAGTGGCTCAGTGGTAGAGCATCGCCTTGCCAAGGCGAGGGTCGCGAGTTCGAATCTCGTCTCGCGCTTTTATTTCAGCTAGTCTGCATTATCGTATATTGGGCTATCGCCAAGCGGTAAGGCACAGGACTTTGACTCCTGCATTCGCTGGTTCGAATCCAGCTAGCCCAGGTCTCAAATCCAGCTGGAAAGTTGGTATAATGGGGTATCGCCAAGCGGTAAGGCAACGGATTCTGATTCCGTCATTCGCAGGTTCGAATCCTGCTACCCTAGTTAGAGAGTCCGAAAAGGCTCTCTTTTTTTTGTTGTTAAGAAAAATTTAAGAATTTAGAAGGGGAGTCTTATAAGTGCGGGAGGGTATGCGGATGAAAAAATTAATTGCATTGGCAATGATGTTTATGATGGCCATGGGAACAATGGTTTTTGCTGGAGAAGAGGGCGAATACAAGGAAACGAAGGTGCGGACGGAAAAAGGAAAGCTGACGTTTTCCGTGGAAGCGCAGATACATAAAATCGATTGCCGCTGTATCCCCGACCCTAAAATCAAAATCTATTTGCCTGAGGGACAGGAGTTTCGGCATGATAAGCTATATTTTGAACTGCGTGGAAATGAAAAGATAATATTTGATACTACCATGGACATGGAACCAGGTGTGATCTGCGTAGATTTGCAGGACGCAGAGGAGGATTTTTTGCAGGTCGTACCTGAAATTTGGACGGAACGGGGCGTACAAAAGGGAGACAAGGTTTCTCTCTGGCTCCTAGGTGGAGATAAGTGGCAGGATAATTTGCAAAAGGGAAAAAAGGATGTCTTGTTGAGAGAGAATTTTTTGGAATTGGATGCTTACGAAACCGTTTCTGTGCCGAAAGAAGTCATATTGACAGTAGGGGCGGACACATTCTTATGGAACGGAGAGACAAAGCATTTGTTTGAACCCATTCGCCGCAATGCCCAAGGGCAAATCATGGTGGCGGCAAAAGACCTTTCCATGGTGATGGAGGGAACGACTGTGCCGCAGGGCAATATACAATGGAATGAGAATACAAAAACAGCTACACTGATCATTGGTTCCCGCCTGATTACCATGACAGACGGCAATACCAGATGGTTCTATTTGGGACATGAAGTGAAGGCAAAAACTGCGCCTGAAATTGTAGATGGTGTGATGTATTTTCCTTTGCGGGAGATGGCGGGGATATTCAACTATCCAATCATTGAATGGAATTCGGATACACAAACAGTGCGGCTATACAAAGCATAATGCGAAAAATCCACTGAGAAAATCGGTGGATTTTTTTAAATATAGAAATATCTTGTCAGATTTTATTGATTTTGAGAGAATAGATCAATAAGAGAGGGGGGAGCAAAATGGAAGAAAGAGTTTTACTGGAATTGCTGCAGAAAAAGCCAAACGAAGGCATGAAAGTATTGATGGAGCAATATATGGGGCTTTGCTACACTATTGTGAGAGGACGATTGGCGAGATTTCCTCAGGAGGACATCGAAGAATGTGTCAGCGACGTATTTATGGATACTTACCGTTATCGTCATAAGATCGATTTGGAAAAAGGCGGCTTTCGGGCATTTCTTACCATTGTTGCCCGCAGAAGGGCTGTGGATCGGTATGACAGGGAAATAAAAAAAGGAACGCTCCCTTTGCAAGAAGAAATACAGGAGGAGAAAAAGGGGATATCCTTTGAGGAAAAAGAAGTTCTGCTGCAGGCCATTCGCTCTTTGGGAGACCCGGATGAAAAAATATTGATTTGGAAATTTTACTATGGCTATCCCACAAAGAAAATTGCGGAAGTCCTGGGCTTGAAGGAAAATACCATAGACCAAAAAGTAAAACGGGGGCTGGAAAAACTGCGGAACACATTGGAAGGAGGGGGATTTTATGAAGGATAACTGGAATGAATTGTTCGACTATTTGAATGAAGAAGATATCCTGCGGAATTTGCCCGAGGACCTGCCGGAAATGGAGGATGAGCTGGCGACAAAGCGCATTGAAAATCGCGTGATGCAGGAAATGAAGATTGACCTTGGAATGCAGAACAAGCAGAAAAGAAAACGGATTATGGCAGCAGTGGTTTGCTGTATTGTGGCAATTGGTGCTTTTGGGCATGAGCCCATCATGGCGGCATTCCAAAGATTATTCTATGATCTGCCGGGAGTTGGGGTCTATATTGACGATGAAAATAAAACGATCTATGAAGTACAGATCGATGACCCGGTGCAGGAAAAAGATGGCGTAAGGGTAGAACTGATGGATTTTTACTGTGAAGGAAAACAAATTTATGGTACGGTTCGCATCACAGGGGAAAATCTGATGGATATGACGGTAGAGAGAACCCATGAGGAAGAAGAGGATGCTTTGGAAGAAAAATTCCCCACGACATGGTATTATGGAGAAAAAGAAAAGAAGTTTCATTCTTCCGGTAAGGGAAAATTGACGGAGGATGGCAAGCTAAAGCAATATGACCAAAGAGGTTCGGAATGGCTGTATTTGGAAAAGGGCATTGATACCTATTATTTGGAAGTAAAAGGCTTTGATCGTAAATTTACACTGAAGATCGTTGAGCCAAGAAAGGTAGAAACACCAGAAGAGCTTGGCTATTCTCAGACGAAGAATGAAACAACTGTAGTGGCAAGGGCAAGCATGGTGGGGGAAAACGCCATTGATCTGGAATACTTTGTAATCCCTTCCGAAGAGGTAAAACGAGCGAGAGAAAGATGGTATCGTTTCGGCATTACTATTGCGGCATATGAATTTGATTACGAAAATTATTTTTATATTGAAGATGCCAATGGAGAACGTATGAAAGGGGAATATGAATCCGTAGCAAATGGTGGGAAATATCATTTACAGGGAGCGAAAGAGGATTTTCCTCTGACGTTGCATTACAGTCCTTTTACGGGAACGGACGGAGAAGAGCACAGCCTTACAGTGCCGTTGCCCGAAAAGGGAAAAAAGCGGACGAAAGACCTTCCCACAGCGAAATTTCATTATGGCACAGTGGAGATCCTTTCTGTGGAGCAGGAGGATGCGGTCTGGGAGGATGACAATGAACTTTCCGACCGAAGGGAAGAAGCAACGAAGGTAACGATTACTTATCAGGCGGTACCAAAAGATGGAATCAGGAGAATGTATGCGGTCGATATGAATTTAGCGGAGAACGAAAAATATTTTGATTGTGAACAGAATGGAGAGGAAAATGGTTCATTGCTTGTGCAGCAAATCACTTATTATTTGCCAAGGACGGAAAGGAAGAATTTGCAGTTCCATTTGAGTGAACCTTCTTATTGGGTCGAAGGCGCCTATGACATTGTCATTGAAAAACCTATGGGAAACAGATAAAATAGAATTAAAGAACAAGCGATAAAACGGAACAGCGGCGAAAAGCACCGCCGCACTTCCGTTTCAAAGGAAGGAGTGACGCCATGATTACTATTTTGAATCGAAAAGAAGTTTGCCTGACCTATGATGTAAAAAGACAGTCGGAAGTGAGGGATATTTTGCACGCCAACGGCATTGATTATACTGTGAAGGTTTTGAATCGCAAAAGCCCATCGCCCATGGCGGCGGGCTCCAGAGCCAGAACGGGGTCATTTGGAGAGAACCCTTCTCTGGCATGCGAATATAAAATTTTTGTGCATAAAGATGATTATGAAAAAGCGATGCACTGCATTGCAAAATAATTGGGAAAAAGAAGGAGAATTCTTGATTTTGTTGATGAAAATTCTTCTTCTTTTTTTATGAGAAATGCAAAAATACCTTTCAAAATTGCATGGTTGATGGTATACTATTAACATCTATACATCTGTAAAAAAATAGCCAATGGTTTTAGAATAGGAGGCTGGTCATTATGGCAGCAAAATTGGAAAACGAATATGGCGTTATTAGTATCGATCATGAGGTCATCGCCAGAATCGCAGGCTATGCTGCGATCGAATGCTACGGCATCGTTGGCATGGCTGCAAAAAATGTGAAAGATGGTCTGGTGCAGCTGCTGAAGCTGGAAAGCCTGACAAAAGGAATTAAAATGCGTATCGATGCAAATAAAGTAAGTATCGATCTGCATATTATCGTGGAATACGGTACGAATATTTCCGCCATTGCAGACAATATCATCAGCACTGTAAAATATTCCGTGGAAGAATACACAGGCGTTGAAGTGGAAGATGTAAACATTTTTGTTGACGGCGTAAGGGTCGACAATTGAGCAAGAGGAGGAAATACTGGTGAGTAGTACAACGACATTAAATGGCGTTCGCCTGGGCAGAATGATCATTGCCGGGGCGAACGAATTGGCAGCAAATAAACAGTTGGTAGACGCAATGAATGTGTTCCCTGTACCCGATGGGGATACAGGCACCAATATGTCCCTGACAGTTATGGCTGCGGCAAGAGAAGCGGAAAAAAGCGGTTCCCTGAAAGTGGCAGATATCACAAAGGTAGCATCCAGTGGTGCTTTGAGAGGCGCAAGAGGTAACTCCGGCGTGATCACTTCCCAGCTGTTCCGTGGCTTTGCAAAAGGTCTGGAAGGCATGGAAGAAGCAGGCGTAAAAGAACTGGCTGCAGCGGCAGAACAGGCTGTGAAAACAGCTTATAAGGCTGTTATGAAACCCAAAGAAGGTACCATCCTGACAGTAGCAAGAGGCT
The DNA here is from genome assembly GCA_021768705.1 of Bacillota bacterium. Taxonomy (GTDB): domain Bacteria; phylum Bacillota; class Clostridia; order Lachnospirales; family Anaerotignaceae; genus Anaerotignum_A. The sequence goes on from JAETUG010000015.1 coordinate 5,236, forward strand.
GTGCGGAAGCAGCTGTAAAGCTAGCGGAAGAAACAGAAGAGATCGAAGCATTCCTGAAAGGCATCATCGAACACGGTCATGCAGTATTGACGCAGACACCTGATATGCTGCCCGTTTTGAAACAGGCTGGTGTAGTGGATGCCGGCGGCAGAGGTCTGCTGTATATTCTGGAAGGTGCCCTGAAACAGATGGGCGGCGACCTGCCTGTCACACTGGCAGATGGTCAGAGTGCAGCAGCATCTGAAATGGATTTTGCTTCTCTGGCTTCCATTGAAAATGAAAGTATTACTTTCGGCTACTGCACAGAATTTTTCATCAACGTCAAAGATGCTGACGAAGCGACGACACAGGGTCTGAAATCTTATCTGGGCACCATCGGGGATTCTATCGTTTGTGTAGCCGATGATGAGATCATCAAGATTCATGTACACACAGATCATCCCGGTTTGGCTATCGAAAAGGCACTGACCATCGGTAGCCTGAGTGGTCTGAAAATCGATAATATGCGGGAACAGCATACCAATAAGATCAACTTTGCGGCAGATGCACCTAAGGCTGCCCCTGAAGCAGCTCCCGTGGCAGAACAGCCTAAGAAGGACGTTGGTTTTGTTTCCATCTCCGCAGGAGAAGGCCTGACAAAGATATTCAAAAACCTGGGCGTAGATGAAGTCATCGAAGGCGGTCAGACGATGAACCCCAGTACAGAAGATATCCTGAATGCGGTGGACAAGATCAATGCAGACCATATTTTCGTACTGCCCAATAATAAAAATATCATTTTGGCGGCAGAACAGGCTGCAGAGCTGAGCGAAGAAAAAAAGCTGCACGTGATCCCTTCCCGTTCTGTACCCGAAGGCATCAGTGCGATGTTCTGCTTCGAGCATGGCGCAGATCCTGATGATATGGAAGAAGCCATGAAGGATGCCATCAAAATGGTAGATACTGCAACAGTAACGTATGCAGTAAGAGATACTTCCATCGGTGATAAAGAGATCAAAGAAGGCAATATTTTGGGCATGTTGAATGACCAGATCGAAGTGGTTGCGGAAGATGTGATGGAAGGGACGAAGGAACTTATCAAGGCTTCCGTGACAGAAGACAGCGAAGTGATTGGCATCTATTATGGTGCTGACGCAACAGAAGAAGATGCAGAGGAACTGGCTGCATTTATCGAAGAAAATTACCCTGATTGTGAAGTGGAAGTGCAGAGCGGCGGTCAGCCCCTGTACTACTACATCATTTCTGTAGAATAAGAAAATCAATAAAAAGCATCGGGTTTCCCGATGCTTTGCTTTTACCATAAGAAAGGAGGAGCATCCCATGGAATGGAATAGCCCTGTATCGACCTTGAAGGGGATCGGCGAGCAGCGGGAACGGAAATTGCAGAAATTGGATATCTATACGGTGGAAGATCTGTTGACCCATTATCCAAGAGAATATAAGGACAGAAGTGAGATCGTGAAGATTGCTGACCTACCCATGGATGAGACCTCCACTTTTTTGGCGCAGATCAAAGAAGAGGGGCAGAACAGCCGACACGGCAGGCTGGTTTATACCCGCATGAAGGTATACGATGAGACCGGTTCTGTGGGGGTGCTTTGGTATAATCAGCCCTATATGAAAAATGCCCTGAAGATGGGCGAATGGTATCTTTTTTCCGGGAAGCTGCAGAAAAGATATGGCAGAACGGAAGTGGTTTCCCCCGAATGTGAACGGATCGGTGAAAATTTTGCCGGTGGGCATATCATTCCTGTGTATCCCTCTGTGGAAGGGCTATCCCAGAAAATGCTCCGCAATCTGATGGAAGAAGCCCTCGATCAGATGGGCGGCGGTATGCGTGAGGAGCTTCCCCTTTGGCTGCGAAAGGAATACCATTTGGCGGAACGGAATTTTGCCATTGAAAATATCCATTTCCCGAAAACAGAACAGGGGTTTTATGATGCCAGAAGAAGATTGGTTTTTGAAGAACTTTTTATCCTGCAAACGGCGCTTTATCAGTTGAAAAATACCTTGGAGGACAGAGGAGAAGGCATCATTTTGAAAAAGAAAAAAGCTTTGAAAGATGGAGAAGCCTTATTGCCCTTTGCTTTAACGGGAGGACAGCGGCGGGTTTTGAAAGAAATTGAACAGGATATGACCTCCGGAAAGATCATGAACCGCCTGATCCAAGGAGATGTGGGCAGCGGGAAAACTGCCGTTGCCATGATCACGGCCTATTGGGCGATCCAAAACGGGTGGCAGGTTGCTATGATGGCGCCTACGGAGGTTTTGGCGAGCCAGCATGCCGAATCTTTCCGGCAGATTTTCGAACCTGTGGGCATTGAAGTGGTGCTGCTGACAGGCAGTCTGACTGCCAAAGAAAAACGGGAGTGCCTGGCAAAGGTGTCAAATGGCGAAGCCCAAATGATTATCGGCACCCATGCGGTCATCCAAAAGGGAGTAGAATTTCATAAGCTTGGCTTGGCGATCACCGATGAACAGCATCGCTTTGGCGTGCGCCAGAGAAGTACTTTGGCGGAAAAAGGAGAGAATGTTCATACTTTAGTTATGACGGCAACGCCCATTCCCAGAACATTGGCGTTGATTTTATATGGTGATTTAGATATTTCCATTATTGACGAACTGCCCCCCGGCAGACAAAAGATCAACACCTCTGCCGTGGACAGTCGCTACCATCAGCGTATCTATGCTTTTATTCGCAAGCACGTGGCGGCAGGCAGACAGGCTTATGTGATTTGCCCTATGATTGAGGAAAGCGAAAAGCTGGAAGTGCAGTCTGTATTGCAGTATACGGAAGAATTGGTGAAGGAGCTTCCTGATTGCCGTGTAGCCTGCGTTCATGGAAAGATGAAGGCGAAAGAAAAACAGGCGATCATGGATGGCTTTGCGGCAGGAAACATTGATGTTTTGGTTTCCACAACAGTCATCGAAGTGGGCATCAATGTGCCCAATGCAACCATTATGCTGATTGAAAATGCGGAACGCTTTGGTCTGGCGCAGCTTCATCAATTGCGGGGACGAGTGGGGCGCGGCAGTGAAAAATCTTACTGTATCCTTGTTAGTGATACGAAAACGAAGGTAGCCAAAGAGCGTATGAAAACCATGACAGAATCACAGGATGGTTTTGTCATTTCAGAAAAAGATTTGAAACTGAGAGGTCCCGGCGAATTTTTCGGCATACGCCAGCATGGCTTGCCGGAATTGAAGATCGCCGATTTATATAAAGATATGGCAATTCTAAAGGAAGCCCAGCAGGCGGCGGCAGAGCTGCTGCAGCGGGACAGGGCTTTGGCAACAGAAGAGCATCAGCTTTTGAAGGCGCATATCGAAGGATATTTGGAAGGAAAAAGTCTGGAGATGTGAGTTTTTCGTTGTTTTTTCTCTTTTTGGTTGTCAATTGAAATTTTTTTTGCTATACTCTAAACGATATCATGTAAAATTAGGTGTTTTGGGTGGTGCAGACAGTATGCGTGTTATCGCAGGAGCAGCAAAGGGTCATACTCTGCAGACCATTGAAGGACTGGCAACCAGACCGACAACGGATCGTATCAAAGAGACCCTCTTTAATATCATAGCGTTCGACCTGCCTGCGTGCAGTTTTCTGGATCTTTTTTCCGGCAGCGGTGCCATTGGGATCGAAGCCCTTTCCAGAGGCGCAGCGGAGGCAGTTTTCGTAGATGACGCAGCAGAATGTCAAAAGGTCATCACAGCCAATCTGCAGCATACAAAGCTGCAGGATCGGGCAAGATTGATGAAAACGAATGTTTTTTCTGCCCTGGACAAGCTGGCGGCAGAAGAAAGAAGATTCGATATCATCTTTATGGATCCGCCCTATGAATCCGGACTGTATGAGCCTGTATTGGAAAAGATCATCCAACAGGGACTTTTGAAAAAGGAAGGATACCTCATCCTAGAGCGTTCTTCTCAGATTCCCCTGACACCCCCGGCAGGCATGACTGTCCTGCGAGAAAAAGCGTACAAGACGACGATTCTGACGTTCTTGTGCCTGGAGGAAGAAGTAGTATGAAAAAAGCAATTTATGCGGGCAGCTTCGACCCTGTGACATTGGGTCACATGGATATCATCGAAAGAGCCGCAAAATTATTCGACTGTCTGGTGGTGGCAGTGTTGGAAAACCCCAATAAAAAATCTCTGTTTACCGCAGAAGAGAGAAAACACCATTTGGAATTGGCGACAAAACATATTGAAAACGTAGAGGTTGCTTCTTTTCAGGGGCTTTTCGTAGATTTTGCCAGAGAAATCGGCGCAAATATCGCAGTCAGAGGGCTGCGGAATACGCTGGATTTCTCAGCAGAATATCCCATGTTCCTCATCAATCGTAAACTGCATGACGGGATGGAGACCATCTATCTGGCAGCGGATGAAGAACATCTTGCGCTGAGCTCCACAAATGTGAAGGAAGTTGCAGTTTTTGGCGGCGACATCAGTTTTATGGTGCCCGCTGAGATCAAACCGTTTATTATAGAAAAATATCAGAAGTGAGGGAGATATATGGATTCTGTACTGCAGTTATTAGATGAATTGGAAGACGTAATGGACAGTAGTAAGGCTGTACCTTTTAGCAACAAGGTTTCTGTTGATAAAGAAGAAATTTACGATATCATCAGCGAAATTCGTATGAAACTGCCCAATGAACTGAAACAGTCCAAATGGGTCATCGAAGAAAGAAATAAAATTCTCATCGATGCCCAGAGAGAAGCCGATGAAATCGTTAAAAATGCAGAAGACCGCATGGTTCGCATGATTGATGAAAATGAAGTGACAAAGAAAGCCTACGAACAGGCGGCAGCTATCATCGATTCTGCGAAGAAAACATCCAAAGAAATGCGCCTTGGTGCGATGGAATACGCAGAAAGCGTTCTGGCTGATGCAGAAGGCAAGCTGAAAGAATTGAAAGCCGTTGTTTACAGCGAAAGCATCAAGACCGATGACTACTTTGCCCAGACATTGAATGTACTGGCTGAAAACATTCAGGAGCTTCGCTTAGGCAAATAACCTACCTTTTTCTTTTGCAGAGGAGGGCATGGCAAAGGACGCCGAGAAAAAATAAACTCGGCAAAAACCATAAAATGGACAGGGTAAAGGCAGTTTCCGTGAAGAAGGAAAACACGGGGACTGCTTTTTGTGCGTGCTGTTGGAAAAACGGATAGAGAAGATAAAAGAAAAGGCTGCTGGAAAGGGCGTTGATCAATTTCCCTTTTAGGTAGTCTTTTTTTGATATGGGGATATTGGCAAGGACGCCCAGAGTCTGACCCAAAATGGAAAGCCCGCCGAAAGAAACAAGGAAGGAAACCAGAGCCAGCCGCAGGTGGATCCCGTCAGGAGAAAGACTTAAAAGATATGCTCCGTTGGTCATTTCCAAAATGCCGCTGCAAAAACCCCGTAGGGTCTCTGGGGAAAGGGGCAGGAAAAACAGCAGGCGGGAAAGCAGAGAAAAAACGCTCGTCTGTTCCATGGCTTCGGATAATGCCCCAAAAAGGATAAGATATCCACCGATGAGGAGAACGGTATTCAATGCATCGGAGACGGAAGCAGAAAGAGCCTCTGTGACGGAAGAAGCCGAAGCAGAGGCAGAATAGGTGCAGGGCATAGAGGCATCATTTTTTCTACGGAATCGCCAGAGGATGCCTGTGGTGATTGCACCAAGAAAAGAACAGAGCAGAAGTGCATAGCCAAAAACAGGCATACCGAAAAAGGCTACGCCGATGGTACCGATCAGGAACAGAGGGCCGGGGTTATTGGAAAAAGCAAGGATATGCTGAGTTTCTTCTAATGTGAGCAGTTTTTTTTCATAGAGCATCCCGGTGATCTTTGCCCCCATAGGGTAACCGGAGAGGAACCCCAAAAAGAAGGGGAAGGCAGCAATGCCGGGCAGCCCAAACAGGGGCTGCATTAATGGACGCAAGGCAGCCCCGATCCGCTCGGCAGCCCCGATCCGCAAAAGAAGCCCGCAGGCAGCGATAAAGGGAAAAAGAGAAGGAAATACCTTTGTCAGCCAAAGCTGGATGCTTTCAGCAGAAGCAGCAAGCATGGCTTCGGGAAAGCGCAGAAGGGCATAAATCAAAAAACAGGCACAAAACCCAAGTATCATTGTCGATTTTTTCATTGTGGAACCTCACTGTTTCAAAAGCTATGATACAAGTGTATTTACGCCTGTTTTAGAACATTCTATTTAATTACAGGATGACCAAAGGTTTGGTAAAATCCTGATTTGGACCACGATAGATGGGGTTTGGATATGCCAATGCATGCAGGTCTGTGGCTGTTTTTTCCAATGCCAGCAGAGCCAGACCGTCCTCGTTGAGAATCTCGGGGGCCTTTTTCAGATTGGTCAGCACAGGGCATTTGGCGTTTTCTGTCAGGTCTGCCAGAATATCGGAACGTTCCTTCTGGAAGCCCAGCACGCGGATATAGGGCATTTTGGGAAGGTTCAGGAAATAAGAGACTTCTTTTTCTTTGATATCCAGCAGGATATGGAGCAGGATACGCTGGATCTTTGTGCGGGTATAGCGTTTGGTCTTGATAAAATCTATGATATCCCGTATTTCGTAGCAGGTGTCAATGGAATGAAGGATACGATTTTCCAGGCCTTCTGTGACTTCGGCGATCTCCCGCAGTTCCTCTGCGGAGGAAATACGCAGCTTATAATGGAGGGCGGGAGCCAGCTCTTCCCAGAAAACAGGGGCAGTCCCCAGAGATAATGCCTTATTATAAAGATCGTGGGTATTTTCTGGCAACTGCGTCATAGCTTCTGTGCTGCGGTCTTCGGCAAGGGCTTTGCGGATGGCGGCAGCTGAAGCGTAGCCATCGGTGAGGGAGGGGCTATTGTAATCGCCTTCCCGTTTGATGGTCATAGGCTCCATGGAACAGGAATAGTAGTCCAGAGCTTTCAGATATTCCAGCCCCAAAATATGATTGGGACGGGATAAAATTTCGCTGTTGATCTGAGAAACGGTCTCCAGTGCCTTTGCCCGGGCAGTGGGATAGGAAAGTCCCTCATCCAACTGTTCCTTTAGCAGACGCTGAAATTCTTCGGTTTCGTTTGCCATCAGCTTGGCCGCCTCCTGCATGGAGTGCAGATCGCCGCTTTCGGAGCCGAAGCAAAGGATATCTACAATGCCGCTTTCCTCCAAGAGGCGGACAGCGGCACGGGCAAAGGTCTCCGCATTGGAGGCGGCAAAAAGGACAGGTAGCTCCAGCACCATATCAACGCCGTTATGCAGGGCAGCCTCTGCCCTTGTCCATTTATCAAAGATGGCGGGCTCGCCCCTTTGGACAAAACTGCCGCTCATCACTACAACCACACGGTCTGCGCCGGTTTTGCGCTTGGCTTCTTCGATCATATATGCGTGCCCTTTATGGAAGGGATTATATTCGGTAATGATACCAAGGGTCTTCATGGTTTTTCATCCTTTCTTTGAAAAGTGCTTTTGTAAAATAAATTATTTTAAAACAGGATCGTTTTCCTTTTTTTCTGGATAATTTTTCCTAATTTTGGTCTTTTTGCGGACAAAACGATTCCATAAAAAGACGTTTCCGGATCAAGTAAAAGTATACCACATTTTTTGCAATTTTTTGAGAAAATCGTATGGAAATTTTCCGAATTTAGGTCTATACTTGTGTTAACATGGGCAGAAAAGGGAGTGCAAAGAAGCGATCTCTTTTTCTTTCCAGAAACGGAGTATGATTGAGCAAAAAGAAAATGAATTTCTTTTAATATAAAAGCAGTAAGAGGATGATAAAGTGGAAAGGTTTGTAGAAAATCCAGATTATCTGCAGGAGCTTTTTTTGGAAGAAACCTGGAAAAATGTTGATAAGATTGATGGATTTATTGAATCCAAAGCAAATTTAGAAGAAGTTGAAGTGACTCCGGAAGAGGTAAACAGCCTGTTCCGTACGATGCACAGCATCAAAGGCTCTGCGTCCATGATGGGATATCCTGCCATTTCCGAAACGGCCCATGCGGCGGAGGATCTGTTTTCCTACCTGCGAGAGGAAGCAGCACCGGCGCAGAAGGACCTGCAGACGATTTTGCAGCTCTTGCGTATGGTTTCAGGCTTTTTGAAGCGGGAACTGCGCCGATTGGAAACAGATGATGAAGTGACAGATTTTGGCTGGGCGGTTGTGCGCCGCATCAAGAATTTCCTGTCCCATGTGGATAGTGAAAATGAGCCGGAGGGCCCCAGTTATCAGATCGCCTATACCAGAAAGGGCAAGCAGCGGATCCCATATACCAATTTTGAGGGGCTGATCCCCCAGATGGAACGACTGGCGACAGTTATGGGCAGAGAACTGCAGAAGGAATTTATGGTAAAAGTATCCGGTGCGGACACAGAAGTCCCCAGAGATATTTATGATAAGGTTTCCATGGCAGTTTTGCAGATGATGAAAAACAGCATGGATCATGGCTTGGAATCTGTAGCGGATCGAGAGTATATGGGGAAAACCCCTGTGGGGGAAATCTCTGTGGAGATCCAGAAGGCCGGGCAGAGGGTCTTTGTTGCCTTCCGTGATGATGGGCGTGGTCTGAATCGGAATCAGATTTTGGAAAAGGCAAAGGAAAATGGCCTGCTGAAAAAGCCTGAGGAAGAATATGAGGACAGCGAAATTTATGCGTTCCTTCTGCGCCCCGGTTTTACTACAAAGAGCAGTGCCACCCTGTTTTCCGGCAGGGGCGTTGGTCTGGATGTGGTGCATGCGGCGGTGGCTTCCCTTGGAGGCAGCATCCGTATCGAAAGCCATGAATATATGGGGACGACATTCTTTATGGAATTTCCTGTGGTAGATGAAATGTCCTGAGAAAGGGTGCTTCTATGAAAAGAAAGATCAATGGGCAGTTGCTGCTGTTTTCTGCTTTGCTATTGCTTTTGGGTATTGTTCTGCTTGGCGTGCTGTTTCGGATGGAGCATGGGGCTGACAGCGGCTTTCAACCCTATTTCTATAGCACGAAATCTAGTGTTTACAATGTCAGACTGCGGAACATGGGGATGCAGGGCTACCTTGGTCTGTTGGCGTTTTGTCTGATCGCTTTTGGGTGCTATGGTATTTCCAAAGGGCTGCAGGGAAAAGAATATCGATTCCGGCAGAAAGACTGGCAGGTGTTGGATGCAGAAAAAATGGAACAGACAGAAAAGGGAAAATTGATCTGTCCGTATCGCGAAAATACGGTGACGAAAAAAGAGACCTATTGTCCCGTCTGTGGCAGAAAGTTATAGAAAATGCAGCAAGCGGATTTCCGATTGAGAAGAATTTATTTCAAAAAAAATACGGTTTTTTGCGGGATACTCTTGTATACAGGGAATGTTTTGTTTATAATAAAATAGATATGCTTATCCGTTTTTGAACGGATGCAATATAGAAGGTAACGTAAACGGTAAAGTATTTTATAAAATAGGAGGTAATACCTGTGGACTTTTTAAGCACAATGAAAGCAAAAGCAAAGGCAGATAAGAAAGTGATCGTTCTGCCCGAATCCTATGAAAAAAGAAATCTGGAAGCAGCAGCTGAATGCCTGAGAGATGAACTGGCAGACATTATTCTGATCGGTAACAAAGAAAAGATCATCGAAGCAGCCGGCTCCTTCGATGTTTCCAAAGCAATCTTCGTAGATCCTGAAAACTACGATAGAATGGATGAAATGGTTGCTGGTCTGGCAGAAGCTAGAAAGAGCAAAGGCATGACACTGGAGGAAGCAAGAAAAATCCTGATGGATGATTCTCTGTTCGTAGCAGTTATGCTGGTGAAAATGGGTGTTGCTGACGGTATGGTATCCGGTGCGATCCACTCCACAGCCGATACACTGAGACCTGCTCTGCAGATCCTGAAAACAGCTCCTGGCACAGAACTGGTATCCTCTTTCTTCATCATGGTTACAAAAACACCTCAGTATGGCGATGATGGCATCCTGCTGTTCGCTGACTGTGCGCTGAACCAGAACCCCAACCCCGCAGAACTGGCTTGCATCGCTGGCGACTCCGCAAAATCTTACAATGCCTTCATCGGCAAAGAAGCAAGAGTTGCTATGCTGAGCCACTCCACAATGGGTTCTGCAAAACATGCTGACGTAACAAAAGTTGTTGACGCTGTGAAGATCGCAAAAGAAAAATATCCCGAACTGAAACTGGATGGCGAAATCCAGCTGGATGCTGCTATTGTAAAAGAAGTTGGCGAATTGAAAGCTCCCAATTCCACAGTAGCCGGTAAAGCAAATGTTCTGGTATTCCCCGACATCGACGCAGGTAACATCGGTTACAAACTGGTACAGAGATTCGGTAATGCAGAAGCATTTGGTCCTATCCTGCAGGGGATTGCGAAACCCGTTAATGACCTGTCCAGAGGCTGCTCTGCAAACGATATCGTTGCAGTAGTTGCTTTGACAAGCGTACAGGCTCAGGTAATGGGCAAATAAAAAACAACAAAGACCTTGGGGGCTTTGCCCCCAAACACCCCTACAAGGGCATCATGCCCTTGACCTGAGTTGTGACTGCACATATATGCAGTCACGAATAAAAGTTTTTGTCCCCTTTTTTCAAAAAGGGGCAGGGTATGGGACAGCGTCCCATGGTTTTAGAAATTATTATGATTTTAAAGGAGAGAAAAAAATGAAAATTCTTGTACTGAACTGCGGCAGCTCCTCCCTGAAGTATCAGCTGATCGACATGGAAACAGAAGGCGTACTGGCAAAAGGTCTGTGCGAAAGAATTGGTATCGAAGGTTCCAGACTGAAACACCAGCCTGCTGGCAAAGAAGCAGTTATCTTCGATGATTATCAGGAAAACCACAGCGTATCCGTTAAAATGGTTCTGGATGCACTGACAAACCCCGAATACGGCGTAGTAAAGAGCATGAAAGAAATCAACGCAGTTGGTCACCGTGTAGTACATGGTGGTGAATTCTTTGCAAACTCCGTAGTAATCACACCTGAAGTTGTAGAAGCAATCGAAAAATGCTGCGATCTGGCACCTCTGCACAACCCCGCAAACCTGATTGGTATCCATGCTTGTGAAGAAATCATGCCCGGCGTACCTCAGGTAGCAGTATTCGATACAGCTTTCCATCAGACAATGCCCGAAAGAGCATGGCTGTACGCTCTGCCTTATGAATACTATGAAAAATACAAAATTAGAAGATATGGTTTCCACGGCACATCCCACAGATTCGTATCCGAAGAAGCTGCAAAAATGTTGGACAGACCCTATGACCAGACAAAGACCATCACTTGCCACCTGGGCAACGGCGGTTCCATCTGTGCAGTAAGAAACGGTAAATCCATCGATACAACAATGGGCTTCACACCTCTGGAAGGTCTGGTAATGGGTACTAGAGCTGGCGATATCGACGCTGCTGTTATCACATACCTGATGAAGAAAGAAAACCTGACACCCGATGAAATGGATAACATCCTGAACAAAAAATCCGGTGTACTGGGTATTTCCGGTGTTTCCAGTGACTTCCGTGATATCGAAGAAGCATCCGAACACGGCAATGACAGAGCAGAAGCAGCTCTGGACGTATTCGCTTACAAAGTAGCAAAGAGAATCGGTGCTTATGCATCTGCTATGAACGGTGTTGACTGTATCGTATTCACAGCTGGTCTGGGTGAAAACTCCGCTACAACAAGAAGAGCAATCTGTGACTACCTGGGCTACTTGGGCGTTCATATCGACTCCTACAATAACTCTCTGAGAGGCAAGGCAATGGAAATCTCTGCTCCCGACTCCAGAGTAAGAGTACTGGTTATCCCTACAAACGAAGAACTGGTTATTGCAAGAGATACAAAGGAACTGCTTGACAAATAAGGGTAACTTCTGTATAATATTTTAGTACGACTGTTTAGGGGTGATTTATGTGATTATTGAAATGGGATATTTGTTCAACCGGAAAGGGGCGACCCTGCCTGTGGAACTGGTAGAACAGATCGATGATGCAAAAGATTATCCTGATGTTGTGGAATTTGTAGAGCCTGTAAAAATTGAGGGAACTCTTAAGAATGAAGACGATGTTTTCGTTCTGGATGCAAAGGGCAAAACAGCAGTGCAGATGGAATGCAGTTGTTGTCTGGCCCCTGTCAGAAAAGAGCTTTGCTTCGAAATTAAGGAACGTTTTGCTCATACAGGCAGAGAAAACGAAGAGACAGAAACTTTTACGGGAGATCAGATCGATCTTGCGGATTTTGTGAAAAGAGGTATCATTGGAGAACTTCCTATGAAGGTACTTTGTAGGGAGGACTGCAAGGGGCTCTGTCCTGTCTGCGGCAAGGATCTGAACGATGGCGATTGCGGATGCGACCGTACAGAGAGAGATCCTAGGTTCGAAAGTTTGAGGGCTCTTTTCAATGATGACGAGGAGGTGTAGAAATGGCTGTACCCAAAGGTAGAGTGTCTAAATCCAAAAGAGACAAGAGAAAAGCACAGAGCTGGAAAATCGCAACACCCAGCTTGGTAAAATGCAGCAAATGCGGCGAACTGATGGTTCCTCACCAGGTTTGCAAAGCTTGCGGTGCTTACAACAAAAAAACAATTATCAAAGTTGACTAATTTAGAATCGATTTTGATTTGGGCGAATTTCGGAAGAAATTCGCCCTTTTGTTATATATAAGGAAATTTTTTTTTGAGAAATTCGCTGACGGGAGTGACGCTTCGCCCATTTTTGTATCGGAAACAGCATTGTAATTTCTTCAAAAATTCGGTATACTTAAATGTAATACATTGAAAAATACCACAGAAAGGTGGAAGAAATATGGACAAAAGAATAACGGTAGCACTGGATGCTATGGGCGGCGACAATGCTCCCGTAGAAACAGTCAAGGGGGCAGTAGAAGCTGTCAAAGAACTGAATGTGAATATCAAATTGGTAGGTCAGGAAGATGTGGTGAAGGCAGAACTGGCGAAATATGAATATGACAAGGAACGCATTGAAGTGATACATGCTTCCGAAGTCATCAGCACAGACGAAGTGCCTACGATGGCGATTCGCCGCAAGAAAGACTCTTCTTTGGTAGTCGCTTTGAATCTGGTGAAAAACGGGGAAGCAGACGGCATCGTGTCTGCTGGCAGCACAGGTGCCCTGCTGACAGGCGCACTGCTGATCGTAGGTCGTCTGCCCGGCGTAGAACGTCCTGCATTGGGAACATGCCTGCCTACAAAGAATGGATTCACATTCCTGCTGGACAGCGGTGCCAATGTCGATTGTAAGCCGAAATATCTGGAACAGTTTGCGAAGATGGGTTCCGTTTACGTGGAAAATGTTTTCGGCATCAACAATCCCAAGGTTGCCTTGGTGAATATTGGGGCTGAAAAAGAAAAAGGCAATGCCCTGACAAAGGAGACCTATGAACTGCTGGAACAGGTGGAAACCATCAACTTTACAGGCAATATCGAACCTAGAAATATCCCTTATGGCGATGCAGATGTTGTGATTTGCGATGGTTTCGTTGGCAACACGATTCTGAAGCTGTCCGAAGGTCTTGCAAAAACCATTTTCGATATCCTGAAGGGGGAGATCATGAAGGGCTTCTACAAGGTCGGTGCCATGATCCTGAAAACTCCTTTCAAGAATATGAAAAAATTCATGGACTCTGATGAAATTGGCGGTGCGCCTTTTATTGGTCTGAAATCTTTGGTGGTGAAAGCCCACGGCAGTTCCAATGCCAAGGCGTTCAAGAATGCAGTGCGCCAGTGCGTGCTGTTTACAGAAGCGGATATCATCGGCAAAATCAAGGATAAGATCTGATGAATATTCTGTAAATTTTTTCTGAATTTTCCTGGATTTTTGCTGACAAAAGCGGGGAAATAGAGTATAGTATGAAAAGAAAAAAAGACGATTTATTGGAGGTAATGAATATGGATGAATCTTTAGTATTGAATGTGATTGCAGAGCAGATCGGCGTGCCCGCAGAGAGCCTTTCTGCAGAAACAGCATTTGCAGATCTGAATGCTGACTCTTTGGAACTGTTCCAGATCATTGTAGCGCTGGAAGAAAAATTCGAAATCGAATTTGATAATGATAGAGCAGAAAACATCAAACTGGTAGGCGATGTATTGGATTACATTGCAGAACTGGTTGCTGCTAAGGAAGAAGAATAATTATGAACCATCTGAATTTGGAAGAATTTGAACGGAAAATCGAATACACTTTTTCGGATAAAAGCTTACTGGTTCTGGCGTTGACCCATAGTTCTTATGCCAATGAGATCAAAAAAGGCAGTCACGAGAACAACGAACGACTGGAATTTTTGGGGGATGCTGTGCTGGATATGGTAGTCAGTGAATATATGTACCGCCAATTCCCCAAAATGCCCGAAGGCGAATTGACAAAGCTACGGGCGGCAGTGGTATGCGAAGGCTCCCTTGCGGAGCTTTCCAGAAAGCTGGGTATCGGTCGCTGTCTGCTCTTGGGTAAGGGCGAAGAAAGCACCGGTGGCAGAAGCCGCGATTCCATTCTGGCGGATGCTTTCGAAGCGATCATCGGTGCTATTTGTATCGATGGGGGCATGGAAGCGGTGACAAACTATATCATGGGCTTTATGGTGGACTGCATCGAAAAAACAAAGAGCAACTTCCGCAATCTGGACTGCAAAACCCATCTGCAGGAAGTCATCCAGAAGATCAGCAAGGTGCCTTTGCAGTATGCCATCGTAGATGAACAGGGTCCAGACCATAATAAAGTATTTGTGGCAGAAGTGACCCATGATGGGCGTGTGTTGGGCAAGGGCAGCGGCAGAAGCAAAAAAGAAGCGGAACAGAACGCTGCAAATAACGCATTGGAGCATATGAACCGTTCCTAAGGCGGGGTATGCTCGAGGGTGTTGTAAAAGGAATTTTGACCTCAAACTCAAAAGAGTTTGGGGTTTTCTTTTTCCCAGAAAGAAACTGTGATTTTTATAAAATTCTTGCTGACAAAGATTTTTTATTGTGCTACAATAAGGGAACAACAGTTCTTATTTTTGGAGGTGAGCAGATGCCAAGATTTCAGGTGGTCAGCCCCTATCAGCCCACAGGGGATCAGCCCGAAGCAGTGGAAAAGCTGGCGCAGGGTTTTATGGATGGAAAGAAATTTCAAACGCTTCTGGGGGTAACCGGTTCGGGTAAGACCTTTACTATGGCAAATATCATTGAAAAAATACAGAAGCCGACGCTGGTCATTGCTCATAACAAGACCTTGGCGGCGCAGCTATATAATGAATTGAAAGAATTTTTCCCCCACAATGCGGTAGAATATTTTGTATCTTATTATGATTATTATCAGCCTGAGGCCTATGTGCCCAGTACGGACACCTATATCGAAAAGGATTCCTCAGTCAATGATGAGATCGATAAACTGCGCCATTCTGCCACGGCTGCATTGGTGGAACGGGAGGATGTTATCGTCGTTGCCAGTGTTTCCTGTATCTATGGTTTGGGCGATCCAGAGGAATACTATGGCATGATGCTTTCCCTGCGTCCGGGCATGGAAAAGGATAGAGATGAAGTGCTGCGTGCCCTTGTGGAAATGCAGTATGACAGAAATGATATGAATTTTGAACGTGGTACCTTCCGTGTGCGGGGCGATGTGGTGGAGATCTTTCCCATCGGTTCCTCGGAACATGCCATCCGTGTGGAGTTTTTCGGGGATGAGATCGATAGAATTACGGAAATAGATGTATTGACCGGAGAGATTATGGGGACAAGAAATCATATCTCCATTTTCCCGGCATCCCATTACGTTACTGCTCCCGATAAAATGAAGATTGCTATTCAGCGTATCGAGGATGAACTGGAAGTGCGATTGGCAGAATTGAAGCGGGAGGACAAGCTTCTGGAAGCTCAGCGATTGGAACAGCGTACGAATTACGATTTGGAAATGCTGAAGGAAATGGGCTTCTGCACAGGCATTGAAAACTATTCCCGTCATCTTTCCTTGAGAGAAGCGGGCAGTACGCCCTTTACCCTCATCGACTTCTTCCCGGATGATTTCCTCATCATTGCCGATGAATCCCATGTTTCCATTCCGCAGATCCGCGGGATGTATGAGGGAGACCGTTCCAGAAAGACCACCTTGGTGGAGTATGGCTTCCGCCTGCCCTCTGCTTTGGATAACAGACCTTTGAAATTCAGTGAATTTGAAAGCAAGATACATCAGCTTTTGTTTGTTTCTGCAACGCCATCTGTGTATGAGAAAGAACATTCTGAACAAACGGCAGAACAGATCATCCGACCCACCGGACTGCTGGATCCTGAAATCTCCGTGCGCCCCATCCATGGGCAGATCGACGATTTGCTTTCCGAGGTGCGAAAGACCACGGAAACGGGAGATAAGGTGCTTGTGACTACACTAACGAAGAAAATGGCAGAACGCCTGACGGATTATCTGCGGGAAGCAGGGGTGCGGGTGCGTTATCTGCACTCTGATATCGATACCCTGGAACGACTGGAGATCATCCGTGATTTGCGTATGGATGTATTTGACGTTCTGGTGGGCATCAATCTGCTGCGGGAAGGTCTGGACATTCCCGAAGTTAGTCTGGTTGCCATTTTGGATGCGGACAAGGAAGGTTTCCTTCGTTCCGAAACCTCTTTGATCCAGACCATCGGTCGTGCGGCGAGAAATGCCAATGGTCGTGTCATCATGTATGCAGATGTCATGACGGAAAGCATGGATAAGGCGATTACCGAAACCAACCGCCGTCGTTCCATTCAGGAGGCTTATAATGAAGCCCATGGCATCATTCCTCAGACCATTCAGAAAAAGGTCCATGATGTGATTCAGATTACAAAAGCGGCAACGGAAAAACAGAAATTTGGCTTAAAAAAAGACCCCGAATCCATGAGTGTGGAAGAATTGAACAAGCTCATCAAAAAACTGGATAAAGAAATGAAGCAGGCTGCCATGGAACTGCAATTTGAACGGGCGGCAGAGCTGCGTGATAAAATATTGGAATTGAAAAAACTGACTTTGCAATGAGTCAGAAGAAAGGAGGAGCTATGAAGGATAAAATCGTCATCAAAGGGGCCAGAGAGCATAATTTGCAGAATGTCGACCTGACCATTCCCAGAGACCAGCTGGTGGTTTTTACGGGGGTCAGCGGCAGCGGCAAAAGCTCCCTTGCCTTTGATACTATATATGCGGAAGGGCAGAGGAGATACGTGGAATCCCTCTCTTCCTATGCCAGACAGTTTTTGGGACAGATGGAAAAGCCGGATGTTGACCTGATCGAAGGGCTTTCCCCTGCCATTTCCATCGACCAGAAAACCACCAGCCATAACCCCCGTTCCACTGTGGGTACAGTAACGGAAATCTACGATTATCTGCGTCTGTTGTATGCCCGAATCGGGATTCCCCATTGCCCCAAATGCGGCAAGGAGATCAAAAAACAGACTATTGACCAGATCGTTGACCGTATCATGGAACTGCCGGAGCGGACAAAATTACAGCTTTTGGCACCTGTAGTAAGGGGACGCAAAGGCGAACACGTAAAGCTTTTGGAGGATGCTAAAAAGAGCGGCTACGTTCGGGTGCGGGTGGATGGCTTGATGTATGAGCTGTCTGAAAAGATCGAATTGGAAAAAAACAAAAAACATAATATTGAGATCGTGGTAGACCGATTGATGGTAAAGGAAGGTATGCAGATGCGCCTGACGGAATCCATCGAAACGGCTTCTGCCCTCAGCGGAGGTCTGCTGATCGTAGACGTAAATCAAGGGGAAGATGAGCTGATGTTCAGTCAGAGCTTTTCCTGCCCCGACTGCGGCGTAGACCTGATGGAAATTGAACCAAGAATGTTCTCCTTCAACAATCCCAGTGGTGCCTGTCCTACCTGTACGGGCTTGGGGATGCAGATGAAGTTTGACGAAAAGCTTATTGTGCCCAATGATGCCCTGAGCATTTTGGAAGGGGCGGTCTCTGCGCCGGGCTATAATTCCATCACGACAAAAGGAAGTATGAGTCGGGTGCTGTTCGATGCGCTGGCGGAGAAGTATGATTTTTCCCTGGAAACGCCTTTTCGGGATTTACCTCAGAAGATTAAGAACATTATTTTTTATGGCACAGGCGACGAAAAGCTGCAGGTGACCTATAGCAATTATCGGGGAACAGGTTCCTATGAATATCCCTTCGAGGGCATCATCCACAATCTGCAGCGACGCTATAGCGAAACTTCCGAAACCATGCGGGGGGAATACGAGGAATATATGACCAACATCCAGTGTCCCGACTGCCATGGCAAACGGCTGCGTCCGGAGATACTGGCGATCACAGTGGGCGGCAAAAATATTTCCGAGGTGACGGAGCTTTCCATCAGCAAAATGCAGGAATTTTTCCAGAACCTGCAGCTGACAGAACGGGAAAATATGATCGGCGAGCGTATTTTGAAAGAAATTCACGCCCGTATTGGTTTCCTGATCGATGTTGGCTTGGAATATCTGACCCTTTCCAGAACAGCAGGCACATTGTCCGGTGGGGAAGCCCAGAGAATCCGTTTGGCGACCCAGATCGGCAGCGGCTTGGTGGGTGTTGTATATATTTTGGACGAGCCCAGCATCGGTCTGCATCAGCGGGATAACGATAAGCTGCTGGCAACATTGAAACATCTGCGGGATATCGGCAATTCTCTGATCGTGGTAGAACATGATGAGGATACGATGCTGGCGGCGGATTTTGTGGTGGATATTGGCCCGGGAGCCGGGCGGGACGGCGGCGAGGTAGTCTGTGCCGGCAGCGTGGAAGAGATCAAAGCCTGCGAACGTTCTGTAACAGGGGCTTATCTCAGCGGAAGAAAGAAAATTGAAGTGCCCCAGGAGCGCAGACCTTTTGTGTCGGAAAACGAACTGGTAATCAAGGGAGCGGCGGAAAACAATCTGAAACAGATTGATGTGGAGATTCCCTTAGGACTGTTTATCTGCGTGACAGGGGTCAGCGGTTCCGGTAAGAGCTCTCTCATCAATGAAATTTTGTATAAAAGACTGGCGAGAGACTTGAACAGAGCGAAAACAAGACCGGGCAAGCACGAGGATATGCTTGGGCTGGAAAAGCTGGATAAGGTCATCAATATCGATCAGTCTCCCATTGGCCGCACGCCCAGAAGCAATCCTGCCACCTACACGGGCTTGTTCGATATGATTCGTGATGTATTTGCCCAGACCACAGAAGCAAAGGTCAGAGGCTATCAGAAGGGCAGATTCAGCTTCAATGTGAAGGGAGGACGCTGTGAAGCCTGCGCCGGTGATGGTATCGTAAAGATCGAAATGCATTTCCTGCCAGATATTTATGTACCTTGCGAGGTTTGCAGCGGCAAGCGGTATAATCGGGAAACGCTGGAGGTAAAATATAAAGGAAAGACGATTTCCGATGTGCTGGAAATGACAGTGGAAGAGGCTTTGGTTTTCTTTGAAAATATTCCAAGAATCAAATCCAAACTGCAGACATTGTATGATGTGGGACTTTCCTATGTGCAGCTGGGGCAGTCTTCTACGACCCTTTCCGGTGGGGAAGCCCAGCGGGTGAAGTTGGCGACAGAACTGAGCCGTAAGAGCACAGGTCGCACGATGTATATCTTGGACGAGCCTACCACGGGTCTGCATACGGCAGATGTGCATAAGCTGGTGCATATCCTGCAGAGATTGGCAGAGGGAGGCAATACTGTGGTCGTCATCGAGCATAATCTGGATGTAATCAAAACGGCAGACTATATCATCGATCTGGGGCCTGAGGGGGGCGATGGCGGCGGCACACTGGTGGCAGCAGGAACGCCGGAAGAAATTTGTCAGGTGCCTGCATCCTATACGGGAAAATACCTGAAGGAAATCCTGAAAAGAAAATAAATGAAAAAACGTTGTATTTCTGAAAAAAACTGTGTTTTTCAACAAATACGACGTTTTTTTTCGTGAAGAAAGGAAATTGCACAAAATTTGAGTGGGTATGTTCTTATTGACAATTGACAGAAAAATCAGTACCATAGTAATAGCAAGTACTATGTTATTTTGGAGGAAGTTATGGCAAAAGAAAAAGGACCAGTAATGGACTTTGAGCAGGCGAGAAAACGGATCAATAGTTATTTCGGCTGTGATGGGGATTTCTTCGTGAAACCTCTGCTTGATTTCGAATGGGCACTCAGAGAAGATGAAGATTTTACCTTCCTCTGCTACTGGACAAAAGAAGGCAAAAAGGTAGACGCTGTTGTTGTAAAAAAAGGCGGCGCACCTATGATCTATAGAACGAAAGATTACACGATGGTGGTTGCCATCGACTGTGTAAAGATCGGGTTTATTTTCAGAAATGGAAAAAATCAGACAGAACAGTAAGAAACGGGCAGAGGGAGGCGCAAAAAACAGAAACCTGACAAGGTTGATTCTGAAAGGCTGTTTTTTTGCATAAACTGAATTACTGAAGGATCATTACCAAAGTTGTCTTTGGCGAAGCAAAGGGGAGAAAGAGATGCAAATGGATGGATTGCCGGAAAACAACACTGTTTTTATTGCCGGTAAGATCGTAGAAGGCTGTGTCTTTAGTCATGAGGTATATGGCGAGGGTTTCTATACGTTTCAGATTTCTTCTGAACGTCTCAGTGATAAGGCGGATATCCTGCCGGTTACTGTTTCCGAGCGGCTGATCGATATGGAATTGCTGCAGGTGGGGGCAAAAGTGGATATCATCGGACAACTGAGAAGTTATAATAATTACAATAGCAAGAAGAATCGTCTGGTGCTGACGATTTTCGCAAGAGAAATCAGGCTGATGGAAGGGGAAGAAGGAAAGAACGAAAATCAGATCTTCCTCAATGGCTATATTTGCAAGCCTCCCATCTATCGTAAAACGCCTTTTGGCAGAGAAATTTCGGATATTTTGGTGGCGGTCAATCGTGCCTACAATAAATCCGACTATATTCCTTGTATCGCATGGGGAAGAAATGCAAGATATATGGCAAATCTCCAGGTTGGTTCCAATATCCGTGTCTGGGGTCGGGTGCAGAGCAGAACCTATCAGAAGCGCATCGGCGAAGAGATAGAAGAGCGGGTTGCCTATGAAGTTTCTGTTTCCAAAATCGAACTTCCGGATCGGGTGGAGCACGAGACAGAAGGGCAGATGATAGAAACGAAAGAAGCCTGAGATAGAAACAGGAGTGAAAGAAACGTGAGACAAGGTCAGATTTCAGTTTATTACGGTGCAGGCAAGGGCAAAACTGCTATAGCGGTGGGGCGCGGGATGCGCGCCATTGGCGAGGATTTGCGCGTCGTAATGATCCAATTTTTAGATTATCATAACAGTAAGGAAATTGCACTGCTGAAAAAGCTGGAGCCGGATTTCCGTATTTTCCGTTTTGAAAAAGATCGGGATTGTGCGGAGGTGCAGGAGGCAAAGTTTGATGAAGCACTGCATAAGGAGATCTTCGGTGAGATTCATAATGCGTTCAATTTCGCCAAGAAAATCGTGGATACAGGCGAATGTGAAATGCTTCTGCTGGATGGCATTTTGGAATGTGTGGAAAAAGGCTATCTGCAGGAATCGGAATTGGAAGAGATCGTTGAGAAACGGCCTGAATTTATGGATATTATCCTGACGGGAACGCTTCTTCCGGAAGGTATCGTTGCGAAGGCGGGCAGTATCTACCAACTGGTAGCTGAAAAAGAATAGACAAAAATAAAACCTCAAGTCGTTGACTTGAGGTTTTTTATGATTACTGCAAAACTTCCTTCATAGTATAAAGCCCTGCAGGTTTACCAGCCAGGAATTTTGCCGCCTTCACTGCGCCAACGGCGAATACTTCACGGGAAGTTGCACGATGGTTCAGCTCGATGACTTCATCTCTGCCGGCGAAGATCACATCATGTTCTCCGACGATATTGCCGCCACGGACAGCATGGATACCGATTTCTGTTTTTTCGCGTTTTTCACGTACCTGAGAACGGTCGTAAACGTAGTGGTAACGTTCATCCATCGCCTGATTGATGGCATCTGCCAGAGCCATTGCGGTGCCGCTGGGGGCATCGATTTTCTGGTTATGGTGTTTTTCCACGATTTCGATATCGAAGCCGCTTTCTGCCAGAATGACAGCCGCACGCTGCACCAGATCCAGCAGCAGGTTTACACCAACAGACATATTGGCGGATTTCAGGATTGCGACATCCTTGCTTGTTTCCTTCATCAGTGCTGTTGTTTCATCGGACAGGGCTGTTGTGCAGAGAACAACGGGGATGTTTTTTGCTTTGGAGAATGCCAGAAGAGCGGGAACTGCCTTTGCTGTGGAAAAGTCAATGATGACATCCCCTGCAATGTCGCAGGCATCACAGCTGGGGAATACAGGAAAATCCAGTTCAGGCATACCGGGATCGATACCGGCTACTACCTGGCAGTCAGGTTCATTTTTTACCAGATCGGCTACAACGTGGCCCATTTTGCCGCCGCAGCCGTGAATAATCACATTTATCATATCAATACTCCTTTTTCTTGGGACGCTGTCCCAAACCCTGCAAGGGGAATGATTCCCCTTGACCCCCATTTGCAACAACATGTATATGTTGTTGCGGTATCGGGTTCCAAGGGAGTGACTCCCTTGGTGGGAGTTTGAGGGCAAAGCCCTCAAGCGGGTTTTAGATTAAGCCGTAGTTTTTCATTGCTGTTCTCAGCGTTTCCAGATTCTTGGGCTCCATATCGCACAGAGGTGCTTTGCAGGCACCAACTTCATAACCCATCAGATTCAGGGCAGCCTTAACAGGGATAGGGTTTACTTCACAGAACAGAGCGGAGATCAGCTCGATGGCATCCAACTGCAGTTTTGTAGCAGCTTTTACATCGCCGTTCAGGAAATTCATAACCATATCGTGGGTCTGCTTGGGTGCAACGTTGGACAGAACGGAGATAACGCCTTTGCCGCCCAGAGACAGTACGGGCAGGATCTGGTCGTCATTGCCGCTGTAGATATCGAAATCGGGACCAACCAGAGCAGCGATCTCGGCTACCTGAGACAGGTTGCCGCTTGCTTCTTTTACAGCTACGATATTTTTCACTTTCGCCAGTTCAGCAACTGTTTTAGGTGCGATATTGCATCCTGTTCTGCCGGGCACGTTGTACAGGATGATAGGGATATTGATGCTGTTTGCAATTGCTGTGTAATGCAGGATCAGACCCTTCTGTGTTGCCTTGTTATAATAGGGTGTTACCAGCAGAACGGCATCAGCACCTGCCTTTTCGCAGCCCTGTGCCAGTTCGATGCAGTGAGCAGTATCGTTGCTGCCTGCGCCTGCGATGATCGGTGCGCGGCCCGCTGCAACCTCTTTTGCAAAGCGGATGCATTCGATCTGTACTTCATCGGACATTGTAGATGCTTCACCGGTTGTACCACAGATGATCAGTGCATCTGTGTCATTTGCCAACTGGAATTCGATCAATTCTTTCATCTTTTCAAAATTTACGCTGCCATCAGCGTTCATGGGTGTTACCAGAGCGACACCTGCGCCAGTGAAAATAGACATAAATATGACCTCCTCAAATATGGAACAATAGTTACTTTTATAAATACGGATTGCTGCACATTTTATGCCCACGCAATCCTGAAACCATTCAAAATCCACCCCGTTCGGGCTGCTTTCTTGTGCTTTAGAACCTTATTGTTCGATTAGTTCATGTTTTTTACGATCTCTTCTGCGATCTGTACTGCATTTGTTGCTGCACCCTTACGGATATTGTCAGCTACTACCCACAGGTTTACACCGTTGTCAACGCTTTCGTCACGACGGATACGACCGATGAATACTTCGTCTTTGCCTGCCGCTTCTACTGCCATAGGGTATTCGTTTTTGGAAACATCGTTCTGCACTACAACGCCGGGTGCATTTCTCAGTACTTCGATCAGTTCATCCAGATCAAAGGGATTTTCGAATTCTACGTTGATGGATTCACTGTGAGAGCTGAAAACGGGAACACGAACAGTTGTAGCTGTGACGCGCATTGCATCGTTGTGCAGGATCTTTCTTGTTTCGTTTACCATCTTCATTTCTTCTTTTGTATAGCCGTTATCCAAGAATGTATCGATGTGGGGCAGGCAGTTGCTTGCGATGGGGTGAGGGAATTTCTTGGGTGCTTCCCCCTTCATGCCGTTTTCCAGATCCTGCCAGCCGGCAACACCTGCACCGGATACTGCCTGATAAGTAGAATAAACAACACGTTTGATTTTATATTTGTCATCCAGAGGTTTCAGGGCAACCATTGCCTGAATTGTGGAACAGTTGGGGTTAGCAATGATGTTTTTATGCCAGCTGATATCTTCGGGGTTAACTTCGGGAACGATCAGGGGAACTTCGGGGTCCATTCTCCACTGAGAGCTGTTGTCGATAACGATACAGCCGTGAGCTGCAGCGATGGGAGCGAATTTTTCACTTGTGCCGCCGCCTGCGGAAAACAGTGCGATATCGATAGGTTTATCAAAGGAATGCTCTGTCAGCTCTTCTACAACATATTCCTTGCCGTTGAATTCCAGTGTTTTACCTGCGGAACGAGCAGATGCCATCACATAGAAGTTTTCGATGGGAAGTTGTCTTTCTTCCAGAACTTTCAGAAAAGTTCTGCCTACCATACCAGTAGCACCAACAACGGCCAGATTGATTTTTTTCATTTTTAATTCCTTCTTTCTTTTACATTCGCTTGTGTTTTGTTGCATTTTCAAAGCAGTTTATTTCGGAATGAAAGCCATTTGTTTATGTATTTATTCCGCAAATCATTTTTCCTTCGTATAATCCCCTGCATCTTTGCAAGCAAATACAGATAGTTTGTCCGAAGGAAAAGCCATTTGTAAGGCTTTGCCTTACTCATGTATTTGCTCCGCAAATCATTTTTCCTTCGTATAACCCCCTGCATCTTTGCAAGCAAACGCAGGTGCTTTATACGAAGGAAAATGGCTTTCTCCGCCTGTAAACAAAAAATAGCCGGCCTGCGCCGACTTCCAAGGAAACTGTGGTAGAAGTCTATGTGAACTGCCGCAGTTTGATTGATCTTTGTAGCGCTCCATTGGATTTCCAATGACAGTCATACAGCTATTAACTGTACAACCAGAAGCGGAAAGATAAGGCATTTCCCTTCTTCGGCGTTTTCCCCTTTTTACGGGCTGCATCTATCCCTTATGATATTCACCCGGATACTCTTGAAAAACGCACCTCTACTTTGAAAAATATGTATTTGTCTCATAGTCTAACACTAGTTCCATGTTCTGTCAAACAATTTATCAGAAAAATATGTATTTTTTCCGATAAACATTTGCACATGGACAAAGTACATATTCTGTCCTTGTCTGAGCATAATGAAAGGAAAAAAGGAGGCGTGGAAAATGGCATCCAAAAAGGAACTGACAGAAGCGGAGAAAAGAGACCTTGCCATGAAATATGAGATCGCGGAGGAATTGGGATTATTGGATAAGGTGGAGCAGTTTGGCTGGAAGGGGCTGACATCCAAGGAAAGTGGGCGGATCGGCGGTATTATGGGGAGGCGGAAAATAGAGGAGAGAAAACAGGAAAATAATAAGGAAGAAATGAATAAAAAAATGCACTGAAAAATCATCGCTTACAAGCGAGCTTATCGCAGTGACTTTTCAGTGTATTTATGCTTGCATTTGTATGGGTATAAAGATATAATATAAAGTTGTGAAAGAATATGCCTTTGGAGGAAGCGGTTATGAGCGCATACGAAGCTTTTGCATCTGTATATGATCTTTTTATGGAACAAGTGGAATACGACCAGTGGCTGGACCATATCCACGCTGTATGGGACAAGCTTGGCGCAAAGCCAAAAACTATCATCGATCTGGGCTGTGGTACAGGCAGCATCCTGTTGCCTTTGGCAAAGGAAGGACTGGATGTGATTGGCGTGGATCTTTCTCCTGAAATGCTGGCGGAAGCAGATCATAAGGCGATGGAAGAGGGCCTTTCCCTGCGCTTTGCCTGTCAGGATATGACGGCACTGGAATTGGGGGAGAAAGCAGACTGTATCCTCAGCTTGTGCGACTGCATGAATTACCTGACAGAAGATGGTCAGCTGGAAGATGCCTTTCAAAGCATTGCCAAGCACATGAAAAAAGAGAGTCTCTTCCTATTTGATATGAATACAGAATACAAATTTTGCGAAGTGCTGGGGCAGAATGTCTTTGGTTCTGCAGAGGAAGGTGCGGCATATATCTGGGAAAATGATTACGACAAGGAAGAGAAGATCAACGAATATTATGTAAGCTTTTTCATCGAGCAGGAAAATGGTTTGTATGAGAGAGTGGAGGAATACCACTATGAAAGAGCTTATTCCGTGGAAGAAATTGAAAATGGGCTGCAGGCAGCAGGGATGGAACTGGTGGAAGTATACGATGGCTACAGCTTTGATGCACCCAATGCCGAAAGCGAACGCCTTCTTTTTGCAGCCAGGTTGAAATAAATTGGAGGAATCAAAATGAGTGACTATATCGTAAGAGCGACAGCAGGCAACGGCAGCATCCGTGCTTTTGCCGCTACAACAAGAGACTTGGTGCAGCATGCCAGAGAGATCCATCACACCTCTCCCGTTGCATCTGCAGCGTTGGGCAGAATGCTGACAGCAGCCGCTATGATGGGCAGTATGCTGAAAGGAGAAAAAGATATTGTAACACTGCAGGTACGGGGCGAAGGGCCTTTGCAGGGTATTGTGGTGACTAGTGACAGTCAGGCGAGAGTCAAAGGCTATGTATTCAACCCTGGTGTGGAGGTGCCCGACCTGTACCCCGGCAAGCTGAATGTCAGCGGTGCCATCGGCAATGGCTATCTGAGCGTCATCAAAGATATTGGCATGAGAGAACCCTATGCAGGTCGCATCGAACTGGTGACAGGGGAGATTGCGGAGGATTTGACATATTATTTTGCACAGTCGGAACAGACACCTTCTGCCGTTGGTCTGGGGGTTCTGGTGGAAACAGATACCTCTATCCGCAGAGCCGGTGGTTTTATCATCCAACTGATGCCCGATGCAACAGAAGAAATGATCTCCAAACTGGAACAGAAGCTGGCAACCATTCCTTATGTATCCGACCTGCTGGACATGGGACAGACTCCCGAAGATATCCTGCAGATGATCCTGGGCGATATGGATTTAAAGATCACAGATACCATCCCGGCGGAATTCTATTGCAACTGCACCAGAGAAAGAGTGGAAAAAGCTCTCATCAGCATTGGGAAAGAAGAACTGGAAAAAATCATCAGGGAAGACAAGAAAGCAAATCTGCACTGCCATTTCTGCAGTAAGGAATACGACTTCACAGAAGCGGAACTGATCCAGCTGTTGGAAGAAGCAAAATAAGAAAGCCGGAAAGGGGGCGATCCTGTGAAAAGAGACTTTGCGGTGGCTGTAAAAGCTGTCATCATAAAAGAGAATAAAGCGCTGGTGCTTTGCCGATCCAAGCATGAGATGGAGGCAAGCTTCATGAATAGTCACCAGAAATGGGATCTGCCCGGCGGCGGTCTGCATTTCTTCGAAAAGGCGGAAGAAGGGCTGCGCAGAGAGATCAGGGAAGAAACGGATCTGGATGTTTTCATTGGTCCTCCCCTGTCTCTGTTTGATGCCATCAAACACCATATCCATCTTTGCATTTTTACATACGCCTGCCGCTGGAAGGGCGGCGAGGTGAGCCTGAGTGCGGAGCATGAAGCCTACTTCTGGGTAACGGAAGAAGAGCTGGAAGCCAGTGAACTGCCTCATTGGATGAAAAGAGATATCCGCGCGGCCTTTGCGGTGTTAAAAGAAGAAGAGAAGGAAGATAAAGAAGATAAAGAAAAAGACTCTATTTCATGAAGAAAAGAGTCTTTTTTCAGTTCATTAAAATTGCATAAAGAAAACTGTATACGTATAGAATGCAGAATAAAAAAGATATGATTTCGGCATGCAATGAATATTTTTTCATTCATAATAGTTTTATTCAGTTAAAATGAGATTTTCTTAAAAAGAAACTTCCCAAAAATTTTGTTTCAGATTTGGCTGTTTTGTACAGATTTTTGACAGAGAATTAGAAAAATATGGTTGGTAGAAATTTGGATACAAATATATTGCGTGCGAAACAACATCGTAAAACCCTGTAAACCTAATGAAAATCGCTTTTTTGCGAAAGTGAATCCTGATGGATTTTTAACAAACGTGTGCAAGAGAGAAAAAGTTTTGTCAATTTAAGCGAAAAAGAAGAAACATTGACATAATCGCATAAATCACGTATTATTTAGATTGAGGTATGTTTGATTTTTCGTACATACTAAGAATTTCCATGGAAATCATTAGGAAATTCGAATCCCCCTTCCTTTTGGGAGGGAAAAGAACGAGTGAAACAGGAACAAATCTCTATTTATTTAGAAGAATATAAATGTTATAACTTTAACAAGGTAATATTGACGGGAGTAAATTTTGTACCTGTGCAATTTGTTCAAACAAAAATACAGCAAGAGAGGTGAGTATCATGGCTTATGAGATCCTGAAAAGCATCGTAGAAGCAGAAGCACGTGCTGTGGAAATCAAAAAGCAGGCTGTTGCACAGGCCGAAGAGATGAAGGCCAACGCACTGAAACAGCAGGAGATCCTGCTGGAAGAGGCGAGACTGCAGGGAAAAAAGGAAATGCAGGAAGCCGTGGAAGACGCTGTAGAGGAAAGCAAAGAAGCAATCCAGAAAATTTTGAAGGACGCGGAAGAAACCTGTTCCAAAATCAGAGAGCAGGCAGCGGAAAAGAAAGAGGAAGCCGTTCAGGCGGTGATCGGAAAGGTCGTGGGAACGTATGGCAGTTGTTGAGATGCGGAAGCTTACTGTCATTGGTTTGAACAGCAGCCGAAATCCTTTCATTCATGAACTGATGCATCTGGGCGTTGTAGAGATCAACTCTCAGGAAGGCGTAGTCAGCGATGAAGACTGGATGCCCGACATTTTCCGAACCAGTAACAGTGCCGATGTTTCGCGTCTGGAGGCGGATATTATCCGTGTCAGCACTGCGCTTGAGGCGATCGGGAAGTATGATACAGCAAAAAAACCGCTGCTCATTACCAGAAAGGAAATGGGGCGCAGCGAATTTACCGCACTTTTGAATGCCACACAGACGGAAACGGAAATGAATGCGGATAAAGCGGTTTTCGCTTACAAAAATATTACCGATGGTCAGAACGAGATCAATCGTCTGCGTTCTTTGATCGCAGGGCTGCAGCCTTGGCTGAAGCTGGATATCCCGCTGGAAATGAATGAAACGGAATTTGCCTGTGTGATTTATGGCACCACCGGGGCAAAGACCGATTCGGGACAGCTGATGGCAGCTGTTTTGGAAGGAGCACCTTCTGCCATTGTGCAGGAAGTGAGTGCGGATAAGCAGCAAAAATATTTCTCCATCATTTGTTTGAAGGAAGAAAAGGATGCCTTGTACGAGGCACTGCGTCCCTTCAACTTCTCCGCAGTCTCCATGGCGGATCAGAAGGGCACTCCTGCAGAAGCGATACATCATTATGAAAAAGAGATCGAAGCGATCGAGGCAAAAATCGCTGAAAACGAAAAAGTGCTGGCGGCTTTGTCAACCGCCCGCAAGAATATCGAATTCCTTTACGACAGCTTGGTGATGCGCAGAGACAGAGCGCGTATCGTCGGGGATATGCTGAGTACAGATGCGGTATTCTATTTCGATGGCTGGATGCCTGCAAAGGCGCAGCCTGAGATCGAAGCCCTTTTGAAGGAATATGAATTCTTTTACGATATTCAGATTCCTGAGGAAGAGGAAGAAGTACCTGTGCTGCTGCATAACAGCAGTGTAGCGACACCTTTCGAGGCAGTTACCAATATGTATAGCCTGCCTTCCAGAAAGGATATCGACCCGACAACGATTCTGGCACCATTCTATTTCATCTTCTTTGGTATGATGCTTTCCGATGCGGCCTATGGTATCATCCTTTCCGCATTGTGTGCATTCGTACTGAAGAAATATAAACCAGAGGGAACCATCTATAAAATGTTTAAGATGTTCTTCTACTGCGGCATCTCCACATTCATCTGGGGTGCTTTGTTCGGCGGCTGGTTCGGCAACTTCTTTACAGTTGCGGCGGCAACGCTGTTCGGTAAGGAGCTCGTCATCAATCCGATTTGGTTCAATCCCATGGACAATCCTATGAAGCTCTTGATCTTCTCCTTGATTCTGGGGGCGATCCACTTGTTCGTAGGTATGGGGATTCAGGCATATATGTCTGTTCGTGATGGCCATCCTGTGGATGCCATCTGTGATATCGGTCTGTGGTATGTACTGCTGATCGGTCTGGTGCTGTTTGGTGTGGGCGGCAGTGTTGCTCCCGCATTGGCAAGCGCAGGCAAGGTAATGTCTATTGTTGGTGTAGTCGGCATCTTGCTGACAGGCGGCAGAAAGAAAAAAGGCATTATTGGGAAGATCACAGGCGGTCTTGGCAGCCTGTACGGCATCACCAATTACCTGTCCGATATCCTTTCCTACTCCAGACTGCTGGCGTTGGGTCTGGCGACTGGCGTAGTTGCTCAGGTTATCAATACACTGGGTTCTCTGGCAGGGGGCGGCGTTGTTGGGGCGATCCTGCTGACGGTGGCACTGGTGTTTGGTACCATCTTCAATCTGGCTATCAATGCCCTGGGGGCATTCGTACATTCCTGCAGACTGCAGTATGTAGAATTCTTTGGCAAATTTTATACGGGCGGCGGCAGAGAGTTCCGTCCTTTTGAAAGAAAAACAAAATATATCAAGATCGTGAAAGATCGAGATCATTAAGGAGGAGAATGAACATGGTAGAAAGTTTATTCAGTGGTGAATTTTTAGCATTATTAGGCGCAGCTACAGCAGCTTTGGCTGGTATTGGTTCCGCCCTTGGGGTAGGCGTTGCAGGTGAAGCTGCAGCGGGCGTTGTTTCTGAAGACCCCAACAAATTTGGTCAGGTTCTGCTGATGCAGGCACTGCCCGGTACACAGGGTATCTATGGTCTGCTGATCGCCTTTATCGTTCTGGTAAAGGTTGGTCTTCTGGGCGGCGATGGTATGGTTGAGCTGACAGTGGCGCAGGGTGCTTCCATTTTCGCAGCAGCATTGCCCATCGGTCTGGTTGGTATTTTCTCCGGTTATGCACAGGGTAAAGCAGCAGCTTCCGGTATCATGCTGATCGGTAAAAAACCCAGTGAAATGGCAAAAGGTATGCTGTTTGCAGCCATGGTAGAAACATACGCTGTATTGGCTCTGCTGATTTCCTTCCTGATGCTCAACAGCATCCAGTTGTAATATAAATTAAGGCAAAGGAGGAGAAACTCCTATGAATGACGGCAAGATTATCATTGATAAAATCATAGCAGAAGCGGAGAAAGTGGCAGATGCAACGCTGAAACAAGCCCAGAAGGAAATAGATTCCATTCTGAAAGTAGCTCGGGATAAAGCAGGAAAAGAAGCGGATGCCTTGGAAAGAGCAGCCAATTCCGAAGCGGATAAAGTGAGATCTAAGGAAATTTCCGGTGCAGAAATGCAGGCAAAAAAAGCTATCCTGGAACAGAAACAGAACATTCTGGCTGATGTGATCGCAGAAGCAGAAAAAAGACTGCTTTCTCTGGAGGATGCGGAATATGCCAAGGTGATTGGCGGCATGCTGGCGAAACTGGATAAATCTCTGGGTACAGAGATCATCGTTTCTTCCAAAGATACAGCAAGACTGGCTGCAGTGGTTCAGGAAAATGGCTTCCAGCTTTCCGAAAAAACTGCAGATATCAGCGGTGGTTTTATCGTGAAAAACGGAGATATCGAATATAACTATTCTTTTGAATCTATCATTACAGTAGAAAAAGAAGCGATCCGCCAGACAGCAGCACAGATCTTATTTTAAGGAGGGGTAGAGCATGGCTAGAAACAAGATTTACCCTTTCGCCGTGGCGAGTGTTCGTTCCATGGAAAATAAACTGCTGACAAAGCAGAAACTGATGCAGATGGCGGAAGCCAAAGACGCAGAAGAAGCACTGCGTATCCTTTCTGAAACCGATTACGGTAAAACAGAGATCGATGACATTCATGAATTTGAGAAAATGATCCAGAACCATCTGGAAGCGGAATATCAGGCGGTTGGTAAGCTGATCGCATCCGAAACGTTTATGGATATTTTCCGATTCAAGAACGACTATCATAATGTGAAGGTGTTGATCAAGGAAGAAATTTCCAAGGTCAGCGGGAAAAAATATTTGATCCAGGGCGGCAGTATTCCTGTGGATATCCTTCAGAAAAACTTCCGTGAAAGAAACTACATGGAACTGCCCAATATCGAGGCAGATGCAGTGCAGGAAGCAATAGAAATGTATGCGAAAACAAAAAATGCCCGCTTTATCGATTCCATTCTGGACAAAGCCTGCTTTCAGGTCATGTCCGATGCGGCGGAGAAACTGGGCAACGAATATGTTTCCAAATATGTCCGCAAGCTGGCTGATGTAACGAATCTGAAGACGCTCCTGCGTATCTGGCAACTGAAACGCAGCGATGAAGAATTGGAAGAAAGCATCGTGCCTGGGGGCGAATTGCCTGCGGAACTGCTGATCAAAGCGTTGAAAAACGATAATGTCATCCAGATGCTGAAGGATACCTCCTATGGGTCCCTCTGTGAAACCTATATGGATCAGGGCTTTACGGTATTTGAAAAAGCCTGTGATGACTATTTGATGGAATGTATCAAGGATGCGAAATACAAAACGCTGACGCCTGAACCCGTTGCGGCTTATATCCTTGCAAAGGAAACTGAGGCGAAATGCGTGCGTATCATTATGACATGCAAGCTGCATGATATTGATGCAGAAACGATCAAGGAAAGGGTGAGAGAAGCATATGTCTAAAGTTGGTATCATTGGCGACAAGGACACAGTCATGGGCTTCCTTGCTCTTGGGATTGATATTTTCCCTGCCTATACAGCAGAGGAGATCAAAAAAACTATCCATAGACTGGCGGAAAGAGAATACGCGATCATTTATATCACGGAAGAAGCCAGCCTGAAGGCAAAGGAAAGCATTGCCAAATACAAAGATATGGAATTGCCCGCCATCATCGTGATCCCCGGTATCGGCGGAAACATGGGCTTGGGCATGAATGAAGTGCGCGAATCGGCAAAACGTGCCATCGGCGCAGATATATTGTTTAGTGAATAAAGAATGATTGTAGGTGAATGAGCATATGAAAACAGGCACGATCGTAAAAGTGTCAGGTCCACTGGTCATTGCAGAAGGCATGAGAGATGCCAACATGTTCGACGTGGTTCGTGTATCTGATAAACATTTGATCGGCGAGATCATCGAAATGCACGGAGACAAAGCCTCCATTCAGGTTTATGAAGAAACCGCAGGCCTTGGCCCCGGTGAAGAAGTGATATCCGTTGGTATGCCTATGAGCGTAGAACTGGGCCCCGGTCTGGTCTCCACGATTTATGACGGTATCCAGCGTCCACTGGAAAAAATGTACGAAGTAGGCGGTACAAACATCCGCAGAGGTGTGGAAGTGCCTTCTTTGGACAGAGAAAAGAAATGGAAGTTTGAACCCACAAAACAGCCCGGCAATGCTGTTGTTGCAGGTGACGTTATCGGTTTCGTACAGGAAACTGCTGTGGTTCAGTGTAAGATCATGGTGCCTTTCGGTCTGAAGGGTGTCATCAAAGAAATCTTCATCGGTGATTTTACCGTAGAAGAAACGGTTTGTATCATCACAGATGAAAAGGGCAACGATGTCAACGTGACCATGATGCAGAAATGGCCCGTACGTCGGGAAAGACCTTATAAAGAAAAAGAATCTCCAAATGCGCCTCTGATCACAGGGCAGCGTGTTATCGACACCTTCTTCCCGATTACAAAGGGCGGTGTAGCAGCTATCCCCGGCCCCTTCGGTTCCGGTAAAACTGTTACACAGCACCAGTTGGCAAAATGGGCGGATGCAGATATCGTTGTTTACATCGGCTGCGGCGAACGTGGCAACGAAATGACAGACGTACTGAACGAGTTCCCTGAACTGAAAGACCCTCGCACAGGGGAATCCCTGATGCAGAGAACCGTTCTGATCGCAAATACTTCCGATATGCCCGTAGCGGCCCGTGAAGCATCTATCTATACAGGTATCACCATTGCGGAATTCTTCCGTGATATGGGCTATAGTGTTGCCCTGATGGCGGATTCTACCTCCCGTTGGGCAGAAGCCCTTCGTGAAATGTCCGGCCGTCTGGAAGAAATGCCCGGTGAAGAAGGTTACCCCGCTTATCTGGGTTCCCGTCTGGCACAGTTCTATGAACGGGCAGGTCGTGTGGTTTGTCTGGGCAATGAAGGCAGAATTGGTACACTGACAGCCATCGGTGCCGTATCTCCTCCCGGCGGTGATATTTCCGAACCCGTATCTCAGGCAACGCTGCGTATCGTAAAGGTATTCTGGGGTCTGGATTCCTCCCTGGCATACAAACGTCATTTCCCTGCCATCAACTGGCTGACAAGCTATTCTCTGTATCAGGCGAAGGTTGACGCATGGGCAGACGAAAACGTAGAACCCAACTTCTCCGCACAGCGTATAGAAGCCATGAGACTGCTGCAGACAGAAGCAGAACTGAATGAAATCGTACAGCTGGTCGGCGTGGACGCTCTGTCCCACAGCGACAGACTGATTCTGGAGGTTGCACGCTCCATCCGTGAAGACTTCCTGCATCAGAATTCCTTCCACGAAGTTGACACATATACATCCCTGCATAAACAGTATCGTATGATGAAGCTGATCCTGACTTTCTATAAAGAAGCAGGCGAAGCCATCAAACAAGGTATTACAATTCAGAAATTGACAAAACTGGACGTCATCGAACGTATCGGTCGTGCAAAATACGTAGAAGAAATCAACGTAGACAAGAGCTACGATGAAATCGAAAACGAAATCAGAACACAGGTACAGGATCTCATCAGAAAGGGGGCAGATGAATTATGATAAAAGAATATCGTTCCATTCAGGAAGTAGCCGGCCCTCTGATGGTTGTTTCCGGTGTTGAAGGCGTCACATACGACGAACTGGGCGAAATCGAACTGGCAAATGGCGAGATCAGAAAATGCAAAGTTCTGGAAGTAAACGGTGACACAGCTCTGGTACAGCTGTTCGAAAGTGCAACAGGTATCAACCTGGCAGAAAGTAAAGTGCGTTTCCTGGGCAAGAGCTTGGACTTTGGCGTATCTCCCGACATCTTGGGTCGTGTCTTCGATGGTATGGGCAATCCCATCGACGGCGGTCCCGAAATCATCCCCGAAAAGAGACTGGACATCAACGGTGCGCCCATCAACCCTGCGGCTCGTGAATATCCTGCGGAATTTATCCAGACCGGTGTATCTGCCATCGATGGTCTGAATACGCTGGTTCGTGGACAGAAGCTTCCTATCTTCTCCGCTTCCGGTCTGCCCCATGCAAATCTGGCAGTACAGATTGCAAGACAGGCAAAGGTTCGTGGTACAGATTCCAAATTTGCGGTAGTATTCGCCGCCATCGGTATCACCTTTGAAGACGCTGAATTTTTCATTAACGACTTCAAACAGACCGGTGCCATCGACCGTTCTGTTGTCTTTGTAAACCTAGCGAATGACCCTGCGGTAGAGCGTATCTGTACCCCTAAAATGGCATTGACAGCGGCAGAATATCTGGCATTTGAACAGGGCATGCACGTATTGGTTATTTTGACAGATATCACAAACTACGCAGAAGCTCTGCGTGAAGTTTCTGCTGCCAAAAAAGAAGTTCCCGGTCGTCGTGGTTACCCCGGCTACCTGTATACAGACCTTGCGACCATGTATGAACGCGCAGGTCGTATGAAAGGTCATCCCGGCTCCATTACAATGATCCCCATTCTGACGATGCCTGAAGAAGATAAGACCCATCCTATCCCTGACTTGACAGGCTATATCACAGAAGGTCAGATCATCCTGAGCCGTGAATTGGATAAAAAGGGCATTCAGCCTCCCATCAACGTTTTGCCTTCCCTGTCCCGTCTGAAGGATAAAGGTATCGGTAAGGGCAAGACAAGAGAAGACCACGCAGATACCATGAACCAGCTGTTCGCAGCTTATTCCCGTGGTAAGGATTCGAAGGAACTGATGGCGATTCTGGGTGAATCCGCTTTGTCCGAAGTTGATCTGATCTATGCAAAATTCGCAGATGAATTCGAAAAGAAATATGTTTCTCAGGGCTTCCAGACAGACAGAACCATCGAGCAGACATTGGAAACAGGCTGGAGCCTGCTGCGCATGCTGCCAAAGAGTGAATTGAAACGTATCCGTGATGAATATCTGGAAAAATATCTGAACAGCGGGGAGTGATGAAGTGTGGCTAGATTGAATGTCAACCCCACCCGTATGGAAATGACTCGCTTGAAAGGGCAGTTGAAAACAGCGACCAGAGGGCATAAGCTGCTGAAGGATAAGCTGGATGAACTGATGAAACAGTTTATGGAAATCGTGCGGGAAAATAAGCGTTTGAGAGAAGAAGCGGAAAAGGCTTTGGAGAATGCTTATAAAAACTTTATCATTGCCAGAGCGGTGCTGAGCGAAGCCAGTCTGGGGGAAGCCTTGATGATTCCCCAGCAGTCTGTATCTGTTAAGGTAACGAATAAAAATATCATGAGTGTAAATGTGCCTGTGTTCGACTTCCAGAAGGAAGGCGACAAAGAAGGCAATATCTACCCCTATGGTATGGCGTTCACATCCGGTGAACTGGACAGCGCAATGCTTTCCTTTTCCGATGCCATGGAGCCTCTGCTCCGTCTGGCAGAAAGCGAAAAGACAGCACAGCTGTTGGCCCAGGAGATCGAACGTACTCGCCGTCGTGTAAATGCGCTGGAAAACGTTATGATTCCCAACTATCAGGAGACCATCAAATACATCACCATGAAGCTGGAAGAAAATGAACGTGCCAACACGACCCGCTTGATGAAGGTGAAGGACATGGTTGCGAAGAAAGCCATCGAAGCCAAGAAACAGCAAGAAGCAGTCGCTTTTGGCAAATAATTGCGGAGAAAATAAGCATTTGAAACGGAACCATTTTGTATGGGCAGTATAAAAAGACAATTGATAGAATACGATTTATGAAACGAACTGACATCGAACTGCAATCGGTGTCAGTTTTCTTTTTGCCGGAATATATCAAAAAAACAACTTAGTATAACATGGAAAATGTATTTTTTTGAAAGCAATTTTTTAAATTGTATCGAAACAAATAAAAAAATTGTACCCATTTAATTACTATATTATGGATGAAAAGGGTAGGCTGTCTTTTTCGGAAATGATAAAATAAAAACCGAAATGAAAAAAGAAGGGGCGATACAAATGAAAAATTCGTATTCTGTAAAAGACATAACCAAAATGGCAATGATGGCAGCGATCACTTTTGTTGGGATCTATGCTGTTAAGATTCCTTCGCCTCACGGCTATTCCCATATGGGGGACTGCATGATTTTCCTGAGCGTATTGCTTCTGGACACCAGAAAGGGTGCCCTGGCGGGCGGCATTGGTGCGGCTTTATCCGATCTGCTGGGCGGCTATATGCATTGGGTAGTGCCCACATTTGTGATCAAATACATCATGGCATTTGTGATGGGGATGTTTATTGATAAGATTATGCCCGAATCAAAGTTGAACTGGTTTATCGGCACTGTGGCAGGCGGTATCGTGCAGATCTTCCTATATACAGCGGTGAAGGTCGTTATGTTCGACTGGGCCTATGCCATCACCAGCGTACCCGGTCTGACTTCCCAGACGATCACGGGTGTCGTTTTAGGGGCAGTACTGGTAACACTGCTTAGTAAGGCAGGCGTAATGCGGAGATTAAAGGAGATGTAAAAAATGGATGTAAAAGAGTTCAAAAAAATAGATGCCCATGCGCATATTGGCGTATTTGGCGGTTGGGCAAAACTGGCGATCACGGCAGAAGAACTGATTGCACAGATGGATGAATTCCATATCGAAAAAACATTGCTGTGTTCTCAGCCTAATGAGATCTGTCTGGAAGCAGTGCAGAAATACCCTGACCGTTTTGTAGGCATGGTATATCCCAACCCTCTGGATGGACAGAAGGCTGTGGATATGATCTATGATTATGTGCAGAATAAAGGCTTCAAAGGCATCAAGGCAAATCCTCTGAAACATGCCTACGTTGCTGATGCGGAGATCATGGATTCTATCATGGAAGCAGCAAAAGATCTGAATATTCCTGTTTTCATGCACTGCGGTCATCCGCCTTATTCTCTGCCCTGGAGCATCGCCCTGCTGGCAGAACGCCATCCCGATGTGAAGCTGGTCATGATCCATATGGGTCACGGTCATGGCGTTTATATCGATGCTTCCCTGAAAATGGCGAAACGCTATCCCAATCTGTATCTGGAAATGAGCGGCATGCCCATGCCCTCTAAGATCAAGGAGGCTTATGAAGAAGTAGGGCACGACCGTATCATGTTCGGTACAGATGCCCCTTATCATCCTGCGGCAGTAGAAGCTATGAAGGTCATGACAAGCGGCTTAACGGAAGAACAGATTCAGGATGTATTTTATAATAACTGTGCAAAGCTGATGGGCTTTGATCAATAAGAAAGAAAAGAGGGACCTATCCGAAATGGATAAATCCCTTTTTCTGTATCAGTCGTCTGTTTTTGTGGCTGTTTTGGCAAAATGCCGCAGGGCGCTCATGGTACGAATTTCGTGCCCGTTATCGGTAATGATCTGCTTGATATCCTGAGGCAGATCCTTATAGAAATTTTTTGCCCGTTCATTGTTCAGCAGCATGTCTGCCAGATCTCGGTATTCTCTCCCAAACATATCAATCGTCTCCTCTCAGTAGTTTTTCGGCATAGCCCCGCAGGTCTCTGTCGTAGCGAATATTGTCGCCCCGTTCTTGGATGCTTTCCTGCACATAATCGGGCAGGGTATCGAAGAAACGGCGGGCTGCAGGGTTTTGTTCCAACAGGTCGCAGAGGTTTTCATATTTTTTCATCATTTTTATCACCTCGCCCTTAGGATGGACGAAAAAATGAATTTCCATGCAAAAGCAGGGTTGAGGAAATCAGGAAAGATATGTTATGATGAAATAAAATGAAATTTTGAAAAAGGTGAAAGTATGCTGAAAAAATATAGAACGATATTAGAGCAGGCGGAAGCGGAAATCGTAGAAAAGAAATCTCGTTTTATCGCCACGGTGCGCCCTGTGAAAACGGAGGAAGAAGCCCGCACTTTTATCGAAGAAATGAAAAAGAAATATTGGAATGCCACCCACAACGTATTTGCCTATCAGATCGGTGAGCGGAACGAGCTGCAACGATTCAGCGATGACGGCGAGCCTCAGGGCACGGCAGGTATGCCCGTTCTGAGCGTGCTGAAGGGCGAAGATGTGAAGGATACGGCGATTGTGGTAACTCGTTATTTTGGAGGCACTCTGCTGGGCACAGGCGGTCTGGTGCGTGCCTATGGCAGATCAGCTAAGGAAGGCCTTTTGGCGGCAGGCATTGCAGAACTGGTACTTTATCGAAAATATTCTGTTTTGGCAGATTATACGGATTCCGGGAAGGTGCAGTATGAGATCCTGCAGGATGGGCATGAATTATTCGATACCATCTATACTGATAAGGTGGAATATATCGTTTTGGTAGAAACCGATGAAGCAGAAGCCTTCGAAAAGAAGATGACGGAGATTTTCCGCGGACAGCAGCCTTTTGTGCTGCTGGAAGAGATTTACGGCGTATGGCAGGATGGTGTACTTTCCCTGCAAGAATAAATCAGGAAATTCAATAAAAAATGACATGATAGAAAGGCGTTTTTGCCATTTTCATATCATGTCGTTTTTGTTTCCTTAGTTGATATTATTCATCCCAATTACATATAGAAATTTTACACTATATATAGATTGTTTTTGATTTTATAACCACTATATTTTGTGTGTTTTTTCTGCTAAAAATATTTATTTTGTTTTTTTGGTACTCTTTTTGTACGCCGCTACTATGGCAAGCTGATGTAAAAGCCTGCTGCTTTAGAACGCTTCTGTGAAGCGGCAGCGGCAGGCGGGAACGCACCACAAAGTCTATCTCTGTGGGACATTGTCCGTTATTCTGTGGGACATTGTCCAGACATTGTCCACTATTATGAAGCGGCAGGGGCAGGCGGGAGAGAACGCCTGTAGCCCGCTATAAGCTGCTGGAATGGCCTGCCGATCTGCTGTTGATCTGGGTGCTGCTGATCTGTGTGCCGCTGCCATGGCAAGCCGATGTAAAAGCCTGCTGCTTTAGAACGCTTCTATGAAGTGGCAGGGGCAGACGGGAAAGAACGCCTGTAGCCCTCTGTACGCCGCTGCCATGGCAAGCCGATGTAAAAGCCTGCTGCTCTGGAACGCTTCTGTGAAGCGGCAGGGTCAGGCGGGAACGCACCACAAAGTATATCTCTATATCTATATCTGGGTAACAATTTGGTAACAGCGGGGTAACATTGTTACCCCCTGCAATGGTGTACAATTTTGTTTCTTTTGTGTTTCGTCCGTGTTACATTGTAACGCTATCTAGTGAGATATGGGGCTTTCTGCTACAAGAATGAATAATATACATTTTAATATCAAAAAGTACTTATTTTATGCAGTATTTTACTCTTTTTCGATTTTACTTTACATATTTAGGAAGTGTAAAGGAAAACAGCGGGGAAAAGTGTTTCTTCCTAATTATGTCGGGAAAAAGATTTATTTAACACAATACGTAGATATGTAAAATAAAGGGGCAGCGGCAGCGGGGCAGGGGAAACCCAGTATTTACAAGGCTTTGCAAGCAATTATGCAGTATATACAGTAGAATTTGCATGGAAGAATTTGCATGAAAAAGTCGGCACTCTACCCCCAAAAAGTGTCGGAAGTATCAAAGTGTCATTTCAACAAAAAAGTGCTGGAAAACGTTGATTTTTCAAGGAAAACTTGTTTTTTGTTCATTCTTAAAATGTTGGGAAAAGGGAAAATCTGGAAAAAAATAGGGCATTTTTCGGCACTTTCGGCACTTTTAGAAAAAAGTGTCGGACACAAAGCCGAAACAATAAAAAACTTGCATTTTCCGCAGGGATGGGGCATAATAAAAGCAAGAGGAACAACCGCCCACAAGGTGGGTTGACCTGTTAATTTTAGGACATAGAAATTCCACCCATCAACGAGCCAAAGTATTAGGGTGGTTTTTCTATGCTTATAGCTTTACTTGAAAAAGAGCCTTTCGGCTCTTTTATTTTTTGTGTTCCTGTTCGTATTTATCAATCAGCTTGTTAAGGGTGGGGCGGGTGATGCCTAACTCTGCTGCAAGCTGCACTTTGTTTAACTCTCTGTTTTTGTATCTTTGGTACTGTTCCTCGAAGTTGTCAACCTTAATTTCTCTGCGTCCTTTATACTTTCCCTCTTTTACTGCAAGAGCAATTCCTTCCCGCTGCCGTTCTAAGAGGTTTGTACGCTCAAATTCTGCAATAGCCCCAATCATGGTAAGCATAAGTTTCCCCGTTGCGGTGCTGCTGTCGATATTCTCTTTGTTGCTAACAAGGTGTACGCCTTTAGCGTTGAGCATTTCCACGATATCCAAAAGGTCTTTTGTGCTGCGTGCTAGTCTGGAAAAGTCATGTATGAAAATCGTGTCACCTTCACGGGCAAATTCCAGCATTTCTTTAAGCTGCGGTCTGTTGGTATCTTTTGCACTCACTTTTTCGGTATACCATTTATCAATATTTTTCTCCTTGAGTGCTTCTATCTGCCTGCCCTCGTTCTGTTCTACTGTGGATACTCTTACATAGGCTATATTCATTTTGAAGCCCCCTTTCTTTTATGGTTCTATGATATCATATTGTAAAATATAAGTCAATAACTATATTTACATTCAGTAAAATAAATCAAAAAACAATTTATATTTTACTCGTTTTGGGTGGGTTTTTGGTGTAAATTTAGAATATACCCTATTTTTACACCATATCTTTATTAGCAGAGGAAATAAAAAAGAGCCTTTTTCCTCTGTGCGCACATTGGAAAAAGGCTCTTTCTCTTTTTGTGTATGTATATCAGCTTTCGGGAAAATTCTCTGTGTATTGCCTGCATCGTCTTAATTCGTCCGTGTCCATCAGATTGCGGGCAATTCGTTCTAAAAGGCTGACTTTTCTTTCATCCATCAGGAATAATATTTCTTTGGCTAATTCTTTGCGGGGGAATGTCCAGATGGGATTTACTGCGGTATTCTCTGGAAAGATAAGCATATTCCAGTCGCAGCACTCAACCCACTTACCATTGATTTTCTTTTCCAGACATTCCAAAACCGTATTGAAACGGTATTCTTCTTTGACGGTGAAATAACAGAAAGCGGGCTTTGCTTTGCTGATCTTACATTCTTTTACTTCTCCTGTCGGCTGCAGGAGAATAACTTTACTCCCTTTTTCCATGGAAAGCACTCCTTTCAAAAAATACTATGCTAAGTGATGTTTTTTGTGTATACAACCCTCGGACGGGAAAAACATCGACCGAAGTTAGAACGGGGCAAAAAGGCGGTGTATAGATAGCTGTTTTGAGGGTAGAAAAGGCACTCACGCTATCTACTGGGAACGTAGGCAAGCTGCGAAGAGAAAAGGGAAGGTTTAAACCGCTGCGGCAAATTTGCCGATATATATTTCTTATTCTTATTCTTATTCTTCTTCTTCACCTAGATTGTCCTTTTTGTCCTTAATTGTCTCAGATTGTCTCAGATTGTCTCCCATTGTACCTTGTAACCCTCTGTATGCCGCTGCCATGGCAAGCCAATACAAAAGCCTGCTGCTTTAGAATGCTTCTGTGAAGCGGCAGCGGCAGGCGGGAACGCACCACGAAGTATATCTCTATATCTATATCTATATCTATATCTATCTCTATCTCTGGTGAACATTGTGCGCACACTTTTGTCACATCTGCGTCACAATGTGACGCTATTCTGTGGGACATTGTCCAGATATTGTCCGCTATTATGAAGCGGCAGCGGCAAAAATGCCTAAACATAGGGTTATTTTTGCCGTTTCTGCCGTTGCAGCGGGTGAAAAATCATGGTAAAATAAACTTGCTTTTGGGCTGCACCTTTTTCCTTTGGCGGGGTTATTGGGTGCGGCTTTTTCCATTTTCGGAAGAATTACAAAATACTTTGGTATACACAAAAGTATAGATGGAACAAAGTTGTTTTTCGTCCTCGATTTCGTCAA
The DNA here is from genome assembly GCA_021768705.1 of Bacillota bacterium. Classification (GTDB taxonomy): domain Bacteria; phylum Bacillota; class Clostridia; order Lachnospirales; family Anaerotignaceae; genus Anaerotignum_A. The sequence goes on from JAETUG010000015.1 coordinate 48,434, forward strand.
CAAATTTATGTATGAAGTGCCTGTATGCGGCTTTTAATGCTGCTGGGTCTTGCTGTTCCTGTTTTCTCATGTTTTACCCCCTTATTCTCAAAATCAACTGTCCCGCAATCTTTTGATACGCTCAAATTCTTCTATGCGTTTTATATCTTCACCCGTGTACGATTGCGGATAGTTTATAAAACGGTTCTGTCTTGGTCTGCTAATAGAGATATTCTTACCTTCTTTCGGTTTTTCTTTCTTTTTTTCTTCTTTTACGGCTGTTACTTGCCTGTTACTTGCCTGTTGATTGCCTGTTACTTGCCTGTTATCTTTGTTGTTGTTTTCTTTGTCTTGATATTGGAAAAACGCCCATTTTTCAATGGTTACAAGCTGAAATTTGTTTGTTGCCGTTGTTGTTAATTCTCCACTATCCCGTAAATGGTCTAATGCAGTTCTAGTTTGCTGCAATGTAAGCCCTGTTGCGTCTGCAATCTTTGAATAAGTAGTTATTACCTGCCCCGCCGCCAACGTGTAGCCATAAGCCTTTTTCCCTGAAACAAAATTAGTAGTAAGCAGCAAATGCAGCCATACTGTTTTTGTATTTAAATTTTTATACCACTCCCAGTCCAATAGTTTTCGATAAAGTTTTATCCAACCGCTATTTGTGTATTCGCTAATTTGATAAGCGTCCCAATTAACGATTTTGACTACATGATATTTGGGCGTTGTTTTCTGAGATATTGCCCCGCAGCGTTGCAGTTTATCAAGGGCAGTTCTGATTTCCTGCGTTGTAAGCCCTGTTTCTTCTGATAATAAACGAAGCGTTGTTTTTACAGTTCCCATTTCTACCGCAGCAGAGTATGACGCTACAAGCAGAAGATGGATAAACAAGGCTTTTGTTTTTGTATCCTTGTAAAATTTCCAGTCCAAAATTTCTTTATGTAGTTTTACCCAGCCTTCCACGCATATACACCGCCCTTACGGCTTTTTCTCGATGCCGAAGCGGTCGAAGAAATACGCCGCAGGAACACGCCCCGAAGCGGTCAAATAGCCTGCTTGCTGCAATTCTGCGTTCAGTGTGCGGATAATTTTATAGGCGTAGGCAGAGGAACACTCAAGTTCCTGCATGATATCCGCAGCACGATAGAATTTCTTACTTGTCTTGGTTTCCATGTGCGTCACCCCCTGTTAGCCCCTGCAAAAAGTTATAAACGATAACAAGTTGCTGCTTGTCCAGAGTAGAAAGCAACGAAATTATTTTGTCAACCATATCTCAAAACCTCCTTTGTAAAAAAGTGATAGATAGCACCCGCTTTTTTGTTCTAGGAATTGCGTTCTGTGTTTACCTGACCTTTTCTATTGGCGGGACGATGCCCCGTCCTGTACGGAAAAAGAGGGCAGCTATCTCCCGCTGTGCAGTCTCGTACCTCTTTACTACTACCGCCGCAGCAGTCTAAGCATTTCGCCCGAATTGCCTTGATTGGTGTTAAGTGTTTCATTCCTTATCTCCTTCTTTCTCAACTAAATCTTCAACCCGAACGCCTAACGCTGCGGCAATGCTGCCCGCTGTGGCTGGCTTGCAGGGGTTGCCCTTGATGATACGGCGGTATGTTTGGTACTGGATGCCCGCCGCTTCACAAAGTTCAAAGGCGTTTAAACGGGCATTAGCCATGGCAAGCATGAGTTTTTCTTTGTTAATTTTCATTTTTTCACTCTCCTTTTTGTATAAACACTTGACGTATAGTTGTACTATACCTTATAATTAGTATAGTACAACTATACTTTATTTGCAATATATTTCTTTAAAATTTCAAAAAATCATGCTAAACTTATAAAATAAGTAAGGGGTGATTTTTTGATTGGACAAAAATTAAAAACAATCCGAAAAGCAAGAGGATTTACACAAGAAAAACTTGCTAAAGAAGTTGGACTTTCAACTATTACCGTTAAAGGTTATGAATCAAACAAATTTAGTCCCTCTTTAGAAACATTGACAAAAATTGCAGAAAAACTAGAAGTGCCTACACAATATTTTTTCGAGGAAGATATTGATGCTACAAAAATAACTACATTGGCTGATGCTTTCAAAGAATATGTAAAAGATGTACAACATGAAAGAGAAGGTTTGGATTTATCAGACACAGAAAATGCTTTAAAAAGTGTATCTTCTGTTCTCCAATATGATAATATCAAGCACAAACTTAACTATGACTATGATGATGACGTACAACTGGGAATGTTAGCCTTTATGGGAGATATTGCTTATAGCCTATCCAAATATGTTTGGAGTGGTCACGGTGTAATAAAATACCAAAATTTCGACGCTATCTATCTTCTAGGAGAAATCACACGTTGTTTAACTTTATCCGCTGCAACAGCAAGCCACATTGAAAAAGCATCAACTAGTGAAGAACAAAAGCATCAGCGAAAAAAAGAACTAGAAGCTTCTCTTGTAAAAGAATTAAAGCCTCTAGTTGACAAATGGATAGATAACTATTTGTATTATCATAGAACTGCTCCCCATTATGAAAAAGAAATCAAGGAGTATTTCAAAAAATATTTAAAATAAAAAGCCCTCCTGCGTAGGCTGCGGGAAGGCTTGCGGC
>JAETUG010000016.1 GCA_021768705.1 Bacillota bacterium
CTAAGGTTGTCTTTTTTCCTTGCGGAAAAAACCGCTAACCCTTCCCCTCATTCGTCGCTCCGGCAGGCTTCGCCTACTTGTTCGCTCCTCATAAACGAGGGCAAGCCCGCTGACTATGTTAAATATTGAAATACCACATTTGCCTTAGGGTTGTCCAATGCGCTCAAATCCAAAATACCACGGTCTTCCTTGGGGATGGTTTTCATGATCTCCGCCATATATTTGATCTTCATATCGCCATTTTCCATATTGCCCAGATGGATCTGCACCTGATTCACATAGGCAAAAATATCCTCCGGATTGGAAACATCGATCTCTACCACCAGATCCAACAACTCATATTTTTCCATCATCTGTGAGATCCGCAGCACCACATCCAGGGCCTCCGGATTCTCTACAGGGATCACTTCCCCTTCCGTAAAGCTGCTGAAGGAAAGTCCTTTTACCAGAGGCAGAGCTTCATGGTACGTATCCTTCACTTCCAGCACACGGCCTTCTTCATCTATGTAAAGGTAAGAGCCCATATAAGGGACATATCCTCTTACCTTCCTTTCTTGCACCTTGATGACCATGGTATCGGGCAGTTTGGCAGAAATCTTCGCATCCGCAATATAGGCACTTTCTTCCAATGTTTTTTCCGCTCTGCTCTTGCCAAACAAAAACAAATTGTCTCCCGTAGAAAGACCGATCAGCTCACACAATTCCGATGTAGTAAAATGACTGGCACCTTCGGCTTTGATCTCCTTCACCGCAAAAACAGGAGAAAACAGAACACAGGCAAACACCACAACGACTAACACACCGGCGATGACTACCTTCTGGTCGATGCCTTTTTTCTTTTCAGGCTTCTGATAAAAATCCAGTTCATCCATCAGATCAATATCGATCATTTCCTGTTTCTTTTTCTTCGGTTGTTTTTTCTTTTTATTAAACATCATTTTTCCTTTCCTACGTCAGCCTGATATCGCCGCCCAAAAAAGAAAAGGCGTCCTCTATCTTTTCATAGCCCCGCTCCACATATTCCGAACCGTGGACATGGCTTTCCCCTTCTGCCGCCAATGCTGCTACCAACAAGGACGCACCGCAGCGCAAATCTTTGGCAAAGACCTCTGCACCATGAAGCTTTTCTACGCCATAGATCGAAGCATTTCGCTCCGAAATACGGATATCCGCTCCCATACGACAAAGCTCCTCTCCTTGAGAAAAGCGGGCTTCGAACACTGTTTCACTAATCATACAATTTCCTTTCGCCAATGTCAACAAACTCATCATTAAAGGCTGCATATCCGTAGGAAAGGCAGGAAATGGGCCTGTCACAATGGTAAAATCCGACAAAAGCTGCTTTGGCGGACACATCCACAAAAGGTCGCTGTCCTCCCACAAGAAACGACAGCCTGTCATCCGCATCACTTCCAGGACTGCTCCCATCTGTTCCCGTTCCAGTCCTTTCAGCCGCAATTCTCCTCCTGTCATAGCAGCAGCGCAAAGGAAAGTGCCCCCTTCGATGCGATCCGCAGGAATGACATAATAAGCACCATGGAGGTCTTTCACCCCTTCCACCATAATGCTGGCAGTCCCTTCTCCGTAAATCTCTGCGCCAATGGCTCGCAGAAATCGTACCAGAGAGATGATCTCCGGTTCTCGTGCCGCATTGTGGATGACTGTAACCCCCTCTGCTTTCGCCGCCAGAAGCAGGATATTTTCTGTGGCGCCAACACTGGGAAAGTCCAGATAAATATGCTGCCCCGAAATCCGATCTGCCCTGCAGTCCAGCACAACGCCTTCCTCCAGAGTCGAAACACCCATTTTTTCAAAAGCCGCCAGATGCAGGTCTATGGGACGTTTGCCGATGGCACAGCCCCCTGGATAGGCCAGCTTTCCTTGCTTTTCTCTCCCCAAAAGTGCCCCCAGGAAAAGTATGGAGGAACGCATCTTCCGTACCGTTTCATTGCCGATCTCCGTTCCGCTCAGATGCCTGCTGTCGATGGTAACTGTTCGTGTTTCTTCGGAAAGGGAAACCTTACAGCCCAATTCCCGCAGGATGTCCAAAGTTTGAAACACATCACGGATGAGGGGGAGATTTTCCAGCACCACCTCATCCTCTGCCAAAAGGCTGGCAGCCAAAATGGGCAAGGCAGTGTTTTTGCTGCCCCGCACAGCGAATTCGCCCTCGATCTTTCTCCCACCCCGCACAATGTATGTTCCCATGCTCTTCCCTCCGAAAATAAAATCTTACACATATCATATCCCGGGACAAAAATTCTTGTGCTTTTCCATTAAGGAATGTAAAATCAAGGTAGGAATGATTTCACATTCACGTTGAATAAGGAAATCTTTTTCCCTTTCGGGAAAAACCCGTCGGGGCTTTGCCCTTCAAGGGAAAACCACTAACCCTCGGCAGCACTTCGCTCCTCGCACAGGCTACGCCTATGAGGACGGGGCTTGTAAACGCTGCCTCACCCGTTGAATAAGGAGTTGTTTATATATGGAATTGAAAAGAAATATCCTCGATATAGAAGGTCTGAAGGTAGGTCAGGCGGAAAACCCCGAAGCAAAAACAGGGGTAACCGTTGTGATTGCAGAAAAAGGAGCAGTCTGCGGCGTAGATGTCCGCGGTGCTGCCCCCGGTACAAGAGAAACAGACCTTTTAAGCCCCATCAATGCCATGGAAAAGGTACAGGCCGTTGTCCTTTCCGGCGGCTCTGCCTTTGGTCTGGAAGCAGCCAGCGGTGTCATGGACTATCTTGAGGAAAAAAATATCGGATTTGATGTTGGCGTAACAAAAGTGCCCATTGTTCCCTCCGCCGTATTGTATGATTTGGAAAACGGAGATGCCTTCACCCGCCCCGATAAAGCCATGGGCAGACAGGCCTGTGAAAATGCCTCTGATTCTGTTTTACTGGAGGGCGATTATGGCGCAGGCTGCGGCGCAACAGTAGGCAAACTGCGGGGCATGGAGCACTGCACCAACAGCGGCATCGGCTCCTGGTCTGAAGCAACAGAAAACGGCATCAAGGTAGCCGCTCTCATTGCAGTCAATGCCTTCGGGGATGTCTATGAAAACGGCAAAATCATCGCCGGCACGAAGGACGACGACGGCAATTTTATTTCCGCAGAAGAAGGGGTCATCCAAATGGCATCCAGCCTTTCCTTTAGCGGCAAAAATACCACCATCGGCATCATCGCTACCAACGTAAAGCTGACAAAGGCACAGGCTGCAAAGGTAGCAGGCATGGCTCACGATGGTCTGGCCCGGTGTATCCGCCCTATCCATACCACCATGGACGGGGACACCCTTTTCTGTCTTTCCACAGAAGAGATCGAAATGCCTACAGCCCCTGTGGATGTAGTGGGCATTTTGGCAGCAAAAGCAACCGAACAGGCTGTACTGCGGGCAGTAAAAGCAGCAAAATAAGGGGCAGAGCCTATGCGGTCCCCTTTGGATTAGCCAAATCTTTCTGCAAATTTCTGCAAAAAAATACAAATTTTCTATTTTCTGTTTTATTTCTCTATGGTAAAATAGAGTATCATAGAAAAATAAAGCATCTAAGAACAGTATATTATTTTTATCATAACAGGAGGTATAAGGTATATATGAAACAGGACATGATTTTGATTCTGGATCTGGGCAGCGAAGAAAATCCTAAGATTGCCCGTGAGATTCGTGCAATGGGTGTTTACACAGAAATCCACCCCCACGACATTACTGCCGAAGAACTGGCTGCTCTGCCCGGCGTAAAAGGCATCATCCTGAACGGCGGCCCCAACCGTGTGGTAGATGGTGTTGAAATCGACGCCAGCGAAGCTGTTTACGGCGCAGGCCTGCCTATCCTGAAAGCAGACCACAAAGGCGGTGCCGCTTTCCCCGCAGATGATGCAGAAAGAGAAGCTGTTCTGAAACATTTTGTATTTGATACATGTAAAGCAGATGCAAACTGGAACATGGAAAACTTTATCGCTGACCAGATCGAACTGATCAAACGTCAGGTTGGTGACAAAAAAGTGCTGCTGGCATTGTCCGGCGGTGTTGACTCTTCCGTTGTTGCTGCCCTGCTGATCCGTGCCATCGGCAAACAGCTGACATGTGTTCATGTCAACCATGGTCTGCTGCGGAAAGGCGAACCTGAACAGGTTGTAAAAGTATTCCGTGATGAAATGGACGCAAACCTGATTTACGTTGATGCTGTTGACCGCTTCCTGGACAAACTGGCAGGCGTTGCCGATCCCGAACAGAAACGTAAGATCATCGGCGCTGAATTCATCCGTGTATTCGAAGAAGAAGCTCGTAAACTGGAAGGCATCGAATTCCTGGGTCAGGGTACGATCTACCCCGATATTATCGAATCCGGTACAAAGACAGTAAAAGTAATCAAATCTCACCATAACGTAGGCGGTCTTCCCGAAGACCTGAACTTTGCACTGGTAGAACCCCTGAAAATGCTGTTTAAGGACGAAGTGCGTGCCTGTGGCAAAGCTCTGGGTCTACCCGACAGTATGGTTTACAGACAGCCCTTCCCCGGTCCCGGTCTGGGTGTTCGCTGTCTGGGTGCTATCACAAGAGACAGACTGGAAGCTGTTCGTGAATCCGATGCGATCCTGCGGGAAGAATTTGCGAAAAACGGTCTGGAAGGCAAAGTATGGCAGTATTTCACAGCTATCCCCGATCTGAAGAGCGTTGGCGTAAAAGACAACAAACGTGCCGACGAATGGTGTGTCATCATCCGCGCGGTCAATACCATTGATGCTATGACAGCTACCGTTGAAAACGTTCCCTTCGACCTGCTGCAACATATCACAGCTCGTATCACAAGCGAGGTTGCCGGCGTAAACCGTGTGCTGTTCGACCTAACTCCCAAGCCTACAGGCACAATCGAATGGGAATAATCCAAGTTAACACAGCAAAAGCAGAGTATCCTCATAGGGGCAAAACCTTTTATCCTTTTTGCTCCGGATAAAAACAAAATAAAAAATAGGAAAGACCTTGCTCATCTGCAAAGATGGTCGAGGTCTTTTGCTATATCAAAAAAGCCTGTCCCATATACACTATGAAACAGGCTTTTCTATACTTTATTAGGGAATCAGCTTTCAAACAATGCATTCAACAAAGCTTCTACATTCTCATCAGAATACTCTATCTCAGCCGAATACTGACGGGCAATTTCGATCAAGTCATCCAAATCAACGCTGCCATACAGGACAGCATGCGTATGGCAAAGGTCCCGAATGATGGAATAGCTCAGCACCGCAAAGGCTGCACGACCTTCATATTCACCATCGTCCAGAGCGCCAGGCAGTTGGCGGTAAAGAAAATAAACCAAAAGCTGCTCAAACGCCGTTTCCCATTCAGGCATATCCAATGGAGGCGCATCGGAAATATCAGTATTTTTCAGCTCCTGCAGACGGTCAGTCCAGCTTTCCTCCAAGCGTTCCAATTCCAGATACACATCTGCCCATTCCGATGGATTCCGCGCCGACAAAGTCATTTCAGCTGCTTTTAAGATAGCAGCAGCACGGGCTTCGATGGTCTGGGTTCTGTCTTGGGCTAATTGGATGAGTTGTGTCCTCCAGTCGAGAAGAGAAGCATCTGGAGACAATAATTCCTCCTCTTCTCCATCCTCTTCCAGCAGAAGCAGCGTTGTTTTTTCTGTCCGTTTCAGAACCAATGCACAGGCTGCTTCACAGCAGAGACCAAGTCCAATCTCTGTACGGTCAGAAAAGAAATTACGATAACGAGGATGGTCCCGACAAATCTGGCAAAGGCTGCCCTCCCCCAATTCCAGTATCAGGTCACACAATCCGGTTTGGTTCAAAAACGGACAGCGTTCCTGTTCTCCCAAAATAAAATGGGGTGTTTCCGCACTTTCGTCGATCCCCTTTTGCAGCCGTTCTGCCAGCGGACCAACTATCGTATGATAATATTCTAATGTATCAGGGTCAACATCAATGATCCAGCCAATGCAGCAGCTATGCCTGCATTGATCGGCAATACATTTGAACTCCGGATAATAATTTGGTGCAATCAGCTTCATAGATATGCCTCCTTTTGGAATATCACAATTTTAACACAGAAATATGCAAAATGCCATTGGGCAATAACAAAGTCGGTTTTCGCCGAAACCTTCTCTCCGCTTGATTCCATTTTTCCACTTTAGTATAATAGTGCTACAATAATAAGGAGGTTCGCATCATGGGACTCAATACTCTTTACCTTGCACATAAATTTGTCTCCGAACACGTTCATCCAGGCGATTTCTGCATCGACGCAACAGCCGGCAAAGGCAGAGATACGATATTTCTATGCAGTCTTGTAAAAGAAAACGGCAAAGTGCTTGCCTTCGACATCCAACCCGATGCGATCGCCCAAACACAATCTTTGATATCCGAACACAACTATGACAAGATTGCCACTGCTATCCTTGACAGCCATTCAAACATGGAACAATACGCCGCACCCGAAACCGTCGATTGTATCATGTTCAATTTCGGTTGGCTTCCTGGCGGCAGTCACAAAATATTCACACACCCCGAAACCAGTATTCCTGCCATAGAAGCAGGATTGCGGCTTTTAAAACCCGGCGGCATTATGTCTTTATGTATTTACTATGGCGGCGAAAGCGGCTATGAAGAGCGGGATGCACTGTTGGAATACCTTGCGACAATTGATAACCGAAACTATACGGTCATTGTCAACACCTTCCACAACCGCGGCGGCGACCCTCCGATCTCGGTGTATATCTACAAAGAAATATAAACGCATGCTATTGACTTTTATAATTTTAAATGATACACTACAGAAAAGCAGGAGGTGATACTATGCTTCAAAAAAGCGATTGTGGCTTCTATATTAAACACATCAATGATGTCCTGCAACGGGATTCCAATAATGCCTTGCGCAGTCAGGATCTGACTTTATCCCAAATTGAAGTTTTACTGCAGCTGGAAAATGCCCCTACGGGAGAGCTTTCTTTAAAAGATTTAGAAAAACGCCTTCAGGTGGCACAATCCACTGCCGCAGGAATCATCGTTCGGTTGGAGCATAAAAAATTCGTTGAGGCTTTTCCCAGTGCAGAGGATAAAAGAATCAAAATCGTTCGCATTACGCAATCCGGGCTTGCTTGCTGTGCATCCGCTCAGTTGCACATGCAGCAAACGGAAGAACGCCTGCTTTCCCAACTAACAGAAACAGAGCGGCTCCTGTTTATCACCCTATTAAAAAAAGTAAGCGATAGTCTATAAAAACCTGTTCATCAACAGGTTTTTATATCGAACATAACAACAGCATGCTATTAACAGCATGCTTATAATGGAAAGGAGAATCTATGAAAAACTTACAAAGCCTAGATACCTTTCGTTCTGATAAGGTATCTACAGCGGTATTGAAAAATGCGATTCCGGCTATGATAGCCATGCTCATGGTGTTAATTTATAATTTAGCCGATACATTTTTTATTGGACAGATGCACAACGACCTTCTGGTGGCAGCAGTTTCCCTCTGCACACCGGTATTTTTGCTTTTTATGGCAATGGGAACAATATTTGGTTTAGGCGGAACATCCGTAATTTCCAGAGCAATGGGCGAAGGAAGAACAGAATATGCAAAAAAAGTATCTTCATTTTGTATCTGGAGCTGCATTGGGGTTGGTCTGATCATGTCTTTTTTATTTTGGGTATTTATGGATGAAATTTTAACCCTCATGGGTGTAAGCATCCATACGATGGAATACGCAAAATGCTATCTGCAGATCGTAACTGCTTGCGGTCCTTTTGTATTGATTGCAAGCTGCTGTTCTAATATTATTCGCGCAGAGGGACAGTCTACCGTTGCAATGATGGGCATGCTCATCGGTAATTTATTGAATGTCATTCTCGACCCGATTATGATTCTATGGTTTGGATGGGGAATCAAAGGTGCAGCCCTTGCTACTGTAATCGGCAATGTCATCAGCACAGCATATTATCTGCTTTATTTTTATAAAGGAACCTCTATGCTGAGTATGAACCCTAAGGATTTTACTGTAAAAGATAAGGTCTGTAAAAACGTTCTCCTGATCGGCATTCCTGCATCGCTGGCATCTCTGCTGATGAGTGTTTCACAGATCATTATGAACGGTTGTATGACGCAGTATGGAGATATGGCAGTTGCAGGGATCGGTGTTGCCATGAAAGTGACCATGATGACCGGAATGGTCTGCATTGGGCTGGGGCAAGGTGTTCAGCCTTTACTGGGTTATTGCGTGGGTGCAAAAGACTGGACACGGTTTCAAAAAGTATTCAAGTTCTCCCTTCTGTTTGCATTGATTTTAAGTACAATATTGACAGGTATCTGCTATCTGTTTACAGAGCAAATTGTAGAGTCCTTTTTAACTGATGGAGACGCTTTTATATACGGGTTCCATTTTTCCCGCATTCTACTGAGTACCAGTATTTTGTTTGGCGTATATTATGTTCTGACAAATACTCTGCAGGCAATGGGCGCCGCCACCCCATCTTTTATGATCAACCTCAGCCGACAAGGAATCATCTATATTCCTGCTTTATTTATTTTAGAAGCAATTCTGGGAGTCAATGGCTTGATTTGGGCGCAGCCTGCGGCAGACATCTTGTCCCTGCTGTTAGCAATTGCATTATATATTCCAAACTATCGGAAAATGATTCGACAGCAGAAATGAATAAAATGCTAAAAACCCTCGAAGAAATTCGGGAGGTTTTTATATTTACAAATGCACCTTTGCATGCTATGATGATTTCGTGAGTCGGCAGAAAAACATCTGCGACCCAGAAGTGGACGGTATTCCATGTGATTTGGAAACTGTACCGACATATATCCTGAATTCAAGTTCCCACGGAACGAAAAAGACTACATCACCTGACCACTCAAAAGAAGGTGATACCATGAAGATCGGATTTATTGGAGCAGGCAAAGTTGGCTTCTCTTTAGGAAAGTTCTTTACTGAAGGAGGCATTCAAGTGACCGGGTATTACAGCCGGCATCAAGAATCAGCACAGCAAGCAGCACAATTTACAAATTCCCGTTTTTACGACGAGTTGGACAAACTGATCAAAGACAGTGATGCGCTCTTTTTGACTGTTTCAGACGGAACGATTACTTCGGTCTATGATGAACTGAAGTGTCATGGGATCTCAGGAAAACAAATATGTCATTGCAGTGGCGCTATGACCGCTGAAGAGGCTTTTCCAGATATCAGCCTGTTCGGCGCACATGGTTATTCTATCCATCCGCTTTTCCCTGTCAGCAGTAAGCTGGAAACATATCGGGAATTGTCGGGTGCTTTTTTTTGCATCGAAGGCAATGGGCCACATCTTTTAACCTGGCAGACCATGCTCAGCGCATTGGGGCCCACCGTACAGGTAATCCCTACCGAAACAAAGACGCGCTACCATGCTGCCTGTGCCATTTCCAGCAATCTTGTATGTGCGCTGGTGCATGAAAGCCTGGAATTGCTAGAAACCTGCGGATTTTCTAAAGAGCTTGCCCTACAGGCACTGACGCCTCTCATCCGCAGCAACACGGAGCATATCCTGCAGGATGGCCCCATTGGTGCATTGACGGGCCCTATGGAACGCTGCGACACAAAAACCGTTGAAAAACACCTCTCCTGCTTTCCCAGCGAAGCAGAACGAGAGCTGTATCGCACTGTTTCCCGAAAACTCATGGAAACAGCCCAAGCTAAGCATCCGGAAACTGATTACACGTACATGGAAAAGATTTTGAAAGAAGGTAATGAGAATTGAAAAAGAACACAATCGCTACTCTGATGGCAATGAAAGCAAATGGTGAAAAAATCTCCCAGCTGACCTGTTACGATTATTCCACAGCAAAACTGGTTGACGCTGCGGGCATCAATACGATCCTGGTTGGTGACAGCCTTGGCATGACCATGCAGGGCTATGCCGACACGCTGCCCGTTACCATGGAAGAAATGATCCTGTATGGCCGCAGCGTATGCAGAGCCTGCGAAAATGCATTTGTCATTCTGGATATGCCCTTCATGAGCTATCAGGTATCCGTAGAACAGGCTGTTGCAAACGCAGGCAGACTGATGAAAGAAGGCGGCGGCAACGCAGTAAAATTGGAAGGCGGCAAGAGCGTTTGTGAACAGATCAAAGCCATCACTGCATCCGGTATCCCCGTTTGCGCCCACATCGGCATGACACCCCAGTCTGTAAACGCCATGGGCGGCTTCAAGGTACAGGGCAAAGGCGAAGACAACGCACGCCGTGTGCTGGAAGATGCTCTGGCAGTAGAAGCTGCAGGCGCATTCATGGTCGTTTTGGAATGTGTACCTCCCAAGCTGGCTGCGCTCATTACAAAGAAAACAAATATGATCACCATCGGTATCGGTGCAAGTGCCGGCTGCGATGGTCAGGTTCTGGTATATCAGGATATGCTGGGCATGTCCGGCGAATTCGTGCCTAAATTCGTAAAACGCTACGCAAACATCGGGGAAGAAATGAAAAACGCTTTCATGGAATACGATGCGGAAGTAAAAGCAGGCACATTCCCCACCGCCGCGCAGACTTATGCAAAGAGCGACTGTGCAGATGAATTCCTGGCACAGCTGGATGCAGAATACGACAATAAATAATTGATCCCAATCGATACATAAATAAAAAAACCCCGAAGAATGAACGGAACCTCATTTGTTAGACAGTATGATATACTAATCTAACAAGTGGGGTTCCGTTCAAAAACTTCGGAGGCTGCTTCCTTCTATGTAGTTATTTCGGTTCTCTGCCCTCTTCAAATACTCGGATCATTTCACGGGTCAGGCTGATGCCGTCATCATGGGCAGGCAAATCATTTCTGGGGAACCATTCTGCCATAGCCAGTTCCTCCCGATCCAATGTGATAGTCTCATCCTCCCCAACCAAATCGCAATAATATCCCAACAGCAGACCGCCTGACACACCCCAGGGCTGTGTCTTATAATAACGGATATTTTTTACTTTCAGACCAACCTCTTCCATAACTTCCCGGGCAACGGTCTCTTCCACCGTTTCACCGATCTCCGTAAAGCCTGCAATCATCCCGTAGCGGGTATAACTTCGATTGGCATATTTGCTCAAAAGCAGCTTATCCCCATGGGTCACACCAACAATAACAGAAGGTGCGATTTTCGGGAAAATCATGTTATTGCATTCGGGACAGCGCATCATGCGTTCCTTTGCATCATGCTGTGTCTTTGCTCCGCATCTGCCACAGAAACGATTGATGCGATACCAGTCGAAGAGATGCCATGCCGTCATCATGGCATAGCAGACATTTTTAGAAACCACCTGGCGCAGGCTTACGACTGCTTCAAACCCATATTCGGGATCGCCGCTTTCTCCTGCTTCTCCCATCCAGATAAAATAATCTTCTCCCTGCATGCGAAAGACATACTGCACTTTCTTTTCATACCAGTGTCGCCAATGATTTTCTTCTGCCCATGTCATCACTTGCTGATAGGTAGGCAGTGTCAGTGTATCATCTACCGCTCTTTTCACCAGCAATTTATTTCCATTGGCACAAACGACCTTCGCATCGGCAGTGGGTTCCACGATACGATATTCGTTTTCCAGTCTGCCATATTCCAAATCCTGTAACATTTTTGATTACCCTTTCTTTATCTTTTTTCTTTCGTCCGCTGAATCGTGAAATCCTTAAATTTTTCCACTGCAGGAGGCAGATATCGATTCAGCACATAGGCCAGGTAAACCATACGGCGGGAATAAGGGGTATCCAATTCCAGCTTCGTCACATGGTAATTATCCAGAGCAGGGCTGTCCGTTACGATGGCAATACCCTGATTTGCCGCAACCAGACCTGCCATAGAATTGACATCTTCAAATTGACAGAGGATATTGGGCATGATCTGCGCTTTTGTAAACATATCGTCGATGATGCGGCGCATACCGCTTTCCTTTGTATAGGAAACCAAAGGATACGGGCAGATATCCTGTATCGTTACCTTTTTCTTGCTTTCCAGAGGATGACCCTTCGGCATGATCACCACAAGGCTCTGTTCATATACAGGGATAAATTCCACATCGCTTTCTGCTTCCACCATAGAACAAAAAATCAGGTCATATTTTTCCCGTTTCAAATTATACAGCAATGTTTTCGTATTGCCTTCATAGCAGGAGAAGGAGATATTTTTATTTTGCGGATCATCCAAAAAACCGGCGATCAGATCGGGCACAAAATTGGTACCAACAGAAGTCATATAAGCCAGACCCACATGACCGCCTCCTTCGGAAACCAGCCGTTCAATCTGGTTTTTGCCCAATTCCAGCTGGGTCAGGGCATTTTCCACATAGAACATATAGATCCTGCCATATTTAGTCAGAACCACGTTTCTGCCCTGTTTTTCAAAAAGGTTTGCCCCCAGCTCCTTTTCCATGGAAGAAATAGAATGGCTCAGGGTGGGCTGAGAAATATTCAGCTTTTCCGCCGCCTTTGTATAATGCTCCAATTCTGCCAGAGTTTTAAAATAATACAGCTGGTTCAAATTCATGACTTTCCCTCCTATTCTCGTGCCACAGAAAAACCGCACAAGAAAGCAGCAAATCAAAAAACTTATCGCTGCCATTCGTTTTTTATATCTTTCAAAAGTATATCAAAACAAATAGAAAAAATCTATAGATTTAATCACCAAAAAAGCGGAAAGAAATTGTCTCTTCTGCTGAATGCCCTTTTTGTGCCAATATATCCTCCAAAAGCTCCGCAAAGAATAGAAAAACCGAATGTTTTCACAAACACTCGGCTTTTTATTCTTTCGGCATTTCTTTGCAATTTGGGTTTATTTCATAAATTTATCGATAAAATCCTGTTCGCTCAAAATAGGGATGCCCAGTTCCGCAGCCTTTTTATTTTTGGAGGATGCAGAATGGATATCATTATTGATGAGGAAATTGGTTTTCTTTGTGACACTGCCTGTCACCTTGCCGCCGCCTTTTTCGATCAGAGCCTGCAATTCCTTGCGGTTTGCAAACTGCTCCAAGTCCCCCGTCACAACGAAGGTCAGTCCAGCCAGAGGGCTTTCTGCTCCCTCTTCTGCTTTTTCCGGCTGCCTGATCCGCAAATACTGCAGAGCATCCTCCAACAGGTGCAAATGCTCTTTCTGCCGGAAATAGGTGCTGATACTGTGGGCGATGATCTCGCCAAAGCCTTCCACCTTCACTAGTTCTTCCTGGGTCGCTGCTTTAATTTTTTCCAGATCATATCCGCAATGGGCACATAGCAGCTTTGCGTTTCGCAGACCCACATGGTTGATGCCTAAAGCATAAATGAAATTGGGCAATTCCACATCCTTCGCCTTTTCAATGGAAGCGATCAGGTTACCATAAGACTTCTCACCAAAGCCTTCCATTTTGCAGATTTCCTCTTTGTACTGCTCCAAACGGAACAGATCGGGGTAGTTTTCCAAAAAGCCTTTTTCCAGGAATTTTTTCAAAGTCTCCTCGGAAAGCCCTTCCATATTCATGGCATCTCTGGAAACAAAATGACTCAAAGCCTGTATCCGCTGGGCGGAACAGTTGGGATTGGTGCAATAAAGGGCTTCCCCGTCCCGCAGCTTTCGCAGCTCCGTTTCCCCGCCGCAAACAAAACATGCCTTGGGGATTTCCGCAGTGGAAACTTTTCCCGTCAAATTTTCCGCAATCTGAGGGATAATCATATTTGCTTTATAAACTTTAATGGTATCCCCAATGCTGAGCTTCAGTTCCTTCAAAATGCTTACATTATGGACACTGGCACGGCTCACCGTAGAGCCCTCCAACTCCACAGGGTCAAAGATCGCCACGGGATTCATCAGTCCGGTACGGGAAGTATTCCACTCGATTTCTCTAAGGGTCGTTTCCGCCATTTCATCTGCCCATTTGAAGGCAATGGAATCCTTGGGAAATTTGGATGTCCTGCCAAGGCTTTGGCTATAGGAAATACTATCGAAGGTCAGCACCAAGCCATCGGAGGCAATATCGTTTTCTTCGATTTTGTTACGGAAATTTTCCACTTCTGCCGCTACAGTTTCTGCTGTGACCATCACACGTTCCACCACATCAAAACCCATTTCTGCCAACCAGTCCATATTCGCCGCTTTGCTATCTGAAATTTCTTCTCCTTCTGCACTCACCAGTGTGAAGGCAATGAATTTGACATTTCTTTTTGCGGCAATCTCGCTGTTCAGCTGGCGCACCGTTCCACTGCAGAGGTTACGGGGATTTTTATATTGCTCTTCTTCCCCCAGTTCTTCATTGATGCGGTAAAATTCGCTGTAAGGGATAACGCCTTCCCCCCGCAGCACCAGTTCCCCCTTGAAAGGGATAGAAAGGGGCAAGTTGCTAAACACACGGGCATTGTGGGTCACATCCTCGCCGATTTCCCCATTACCACGGGTGATGGCCTGTTCCAGTACGCCATTGTTATATATCAAAACGATAGTCAAACCGTCCAGCTTCCAGGAAAGGATTCCTTCTTTATCCAGCAGAAAGCTTGCCAGTTTCGCCGTTTCCTTGGTCTTATCCAAAGAAAGGATGGGGCTTTCGTGGCGCACCTTCACCAGATTGCTCAGAACGGTATAACCCACCTTCTGGGTGGGGCTGTTCGCTAAAACAATGCCTGTTTTTTCTTCCAATGCCGCCAATTCATCATAGAGGGCATCATATTCCTGATTGGACAAAATCTCTCTGTCTTCCTGATAATATGCTTTGGAAGCTTCGTTGAGCTGTTCTACCAAAGCCTTCATTCTGTCTGTCATAAATTGCTCCTGCCCCTTCTCTCTTTTATCCTATTCGGAAATCTCGCTATCGTTTTGACATTTCCGTTTTCGTTTTTTCAACTCATTCGCTTACTTTAATCAACTTGGAAAGTCTAGCCATAAATTTTTTTGTACCCTTGGCACCAAAGGACACCTCAACTTCAAAATCCGCACCGCCATTATTAATGGAAACTACTGTACCGATGCCATACTTGGGCGCACGCACCTTATCCCCAACGCCGTAATCCAGCTTGAAATCCTTGGGGGCGGGCATTTCCTTTTTCATGCCAAATCTCGCCGTAGGGAGCGTGACATTTTTTCTGCCCATGGGCGGCTGCAGCTTGGATTGCGCCATCATATCATACCGCTTCGCCATTTCGGAAACCTGACGGGTGGGCATATCCACCAATTCCGCAGGAATCTCCTTCAAGAAACGGGAAGGAGGATTATACTGGGTGATGCCATGCTGCATACGGTTTTTCGCATGGGTCATAAACAGTTCTTCCTTGGCACGGGTAATGCCTACATAACAAAGACGGCGTTCCTCTTCAATTTCCTTTTCCCCACCGTACATCACAGCACGATAGCCGGGGAAAATGCCCTCTTCCATGCCGATGATGAAAACATAGGGGAATTCCAGCCCCTTAGCACTATGGAGCGTCATCAGGGCAACGGCTTCTTCGCCTTCCTCGTAGCTGTCGATATCCGCCACCAAAGCAACCTCTTCCAGGAAACCTTCCAAATCCCCTTCGGGGTTAGCTTTATCATATTCTGCAGCTTTATTCACAAATTCATCAATATTCTGGATACGGTTCAGGGCTTCATCTGTGCCCTCTTCCATCAAAATCTGCAGATAGCCTGTGCGTTTTACCACAGCATCCAACAATTCCGCCACAGAAAGCCCTTCTGCATCCTCTCTCAAGTGTTCAAACAGCTCATAGAAATCCTTGAATTTCGCTGCTCTTGTTTTCAGGGTGGTAATCTCATCCAAATGCCCCAATGCACCATAGAGGGACAAGCCATTTTCATCGGCAAAGGTTGCCAGTTTATCCAAAGAAGTTTCGCCGATGCCACGTTTGGGCACGTTGATGATGCGCCGCAGGGCAATCGTATCCGCAGGATTTGCCAATACTTTCAGATAGGAAAGGATATCACGAATTTCCTTTCTTTCATAGAAGCGCACACCGCCAAACAAACGATAAGGGATGCCCTTGCGCACCATCATATCCTCCACAGCACGAGACTGGGCATTGGTACGATAAAGAACAGCCATCTGGTTTCTGGTCTTGCCCTGCTTTTCCAGCTCTTGTATTTTCTCCGCTACAAAACGGCATTCGTCATATTCATTATCTGCTTTATAGATATGTAAAATGCTGCCGCTGTCATTTTCCGTCCAAAGAGTCTTATCCTTTCTGGTCTGGTTATGATGGATCACAGCATTGGCCGCCTCCAGGATTTTCTTGGTGGAACGATAATTCTGTTCCAGCTTGATGACAACGGTATCAGGAAAATCCTTTTCAAAATCCAGTATATTTCGGATATTTGCCCCACGCCAGCCATAAATGCTCTGGTCGTCATCCCCTACCACGCAAAGGTTTTTATATTTCGCCGCCAGCATCGCCACCAGCTCATACTGGCTGGTATTGGTATCCTGATATTCGTCCACCATGATATAGCGGAAGCGATCCTGATATTTTTCCAGAACCTCAGGGAACTGTCGGAACAGAAGTACAGTTTTATAGATCAGATCATCGAAGTCCAAAGCATTGTTTTCCTTCAGCATCTTCTGATAGGTCTGATACACCTTGGCAACGCGGACTGCCTTCAGATCATTTCTGTCTACTTTCTGGCTATACTCTTCCCAGCTTGTCATTTCTTCCTTCAAATGGCTAATGATAGCCATAGCCCCTTTTACAGAAAAGGACTTGTCTGTAGTACTCATATTCAGTCTTTTGAAGGCTTCCCGCATAATCTTTTCCTGATCGTCTGCATCGTAGATAGAAAACTGATTTTCATAATCCAAATGATGGATCTCTCTGCGGAGGATGCGCACACAAGTGGAGTGGAAGGTGCTGATCCACATATCCCTTGCGCCATCGCCCACCAGCCTTTCCACACGTTCCTTCATTTCCTTTGCCGCCTTATTGGTAAAGGTGATGGCAAGGATATTCCATGGCTTTACGCCTGTTTCCAGCAAATGGGCGATACGCACCGTCAGCGCACCCGTCTTGCCGCTGCCCGCACCAGCTAGGATCAGCACAGGGCCTTCCGTCTGCAAGACAGCTTTTTTCTGCATATCATTAAGTTGTTCAAATCCAATCATGATTCTTACTCCTGTTCTTTTTATGATTCCTTTTTGCAGAGACAATCTTCCTGATTCCCACGGAATTGCTCACAGGTTATTGGTCAACGAAAAAGCCCTTCGCTTGCCTCTGAAAAAACACAAGAAAGGCTGACTTGGCGAAATCTTTTCACCAAATCAGCCCTTATAATCTCTTTCAAACATTCATCAAAAAGATTATTCCTTTTCTTCTTTTTCCCTTTTCGCTTTCACACGATCGATCGCCAGCTTATAACCATCCGTACCATAATGCAGGCAACGGTTGACACGGCTGATGGTCGCTGTGGATGCGCCTGTTTTTTCCGCAATTTCCACATACGTACGCTTTGCATCCAACATTGCCGCAACTTCCATTCTCTGCGCAATTGCCTGAATTTCATTGACGGTACAAAGATCTTCAAAGAGCTGATAGCACTCATCAACGGTTTCCATGCTGAGGATGCACTCGAACAATTTATCGGTCAATTCGGTTTTGATCTTTTTATTCATCTGGGAACGCCACCTTCTCCTTAAAATTCTCATTTTATATTAACATACTAAAGTGTTAAAGTAAAGGCTTTTTTCACGTTCTTTTGTTCAAATCATTTTATTTTTTGTGTTTCAGGCTGGCAAGAAATCTTGCAGGATCGGTATTCAGGATCAGCTCTTCCGGAAAATCCACTTCCTGCAGCAGCGTTTCCGCATAGGAAAAATCGCCGATACCGGTATAAAAATGGGCATCACTGCTCAGCACCACCGGCTGACCTGCCTCTATGCTCATCAGCAGAAGCTTTTTGATATTTTCCCTGCTGCCATCCCGAAAACCGCCGGGGGTCAGGGATGCATTATTGACCTCCAGGATCGTCCCCGTTTCTTTTGCCATGCGGAACACTTCCTGATAATCCACATCATAACGAGGGTCACCGGGATGACCGATGATATCCACATAGGGATTTTCCATGACCTTTAGGAAAGCTCTGGTATTTTCCACCCTGCTGCCCGGCTTGATGCAAGGCATATGCAGGCTGGCAATGGCCAGATCCAAACGGGAAAGGACTGCTTCATCCATATCCACTTTACCTTCAAAATCAAGGATATTCAATTCAATGCCCCGCAGCAGGCGTACCCCGTGGAGCTCCTTCGGCAATACATGGAGATTGGCAAAATAAGCATGGCTTGTCGTATCCTTCATGGCGGGGGCATGGTCTGTCAAAGCCACCAATTCCATCCCCTTTTCCGCCGCCCATCTTAAGTTTTCATCCACTGTGCTGTAAGCATGTCCGCTGGCAACGGAGTGGGTATGGGTATCCAACAATCGTTTCATTTTGTGTCCCTCTCTTGTGGAAATAACATCATTCATAAATTTAAGTATAACACTGTTTCCTCCGAAATACAAGTTGAAGGCTTTGGGAAAGAAAGGTTTGCTGCCTTCCAACGAAAAACCTGATTTCAGTTACACACCAACGTGGCTGTCACCCATTTGACCTTGTCACATACTATATAAAAGAACACAAACCATTTAAAGGAGGCTGTCTTATGGGAGCTTTTGAATTTGACTGCAAAACAGATCTGAGCGCAAGAAACTGCTGCTTCTGCGGCAGCAACAACTGCAACAACGATTGTGACAACAACAGAGAGCGAGGAGAGGAAACTTGTATCATCGCCCAGAAGATCTTCGACCAGTGTCGTATCCAGAAATGCCTGAGCAGCGACATCCTGGGGCCTGCCCGGGCGGCAAGAAGCAACAACCCCAGCTGCAACGATATGCTGTGCGAAGGGGATATCATCGTTCCGCCCTGCAATGCCGCTGATGTCACCATCCGCGATCTGGAACTGGATCGTATCGAGATTCTGCGGAAGAAACCCAATCCCCTGCAGAGAGGCTGCTGGGATCTGGAACTGAAATATGTATTTAATTATACCCTGGAATTCAGAAGGGCTGATGGAGGTTTTATTGGATGTATTGATGCTACAAACACCTACCATCTGCGGGTGACTCTGTTTGGTTCTACCGAAGCCAATGTGACCACTGTGACAGACCAGTTCCACAATGGCATTTCCAATGGCGGGCCTTTCGTCATCGCCGAAGGCAAAGCCATTGCCCTGGCAGCAGAACTGCGTCATCCTTCCTGCAACCCCTGCAGCTGCAATTGCGGCTGTGATTCCTGCAATTCCGGACGGAACAACGGCGATGCCGCCTTGGGCGCACCTATCGCTGTCAACGTAACCATCGGCCTGTTCACCATCGTAAAACTGTTCCGCACCGTCAATATGGTGGTAAATTCTCTTGGCAGATGTGTACCCGAACGTTGCTCTTCTCTGGCAACAAACTGCGATCCTTGTGAAGGATTCGAAGATATCCGTTTCCCTCTGGATCTGTTCTCTCCTACGACTGAACCTCGCTCCTGCTGCGGTTTCGGCCCCATCTTTGGTTCCCCTGACTGTGATTTCCGAGACTGTGACAGAGACAGAGATCGGGATAGAGACTGTAACAGGGATAGAGACCGTGACTGTGACTGCGACAGGGACAGAGATCGGGACAGAGACTGTGACAGAAACAGAGATCGTGACTGCGACTGTGACAGAAACAGAGATCGTGACAGAGATTGCGACAGAAACAGAGATTGCGACCGCTGCAACTGCAGATGATTTTCCAAAAACCGTTACCCTTTCATCCACCCATAATTTTCCCCGGCCATTGCCGGGGATCTTTTTTTTCATAAAAGCGGGGCAAACAAAAAAGCACCCTTTGGGTGCTTTTCTCATTTTTCTATTTTTACGGCAAAGCTTTCCGTCAATTTCTGATAGCAATCTTCACAAAGGTCAAAGCAGTCCTGTCTGCCGTCCTGATTGGAGAAATATCCCCATGTTTTTTCTCCGTGGAAATAATCCGCTGTGTCCAAGGGGATCTCCTTGCCGCAGCCATTGCAGACTACTTTGAACAGAACTTTTTCTTCCCGCATCGCTGCATGATATTCTCTCATCTTTCTTCCCCTCACCTTTCTGTTTCTCTTTTTCGTTTACAGTTCATAGGATATCATTCTTTTGTCGAAAAAGCAAAGGGGAATCGATGGCAGGACTGGCAAAGGCAATCCTCCTGCCCCTGCAAAAATATGAGAAACGGTTGTCTTTCCTCCGCCTGATATGATACAATCACAAATAGAAAGACAGAGGTGTTTGAACGATGAAAAAAATGAAAACGGCTTTGTCTCAGTGTCGTGTCTGCCCCAGGAACTGCGGTATTGACCGCACCGCAGACAAAACAGGCTGGTGCCGTGCCCCCTATCTGCCAAAGGTTGCACTGGTCAGCGCCCACCATTGGGAGGAACCGCCCATCAGCGGCACAAAAGGCTCGGGAACCGTATTTTTCAGTCATTGCAATCTAGGCTGTGTCTTCTGCCAGAATCACGAAATCAGCCAGGACGGCTTTGGGCAGGAAATCACTGTGGAACGTCTGGCGGAAATCTTTCTGGAACAGCAGGAACGAGGCTTACATAATATCAATTTGGTTTCCGCAGTGCAGTTCATCCCCCAAGCAGCAAAAGCGTTGGAGCTGGCAAAAAACGCAGGCTTATCGATTCCTGTGGTATACAATTCCAACGGTTATGAGTCTTTGGAAGGGCTGAAACAGCTGGAGGGGCTGGTAGATGTTTACCTGCCGGATTTCAAATATTGGAACAATGATTTGGGACTCAAGTATTCCAAAGCCCCCCATTACCGAGAAACGGCAGCGCAGGCCATTTTGGAAATGCGCCGACAGACCGTTGAAGATATCTTCGACGAAGCCGGCATCCTGCAGAAAGGCATCATCATCCGTCATCTGGTATTGCCCGGGCAATATCAGGACAGCTTTCAAGTGCTGGATTGGATTCGGGAAAATCTGGGAGAAGACACTTATGTTTCTTTGATGAGCCAATATACCCCCATGCACAGGGCAAAGGAATACAAAGCCCTTTCCCGCAGGCTGACCACCTTTGAATATGATAAAGTTGTAGACCATTTTTTTGAAATTGGTTTGAAAAACGGATTTATGCAGAAACGTTCCTCGGCAACATCGGAATATACACCCGCCTTCGATCTGGCTGGTGTGACCAGTGCCGAGAGTTTTAATCAAAGAGAGGAGAATCACCCATGATCAAAAAAGAAAGAGTTGTTACAGTAGAAGGCCTGAGAGACGGCAAAGGCAGCGTAGAGATCCACCACATTCTGGAAGGTGCTGACCTGATGGGCCACGGCACCATGTTTGCTCGTGTCATCGTAAAACCCCACAGCAGTATCGGCTGGCATCAACATGTGGGCAATACAGAACCCTACTATATCCTGAAAGGCGTAGGCACTTTCGTAGATAACGACGGTACAAAAACAGAAGTACATCCCGGCGATGTCTGCACCATCGAAGTAGGTCAGTGGCATTCCATGGAAAACAACACAGACGAAGAAATGGAAATGATCGCTTTCGTTATGAATGACGGTCTAAAATTCTGATTACCAAAAAAGAGTCCTTTCGGACTCTTTTCTTTTTATCTGTTTATCTGATAAATTCGATTTTTTCTGCAAAAATCGTTAAGTAACCGGGTTTGCCGTTGCTTTTCCACAGCAGACCGTGATATTCATTGCCGCCTTCCACAGGATGTACTTCCTGATAGAGCCAGTCAGCCCCCAGCATATAGCCATCCTGTTCCAAGATTTTATAGTTTTTGAAAATAACTTTCTTTACATCAGAGAAACAAGGCTCCATTGTGAATGCCAGTTGATCCTCCTTCATTTCCACCCCAGTGATACGACTGTCATGGAAATTGAATTCCTTCTGGATCTCTTCCCCAACAGCTTCTTTCACTGCAGGGCAATAGGTTTCCCAGTATTCCTTTATCGTTGCTTCCATCTGTTTTTCATTTTTTTCACAGATTTCCTTCAGTTGCTGTCTGACTTCTTTTGTCGCAATATCTAATGCCAGTACACGCACATCTGCCACCTGTTCCAAAATTTCCTTCGGCAGTCTTTCCTGCATGGATTTTACAGTATTTTCATGGGTAGATTGGAATTCAGCCTCTGTTTCCGCCTTATCGAAAGAAGCATGATATTTTTCTGCTTCTTCTTTTGTTTCTTTTACGAAAGCACGGCGACGACGCAGATAAAGATCATGATAATATTCTTCAGAAAATGTTTCTGCGTTTTTGGATACCTGCATATTCAAATGATACCCCACGACACCGCAGGCTGCATACCATTCTTTTGTAAAATATTTCATGTCACTTTTCCCCCTTTTTCTTCATCGTATATCATACCACCCCTTCACAATAATTGCCATTCTACATTCTTAACAAATTCCCAATAAAAAAGCAAGGATATTTCTACCCTTGCTCTAATTCAGCCTCATTTATCATGCATTACCCAACTGATATACACGGATGATGGAACAAATTTCTTGTACCATAGACATAGAGGAAAGAACAGTCATAGCATCTCTGAATCTTTTCTCTTCTACTTCATGGGTCACGATAACGATTTCTGCTGTATCGCCAATCTTTGCTTTCTGCAGCAGAATGGAAATGCTTACGCTGTTGCTTGCGAATACACTAGCCATAGATGCCAAAGTACCCGCTCTGTCCTCCAGCATCATGCGAATGTAGTAACTGCTTTTTGTATCGCCGATTTTTTTGATGGGCAGTTCTTTATAGCAGCTGCAGCCGATACGGCCATTGCAGTGGAACAGCATATTTCTAGATACATCCATAATATCGCCCACAACAGCACTGCCTGTGGGCAAGGCGCCTGCGCCACGACCATAGAACATGGTATCATCCACCGCATCACCATGGACAAATACCGCATTGAATGCATCGTTTACCGCTGCCAGAGGATGATGTTCAGGAATCAAAGTAGGATGTACCTTTACTTCAATGCCATTTTCTGTATTCTTTGCGATCCCCAGCAATTTGATGGTGCAGCCCAATTCCTTTGCATAACGCATATCCTTTGCTGTGATCTTTGTGATACCTTCTGTAAAAACATCATTGAAAGTCACAGGTGTGTGGAAAGCGATAGACGCCATGATGGCGATCTTACGGCCTGCATCATAGCCTTCGATATCTGCTGTCGGGTCTGCTTCTGCATAACCCAAGTCTGTTGCCAGCTGCAGAGCTTCTTTGAAGTCCATGCCTTCTTCTTTCATTTTTGTCAGGATAAAGTTTGTTGTACCATTGATGATACCCATAATTTCTGTAATGTTGTTGCCTGCCAGGCACTGTTTCAAGGGACGGATGATCGGGATACCGCCGGCAACAGCTGCTTCAAACAGCAAGTCACATTGATTTGCTGCCGCAATATCCAGCAGTTCATGACCATGCATCGCCATCAGGTCTTTATTTGCCGTTACAACGTGCTTGCCCTTTTTCAGTGCTTCTGTAATATAAGTACGGGCAGGTTCGATGCCGCCCATCACTTCTACGATAATATCGATACTGTCGTCATTGATCACATCTTCAAATTGGTCTGTCAGTTTTTCCGCAGGGACAACATCGGCATATTTCGCCTTGTTGCGTACCAAAACCTTTGCCACTTCCAGCTCTGCGCCAATCTTAAAAGGCATTTCATCCTTCTGGTTTTCAATAATCTTATATACACCGCCGCCAACTGTGCCCATGCCCAGCAGGGCGATTCTTCTTACAATCTGCTCCATATTTTTCTCCTCCATAGGTATCAGTATGATTATAAATACAAATGTCTTTCACGGGTGATATTAAGATTTTAACACGAAAATTCCACTTGTCAATAGATTTTGTCTTTTTTTCAGAAACACTTTTCCATCACAGAAACACACTTCGTATGCAAATGATTCACATACGCAACTTCATTCTGTTTGACTTTTCTTTACAAATTGAGCAATCAATCCGAAAATACACAAACCTTTTTCGTCATAATGACAGAAGATTTTCTCATCTTCTCCCAGTATAATAACAACGTTTCGATGATATGAAAATCTCAGATAAAAAAAGATATGCAGGAGGACATAGCGAAGATCAAAGCTGCCGCAAAAAGGACTCTTTTGATCTGCTTTGATAGGATTTGACAAAGGCATGAAAAGTGGTTTAAAATAAAGAAAGAATGCCTGAATACTATAAAAAAGGAAGGATGGCTTATGTCATTGATGAAGATAGAGGTGAAGTCAGAATGACCGGCGCAGAACGACGCAAAAAAATTTTAAAACTAATGAAGGAATCCTCTACACCCCTTTCCGGTGGTACCTTGGGAAATGCAATGGGCGTCAGCCGTCAGGTGATCGTACAGGATATTGCTCTGCTGCGTACAGAAGGTCATTCTATTCTGGCAACTGCTCGGGGCTATCTTCTGGATCAACCAAAAGAAACCGTACGCCTGTTCAAGGTTTACCATGATGAAGCCCATACAGAGGAAGAATTGAAGACTATCGTTGATCTAGGCGGCTATGTTCTGGATGTCATGGTGAATCACCGGGTTTATGGAAAGGTATCCGCCCCCCTGAATATCAAAAACCGCAGAGATGTACAGGCTTTTATGGATCATCTGAAATCCGGGAAATCCTCTCCCCTGCTGAATGTTACCTCCGGCTATCATTTCCACCGTATTTCTGCCGAAAGTGAAGATATTCTGGATGAGATCGAAGAAGCCCTCCGTCAGAAGAATTTCCTGACAGAGTTTTTCCCTTATGAAAAAGAGGATGTATAAATCAAAAAAAGACTACGGTTTCCCGTAGCCTTAAATCTATTTTTCTGTTTATTTTTCTGCGATCAATTCTCTTGCTGCTGCCAAGGTGGTTTCCGTCACATCGCTGCCGCCCATCAATCTGGCCACTTCCAATACAGAGCCTTCCCCTTCCAAAGGTGTGACCTGTGTAGTGGTTTCTCCATCGCTGCTTTCCTTTTCGATAAGGAAATGCTGATCCGCCATGGCTGCAATCTGGGGTAAATGGGTGATACACAAAATCTGTCGTTTGCTGCCCAAAAAGCGCATCTTTTCGCCAACTTTTCTTGCAGTTCTGCCACTGACGCCCGTATCGATCTCGTCAAAAATGAACGTACCGATTTCGTCCGCATCCACCAGCACCGTTTTCAACGCCAGCATGACAC
Source organism: Bacillota bacterium (assembly GCA_021768705.1). Classification (GTDB taxonomy): domain Bacteria; phylum Bacillota; class Clostridia; order Lachnospirales; family Anaerotignaceae; genus Anaerotignum_A. Next base: position 25,185 of record JAETUG010000016.1, read on the forward strand.
GGCTCATTTCCCCGCCAGAGGCAATCTTCGCCAATGGTTTCAGATTCTCACCTGCATTGGCAGAAATCAGAAATTCTACTTTATCCTTGCCATCGGCAGTCCAATCGTTCTTTTCATCAATCTGGATGTGGAATCTGGCATCCTTCATTTCCATATCCTTCAAAGATGCTTCGATCTGCGCCGCCACCTGTTGGGCAGTAGATCTCCGCAAAGCAGAAAGCTTTTCTGCCGCAACAGCCAACTTTTTCTGTTCTTTTTCCTTTTCCAATGTCAGTTCCGCCACTTTTTCGTTGCTGTTGGAAAGGAAATCCAGTTCCTGTACGACTTTATCATAAAAGGCCAGCGCTGCTTCCACGCTTCCGCCGTATTTTCGTTTTAATTTGTAGATCAGCTGAAGGCGTTCCTCAATTTCCTCCAGTGCATCGGGATCGTTTTCCTGTTTTTCCGCTTCCCGTTTCAATTCCCTTGCCGTATCTTCCACCGCCGCATAGGCATCTGCCAATGCATCTGCGAAAGCGTTCAGGCTATTGTCATAATCTGCCGCTTCCTGCAGCTTAGCCAAGGCATCCCCCAACTGATCGCAGGCAGAGGGCATCATATTTTCCCCATCGTAAAGGAGCGCAAGGCTTTCTCTCGTCAGACGCATCAGCTTTTCCATGCTGCTCAGTCGTTTTTTCTGTTCCAGCAAGTCTTCTTCCTCGCCCAAACGCAGTTCCCCTGCCTCAAGCTCCTCCTTCTGAAATTGCAGAATATCCATCCGCTGCTCCCTTTGGGATTCATCCCCCATCAGGGACTGCAGCTGTTTTTCCAGTTCCTTCAAGGCATGATAGCTTTTTTTATATTCCTCCATGGCATCCCCAAAGCCTACACCGCAGAAGCGATCTAACAGGCGGATATGTCGGGAAGGATTCAAAAGAGACTGATGCTCATGCTGTCCATAAATATCGATCAGGTCTTCCGCGATTTCCCTGAGCATACCGACGGTAACCGTAGAACCATTCACACGGCAGACGGATTTTCCCGCTTCACTGAGGGTTCTGGTAATGAGAACAGAACCATCTTCTTCCGGTTGGATGCCACTTTCTTCCAATTTTTCCTGTAAAGCTTCCGACTGCATGGCAAACAAAGCCTCAACAGAAGCCTGTTTTTCCCCATGGCGCAAAAAATCCTTCCCTGCTCTACCGCCCAGGGCAAACTGCAAAGAATCGATGACCATAGATTTCCCCGCACCCGTTTCACCTGTCAGAATATTCAGCCCCTCCCCAAAGGAGATTTCACTTTCCTTGATGAGTGCCACATTTTTGATATGCAGATGTTCCAGCATAAAGCATCCCTCCTTGCCATTCAGGCGCTATGGATGATACGATACAGTTTCTCGATGATGACTGCCGCCTGATTATGGGTGCGAACAACACAGAAAACCGTATCATCCCCGGCGATGGTTCCAAGAATCTCGCTGTTCTGCATATTGTCCAAAGCAACCGCCACCGCCATGCCCATACCATCCAATGTTTTCACAACAATCATATTCTGGGCATAATCCATCTTCACCACAGCTTCCTTGAAAACCCGGGTCAGTCGTTCTGTCACTTCTGTATCATTGCTGGTAATGACTGCATATTTCTGGCGTCCTTTTTCTGTAGCGATCTTTGTCAGCTTCATTTCACGGATATCCCTAGAAACAGTGGCCTGGGTCACCATAAAGCCTTCTTCACAGAGCTTTTGCGCCAATTCATCCTGTGTTTCGATATCATAATTTTCGATCAATTCCAAAATTTTTGCATGTCTGGCGATTTTCATCGCTGCAACCCTCCTTACTTTTGCAGAAAGAAAAAATCACTTTGATAATTTATGTCGCAATACATCATAAAAACTCTGGGGTTTTGTCTTGATGATCGTCGTGCAGACTGCTGCTTTGCGGATCTGCACCACGTTTTTGCCCATCAGAGTCTTGTTATCCTGTCCATCGGCACTGATGGTAAAGGGGGTATCCTCCCTGCTGGGGTTGATCTCCACCGTCACCACATCATCGGCAGAAACCACGATGGGTCTGCTGGTAAGGGTATGGGGGGAGATGGGCGTAATGGCGATGATCTGCGCATCCGCCTTCAACACAGGGCCGCCCGCAGAAAGATTATAGGCAGTGGAGCCTGTGGGGGTACAGATGATGACACCATCGGCCCGCAGGGTATCTACATATTCATCATTTACGAATACATTAAATTCCAATATTTTATAGAGATTGCCACGGGTGATACAGATATCATTCAGGGCGATCATCCCTGTTTTTCGCACAGTTTCCTTCGCCAAAGTACATTCCAGCATCATGCGTTTTTCCAGCTTATAATTTCCGCTCAAAACTTTATCAATAGCCAATTCTGCATTGTTTTTTTCTTCCGCTGTCAGGAAGCCCAGTGTCCCCAAATTGATGCCCAAAATGGGTTTTTCAAAATTTGCTGTCCTTCTGCCGACTCCCAAAAGAGTACCATCGCCGCCCAGAGAGATCAGAAAATCACTTTCCTGATATAAAGCCTTTTCCTCTCTGGCATACTGGGGCAGCTCTGCCAATGCTGCCACCTCTTCGGAAAGCTGCGGCTCACAGCCCTTTTCCAGCAGATAGTTCACCAGTCGTTTGGTCACGGCCAGTCCTTTATCCTTCTGCACATTGGGTAAGATCGCTACTTTTTTCATCCTCTTCCACCTCATTTCTCTCCTGAAAGGATTTTATGAGATTCTGTTACAACTTCCTCCAGTTTTGTCTGTACTTCTTCTTCGCTCATGCCCGTCTGGCTCTTATCCAGATAGATTAAGTATTCAATATTGCCTTCCGGCCCTTTGATGGGAGAGAAGCTCAGCCCCAAAATCCCCAGATTCTGCGCCCGTACATAATTTGCGATCATTTCGATGACTTCTTTATGTACGTTGATATCTCTTACAACACCCTTTTTGCCGACTTTTTCTCTGCCCGCTTCAAACTGAGGCTTGATGAGGCAGACCAGCTGGCCTTTTTCACCCAAAACACCCAAAACAGCAGGCAATACCTTTGTCAAAGAAATAAAGGAAACATCAATGGAGGCAAAATCCCCTTCATCGGGCACTTGTTCATGGGTCACATAACGCACATTGGTCTTTTCCAGGCAAACGACTCTTTCGTCATTCCGCAGCTTCCACGCAAACTGCCCATAGCCCACATCGATCGCATAGACCTTTGCTGCGCCGTTTTGCAGCATACAATCCGTAAAGCCCCCTGTGGATGCGCCGATATCCAGACAAATTTTGCCCTCTAAAGAAATGCCGAAAGCATCCACTGCTTTTTCCAGCTTGTAGCCCCCACGGCTGACATATTTCATCTGGCTGCCCTTCACTTCCAGAGACGCATTCACAGCCACCTTCGTGCCGGCTTTATCCTCCTTCTGTCCGTCAACATAAACATTGCCTGCCATGATATAAGCCTTTGCCAGTTCTCTGGAGGTCGCCAGCCCCTGCTGTACCAGTAAAACGTCTAATCTTTCTTTTTCCACCTTTTCTGCCATGGTCATTCTCCCAATCTCTTCTTTATGCTTTCATAAATGCCCGTAGCATCCAGCCCGTATCTTTCAAAAAGCTGTGTCTGGGTGCCTTGTTCGATATATTTGTCAGGGAAAGCCAGATTCAGGATATCTGCCTGAATGCCGTGATCCCCGTAAAATTCCATTACTTTAGAGCCCAATCCGCCCTTGCGGAGGTTATCCTCCACCGTTACGATATGCTCACAATTCTCCGCTGTCTTTTGCAGCACTGCTTCATCCAAAGGCTTGATAAAACGCATATTCACCAGCATAGGATGGAACCCATCTGCTTCCAGCAGCTTTGCCGCATCCGCCGCCGCCTTCAGCATATGCCCTTCTGCCAGGATAGCTATTTTTTTACCCTCTTGGATCAGTTCCGCCTTGCCATATTCGATGGGCTGTTTGTTTTCAGAGAAGGCTGTTTCCGCCGTTCCTCTGGGGTAACGCACCGCAATGGGGCCATCCCACTGATTTACGGCAAAATCCAACATTTCTTCCAGTTCCCAGCCGTTCTTTGGAGAAAGGACCGTCATATTGGGAACATGGCTCAGGAAAGATAGATCGAAAACACCCTGATGGGTCTCCCCATCTGCACCGACGATGCCTGCCCTGTCAATGGCAAATACCACATGAAGGTTCTGCATACAAACATCATGGACGATCTGGTCATACGCCCGTTGCAGGAAAGAGGAATACACTGCAAACACAGGCGTGATGCCGCCCTTTGCCAAGCCTGCCGCAAAGGTGGTGCCATGCTGTTCCGCAATGGCAACATCAAAGAAGCGTTTGGGGAAGGCTCTTTGGAATTTTTCATAGCCTGTCCCACTGCTCATTGCCGCAGTGATGCCAACAACTTTTGGGTTCTTTTTGCCAATTTCCAGCATTTTTTCTCCAAACACTGCAGACCAGCTCTTGCCGCCCTTTGCGGTGGGCAAGCCTGTTTTCAGATCGAATGCACCGACACCGTGATAATCCCAGGGACGTTCCTCCGCATAGGGATAGCCTTTGCCCTTGATGGTCTTTACATGGATCAGGACGGGACGATTCATTTCCTTCACGTTCTGGAGCAATTCGATCAGCTCCTGCAGGTCATGCCCATCCACAGGGCCTATGTATTTGAAGCCCAGCTGTTCAAACAATGCCCCATGGGTCAGCAGCATCTTTGCCCCATCCCGCACGTTTTTCAGCACCTGATAGGTGCCTTCGCCAATGACAGGCACATTATTTCTGAACTGCTTCACCGCTTCCTTCCAGCCCCGATACTGGTTGCTGGTACGAAGGTTATTCAGGTGTCTGCTCATTGCGCCCACATTCGTATCGATAGACATCTGATTATCATTCAGAATAACGATCAGATTGGTATGTTCTTTTCCTGCATTATTTAAGGCTTCATAGGCCAAACCACCCGTCATGGAGCCATCCCCGATGACTGCGATAACGTGTTCCTTGCTGCCCATCAGGTCACGGGCCTTTGCCAGACCCAATGCAGCGGAAATAGACGTAGAGCTATGCCCCGCCGCAAAGGCATCACAGGCACTTTCATTGGGCTTGGGAAAGCCGCTCAGCCCGTCCAGCTGACGGAGGTGGTCGAAGCCTTCCTTTCTGCCGGTCAAAATCTTATGGATATAGGCCTGATGCCCTACATCCCATACGATCTTATCCTTGGGAAGGTCGAAGCAATATTCCAATGCCACCGTCAGTTCTACCACGCCCAGATTGGACGCCAGATGTCCGCCGGTTTTGGAGACCTTCTGCAACAGGAATTTTCTCAGTTCCTTACACAGAATTGCCAGCTCTTCCCCATTCAGTTTTTTGATATCCTCAGTGGAATGAATTCGATTCAAAATTCTGTCCACAGTTTCACCAACTCTCTATTCTTACAAAATTGCACAAAGGCTGATGCATCGCAAACAGCGTTACATCCAAAGCCCGATCACGATACCCAGCAATGCCCCTGCGGCAACTTCCAGCGGGGTATGCCCCAGAAGTTCCTTCAGCTCACCCACATTGGGTATCTTGTGTTCCAAAATCAACATATTCAAAATTTCCGCCTGCTTGCCTGCCGCTCTTCTGATACCCTGGGCGTCATACATGGTGACAAAGGAAAAAATCAGCGCAATGGCAAACAACGGGGAATCAAATCCATAGTACTTCCCGATGCTGAAGGAAAGTGCCATGGTAAAAGAAGAATGGGAACTGGGCATTCCGCCCGTCCCCACGATGCGGGATGCATCGAATTTTTTATCCACGATCAATGCCAGGATAATCTTGATCCCCTGTGCCGCTGCCCATGCGATGATGGCAGCCCAAAGGGGCGTATTGTGCAGAATTGCCTGGAAGTTATACATACCATCGCCTTCTTTCTGCTTTTTTCAAAAATGCAAACCGTTCAGAATGTTCAATACGTTCAGAACGTTCAGAACGTTCTAGTTGTCAAATATTCTGTCAGGGCTGCTAAAAATTCACAACGACCGCCCTGTTTTTTCCAGATATCCATGGCTTCCTCGGAAAGCTTTGCCGCAATCTCACGGGATTTTTCGATGCCATAAAGGGTCACATAAGTGGTCTTTTGGTTCTTTTCATCACTATGGATGGGCTTGCCCAATTCCTCCATGGTGCTGGTTACATCCAAAATATCGTCTAAAATTTGGAATGCCACGCCGATTTTTTCGCCTGCCAAAGCAAACTGCTCCGCCGTTTCTTTGTCTGCGCCGCCAATAATAGCACCTGCTTCCAAGGCACCACGGATCATGGCTGCTGTCTTATGCAGATGGATGAAATCCAGGGTTTCCTTGTCTAAGGGCTTACCTTCGAAAGCAACATCCACCACCTGCCCCGTCAGCATGCCAAAAATGCCTGCACCATGGGCAATGGCTTTCATGGCACCTACAGTCTGGGGTGTGGGGTTTTTCAGGCAGGCATCCGCCATGGTTTCCATGGCATGATGCAACAGACCATCCCCCGCAAGGATCGCCATATCTTCCCCAAATACCTTATGGCTTGTCAGTCTGCCACGGCGATAATCATCGTTATCCATGGCAGGCAGATCATCGTGGATCAGGGAATAGGTATGAATCATTTCCAGGGCACAGGCAAAGGGCAAAGCATCTTCCTTCTTGCCGCCCACCGCTTCACAGGCTGCCAAAACCATCATGGGGCGCAGCCGTTTGCCCCCTGCCAGCAGACTATAGCGCATGGCTTCAAAAATCACAGGAGGGAATTCCTTCTGCTGGGGCACGGATTTTTCCAACGCCGCCTCAATATATGCACATCTTTCTTTCATTTCCTGTTTCAAGTCCATCATTCTACCTCCGCCTGAAAAGGCTCTTCCTGCCAAAGTCCTGCTTCTTTTCTGAGAAGGACAATCTCGCCTTCTGCCGCCGCCAGTTTTTCCCGACACAGGGCAGAAAGACCCAATCCCTCTTTATAAAGGGCAACAGCTGTTTCCAGCGGTGCTTCCTCCTGCTCCAGCTGTTCCACGATCTCCTCCAAGCGTTCCATCGCTTCTTCAAAGGATAGTTTCTTTTTCGCCATCGGCAAACACCGCCTTTCCTGTCACTTCTGCCTGCAGGATGCCGTCCTTCATCCGCACCTGCAAGGTCTGTCCCACTGCTGCCGCCTCTGCCGTTGTCACAGGCTTTCCCTTTGCATCCATCAGCATGGCATAGCCCCTCTGCATGATGGAAAAGGGAGAGACTGCCTGCAAACCAACTTCCGCCGCAGCCAGCTTCTGTTTATCCTTCTCCAGCTTTCGCAGTGTTTCTCGCAGCAAAAGCCGTTCCTTTTCTTCCAAATACATCTGCGTCCGCCGGATGCCCTCCAGAGGACGTTTCAATACGGGTCGTTCCTTCAAAAAATCCAGACGCCGCTTAGATGTTGTCAACACTGACTGCACATCTCTGTCAAGGCGTTCGGTCAACTCTGCTAAATCCTCTTTGACGCTGTCCAAAGGCTCCGTTGCCAACTCTGCCGCCGCAGAGGGGGTCGGTGCTCTTAAATCCGATACAAAATCCGCAATAGTAAAATCCGTTTCATGGCCCACCGCAGAGATCACAGGCAGTTCCGAAGCAAAAATAGCCCTTGCCACAATCTCCTCGTTGAACGCCCACAGATCCTCCATGGAGCCGCCGCCACGGCCCAAAATAATGACATCCGCCTTGCCCCAGGCATTTGCCAGCTTTAGGCTTTTCACGATATCCTCCGCCGCAGCTTCCCCCTGCACCAGTGTAGGGAAAACAGCAATCTTCACCCGAGGGTCTCTTCTTTTGGCGATCTGGATGATATCCCGCACCGCTGCCCCCGTAGGGGAAGTAATCACAGCAATGCAGCCCACATGGTCGGGGATCTCCCGTTTGAAATCAGCGTCAAACAATCCTTCTGCCGCCAGCTTTTCCTTCATCTGCTCGAAGGCGAGCTGCAAAGCACCCATGCCAATGGGCTCCAAAAATTCGCCATACAGCTGATACTGCCCCGTTTTCTCATAAAGGGAAACATGTCCATACAGGATGACTTTCATGCCATTTTCCGGCAGAAAAGGGATCTGCATGGCATCCTGTTTGAAAATGACACAGGAAATCGCCCCTTGGGCATCTTTCAGGGTAAAATACCAATGGCCGCTGGAATGGGCTTTGAAATTGGAAATTTCCCCCTGTACCAAAAGGCTGTTCAATATAAAATCATTTTCCAGCAGATTTTTGATGTATCGGTTGATCTGCCCCACCGTAAAGACCTTTGGTTCGATCATCGAGACACTCCCTTACACAGCTTTTACATTTGGGCTACCTTGCCCAATACGCCGTTGATGAAAGCAGGTGCTTCATCGGAACTGAATTTTTTCGCCAATTCTACTGCTTCATTGATGGCAACACCAATGGGTATTTCCGCATATTTCATTTCATAAACTGCCAGACGCAGGATCGCCAGATCCACTTTATTCATCCGTTCAGGATCCCAGCCCTTTGCGCAGGCAACGATCATACCATCGATCTTTTCCATATTTGCGTGGACCCCTTCCACCTCGGAAAGAATAAAGGCTTTTTCCTCTTCATCCACAGGCTCTTCCTTTTCCGCAAAGAAAAGCTCTTTTATCTGTTCAAATTCTGCCGCTTCACTGAAATCCATCTGGAACAGCAGAAAAAACGCATTCTTTCTTGCACTTCTTCGGCTCATAACATACCTCCGTATTTTTGTTTGAAACGCACAGACGGGTTTCACCGGCATAAGCCATGAAACCCGCTGCATACACTTTCGCCGCTTATTCTTCTTCCTCAGCTTTCACTTCTTTTTCTTTCACAACACCGGTAACGCTAACATTGACAACAGCTACATCCAGCCCTGTCATGGTTTCTACTGTGGATTTTACTCTTTCCTGTACTTCTTTGGCTACATTCTGCACTTTTGTGCCAAATTTTACGATGATATCCATATCCAGTACAGCTTCGTTTTCATCCTTTGTGATCTTCACACATTTTGTGTGGCCTTTTTTGCCAAAAAATTCTACAAAGCTTTTGCTGTTGCCGCCGGCAACAACGCCTTCCACTTCCAGCGCCGCTGTGACCGCAATCACACCAACGACTTCATCTGCAATCTGGATCTGGCCATTCATTTTATTTTCAGACATGTCTCTTACCTCCTATGATTTGTTTTATTCATGATTTCATACAAAATCCTGTATACCGTGCGGAAAATTCCAAACAATCCCTTTTTCCGCGCATAATTATGTTTACATTATAGCAGATGATTACCCCATTTGCAACGAATATACAGAAAATCATGCATAAACTCATAAACAGAAAAAAGCGGAAAGAATCCCAGTTCCTTCCGCACTTTCCCTGCTTTATTTTGCTTTCTGCAATGTATTGATCCTGATCTGAGAAGCGGCCATGCCTGTTTTCCGCTTCACGATATCCTCGATCTGCGCCACCTCCGCATCGGTCAGGGTATCTTTATCCACTACCACATCCACCGTATCATCATCGATGCGGACATAAGCTTCCTTGAAGCCCTTGGATTCAATCATGGCTTCTGCCGCCGTTTCCTTTTCGATGCGTTCCTGCAGCTGCATCATATTTTCTGAACATTTATCCTTCTGTTCCTGACTGATGTTTTCATTATTCAGCATTTCCGTCAGGATATCCTTCTGTTTTGCCCGGGACTGTTCCCGATCCAGTTTGGCTTCCGCAAAATATTCAGAGCCGGTCAAACCGCTGGCTGAAACGTAGACCGCCGCACCATCTCCTGTGGTCTCTGCCACTTCTGCTGTGATAGGGTCCAGCTCCAATGCCGACGTATCCACATCATCGGGCAGAGCCGAATAATCCACCAAGGCTGCGACATCCCCTTCCTCTGTCAGCTGCAGTGCCGTCTGGTTTCCTTCGGAAGAGCGGCTCTCCTGAAAATTCAAATACCCTGCTGCAGCGATCATCACCGCCAGTGCTGTAACCACCACTTGATTCCTCTTGATGACAAACATACCATTTCCCCCTCTATTTCATTTTCAAAACTGCGATTTTATGGGCAGGCACATCCAACAACGCCTGTGCCGCCTGATTGAGAGCGGTGCAGACCACCGGATCTCCGCCCCCCTCTGCCACGATAACGACCCCCTCCACCTCCGGAGAGGCTGCCGAAAGGAGCAGCGGTAAAGTATTTCCGTTCCTGTCCTCCATCAGGATAGCGGTATTTTCTACCCGCAGAGATTCGGAGGTTTTTCCGCCATCCTCAGAATAGGACTCTTCCCGCACCTCATCCCGGGCAACGGTCTTTTCCTCTGTCCTGCGGTAAGTCAGCATCACATCCACCTGTCCTGCTCCTTCGATTTTGGAGAGGATTTCTGCCATGCGGCGTTCCGTTTCTGCATCGCTGCCAATGGTTTTCTCCGCAGGTTCCTCCTGGAGCGACTTTTCCGTTGCATCCCCTCCAAAAGAAGAAAGACTTTTTCCTGCCGCCAAAAGCAGGATGCCCACCATCAATGCCAGGAACACATTGCTTCGCATCTTCTTGTTTTCCGGGCTGAACAGCCCTTTCCAAACATCCTTTTGCATTTTCTCACCCTTCTTTTGTGTATCCGTTGTATGTATCCGACCATTCCTGCTCCAGTCTCATCGTTGGCAGTTCGAATCCCTCCGTTGCGCCGAACAGCCGCAGAAAAGGGCTCAATACCGCCGTCAGTACCAGCACCCCCAGTACCAACTCCGCATAGCGGCGATATTTTCCCTCGGGCAGGAGGATGCCCACCAAAGCAGAAAAGATGGTCAATGCAGTTATGGTTTTAATATATGCTGTAAATGCTTCCATCATGCCTACAAGCCTCCTAACAAGAGCAATGCCGAAAATAAAAACATTCCTTCTCCCAGAAAAACCACGCCCAAAAGCAGTCCTGTGTATTCCCCTGCGGCGGAAATGCATTCCACCAGCCGCTCCTCACAGATAAATTCCGCCGCCGCTGCCGTCAGCTTGAACACCAGCATGATGACCAACAGCTTCACCACCAAAGGGATGCAGAGAAGCAGCAAAAACACTGCCGCTGCCACCAAAGTCCCGCTTTTTAGGGTTCCTGCCACCGCCGCTGCCGTTTCCACTGCGCCCCCCATGACATCGCCCACTACGGGCACCGCACCTACTGCGATCTTCGCCGTTTTTGCCGCTAGGCCATTCAAAGCTCCTCCGCCGATTTTCTGCAGAGAGATCAGCAGCATAAAAGCCATAGCAGCCCCCTTCATGCCCCAGCTGATGCATTGGCGCAGCAGCTCCGCGAATTTTCCCAGGATGGGTTTTTCCGAAATATGGTCAGCCATTTCCAAGGCGATGGCTAATAGAATGGCAGGAATGATAATACGGCTGATGGCAACGGATAACGCCGCCGAGCCGCCCATGATGGCAGGCCCCATCAGCGCCCCCTGTGTCAGATTGCCGGAGGATGCAGAAAGGATGAGAAAAATGGGTACCATCGCCCCAAACACTCCACAAATCCCTTTCACCCTCTCCACAACGCACGCAGAAATGGCATAAAATGAGGATAATATCACCACAACCAGCACCATATAGCAAATATAGAAGCCCATTTCCCCCACTGATTTTCCCTGAAAGGAATCGTTGAACTGCTTCAAAATGGCACTCAAAATAACGATCAACAATAATTGCGTCAACAACTTTCCCTGCACCCGAAATTCTCCAAAGGCTGCTTCTAATACTTTTTCTTTCAGCCCGGCGAAGGTAAAATCAAATTCTCCCAACACCACATCCTTCAGAAGCTTCGAAAATCCCACATCAGCATCTAAATCTTCCGCCGCTTCATCCACAGCCTCCGTTTCCAGTTTTTCCAGCTCTGCTTCAATGGTCTGGGCATCGACCTCTGCTGCGGAAGCCGTTGTTGGCAAAAATGAAAGGAGTAGCACCAAAACCAGCAAACACTTTTTCATCCTGCTCCCTCCTATACCAGCCCCATGACCATTTCCAACAGCCCCATCAGTACCGGTGCGGCTGCCGTCATCATCAGGATTTTTCCTGCCAATTCAATCTTCGCCGCCACAGCCCCTTCCCCGGCATCGGCACAAAGCTGCGCACCGAATTGCGTCAGATACGCAATGCCAATAACCTTCAGCACCACGGCAAAATAGCCCTTGCCTACGCCTGCCTGCTCCGCCGTTTCTCGTAGCAAAGCGATCAGATTTCCCAAGGGCACACAGATCATCCCAAAAATCAAAATGCCCGTGATGGCAGCCACCAGCATGGCAATCTGAGGATTTTCCTTTTTCAGCAAAACGGCAAATACCGTTCCCACCAATCCCAGCGCAATGATCCTTCCCATTTCCATAGAATCGCCCCTTTCATAGCTGAAACAGGGTCTGCACTGTATCAAACAATTGGCTGATATACTGGATGACCCAGAAAAGCACCACCACCAGCCCTGCCAGAGTGGTCATCATCGCCTGTTCTTCCCGTCCTGCCCGAATCAGCACCTGATTCAGCACTGCCACCAAAATCCCTACCGCCGCAATGCGGAATACGATATTGATCTCCATTTTTCTTCCCCCTTCACAGCAGTGTCACCACAATGAGCAAGCCGCTCAGCCCGCCCATGCCATAGTAAAGCCTGCCGTTTTTCTCCAATCGTTTCTTTCCTTGCTCCAAAGCATTTTCAATGTATCGCAAAAGCAGACGGACGCTGCTTTCCTGCTGTTCCTTATCCAAATAGCCCAGAGTCCTGCCGAAGAGGAGCACAGCATCCAGCTCTTCCCCTGTCAAGAATGTATGTACTGCCTGTTTCCGCCATACCTCCTCCCAGATCAGTTCCGCCGATGCGCCGTCCCGTTCCGCCATACGCTCCGCCGCTTCCTGAAAAATCTCTCCGATGATGCCATCGGTTTTCCAACTAATGCTTTCCAGCACCTCCGGCAAAGGGGCAGAAAGATATTGGATCTGGCTTTGCAGCAGCAGGATGCCCCGTTCCAATTCTTCCAGTTCTTTCAGACGATATTTTTCCTTCACCGCGAAATATGCCCCGAACCACAGAGTTGCTCCCAACACAAGTGCGATACCTGCCAACCGAATCATTCCCTCTCCCCCTTCCAAATAACTTTTCCATTCCTATCTCTGATTTCTTCCATTGTTCCCACGCCGGTTCGGTTAGAGAGAAAAAGATATCGTTCAAAAACATTTTTACGAATCAGAGAACACAGCTGGGGACGGGTCTCCAAATCGGCAAAATCCCGTCCATGGGCAGTGGCCACCAGCTTCACCCCTGCATACAAGGCTTCCTCTACCGCTTCGATATCCTCCTTTCGCCCCAATTCATCCACTGCGATGATATCCGGGGACATACTCCGCAGCAGCAATACCATTCCTTTTGCTTTCGGGCACCCCTCCAGCACATCGGTACAAGGGCCCACATCCATCTGAGGTGTGCCATCCCGCAAAGGGGCGATCTCTCCCCGTTCATCCACCACGCCAACCGTCTTTCCTCTTTCGCTGAGACAGCGGACAATATCCCGCAGAAGCGTCGTTTTGCCACAGCCCGGCGGAGAGACAATCAAGGTATGGCAAAAGATATCCTCTTCCATGAGATATGGCAAAAACTGCTCCCCCCACCCCTTCTGCTCCCTGGCAATACGAATATTCAATGCGTTGATTTGGCGCAGCGTCCGAATTTCGCCGTTTTCCAAAACTGCCTTTCCGCAAAAGCCTACACGGTGTCCTCCCTCCATAGTGATATACCCCTGCCGCAATTCCTCCTCAAAGGCATAAAGAGAATAAGCACTTAAAAGGGACACTGTCTCTCTCAGGTCTGCCGTAGAAATACGAATCCCCTTTTCCCAAGGCGCAGAAAGCAGACCGCCGTTCTTCTGCAAAGAAAATATTCCCTCTGCTGTTTTCAACAGAAAAGGTTGTCCGCTTCTCAGCCGTATCTCCTGCACATCCACAAGACTTTCCTCCGGCAAAACTTCTCGTATCCTTCGGGGCAATGCCCGCCAAACCGCTTCTGTCTGCATCAGCTCGTCCTCCCTTCTTTTCCTATCCTATGCAGGCATCGCTGAATCATTCCAGTAACAGATCATCACAAATTGTGAATATATTGTAAAAAAAGTATGCTTTTTTTGCAATTTTTAATAAAAATGTTTCACTTTTTTCACATTGTGTGATAAAATATATCAAATTACGAGGAAATATGACAAAAATGATTTTCAACTTGAATGGAAAGGAAAAAACTATGTATGCAATTTTAATTGTTAATTCTGAAGATGAAGTACAACAAACCATCCAAGACTTCTATTCCGGCGCAGGAAAAGAGGTCTTGGATAGAATACATCCTGCAAAACAGATCGAAGCTCTCCACTGCCGCATCAATACTGCCAAGGGCATTTATAACATTCCTCACAAAGATATCCTTTTTGTAGAAAGCGGGCAGAAAAAATCCATCATCCATCTGACCAACCACACCATCTGTCTGCCTGTTCCCCTTTATCGTATCCGCGAAGTATTGCCCGCGCCCTATTTCGTACAGACCCACCGCTCCTATATCTGCAATCTGAGAAGAATATCCTTTATCGATAAAACAAAAGACCCATGGGTCATCTCCTTTTTCGGTTCCAATAAAACTGCTTTCATCAGCCGCAGCTTCAAAAAAGACGTGATACAAGCCATCAATCCTTTTCTGGACTGCATTAACGACTAAGGCCGATGCACCATTGATTGACTTTGCTTTCTTCCGCCGTTACAATAAGATCAAAGAAAAAAAAGGAGGTCTCCCGATGAAAGAATTTCGATTGGTCGCTTTTGGCGACAGCTTGACATATGGCTACGGTGTATTATCCCATGTTGCATATCCTTCCCGCCTGGCGAAGGCATTACCGGAAAAGAATCCTTCGATCCGCTGGAAGGTCTATAACCGCGGCATCAACGGGGAAACGACCCGTGAAGCCAAGCAAAGGCTGGACAGCAATGTTCTGCGGCTGAAACCCCATATCACCGCTATCCTTCTGGGCTCCAATGACAGTGCCCTCAATGAAGGACAATATCGTACCCCTTGGGAATATGAACATAATATGATGTTCATGATCGAACAGCTGCTGGCTTGCAGACATGATGCCAAGGCATTCAACGGCGGCTATTGCCTGCCCCTGCTCATCACCCCTCCTCCCGTGGTGGATACGGATTTTTATCCCTTCACCACTACCGACCGCATCGAACTTTATCGGGATATCGTGCTGAAACTGGCAAAATCCTATGGCTGTCCCGTTATCGATGTATATAAAGCCTTTTGGGAAGTCAAAGAAAAGAACGGCTTCGAGGCTTATGATGCCCTTTTCCAGTTTGATGGTGTCCATTGGAGCAATGCCGGCTACGATGTATTTTATGCTCTGATTGAGAAAAAACTGCTGGAACTGACAGAAAATTTCTGAACAAAAAGAAAGCCCTGAACCGAATCGTTCAAGGCTTTTTTTGTTTTATTTTTTTGTCTGTGTCCCTTGTCCGCAAAAGTCTACCGTCACATGCAGTATCTTCGTTCTGGAAGAGACCCCGATGCCAACCTCCTGCATGGTCTGATCCACCAGACCATTATACTTCGCAGCGGAACGCATCCATTCCTGATATACATTGACCACATCCCCTCTCTGTCTTGCAATGACTTCAGAGGCGGTCAAAAATGTTTTGCCCCTTTCCATGATACGACCAAAGGGAGTCGTGCCATCAGAGCTGTTGTAATCAAAATAGTTGTTTGCAGTCATATCCTCAGAATGGGCTCTTGCCACATCCCAAAGCTTTTTATCCCAGACCAGCAAAGGCAGACCCTTTTCCGTTCTGCGCACCTGAACCAGGTCCAACAGCTGGGCTTCGATGTCCGCTTTTGTGGAATACTGCAGCATACTCATCGGATCTTTTTCCTGCACAAATGCTTTTGTCTGCAGCAGCAGACCGCAAATATTCCCTTCATAATCCAAAGGTACTCTGGCTTCAGAAATTTCATTATGGATCACACCGCTATGCTCTGCACTGCTGACATAGGCAAGATTCTTGATATCTGCCATGGTTCCTTTTCCATTCATTGCCAAATAAGAAAAATCTGTTCCTGGAACAAAAATCTCAACCACCTTGCCGTTTTGGAACGTGGCAAAGAAATAATCCACATATTCATTGATATAGATATATCTGTCCAGACCATAGACAGATTCATCGATACGGTCGGGTTCGCCCCAAACAGCTTCCAGCTCCTCTGCCGTCCAATTCAGGGAAATCTTTTTACTGCCCACTGTCACAGTTTCTGTTGCCGCCGCAACAGTCTGTTTTGGTTCTTCCGGCTTTGTTCCAGATGCTTCCGGCTCCGTGGGTTTCACTGTTTCCGGTTCTTCCGGCGTTACAGGCTCCACAGGTTTCACTGTTTCCGTTTCTTGAGGCACTGCAGGTTTTTCCGTCTTTGGTTCTTCCGGCTTATTTGCAGGCTGTTCCGGTTCCACGGGCTTCCCCTCTTCGCCGCTCTGTTCCAAGGTGTAGCGATATGCCTTTACAAAAGAAACAACTGCTTCCTGTACCGTCATTTCCTTGAAGGGGCCATAGGTTCCGTCTGCATACCCTGCCACGATGCCGATCCCATACAGCTGATCGATGTATTTATTAGAAGCATCATACAAAACAGATGTGTCTGTAAAAGGATTTTTAACTGCTTTTTCTGTCAGGTCGATGCCGCAGGTTTTCAAGACACGGGCCACCATGATCGCCATCTGTTCTCTGGTCAGTGTCTGGTCAGGGGCAAATATCCCTGGGTCTGTGCCGCCGATGATACCCGCTTCATACGCCGCAATTACATCTTTGTCATCACAATCGGTGAAAGGGCTCGTCTGGGTTGCGTTCCAGTCCTTTTCCGTCACTATATGCAAAAAGCGCATGACCATTTTACAGAATTCTTTTCTGCTCATAGGTGATTTCGCCTTCTGCAGTTCCGCATCCGTCAACAACCCTTCGTTATAGGCAAATTCCATAGAAGGCTTTGCCCATTCGCCTGCATTGGTTTGGATAGCGGCAAAGGAAGGGACAGCCGCAGCGATGCATAGGATCCCCGTCAAGAAGATAGCTGCAAACCGTTTCATAGAGTTCATCCTTTCCAGTTCAGCGGAGTTTTTGAAAACTTCGCTTGTTTGAAATATTCCAAAAATATTTAGATTCCATTACGATTCTGTGAACACATGTTTGTACTTCATTATAGCACAAAATTCCAGCTTGGCAACCCAAAATGTTGTTTCCACTCCACAACAGCCCTGAAAATGCCGTTTTTCCCGCAAAAATTCGCCACTTTTCTGCCTTATGTCACCTATCTTTCTATTTCTGGCGCAAAAAAAGCCTCCACTCCGAAGGCTGATTTTGCTTTCTTTCAGTTTGCGTCCAAGGCCACCTGCCCCGGCAGGGCATTTGTCACCTTATCCTTCTCCTGGATAAAATGACCCGTGGTAGGGATTTTTTTCGTGCGATAATATTCGTGGTCTTCCGTCTGGAATTCCTCCTTGGAAAACACCTTTGTCACCGTACTGTTTTTCTTCAGGGTATAGATCTGTACCCCTGAAGCATTCTTTGTGGCGCTGGAAGGGATCAGTTCCGTATTCATCAATGTGGCCTTATCTGTATTCCGCATCAGAATGAAGTCGCTTTCTTCCTCGATCTTCACCATACGCACCAGCTCTGCTTTGGAAGAATAGCCATTGATGAGCTTCTTACGGTTTGTCTTGGTTTCATATGCATGCAAAGGAACCTTCGCCGCCTTACCATTGGCAAAGAAGAATACCATCTGTCCGGTATAATCCGCCGTTGCAGTCATGTAAACGATTGTTTCGCCCGCTTCCATATTCAGCAGATTGGGCAGATATTCCCCTAATGCGCTGGCCTTCGTATCTGCCACATCCGAAGCTTTCAGCTTATAGACATTCTGCTGATTGGAGAAGAACAGCAGTTCCATACGGTTCATGCCATCCTGCTCGATCAGGATGGTATCTTCTTCCTTCAGCTTCTGCTCGCCTGCCATACGCAGGGAAGCCTGGGAAATTTTCTTGAAATAATTCTGCTCCGTCAGGAAGAAGCGCACCGCATAATCTTCAATGAAGTCATCCTTTGTCAGGACTGTCACATCGTCCTCGTGAATGATCTCTGTTTTTCTGGGCTTACCATATTTTTTTGCCACACTGCGAAGCTGTTTGCAGATGATATTTTTGATTTTTGCATCAGATTTCAGTGTTTCATTCAAATCCCTGATTTCTTTTTCCAAAGATTCCAGTTCATCGATGCGTTTCAAGATATATTCCTTGTTGATATTCCGCAGCTTGATTTCCGCAATATAGTCTGCCTGCACCTCATCGATCCCAAAGCCTGCCATCAGATTGGGCACGACCATCTTTTCCTCTTCCGTATTGCGGATGATGGCGATAGCTTTATCGATATCTGCCAAAATCTTGGAAAGCCCCACCAGCAGATGGTATTTTTCAGATTTTTTCTGAATATCATAAGCGATCTGTCGGCGGATAGAATCCATACGGAAGGATGTCCAATGCTTCAAAATATCGCCTACCCCCAAGGTCATAGGTCTGCCGTGGATAAGGACGTTGAAATTGCAGCTAAAGCTGTCTGCCAAGGATGTCATGGCATACAGCTTTTGCATCAGCAGGTCTACATTCGTCCCTCTTTTCAGATCGATGGCAATTTTCAGACCATTCAAGTCGGATTCGTCCCGCACATCAGTGATATCCTTGATCTTGCCTGCCTTCACCAAGGCAATGATTTTATCCACGATAGCTTCGATATTGGTGGTATAAGGAATTTCATACACTTCAATGCAGTTATCCTTTTTATCGTAACGGTATTTTGCCCGCAGCTTCACACTGCCGCGACCTGTCCGATAAATCTGTTCCAGTTCCTTACGGTTGTAAATCAGCTGACCACCAGTAGAAAAATCCGGTGCGGAAAGATGCTCACACAGATCAATGCTGTCATCCTTGATAAATTTCGCCGTTGCCTCGCACAGCTCCGCCAAATTGAAGCTGCAAATGGAGGACGCCATCCCAACGGCGATGCCCAAGTTTGGATTGGCAAGGATATTGGGAAAGGTGGTGGGCAAAAGGGCCGGCTCTTTCATGCTGCCGTCATAGTTATCCACAAAATCGACGGTATTCTTGTCGATATCCGCAAAAATCTCCTGACAGATCGGCTCCAGCTTTACCTCCGTATAACGGGATGCCGCATAGGCCATATCCTTGGAATAATATTTCCCAAAGTTTCCCTCGGAATCCACAAAGGGCACCAACAATGCTTCATTATCCCTGGTCAGGCGCACCATGGTCTCATAAATGGCACCATCCCCATGGGGATTCAGCTTCATGGTCTGCCCTACCACATTGGCAGACTTTGTCCGTTCCCCTTTCAAAAGCCCCATCAGATACATGGTATAGAGGAGCTTTCTGTGGGAAGGCTTGAAACCGTCTATTTCAGGAATCGCACGGGAAACAATCACACTCATGGCATAGGGCATATAGTTGATTTCCAATGTATCCGTAATTTTCTGCTCCTGTATAAAATTATCATGGTATTCTTTTTTGCTTGTTATTTTTTTCTTAGCCATTTCTATACCACTTTCTATAAAAAACTCTGTCGCTCAACTCAAAATCCTGATTTCGGATAAAATCTTAGCTTAAATCGATCATATCTAAATATTTGTACCCCTCGGAAGAAATATATTCTTTTCTGCCCGCAAGGTTTTCCCCCAAAAGCAATTCAAATATCTGTTGGGTACGCTCCGCTTCATCGGGCGTTACCAAAATGAGGCGGCGTGTTTCCGGGTTCATGGTCGTTTCCCACATCATTTCCGCCGCATTTTCGCCCAGACCTTTGGAACGCTTGATCTTTACTTTACCCTTCAATTTGGAAACGATCTGATTTTTTTCTGTATCGGTATAAGCAAAATATTTATCCTTTCCATGACGGATCTCATACAAGGGCGATTCCGCAATATAAACCTTCTTTTCATAGATCAGCGTCGGCACCAGACGATAAAGCATCGTCAAAAGCAACGTTCTGATCTGGAAACCATCCACATCCGCATCGGTACAAAGGATGATCTTGCTCCAACGAAGCTGTTCGATGTCAAAGGAATTGAGCCCCTTATCATGCTTCGATTTCACTTCCACCCCACAGCCCAAAACCTTCAGCAGATCGATGATGATATCGTTATTAAAAATCTTATTGTAATCCGCCTTCAGGCAATTCAAAATCTTGCCACGAATGGGGATAATCGCCTGAAATTCCGCATCTCTGCCCTGCTTACAGGAGCCCAGAGCGGAATCCCCTTCCACAATGTAAATTTCTCTGCGGGAAACATCCTTTGTACGGCAGTTGACAAATTTTTCCACACGGTTATTCATATCCAGATTGCCTGTCAGCTTTTTGCGGACATTGATACGCGTATTCTCCGCTGTTTCCCTGCTGCGCTTATTCGCCAGCACCTGCGCAGCGATCTTATCCGCATCCATTTTATTTTCGATAAAATAGATTTCCAACTGCTGACGGAAGAATTCCGTCATGGCTTCCTGAATAAATTTATTGGTGATGGATTTTTTCGTCTGATTTTCATAGCTGGTCACTGTGGAAAAAGAGTTGATGACCAAAATCAAACTATCTTCCACATCTGCAAAGGTAATTTTCTTTTCATCCTTTTTATACAGATTATTGTTTTTCAAATATTTATCGATGGCGAAAACAAAAGCATTTCTCACTGCCTTGTCAGGAGAACCGCCATATTCCAAAAAGCTGGAGTTATGATAATATTCCAGCACATTCACATGATTATTGAAACAGAACGCCGTTTCGAATTTCAGCTTATATTCCGGCTTATCCTCACGGTCACGGCCTCTGGTCTCCGTCTGCAGATAATGCACGGAAGTCAGACCCTTTTCGCCGCTCAGCTCCGTCAAGTAATCCTTGATGCCGTTTTCATAGCAATAGTGGAAGGTCTCACCACTTTCCTCATCATACAGATCGAAAAGCAGACCTGCATTCACCACCGCCTGTTTTTTCAGCACATCCTGAAAATATGCCAAGGGGATATGAATATCCGTGAAAACATCCCGATCCGGTCGCCAGGTGATCTGTGTACCTGTTGGTTGTTTTTCCGCCGCTTCCTTCATCAGTCCGCCCACATTTTCCCCTTTTTCAAAGTGGAGCTGATAGCACATGCCATCCCGATAAATGACTGCATCCATAAATTCAGAAGCATACTGGGTGGCACAAGTACCCAAACCATTCAGCCCCAAGCTGAATTCGTAGTTTTCACCTGTGTTGTTCTGATATTTCCCCCCTGCATAAAGCTCACAGAAAACCAGTTCCCAGTTGAAACGGTCTTCCTTGGGGTTATAATCCACAGGGATCCCACGACCATGGTCCTTCACCAGAATAGACTGGTCTTTATAACGGATAATTTCGATCTTTTTGCCAAAGCCTTCTCTTGCCTCGTCGATAGAGTTGGAAAGGATCTCAAAAAAGGCATGCTCACACCCATCCAAACCATCGGAACCAAAAATGACCCCGGGGCGCAGTCGGACACGATCCGCCCCCTTCAGGGAAGTGATACTTTCGTTATTATAATTTGAATTTTGCTGCTTCTTCATAGGGATATCTGCTCCATTTCTTTTCTGCGCAGACCCAATATGTTGAAAAAATCACAGTCTGCGCCACTATATCTAACTTTACAGGACTTGGAAGGATGTGTCAAGGGAACACTCCTGATTTCTTTTCCCTCTCGTAAAATTGATTGCTTTTTCCTACGGTTCCTGATATAATATATTGGCTATTGTATCAATCAAATATTCTTTGGGGACGTACTCAAGTGGTTGAAGAGTCCAGACTCGAAATCTGGTAGGCCGGGCAACCGGTGCGAGGGTTCGAATCCCTCCGTCCTCGTTGAAAAGCCTTGTCAAATCAACAGGGCTTTTTTCTCTTTCCTTTTTATGACAAGTATGTTATACTGACAGAAAATCGTGCTGATTGTAAAGGGTAACACCTGAGTGAAAAGGCGTACAGACAGGTATTTTGAATCAAAGGGACAAGCATCCCCTATTTTTGAGTCTGCGCTTTTTTGTGCAGACTCTTTCTATTTTTACAGCAAATTTTTAGCGAAAGACGAGGAGGATAAAAATTGAAAAAAACACTTTCTACCCTTGCGCCTTTCCTTGGCATCATCCTTGTAGTTGCCCTGTGGTTCCTCGTTTGCAGATTGGGTATTTTCAGTACATATGTCCTGCCGCCTCCGGAAAAGGTCTTTCATAGCTTTCTGAAAATGCTGAAAAGCGGCGAAATCTTCCAAGATGTCATCATCTCTCTCGTCCGCATCCTAAAAGGCTTTGCCATCGCCTTCCTGCTGGCCTTTCTTTTGGGGATGTTCCGCTCTCTGGTGCCGTCTTCGGAAAAATATTATAATTGCATCGTACAGTTTTTCCGCAATGTTCCCCCGCTGAGCTTGATCCCTCTGCTCATCCTTTGGTGCGGCATCGGGGAAACAACAAAAACGGTCATCATCGTGCTGGCCTCCTTCTTCCCCATGTATCTGAATATTGTCAAAGGCTTTACGGGCTGCGACCAAAAACTATTGGAGGTGGGCGATGCCTTTGGATATACAAGATTTGAAAAATTCAAACATATCATCCTGCCCTACGCTTCTGCCGATATTCTCGTTGGCATGCGGATCGGCATGGGGTATAGCTGGCGTGCCATCATCGGGGCAGAAATGATTGCCGCCTCCTCTGGCATCGGCCACATGATCTTATTCGCCCAGGAAATGAGCCGTACAGATAAAGTCATCGTTGGTATTTTCGTAGTGGGCATCGTTGGTCTGGTGACCGATAAGCTCTTTGGTATCCTGTTGAGAAAACTGTTTAAAGGAAATGGTGAAAATGGCTGGAATTGAGTTGAAACAAATACAGAAAACCTATCCTGTGGACGGACATACTATCCACGTTTTGAAAGGGATCGATCTGCAGATTCCCGAAAAAAGCATCACCGTTATCCTCGGTCGCAGTGGCTGCGGGAAAACCACCCTGCTCCGTCTGGTGGGCGGTCTGGAATCTCCCGATTCCGGTGAGATTCATTTCGATACAGCCCATAAAACAGCCTTCGTCTTTCAAGAATCTCGCTTGATGCCCTGGCTGAATGTGTGGGACAACGTAAAATTCGGGCTGAAAAAACAGCCTTGCTTGGATGCAACAATCCAGAATATCATTGATACTGTGGGCTTGAAGGGCTTTGAAAAAGCCTTCCCCCATCAGCTTTCCGGCGGCATGCAGCAGCGAGTCGCCATCGCTCGGGCTTTGGCTTATGAGCCATCCTTCATTATGATGGACGAGCCCTTCGCCGCTTTGGACTACTTCACCCGAAATCAGATGCAGAAAGAATTGATTCGCCTACAGAAAAACCGGGGTGCCAGCATCCTTTTCGTCACCCACAGCATTGATGAAGCCCTGCTTTTGGGACATAAAATCGCAATCATTGAAAACGGGCAAATCAAAAAGGAATTTCTCATCGAAACAGACAGCGACGAAAGAGACCTGTTGGCAGAGGAATTGATTGCATTGAAACGAGAGATCATCCAACAGCTGGATTTATAGTGTAAAAAAGCTGTTTCATCAACAGCTTACAATAAAAAATCATTCAAAATTTTAGGAGGTTCCCTATGAAAAAAAGATTTATCGCCATGGCAACGGCAGCCCTGATGGCTGCAACAGCACTGACAGGATGCGGCGGTGGTTCCGCAGAGGAATCCTTGGACAAGCTGACATTCACCTATGTCACAGCCCCCCTGAACGTGCCTACCATCATTGAAAAGGAAAAAGGCATCTTCGCAAGCACATTCGAAGATATGGGCATTTCCGTGGAATACGCGGAGTTGACATCCGGCGCAGACCAAACACAGGCACTGGCTTCCGGCGATGTACAGGTTTTGTATGCCGTTGGTGCCACATCCGTGATCCTTTCTGCAGCAAATGATGCAGATATCAAGGTGCTGAATATGTACAGCCGTTCTCCCAAGGCTTTCTGTATGTATACACAGGATGAAAGTATCACTTCCCCCGAAGACCTGCGCGGCAAGACCATCGCAGGCCCCGCTGGTACAAATCTGCATGAACTTCTGGTATCCTATCTGGCAACTGCAGATATGACCATCGACGATGTTGATTATGTAAACATGTCTATCCCCGAAGCCAAGGCAGCCCTGGACGGCGGCAGTCTGGATATCGCTCTGTTAGCCGGCGCAACAGCATATCAGGCAAAACAGCAGGGGTATCATTTGGTTGCAGATGGGGAAGGCCTCATCAATGCCATCATCGCTGTAGCCGTGACAAATGAATTCTACAACGCACATCCTGAAATCATCGAAAAGCTGAAAACAGCACAGGATGAGATCGCCGCCTTCATCAGCGAAAATGAAGCAGAAGCCCTGCAGACCGTGGCAGCAGAACTGGATCTGGATGCAGCAGCCGTTGCAGAAATGTATGCATATTACGATTTCTCCACAGAGATCACAGAAGCAGATAAAGCAGGCTTCCAAAGCACAGCAGATTTCATGTTCAAATCCGGCATGATCGAAAACGAACTGGACGTAAGCACTCTGTTCTTTGAATAATCCGAATACAGACGTAAAAAACGAGAGAATCCTTCTCTCGTTTTTTATTTCAAAACACCCGCAGTTTAGTGAAAAACATGAAACAAATCCTGTTTTCTTAAGCCGCCACTCCATAGTCTTTTTCTTTTTTTGCAATTTTTATGGATCTGCATTTTTTCTCTTTCAGGCGGATCAGCCTTGCTTCACTCCCTAAAAATTCATTGTAACGAAAGGACTCCTTCGTTCCATCGGACATACGGCAATAGAAATGATAGGGATACATCTCCAGCACCACTCCGAACCGAATCTGTCTTGTGATGTAGCTATAATCCTTTAGCAAAGAGCGTTCCCGAATGATGATCTCACTTCCTATCTTCATTCCCTGCTGCATGGCGATCTCCCTCAGCCAAGTATTCTGCCATCTTCTTTTTTCTCTCATGTCGTTCCTCCTCTCAGATTTACGGTTAAATCGTAAACTTATCTAAAAAAAATATTATTCTCTCCTTGCATTTATGATACTACGTTTTAACCGTAATTGTCAACGGTTTTTCCGTAATTTTTATTGTTTCTCTTGCATTTTTATGTTTTAACCGTATAATAGAAAATAAGCCTGCAAATTAAAAGTCAATAACAAATTGATGTTTTTAGGCAAAAAGTTTTATGAAGGATTTTGAACATCAAAATAAGACCACCGATATTCGCTGGTCTGAAATAATGGTATG
>JAETUG010000017.1 GCA_021768705.1 Bacillota bacterium
GTACCGATGGTAGAGAAGTCTACATGCAGCATGTATTTCAGACCTTCGTCAGCACCGGGCAGTGTGCAGGAACGGATCATCAGACCGATCAGCAGCACGAACAGCAGAGGCATCAGCACTTTAGACATTTTTTCAATACCAGCAGTACCATGGCTGATAATGAAACATGTCAGCAACAGGAAGATCAGAGGGAAGATAATAGCACCCTGCAGAGGGAAGCCATTTGCACCCAACATACCCAAGAAATAAGCCATGGGGTCAGCATATACAGTCTTTGCTTCAACGATGTAAGCATAGATGTATTTCATTGTCCAACCGCCAACCTGGCAATAGTAGCACAGGATGATGAAACCGGTCAGGACACCCAGACCACCTGCAAAGGCCCATTTTTCGTTGATCTCACGGAAAGCACCGATGGCGTTTTTGTGTGTTTTACGACCAATTGTGAATTCAGCCATCATAACAGTTGTACCGATAAGGGCAACCATCAGGATGTAAACGATTAGGAAAGCACCACCGCCGCAGTTGTAAGCTTTGCCGGGGAATTTCCAGATGTTACCCAGACCTACAGCAGAACCAGCCGCAGACAGGATAAAGCCTAGCTTGGAACCAAATTGACCACGATTTTCAGTTGCTGTCATAAGAATTCCTCCTTACATAAAATAATGATAATAGCGAGAATGGAAAAACCATTCTTGTGATGAAAAAATTTCGCAAAACGAAACTTCTTCTTGTCGCAATCCCCTCCCTCAAATTTCCCTTCTGCAAAAAAGCGTGTCAGGAAATAGAAATTGCAACAATGATTAGGGTCAACACTATTCTACCCTATATATTAAATAATTTCAATAAAAATTTTTAAAAAATCCTCTTTTTTTTGTTCATATGTGTGTATTAAAATAAGTACAATACTGGGGAAGGCGTCATATCGCAATAAATATCGGTTGTTTCAGCAAATCATTTTTTATATGAAATGGAAAATATTTACAATAAATTTATTACAAAAATGGCAAATATAGGAATTTATTTTTGGCAAGAACAGCGCATTTTAGAGAAAGAAGATTACTTGTCTGAGATTAAAAAATTACAGAAAAGAAAAAAGTGTCGGAAAAGTTTCCCGACACGAAAATATTGCGGCGAAAAATCAAGGCTGTTTTTCGTCAAAAAGCTTGTAATATTGCCAATTTTTTAAGAGTTTTACCAATTTCGTCTGTTCTTCGGAAAGGGTATTTGTGAAATCACCTTTGCTGTTTACATAAATATTTTCTGCGCAGACGGGCAGTTCTCTCCTCAGCCTGTTGTTAGAGCTGTGAAGAGGGGATTCATAACCGGGGACGAACAGCTCCAGCACGGCAGACCCCAGGAACTGGGAACTAATAAGACCATTTTCGGGGAAGCCGATTTCTTCGGCGGTCTGCACATTTTCCAGAGCCTTTGCACTGTCGTTCTGCCAGATGAAATAGGGTGTTTCATAAACAGCCAGCTGTTCTTCCGGTGTACCGTTGGCATCGATGGGGTAGTCCAACAGGTCGAAAAATTCCATGCCGTTAGAAAAGCCGGGCAGATGGTCGCCAAAATAGACCAGTACGATAGGCTCATCGGAATTTTCCGCATATTCCTTCAGACGGCCAATCTGTTCATCCGCATCCAGGATGCCTTGGAAATACTGGGTCAGGAGGTCTGTCTGGGTTGCATCCAGTGGTACATCCGTGGAGAAATTAGCAGGCAGTGTGCCGTATTTCTTTTCATAGGGGCCGTGGTTCTGGATGGTCACGGTGAAGGAGAAAAGAGGGGTATCCTTTTCTTTGATGTGGGTATCCAGCGTTTCGATGATCTTGTCCATGGTGGCCTCCTCATTGATATAGCCGCCATAGCCCTGGGTTGCCAGATCGAAGGAATCCTCCAGGAAATAGCAGGTTTCGAAGCCAAGATCGGGGTAAACATTCTGGCGGTTATAGAACCAGGCGTAGCCGGGGTGGATGGACAGGGTGTCGTAGCCCAGCTTTGCAAGTTGACGGGGCATACCGTCAAAATCGCTGTGGATAAAGTTATAGGAGGGCAGTGAGCTGTCCAGATAACGGGTAGCACAGCCCGTCAAAACGTCGTATTCCGTGTTGGAGGTGCCGCCGCCGAAATTGGGCACTACGATATGCCCGCTGATGGTGTCTTCTTCTGCACAGATGGCCTTGAAATTTTCCAGAGGATCCCGATAGTTGGTAAAATCCAGATGCTCGTTTTCGCTGAGATCGGAGAAGGCTTCTCCCATAATCATTACGATATGGGGATACTGTGTTTTTTCGCCTGAGGTTGCTTCGGGGGCTGCCCAGTCGGTATCTTCCAGTTCTGCAAAGTAGGTGGCATCATAGCCTTCAGGGGCTTTCATTTGGGTGATGTTGAACTGATGCAGGAAGGAATAGATCATCCCACGGGTGTTGTATTGGTTTACCTGAAAATAAGGGTTGTCTACGGTAGGATAGCTGTCGTAAAGGGCTTTATCGGCATACCAGAAGTGATTTGCCCCAAAGGCGCAGACGATGACCAGAAGGATACCGATGATACGGGGGGCGGCAGTCAGCGCTGCCCTTGTGGATTTTCTGAAGCTCAGCACCAGCAGTGCCGTAAAAAGGACAAGCAGCAGCCCGATCAGGACAAGCTGATAGACGGGAAAGGTTTTCAGGATGGCGACGACTTCTTTTACCAGTGTCAGGTCGGTGGGAAGCAGGGGTTCCTGACGCATGGAGACCTTCATGCGGTCTGCGATGGCGAAAAAGATCAGAACCACCCCGGTGCAGCTGACGGAGAAAAACAGCCGCTTCGTCAGGAAGAAGAGCAGCAGTAATACCAACAGCACCGGCAGGATATTCAGCAGCAGCATGGAAGGTGCATGGAGAACTTTCCAGCCTACGTGCAGGATTTTTGTCGTGGTGATGAGATAGACCAGACCGGTGATGAAAACAGCACTGATGAGAAGCGTCACAGCAATGCCCTGGGGTGTGGCTGAAAATTTCTTTATTTTATGGAAAACAGAAGCTTTTTCGGAAGCTTGCTCCTTCATATAAATTCCTCCTTGCAAATCGAATTTTGTATGGTTTTTTCCTTATAAATAGGGATTATACGAGAATTTGTCGGAAAAGTAAAGAAAGGCGGAAAGGGGGAAGGTTGGAAAATTAAGAATTTTGTCCCTTTTCATGTGGGTGAAATCGTGTATAATAAAATAGGATAGACCCGAATTTTATAAGAAATCTATACAAAAGGCAAAAACTGTGAAAAAATGGAAGGAACGACCATTCCGTTATTGTCAGGGATTGTCAGATTTGGTATAATTATAGGGTTGCAAAGAAATAGACATGATATTGTCAGTAAACTCTGAACTAGAGGAGAATAGAGATCATGGGTGAAAAGAGAGAATACAGAAGACGCCGCAGACCCCCCGATGATATGGAGCTGCGCCAGCGTCAGGTGCGCCGCAGACAGACCCGCGCCCCTTACCCCGAAGAACTGCAAAGAGGGGAATATGACGAACAGACCTATATCGACCCCAGAAGGGTGGCCCAAGGCAGAAGGATGTCCCGCCGCAGGGCAGGACAGCGAAAGAGACGCCGCAGAAGTATTTTGCTGATGGTCACGCTGATTTTGATCCTGATCGGTACATACGCTGTGGCAAAGGTTTGGGTAGCCATGGATCAATGGCAGGGCAAGGCGGAAAATTCCGACTTTGTTGTTTCTACGGCAGATCAGTCCAAGATCAAAGAAGTCATCAATGTGGCAATCTTGGGGACAGACGAGGATGGTTTCCGTGCCGATGTGGATATCCTTGCCAGCTTCAATACAACTACCAAAGAACTGCATTTGATCTCCGTACCACGGGATAGCTGTGTAACGATGACGGATGAGATGATCGCCTTTCTGGAAAAAGATAATCAATATGTACCCCAGCAGAATGGTGTATATGGGCAGTGCAAGCTGACGGAGGTACACGCCTATGCCGGCAAGGGCAACCGCTGTGCTTTTTCTGTTGCAATGCTGGAGGAAATTCTTGGCGTTAAAATGGATTATTATGTAAAGGTGGATTTGAACGCTTTCAAAGAAATTGTAGACGCTGTAGATGGTGTGGATTTTTATGTGCCGCAGGATATGTACTGGGATATGCGAGATAATGGTGGTCCGCTCATCAACCTGCAGGAAGGGATGCAGCACTTGGACGGGGACAAGGCGGAACAGCTGGTGCGTTTCCGTGACGGCTATGCGCAGAAGGACTTGAAACGTGTGGAAGTGCAAAGAGACTTTATACAGGCATTGATTAGGAAGATATGCAGCTCTGAGACATTGCTGAATAATCTGAATGATCTGGTGAAGGTGGTGCTGGATTGTACGGAAAGCAATATTTCCGTATCGGAAGCGTTGAAATACGTAAAATATGTGAAGGATTTTGATCCGGATAAGATTACCAGCGATACGGTGCCCTATGTGGGCGATCCGGGGAAATATGTTTATCTGGATGAAGAAGGTATCAAGGAACTGATCGACTGGAGGATCAACGGAATCGAACCGGCAGAAGATGCACAGACTATGGATGAAGAACTGATGAATGGGTGAGAAGAATAAATGAGTGGAAAAAGA
Organism: Bacillota bacterium; assembly: GCA_021768705.1. Classification (GTDB taxonomy): domain Bacteria; phylum Bacillota; class Clostridia; order Lachnospirales; family Anaerotignaceae; genus Anaerotignum_A. Next base: position 4,618 of record JAETUG010000017.1, read on the forward strand.
AGAGCACCGAAGAGAAGAAAACCTTTTAATCCGATCAAAACCTTTTTTAAAATCGTATGCTCCATTGTGATGGTGTTCGTGATTCTGGCAGGCGGCGCGTGCTTTGCCTATTATAAGGTGACAGGCAATATGCCCTTTTCCGATCTGGGCATCACTACAAACGCAACAGATATGAATATTCTGGATGCGCTGTTGGGCAGAAATATCAAAATGAACGTGGCTGTTTTCGGTGTAGATAAGGACGGCACCAGAACAGACGTGGCTTTTGTGGTACATTATGACAGCGCTCAGGAAAGCCTAAACCTGATCTCCATTCCCAGAGATACCCGAGTTTCCGTTTGCGATGAGGTGGAAACCCTGCTGGGTGGAAGATATGGCGTGATGAAATTCAACGCAGTCCATGCCATTGGCGGGAAAGAGCATGGCCCTGAGGCGGCAGTGTTGCAGCTGGAGGATTTGTTGGGCATCAGCATCGACCATTATGTAAAAGTGGACTTTGATGCACTGGTGGAAATTGTAGATGCCGTAGGCGGTGTAGAGGTAGATGTTCCCCAGGATATGAAATGGGATATGAGCGATACAGGCGATATCAATATCGACCTGAAAAAAGGCTTGCAGACATTGGATGGCAATAAGGCGCTGCAGTTGGTGCGTTACCGGAAAGGGTATGCAAACGGGGACGTTGGCCGTATTCAGGTGCAGCAGCTGTTCCTGAAGGCACTGGCCGAGAAGGTGCTGAGTACGGAAAGCATCCTAAAGAACCTGGGCGATTATATCAAGGTCATGTATAAACATGTGGAAACAGATGTCAGTCTGTCTGATGCATTGAAATATGCCAACTATATCACAAAGATCGACATGAGCAAAATGACCATGGAAACGCTGCCCGGTGTGGGGCAGTATGTAGGCGGTGTGTCCTACTTCATCCATGATCCTGATGCCACACAGGAAATGGTAGACCGTATTTTCTACAGCGTGGCTCCTGAGGTGAACGAAGATGGCTCTATCGACAGCAAGAGCCTTTTGATCGAGGTTTCCAATGGGGGCAACGTGGCAGGTCTTGCAGGCAGATTTACAGAAATGCTGAGCGGTGAAGGCTTCCGCCTGACAGATCCGACGAACTATAACGGTGAGCAGTTGAATTATACGCGGATTCAGGTCAAAACTGAAGGCGCAGGGGAGGATCTGGTGAAATACTTCAATAATGCAAAGGTGGAACTGGCACCCGATGAAGTGGGCAGCGCAGATATCCGCATCATCCTTGGGACGAACGAATCCTGATCGTTTCATCCGAAAAGCGATGGCGCATATGGTTTGACTTGAAATGATAGGAGAAATAGAAATGGATGTAAGAGAACTTTTTATCCGTGCGGTAAAATCCGGCTGCCTTTGCAGTATCTTTTACCACGGATTCATGCTCATTACAGGTGCAGCCATTACTTTGAAGCAGGTAGTGGTCTTTACAGTGGTGTTTATCCTGCTGTATTTCCTGTGGCTGGTGCTGGTCAGTGCCGGTAAGGGCAAAAAAAGATAAGACGGAAATAGAGAAAAGCCTTGGGCAGAGCGTTTGCACAAGGCTTTTGTTATCGTTTTTGGGGCTTTTTTAGCCTTTTTTTATTTCAAACCTAAGCTGATGAGCAGGCTTTGATCTACTCGTTTCATCATGGCATCATCCAGATGGCAAAGTTTTTCCTTCAACCGTTGTTTATCGATGGTTCGGATCTGTTCCAGCAGTACGACAGAATCCTTTGGCAGGGCATAAACAGCGGAGGAAAGGGCAATATGGGTAGGCAGCTTTGCTTTATTCATCTGGGATGTGATGGCGGCGCAGATAACGGTGGGGCTATGCTTATTGCCCACATCATTCTGAACGATGAGGACAGGGCGGATGCCCCCTTGTTCGCTGCCCACCACGGGGCTCAGGTCTGCAAAATAGATATCTCCTCTTCTGACGATCATGTTCTCACACTCCGCTGTTTGGATTGGTCAGCGGCGGAAGAAATATGTATGAATTGAAAAACTTCCCTGCTGACTGTTCTCAGTATGGACAGAAACAGGGGGATTTATTCTTCGATGGTGAAAAGGGATGCATCAAACTGAGGATTGAATGTAAATTCGTGATAATCCATCTGGTAGCGTTCCTTGCCGCTGGCATCATAGATGATGAAGCGGACAGGCAGGAGAGTCTCTCGATCTACCCAGAGCTTTTCTGTGGAAATGGCAGGATCGCCACCGGGAATGACAGCTTCCAAAATGACGCATTTGGATTCATCCAAAGCTGCGGTTTCCACACTAACCCCTTCGGACTGCATATAATTCTGGACGAACTGCCCTAAGAAAAGTTCGTTTCTTTGCTGGGATTCCGGCACGTTTTTGATGATGCTGCTGTCCAGCTTGGGGTTATGCTGGCAGATGCGTTCCCCGTCGAAAACAGTGTAGTTTCCTGCCACGTTTTCGGGGGCGGTCAGTTCCAGGCGGTATTCCCCGGTGGATTTGTAGTATTGCTTGGTTTCGTAGACTTTTTCGCCTTTTTCGGAGGTACGGGTCAGGGTAGCGGTGCAGGCATAGCCATCCATTTCCGCCAGCTGCTTTTGGATGGATTCCAGTTCTGTCAGAGAACCTTCCCTGCTGCAGGCAGCAACGGCGAAAACAAGACCCATGGATAATAAAAATGAGAGGATTCGTTTCATATAAAATCCCTCCTGAAAATATGATTTATTTCAATCTATGAGATCGGACAAAAAAGTAGTATGGAGATTTTAGCGGAAATGGGAAAAAGAGGGAGCGGGAAAAGGGGGAAAGTCCCACGGACCGCTTTGGGAAGCAAGGGCAGGGGGTGTATGGAACGGGATGGTATCCAGAGGTTTTACTTGATTATTTTGGATGATTAGGGTATAATGGAAAAGAATTTATGATTCAATAAAAAATCCATGAACTTTAGGGGAGGTAAACGATATGAGCAGAATCAAAACAATCGCAACTCGTGACCTGAACAAGAGCGTACAGAACGGTGGCTGCGGCGAATGCCAGACATCTTGCCAGTCCGCTTGCAAAACATCTTGCGGTGTTGCAAACCAGCCTTGCGAAAAACAGTAATCGCAAACTGAATCAGACAAACCTAGAAAGGGGCTGTAGCAAACAGCCCTTTTTTGTTGTAAAAGCGGAGAAAAGCATTTCAGTTCCTGCATTGACTAGCTTTGCTTGCAAGGAGCAGTCAATGCGGGGATTGAAAGAGATTTGCGGAGCAAATCCATGAGTAAGGCGCAGCCTTACGAATGCTTTTCATAGGAATCAAGCATTTTAGTTCCTGCATTGACCGGCATTGCTTGCAAGGCGCAGACAATACAGGGAAGGAAAGAGATTTGCGGAGCAAATCCATGAGTAAGGCGCAGCCTTACGAATGCTTTTCATCTGTTTCCATAGAAAAGAGTAGAGTATGAGGTAGAAAAATGGTACATCAATATCAATTGAATGGTTATAACATCGTGCTGGATACCTGCAGCGGCTCTATCCATAGTGTGGATGAGCTGGCCTATGATGTCATCAGCATGATTCGGGAAAATACACAGGGGGATATCATCGATGCCATGGTGGAAAAATACGATGATGTCACAGCAGAGGATGTGCAGGAATGTATCGATGATGTAGTAGAGCTGAGAAAAGCAGGCAAGCTTTTCACCCCTGACAGTTATGAGCATCTGGCCTATGATTTTAAGGCAAGAAATACAGTTATCAAGGCACTGTGCCTCCATGTGGCCCACACCTGCAACCTGAATTGCTCCTACTGCTTTGCCAGCCAGGGCAAATATCAGGGGGAACGGGCACTGATGACTTTTGAAGTGGGCAAACGTGCCATCGATTTTCTGATCGAAAATTCCGGCACAAGACGGAATTTGGAAGTAGACTTCTTCGGCGGCGAACCGCTGATGAACTGGGATGTGGTAAAGCAGATCGTTGCCTATGCCAGAGAGCAGGAAAAGATACATAACAAGAATTTCCGTTTTACTTTGACAACTAACGGCATCTTGATCGATGATGAAGTCATTGAATTTGCAAATAAAGAAATGCACAATGTAGTGCTTTCTTTGGACGGCAGAAAGGAAGTCCACGACCACCTGAGAAAAAACTATGCAGGGGAAGGCAGCTACGATATCATCGTGCCCAAATTCCAGAAATTTGTGGAAGCCCGTGGGGATAAGAATTATTACATCCGTGGAACATTCACCCATAACAATGTGGACTTTACAAAGGACCTGTTCCATATGGCAGACTTGGGCTTTACGGAGCTGAGCATGGAGCCTGTGGTTTGCGACCCTGCAGACCCCTATGCCCTGACAGAGGAGGACAAACCTATCCTGTTTGAACAGTATGAAATTCTGGCGAAGGAAATGCTTCAGAGAAAAAGAGACGGCAAGCCCATCACCTTCTATCATTATATGCTGGACTTGGAGCATGGTCCTTGTATCTACAAGAGAATTTCCGGCTGCGGCAGCGGCACAGAATATATGGCAGTGACCCCTTGGGGCGAGCTGTACCCCTGTCATCAGTTCGTTGGGGATGAAAAATACAGCATGGGCGATATTTGGGAAGGCGTGAAAAACACAGAAGTGCAGAATGAATTTAAATGCTGCAACGCCTATGCCAGAGAAGGCTGCAAGGATTGCTGGGCGAAGCTGTATTGCTCCGGCGGCTGCGCTGCCAATGCATACCATGCTACAGGCAGCATCACAGGCATTTATGAATATGGCTGCGACCTGTTCAAGAAAAGAATCGAATGTGCCATCATGATGAAGGTTGCAGAGGCTGAAGAAGGGTTATGATGAAAACACCCATTTGTGATTTTGTCAAACAGTATACAGAAAAGGACACGACCCGTTTCCATATGCCGGGACACAAGGGCGTGTCCTTTTTGGGCTGCGAAAAAATGGATATTACGGAAATCAGTGGGGCAGATGAGCTTTACGACGCAGAAAGCATCATCGCCGAAAGCGAGGAAAATGCCACCCGTCTTTTCGGCTTCGGAAAGACTATTTACAGTACGGAGGGCTCTTCCCAGTGTATCCGCACGATGCTGTTCCTTGCCCTGCAGCAGGCAGAAAGAGGGGCGGCACGACCTGTGGTGCTGGCGGCGAGAAATGCCCATAAAGCGTTCCTCTATAGCTGTGCTCTGTTGGATTTGGATGTGGAATGGCTGATGCCGGAGGAGGGAGAAAGAAGCTCCCTTTGCACCTGTCCCATCACGGCGGCGCAGGTGGCGAAAAAGCTGACGGAACTGGAACAAAAGCCCTTTGCGGTCTACATCACTGCCCCTGACTATTTGGGGTATTGCCCCGATATTCGAGCCCTGGCGGAGGTTTGCAAGAAAGCCCATATCCCGTTATTGGTGGATAATGCCCATGGAGCATATCTGAAATTTCTGCACCCTTCTTTGCACCCGATCGACCTTGGGGCGGCTATGAGCTGCGATTCTGCCCATAAGACCTTGCCTGTACTGACGGGGGGCGCATATTTGCAGCTTTCCGAGGAATGGGCGGAAAAGATCGGCGGTCAGGCGAAAAAAGCCATGGAGCTTTTTGGCTCTACCAGCCCTTCTTACTTGATTTTGCAGTCCTTGGATCAATGTAATCGATATCTGGCGGAGGGCTATCCGGAAAAATTGAACCGAACCATGGAACGGGTGACTGCGCTGAAGGAAGCACTGCGAAAACAGGGCTGGGAGATCATGGACGGAGACCCCTTGAAGCTGTCCGTTTTCACAGGAAAAATGGGATATACTGGGGAAGAAGTCGCGGAGGTACTGCGGAAAAATGGTGTGGAATGTGAATTTGCCGATTTGGATGCAGTGGTACTGATGGCAACGCCGGAAAACCGAGAACGGGATTTTGAAAGGGTGGAAGCTGCTTTTCGCAGTCTGCCCAAGAAAAAGGAAAAGTCTATGGCGGCACAGCTGCCTTTGGCTTTGCCTAAGCGGAGAATGTCCATTCAGGAGGCCATATTTAGCCCGTGGGAGGAATTGGATTGTTGGGATGCGGTGGGGCGTATTTGCGCAAGCCCTTGTGTTTCCTGTCCTCCTGCCATCCCTATCGCAGCCAGTGGGGAAGAGATCACGGCGGAGATGGCAGAGCTGTTTTTGGCGTATGGAAGAAAACAGATACAGGTCGTGAAGGAGAAATAAAGAATAAAGGAAGTATAGAAAAACAGGCATGGCAAAGACGCTATGCCTGTTTTAAGGTTTTTGGATTAAGGCTTTGCCTGAGATGCGGCGATGCTGTCGGGGGAAAGTCGTTTTTGCAGCACTGCGTATGCGGCTATATTGACAAGGATGAAGCCTGTAAGGGAAAGAAAATGGAAGGGATTTCTAAAAGTCTTACGGTTTTCTTAAAATTTTTTAAAGATAAACAAAAATATAGCTTTTTGTGGTATGATGCTTTACATAATGAAGAAAATTTGAAGAAAGCAGGAACTTTTGGAGAAAAGTTCCGTCCAAAATAGGGAGATTTTGAACAGCAGTTTAAATAAGGAGATGAGGGAATGAACAGAAATAAAAAACTGGCAAAGCGTGCCATGGGAACGGTATTGGCGGCGGCGATGCTGATTTCTCCCCTGAGCTATTTCGCAACGGAAACGGCCTATGGGGCAACGACCTACTATGACCAGAAAACAGAAAAAACAGTGACCCGTGGGGTGACTTATGAAAAGAGCAGCCGTATGACCGATGCGGGGATTCAGAACGTCCATGTGCTGAAGGTAGACCTGACAGAAAGCACGTTGGAGATCAAAGAAGTGGAAAGCACCGGCGATTATGGACTGAAGGAAACTGTGAAAAAGCTGCTGACAGATAATGGTGCTTTGGCAGGGGTCAACTCTGACTTTTTCGGCTTGAGTGGTTCTTATTCTGCGCCCTTTGGACCGATTGTGCGAGATGGGGAAGTGATCTCCGCAGGGACAACGATCAATAAAGGCGAAGGGCAGTATGCGGCATTTTTTAGGGATGAGGATGGCAATCCCTTCTTCGATTATTTCACCATGACAGCAAGATTTGGTAACGAGAAAAAGACCATTGAACTGGCTTCTTTGAATAAAGTTACATCCATGGTATTCCCTATCTATCTGGATCGGAATGCCATGAGCAATACAGCCAGCCTGGATAAACGGTTCCAAAATCTGGTGAAATTCGTTGTAGAGGATAATACGATTACATATGTTTCCCAAAAAGGCGAAACAGTGGCAGTGCCTGAAAATGGTTATCTGATCGTTATGAGCGGCGATTATTATACCAATGCGGCAAATATGTTTGCGGCAGGAGATGCAATCAACCTGAGTATCACTTCCTCTGTTGATCTGGATGGGATTGAGACAGCCTTCGGCGGCGGCGGCAAACTGCTGGTGGATGGCAAGATCACAACGGCAAATTCCATCGTTGCCAACGGCAGACAGCCCAGAACAGCCTTTGGTGTCTCCAAGGACGGCAACACAGCTATTTTTATGGTAGTAGACGGCAGAGGGGACAGCATTGGCGCAACACACTGGGAAATGGGCCTGCTGATGCAGGAATACGGTGCGTATGAAGCCATGCATTTGGATGGCGGTGGTTCTTCCACTATGGCTGTTCAGACCATAGAAGATAAAGCTCCTGTCGTACAGAATAAGGTTTCCGAAAGCTCTGAACGGAGGGTCATCAATGCCGTAGGCGTTTTCCAGAATGCAGAAAAGGGCGAGATCGAACAGATCGCCATTCAGCCTTCCATGACAAGAACACTGGCAGGCAAGCCGATCACCTTTACGGTTTACGGCTTAGATGAATATTATAACCGTATCGAGATTCCTGCGGCGGAAGTACAACTGGACGCTGTGGGTGTGGAAGGGACATGGAACGGTTATACCTTTACCCCTCAGACCAGCGGTACGTTTACAGTCGTTGCGGTCTATAACGGTATGACGGCAACGCAGAGCAATGTGGTCAGCGGCAAGGTGACAAGACTGAGCCCTACCAATACCAAAATCAAGCTGGCAAAAGCAGGCGATACAGCTACTATCGCCATGAATGCCTATGACCAGGATGGTTTCTCCTATTGGGCATCCACCAGCACGAATTATTCGGTAGCAAATCCGGAGATCGGTTCTGTTTCCGGCAATGTTTTCACCGCGAAAAAGACGGGTTCTACTTATATCAAATGTGAAAAGGACGGTGCGGTGGCCTATATCACCGTGACTGTCGGCAATGCCACAGCGGTGCAGGCACCTGCAGCCACAGCGGCAAAGGATGTGCTGAATCAGCCCGTGACAAAGCAAAATGACGGTGCCTACTATTTTAATGTAGCGGGCAAGATCGCATATACAGGCGAGAAAAAAATTGCGGCGGAAACATACAACAGCGCAAGAAACAAAGTGAAATCCTATGTGGATGCCAATGCGGACGTTGCCATTTACGGCGGTGCCAATGATATCCAGTCTGCCAAAAAGCTGGATTCTCTCAGCTGGAACGGCGGCTATCGTTTCCTGAACAGGGGCGGTGTCAGCGTTGCGATGCTTTCTGCGGCGAAAGGCGGCATTACTGCAACAAATCCTGCCCAGTGGGCAAGCTTTACAAGAGATATTGACAATGCGGGTAATGATACGATCGTTCTGGTGATGGACAAAACCCCTTCTGAGTTCAAATCCGCAGCAGAAACCAACTATTTCCGTGCAATTCTGAATAAATATGTGGAACAGGGCAAGACAGTATTTGTTATTTCCTGCTATAACACAGGCTATTGGTCTTCCACAAAGGACGGCGTTCGTTATATCAACCTGCCCAACCTTTGGAGAGCAGACGGCACTGTGAACCAGAATTACACCATGCTGCGTTTCCGTGTGAAGGACGGCAATGTGACATACGAAGCAGTCAAAATCAAATAAGAAAAAAATGTTTTCAGGGGGTTCTCTGAAAACATTTTTTTTGCCCAGAATCTTCGCTTTTTGTTGTAAAACAGAGGAAAATAAGGTACTATATAGGGTGGGTTAGGATGAGAAATTTTCATCTATCCGATTGATTTTATTTTTGAATTCAAATAGGTTTTAGGAGTTTATTATGTCGGAAAAAGGCAACCAGGCGGTGAAGACCGTCAGCTTTATCATGTTGATTACCCTGTTTGGGAAAATATTGGGACTGGTACGGGAACAGTTTTTGGCAGCGTATTACGGCGCAGATGTAGAAGCAGCGGCATTTTTGCTGGCGAGCCGTATTCCCCGCACGTTTTTTGATGTGGTGTTTGCTTCGGCGATTTCAGCCAGCTTTATCCCTATTTTTGTAGACTATCTGCAAAAAAAGGGGAAGAAAGAAGCGTTTATGCTGGCAAACCGCTTTATTACAATGATCGGAACCGTAACGGTGGTGATGATGCTGGCAGGGATGCTGTTGGCGGAGCCTTTGACTTGGCTGATCGCTCCTGGTTATGATGTGGAGACTGCCGAACTGTGTGTGGAGCTTTTGCGTATGCTGTTCCCTACGATGCTGTTTACAGCGGTGGCTTTTTCCTTTGTAGGGATATTGCAGTCTTTAGATGAATTCAATGTGCCGGCGGCGCTGAGCGTTGTGTCCAACGGGATCTTGATTTTCTACTATATTTTTCTGAACCAAAAATTTGGGATCTACGGCTTGACCATTGCATTTCTGATCGGCTGGGCGATGCAGGCCGTGATCCAGATCCCTTCTTTGCACAAAAAGGGATATCGGTATCGTCCGGATTTTCATTTCAAAGACGAAGGACTGAAACAGATCGGCAGGCTGATGCTGCCCGTCATGGTCAGCACATGGATACAGCCCATCAATTTCATGGTAAATACCCGTTTTGCTTCTCAGCTTTCTAGTGGGAATGTGACAAATGGGGAATTAGGTGTTGCTTCTTTGGAATACGCCAACAATCTGTATACCATCATCGTAGGGGTGTTCGTTCTGGCTATCGCCAATATGGTATTCCCCCAATTTTCCCGTATGAAGGAAGATAAGAAAGGATTTGGTTTGGCGGTCAGAGGAACCTTGAAAGCCATGATCTTTCTGTTAATTCCCATGACAGTGGGACTGATGGTTTTGGCAGAGCCTGTGGTAACTTTGATCTACAAGCGTGGGGAATTTGACCTGCTGGCAACGGAGCTGACCTCCAAAGCCCTGTTCTTCTTTGCCCTTGGCATGGTGGGCTATGGCGTGCAGAATATCCTCAGCCGAGCTTTTTATGCCAATCAGGATGGGAAAACACCCTTCTATTCCGGTCTGGTTTCTATCGGCATCAATGCGGTGCTTTGCTGGCTGCTCTTAGAGCCTATGGGCATTGGTGGTTTGGCCCTTGCGGCGGCAGTTTCTTCTACAGCGGCGGCATTGGTGCTGCTGGTTCCTGCGGTGAAGCAGTATCCTGATATTCTGGATAAGTCTCTGTTGGGGCAGATCGGCAAGATGCTTCTGGCGGCGGCGGGGATGTTGGTGTTGGTCATGGGCTGCAAAATGGCGGTGGCTTCTGTCATGGGCGGTCTGATCGGGCAGATCATCCTGCTGTGTGTCTGCGGCGGCGTGGGTATCGTGTCCTACATGATTTTTGCAAAGCTTCTCAAAATCGAAGAAAGCGATTTTGTGTTTGATATCATCAAAAAGATTTTGAAAAGAGGAAACAGCAATGGCGAAGCCAATGAGAAAAACACTGCAGTTTCCCCTTACAAGAGAAAGAAAAAATGGAGAACATACTCTATGGCAGAAAAAATTTCTTTTATCATTGAAGACAGTTTCTGTTTTCGCATCATCGAGCGCATCTGGAATGTGCTGATGGTCCTTTGGATGGACAGCATTGCCTACAGCGTATATGCAAAAATCTGCAGAAGCTGGAAAAATGCCTTTGAAAACAGTGCGATCCTGAATTTCCTGCGGGCAAACTGGGACAAGTATCTGCATACACAGCATGGGATGTTGCCTCGTTTTTGGCATAATCTGACCCATTGGAGCGGCATGGCAGTACGCAGAAGAAGCAATGGACTGGCGGCAACCATGGGAGAAAGCTTTCTTTTCCGTGTGTTCAATCAAAATTTCCTGATTCTTTGCTTGGCAGGCATCGTGGCGGCAATCCCTATTTTCCCAACCATGTTGTTGGCGGTATTGTGCCTGGGAACATTTGCTTTGTATTTTATTCAGCTGTTTCTGGGGCGTATCAAGATGCAGAAAACAAGCATGGTCAGCGTTTTGCTGGGCTGTTTTGCAGCCTGCATCCTTTACGCAGGGGTGACAAGCTATGCTTTCCCTACGGCGATTTTGGCGACCTGCCTGTTCCTGATTTTGATGGCGGTGTTCTTTGTGGCAAAGGATGCCATTGATACAGAAGAAAAACTGGATTTTATTCTTTGGGTACTGATCAGTATGGGTGCGTTGATCGCCCTGTATGCGATATATCAGTATATCGTCGGCGTAGAAATGGATGCCGCCTGGGTGGATGCGGAAAGCTTCGATATCACTACCCGTGCCTATGCTACGTTCAACAACCCTAATGTTTTGGGAGAATACCTGATTTTGGTAGGCTCTCTGGCGGCAGGCATGATGTGGAAGATGCGGAATTGGTTCGGCAGATTGTATTATACCGGCTGTTTTGGTGTGATCTGTTTGGGCTTGGTGGCAACGGGCTCCCGTGGGGCTATGCTGGGTCTTATGTTTTCTGCAGGGCTGTTTGTTCTGCTTTCGGAAAAGAGACTTATCCCGCTGGGGATCATCCTGCTGCTCTTGATGCCTTTTATCCTGCCGGAAAGCCTTTGGGCGAGAATTGCCAGCTCTGTGACCATGAGCGACTCTTCTTCCCTGTATCGTGTGTCTATTTATAGTGCTGCTTTCGATATTATCCGACATTATTGGACAACGGGCATCGGTATCGGTGCTTTCAATCAGATCTACCCCTTGTTCTCCTTCGAGGCGGCGAATGCATATCACGCCCATAACCTGTTCCTGCAGGAATTCATCGAACTGGGCGTGGTCGGTTTCATTGTGATGGTACTGTTGTTCTTGTTCTTCTTCCAGAAGCTGTATTCTGCCATGAGAACCGTACCCAGAAGATTCAAATTCCTTTTGGGGGCAGCCTTTGGCGGCTTTGCGGGGCTTTTGTTGCAGGGCTTGACAGATCATCTGTGGTTTGATTACCGCATCGTGCTGTTCTTCTGGTGCTTTATCGGCATCAGTATGGCGGCGGTGCGTGTGGGGGAAAGAAAGGGCGAAAGAGAAACGGAGGAAAGATAAGAATGGAGAGAAAAATGAAAGTCCTCCATGTTTTGACGGACAGAAACATCGGCGGCGCAGGGCGCTGGCTATTGTATTATTTGAAATATCATGACAGAGAGAAATTTGAGGTAAAGGTATTGCTGCCCCATGACAGCCTGCTGGTGGGAGCGGTGAAAGCACTGGATGTGCCTGTCATTGCCATGGAAGAGATGGAGGATAAATCCTTTGATAAAAAGGCCATGAAGGCTTTGGGAAAGGTGTTTCGGCAGGAAAAGCCGGATATCGTCCATACCCACGCCAGCATGACAGCCCGCATGGCGGCAAGACGGGCAAAGGTACCTGCAATTTTCAATACCAAGCACTGCATGGAAGGGGCGCCCGGTTCTTTGCCGAAAAAGATCATCCGCAGAGCCGTCAATCATCGTTACAGTGATCGCATCATCGCCGTTAGCAAGGCGGTACGAAAAAGCATGATCGCAGGGGGAACAGACCCCAAGCAGATCGTAACGGTATATAACGGCATTGAGCGTATCCCTATCCCTACTGCAGAGGAAAAAGCGGCACTGCTGGCCTCCTTCGGCGGCAAGGAAGGAGAAAAGGCCGTAGGCATGGTTGCCAGACTGGAAGAGGTCAAAGACCATGAGACCTTCCTGCTGGGGGCGCAAAAGGTGCTGGAAAATCGAAAGGATGTCCGTTTCTATATCATCGGCGACGGCAGCCTGCGGGAGGAACTGGAAAGAAGAGCGGCAGAGCTGGGCATCAGCGAAAACGTGACCTTTACAGGCTTTTTGCAGGATGTGGAAAAAATTGAGGCGGCATTGGATATTGCTGTCATCACTTCTAAGGCGGAGGCATTGTGCCTGTCCATTCTGGAAAGCATGATTGCAGGGATTCCTGCGGTTGGCACAGATAGTGGCGGCGTGGCAGAGGTCATCAAACATGGCGAAAACGGTTTTTTGATCCCCGTTGGCGGCAGCGACGCTCTGGCGGAACGTCTGGAAGAGCTGCTGGCGGATGAGGAGAAGCGAAAAGCCTTTGGCGAGCAGGCGAAAAAGGAAGCGGAAAGTACCTTCCTGGCGGATAAGATGACAAGAAGAATCGAAAAACTCTATCTGGAGGCAAGAAAATGAAAAACAGAAAACTATTCGGTATTTTCAATATCGTGGATATTATACTGATCCTGCTGGTCATCGCCGGGGGCATCGTCGGGGCGAAACTATTCCTGGGCGATGGCAGCCAGGTGGATACAGCGGCGGAAACAAAGACCTATTCCTATGTAGTTATGGGAAAAGAGGTTGTGGAGGAAACGGCAAACTTCCCTGTGGTTGGGGGCAATGCCTACGAAAGTGCTACATCTACTTATTTGGGCGTGGTGAAAGAGGTAAAGGCAGAGCCTTTCACAGAGACCATGTTTAACCGCACCACAGGCAAATACGAAAAAGTGCCTGTAGCCGGTTACAGCGATATTTATGTGACCATTGAAGGGAATGGGACAGAAACAGAAAAGGATATCACAGTGGAAGGCACCACGGTAAAGGTCGGTATGGAACTGAATGTCAAAGGCAAAGGCTATGCTTTTAAGGGCATTGTCATGGAAGTAAGGGATGGTGAGTGATATGGCAAAGAGAAGACCGAATATTGTAGATATCCTCATTATCGTTGTCATCGTTGCATTGTGCGCCGTGGCGGTGTTGAAATTCGGTGTGGTGAACAAGCAGGAATCTGCAGGGGTGAATGCTTCCACGGAACAGAGAACCTATACGGCTTTCATCGATGAAGTCCGTATGGCGACGGTCAACGCCTTTCATGAAGGGGACAAGATCTTTGATGAAAAAACAGGCATCTGTTTGGGCACCATTACAAAGGTGGATCACAAGCCTTTTATGAAGAACGTCCTGCAGAATGATGGCACCATCGCAGCGGTGGAATTTCCTGATTACTATAGTGTGACACTGACCATCGAAGGCCCTGTCATCGAAAAGGAAGAGGGTTATTTTGTGGAAGGTATTGTGGAAATGAAGGCAAATTCTGAAATGAATGTGGTAACAAAATATGCGAAACCCGTTATGAAGATCACAAGCATTCAAGAATAAACAGGGGGGCAGCTTATGAAAAAGTATAAAATTTTGATGGCTCTGATGGGCTTGGAGATCGGCGGGGCAGAGACCCACGTTGTGGAGCTTTCCAAGGAGCTGAAAAAACAGGGCTATGATATCATCGTCGCTTCTAATGGCGGCGTATATGAGAAGGAACTGGCAGAAGCGGGCATCCGCCACTATCAGGTGCCTCTGAACCAGAGAAATGTACTGAAAATGGCTCGTTCCTATTTCATGCTGAAAAAAATCATCAAAGAGGAAAAGGTGGATATCGTCCATTCCCATGCCCGTATTCCAAGTTTTGTCTGCGGTCTGCTGAAGGTCCGCATGAAAAATGCCTTTACCTTTGTGACTTCCGCCCATTGGGTATTCTACACAGGCATGGGCCTGAAATATCTCTCCAACTGGGGGCAGAAGGTGGTTGCGGTCAGCGATGATATTCGGGATTATCTGATGGAAAACTACCGTGTGCGTTACGAAGATATTTTCGTGACCATCAATGGCATCGATACAGAAAAATTCTCTCCGAATACAGACAAGAGCAGGATTTGTGCAGAATTTGGTCTGAAGGAAGGAGAACCAACATTGGTTTATGTCAGCCGTATGGATGAAAGCCGTGCCTTGGTGGCAAGACAGCTGATCGCTTTGGGGCCCAAGCTGGCGAAAGCCATTCCCGGGCTGAAAATGCTGATCGTCGGCGGCGGTGACGTATATGATGAACTGCTGGAAAAAACGAAAGAAGCCAATGCTGTCATCGGCAGGGAATGTATCACTATGACCGGCGGCAGAACAGATATCAATGAATTGGTGGCTGTGGGCGATGTATTCGTTGGGGTCAGCCGTGCGGCACTGGAAGCCATGGCGGCGGAAAAACTCGTTATTGTAGCAGGGAATGAAGGCTATATCGGTCTGTTTGGGGAGGATAAGCTGAAACTGGCGCAGGAAAACAACTTCTGCTGCCGTGGCTGCGAGCTTTCCAGTGAAGAACTGCTCTACAAAGATGTAGTCCATGCCTTCAACGACCTGACCGATGCGGAACGCCAGCAAATGGGTGCCTATGGCAGACAGGTCATCTTCGAATATTATTCCGTAACCAAAATGGCAGGAGACTGTATCTGTGCCTATCAGGCGGCATGGAAGGAGACCCATGTACCGCAGTATAATGTGGTGATGAGCGGCTATTACGGCTTCAATAACACCGGCGATGAAGCCATCATGCTTTCCATGCACAAGAATATTCAGGAGATAGGCGATAATTACCATATCACCGTCCTGTCCAATAAACCCCAGGAAACCAAGGAGAAATATGGGATAGAAGCGGTTTATCGCTTTGGTGTGCGGGATGTGCTCCGTGCCATCAAAAATTGTGATGTGCTTCTTTCCGGCGGCGGTTCTCTCCTGCAGGACAGCACCTCTACCCGTTCCCTGATGTATTATCTTTCCATCACAGCTACTGCGAAGATGATGCGGAAAAAGGTCATGCTTTATGCCAACGGCATTGGTCCTGTCAGCGGTAAGCGCAATCGCAGATTGGTGAAGCAGGTGGTCAATAAAGCCGACCTGATCACATTGAGAGAAGAAAATTCCTATGAAGAACTGCTTTCTATGGGTGTGAACCCCAAGAAATGCTTTGTTACAGCCGATCCCGTATTTACTATGGACGGCATTGGTGCGGAAGAATCACAGGCAATCCTGCAAAAAGAAGGCGTACCTACGGATAAGCCCATGGTAGTGGTTTCTGTCCGCAACTGGAAGGATATGGATAAGTTTATCGGCAGATTTGCGGAAATGTGTGATATCATCGTGGAAAAATACGACAGAAATATTGTGTTCCTGGGGATGCAGATGCCCAATGATATCACAGTCAGCGAAAAAGTACGTAAGAAAATGAAGCAGGATGCTTATATTTTAAAGGGAAATTATTCTCCCTATGAAGTCATGGGCATCATTTCCCAGGCAGATTTCATTCTGAGTATGCGCCTGCATACGCTGATCTTCGCCGCAAGACAGCGGGTGCCTCTCATCGGCTTTATTTATGATCCCAAGATCGAATATTATTTGGAAAAACTGGATATGCCCAGCGGCGGCAAGCTGAAGGAATTTGATCGGGAAAAAACACTGGCATTGGTGGATGATGTCATCAACCATAAAGATGTATATGTGGCGAAGCTGGAAAAGAAGGAACTGGAACTGGAAAAGATGGCGCACAGAAACGAAAAATATCTGGTGAAACTGTTGGAACACAGAAAGAAATAAGGGGTGTTTGGAATGAGCAAAAAAACACATGTGTTAGGGGTACCTTTTGATACAGTGACAATGGAACAGGCTGTGGCAAAGGCAAAAAAGATGCTTACGGAAGAGGGACAGCATTTCATCTGCACACCAAATCCCGAAATCGTTATGGAAGCCCGGAAGGATAAAGAACTGATGAATATCCTGCATGAGGCAGATATGGTGATCCCTGACGGCATCGGTGTCGTTTGGGCATCCAAATACAGTGAGACCCGCCTGACAGAACGGGTGGCAGGCTATGACCTGACCCAGAACCTGATGGCAGAGCTGGCTGCAACAGGACAGACCTTCTATTTCTTTGGGGGTGCCCCCGGCGTGGCATCTGCCGCTGCCAGGATGATGATGAAAAAATACCCCGGTCTGAAGGTGGTCGGTGTACACAACGGCTACTTCGATGAAAAAGAAGAAAAGAAGATCATCCAAGACATAAAAACAAAATTCCCGTCCATACTGTTAGTAGGATTGGGCGCACCCAAGCAGGAAAAATGGATCTATGACAATATTCGTCTGGTTGGGGCGAAGGTAGCCATCGGCGTTGGCGGCAGCTTTGACGTTATGGCAGGCAATGTGAAGCGGGCACCGAAAATCTTTCGGAAGCTGGGTCTGGAATGGTTCTACCGCCTCATTACACAGCCTACAAGATGGAGACGTATGATGCGTCTGCCCAAATTTGCGCTGACAGTCCTGAAAACAAAGGGACGTTGATAGACTTTTGAGCAAAAGCGTCCCGAAAGGGACGTGAGGATATGAAAAAATTAAAAAAGAGGGATTGGTTCTATCTGATCGCCGGTACGGCCTTAATGGCCATTGGCGCAGAGGGGTTTTTCGAACATGCGGACCTGGTTGCCGGCGGCATCACGGGTATTGGCATTATGCTGGACGCATGGACACAGGCGCAGTTTGGGCTGCATATACCCCTTTGGTTCGTAAACATCGTGCTGAACGCCCCTCTTTTTTTATTGGCTTGGAAAAAGAAGGGGAAAGCCTTCATGGGGCGCAGTGTTTTGACGGCGGCGTTGTTTTCCCTGATGCTGTATGTGGAGGAATTGTTCCCCCTTTACAGTAAAGACCCTTTGCTGGCAGCGGTATTTGGCGGGGTCTTTCTGGGGATCGGCTTGGGGCTGGTGCTTTCGGTGGATGCCACAACGGGCGGTGTGGATCTGGCAGCTACATTGCTGCATACAAAATTCCGTTCTGTTTCCATTCAGAAATTTATTTTTATATTGGATGCGACTGTTATTTTGGCGGGCATCGCATTGTTCGGGGTGGAGAAGGGGCTGTATGCGATTTTGGCGGTATATGTCACCGATCAGTTTATCGATCTGGTGATCGAAGGGATGAATTATGCCAAGGCGGCATGGATCATTTCTGATAAAAATGATGAGATCGCCGTGGCACTTTTGACAGATTTGAGCAGAGGGGTTACGGCATTTTCGGCAACGGGAAAATACACCAGTCAGGAACGGGAAGTGCTCTTTTGTGTTTTTTCTCAAAAGGAAGTCCACTCCGTCAAAAGCATTATTATGAATATCGACCGAAATGCCTTTTTCCTTTTGACGGATGTACGGGAAGTTTTGGGTAAGGGATTTCAGGAAGAGTAAAAAATGACGTCTGATTTGATTCGGAAATATACTTTTTTTATCCCAATCAGAGGAAATCAAGAGTCAGTTTCCATAAAAAATGTGATCTGTTTTTATGGAAAAATCAAGAGCAAAGAGATTTTGACTGTTTTTTTTCGATTTCCTCTTTCTTTTTTTGGCATTTTGTTATAAAATGGGTTTAGGTGAATTTGATACCTCGTGAGAAAGAGGTTTTTAGGCATTTTATACAGTATTCTTTGGAAATAAAAAAGTGTCGGGAAAAGAATCAGAAAAAAGTATTGAGGTGAGGGCGATGATTTCAAATCAGATTTTGCAGAGCACTATTGATGGATTGAAAAACATCACACGCAAGGAATTGAGCGTAGTGGAAAAAGAGGGCAAGGTAATTGCCACAACAGAAGAAAATATGATCGGCCGTCAGATCGACGCTGTGGAAAATTTCATCAGTTCCCCTGCGGAAAGCCAGCTGATCCTGGGCTATCAGTATTTTAAAATTTACGATAATGGTGTACCCGAATATGTTATCCAGGTAAAAGGGGAGGATGAAGCCGGCTATCAGATCGGCAAGATCGCCGCATTCCAGATCCAGAGCCTGCTGGTTGCATATAAAGAAAGATATGATAAAGATAACTTCATCAAAAACCTGCTGCTGGATAACCTGCTGCTGGTAGATATCTATAGCCGTGCAAAAAAGCTGCACATTGAAAATAACGTACATCGCATTGTTTACCTGATCGAAACCAATATCGATAAGGAAATGAACGTGGTAGAGATTGTCCGCAGCATTTTCCCTGCAAAAACAAAGGACTTTGTCACTGCGGTAGATGAACACAGCATTATTCTGGTAAAAGAATTGCGGGAAAAAGAAACAGCGGAAGAGATCGACCGTATTGCAAAGACCATCGAAGAAACATTGAATGTGGAAACCAATAGCCATGTTTATATTTCCAGCGGTACGATCGTCAGCGATTTGAAGGATGTTTCCCGTTCCTTTAAGGAAGCAAAGATGGCTCTGGAAGTCGGCAAGATTTTTGAAACAGATAAATTTATCGTGAATTACGAAAAACTGGGCATCGGCCGTCTGATCTATCAGCTGCCTCTGCCTCTGTGCCGTATGTTCATCAAAGAAGTGCTTCATGGCCTGACGATGGATGATTTCGATGATGAAACATTGGCAACAGTCAATAAATTCTTCGAAAACAACCTGAATGTTTCCGAAACCAGCCGTCAGCTGTATATCCACAGAAATACACTGGTTTACAGACTGGATAAGCTGCAGAAGATGACGGGGCTGGATCTGAGAAACTTCGATGATGCGATCATCTTCAAGATCACACTGATGGTAAGCAAATACATGATCTATATGGATAAAATGGCATATTGATGAAGGCGTCGACATTCTTTGCCAAAATCAAAATTTCATAGTAAGAGGGATAAGGGCGAGTATTTTCTCGCCCTTTTTTATGAAAATTCTGTGAAAATTAAGGTGATTTTAATAAAAATGAGGATTTTAGGGCATTTATGCCTCTTGTTCTGGCTTTTTGTTTATGGTATAATCAAAAACTGTGTAAAGGCGAAAAAAGCAGAGTTCCGTCGAATTTTTTAAGATAGAAAAATTTTCAGAAAGAGGGAGATACGTTATGATCCATATGAATAACGTAACAAAAGTGTATCCCAATGGTTCTACCGGTGTGGAGAACATCAACCTGCATATCAACAAAGGTGAATTTGTATTTATTGTTGGTTCCAGCGGTTCCGGTAAATCCACACTGATGAAGCTTCTTTTGAAAGAGCTGGACCCGACCGAAGGGGATATCGTTATCAACAGAGTGAAAACAAACGAATTGAGCAGAAAGCAGATCCCTTATCTGCGCCGCAATCTGGGCGTAGTATTCCAGGATTTCCGTCTGCTGCCCAATAAGACCGTATATGAAAACGTGGCTTTCGCCATGCGTGTCATTGAAGCCCCTAGCCGTATCATTCGCAGAAATGTGCCTGCAGTACTGGCATTGGTGGGCCTTGGGAAAAAAGGCAGAAGCTATCCCAACCAGCTTTCTGGCGGGGAACAGCAGAGAACCGCTTTGGCCAGAGCCATCGTAAACAATCCCCCCATCCTCATCTGTGATGAACCTACGGGGAATCTGGACCCTGAAACAGCAGATGGTATCATGCAGCTGTTGGACGATATCAACAAACGTGGTACTACCATCGTAATGGCGACCCATGCAAGGGATATCGTAGATGCCATGCAGAAGCGTGTGGTTACCCTGCAGAATGGACACATTGTAAGAGATATAGAAAAAGGTGGTTATAGCGATGAGGCCTAGTACGATCAAATATTTTGTGAGAGAAGGCTTGAGCGGGCTGAAAAAGAACCTGCTGATGACGATGGCTTCTATGGTTGCCGTTGCTGCCTGTATCTCTATTTTGTCTTTTTCCTACTGTGTAGGAAGCAACCTGCAGTATATGCTGAACCAGATGGAGGATTCCATCGGTATTTCTGTTTTCCTGAAGGGCGAATTGACTGGGGAGCAGATTGAAAATATGAAAACGGAGATCGGTAAGATCGACCATGTGGAAAGTGTGGAATATATCTCGCCCACCGATGCTTTGGATGAACTGAAGCAGGACTGGGGTGCCGATGAAGATATCTTTGTGGGCTTGGATAATGAAAACAATCCCCTGTCCCATTCTTTCCAGATTTCTCTGGACAGCATTGAAAACCAGAATGGTGTTCTGACTGCACTGGAAAATGTAGATGGTGTCGAAAACGTGCGCCATGGCCAGACAGAAACAGAGCTGCTGCTGAAAGCAAACCGTATCTTCAGCGTAGCCAGTGTGATCGTTATGTTGCTGTTGGGTGTCATTTCCGTCATGATCATCATGAATACCATTCGTATTTCTGTAGTCAACAGAAGAGTGGAAATCAATATTATGAAATATGTGGGTGCTACCGACTGGTTCATCCGCTGGCCCTTTATCATCGAAGGTATCATCATTGGTTTGGTGGGGGCTGTGGTTCCGCTGCTCCTCGGATTCCCGATCTATGCGAAGGTGACAAGTGCTATTTTCCAATATCTGCCTGTCATCAAATTCATCCAGTTCCGTCTGACGGGGGATGTATTTGGTTTCCTGATTCCCTTCGGTGTTATTTTTGGTATTGGTCTGGGGGTTATCGGTAGTGTGACTTCTATCCGCAAGCATCTGCGCGTATAAAAGAGAAAGAAAACGGAAAAAATAAAATATCCCTTTCGGCAGTGCAGCCGAAAGCAAGAGGGGGAACATTGAGGGTATGCCTTGCAATGCTTCCCCCTTTTCCATAGGATAATTTTTTTCGGAAAAACATAGGATAAAGAAAGTCTGAGAAAAATGAGGCGATGAATGTGAAACGAAAGGATTTTTGGAAAGGCTTTGGGGCTGCGCTGGCACTGGTCCTTGTGGCCAGCGTGGCATGGACCCCCATCTGCCGTATCATCCCTTGGCATGCCCTGCCCTTTACGATGGGCATGAGCAGGGAAGCAAAGATCGACATCATCCAAAGCTATCTGGATCAATATTATGTGGATGATCTGGAGGAAGAACAGGTGGAAGAGATGCTGTATGCGGGGATGATGGCAGGCGTTGGGGACAGATATACATATTACCTGACGAAGGAAAACCTGAAGCAGTATATGGATAATTCCAACGGTAATTTCGACGGTGTAGGCATCGAGGTCTACAGTACCCAGGATGGGGAAGTCATCGTCAGCAGCGTGATGGCAGGACAGCCTGCGGAAGCAGCCGGCGTGAAAGCCGGAGATGTTATCGTTGGTGTAGATGGTCAGGATATGCAGGGGAGTCTGCTTTCCGATGTGGCGGCGAAGATCCGCGGCAGGGAAGGCACAGAAGTGACCATCAAGGTTCTTCGCAGAAGCACCGGAGAGACTCTGGAATTTACCATGGAACGGACAACGGTCGTTGTGGAAAGTGTATCGGGCCGTATGATGGATGAAAAGATTGGCTATATTTCCATCAGTGGGTTTAAGGAAAATACCTATACTCAGTTCAAGGAAGCTTTGGATGAACTGCAGAAGGAAGGCATGAAAGGGCTGATCTTGGATCTGAGAGATAACCCCGGCGGTCTGGTACATTCTGTCTATGAGATCGGGGAAGAATTGCTGCCGGAAGGCACCATGGTCTATACTTTGGATAAAAATGAAAACAGAAACGATTTGAAATGTGACGAAGAATATTTAGATATCCCTTTGGTGGTGCTGGTCAATGCAAACAGTGCCAGTGCATCGGAGATTTTCGCCGGTGCCGTGAAGGATACAGGCAGAGGTACGCTGGTCGGCACCCAGACCTTCGGCAAGGGGCTGGTGCAGCGGCTGTTTACTCTGCCCGATGGTTCCGGCTTGAATATCACCATTCAGAAATACTATACACCAAACGGTACATCTATCCATGGTGTAGGCATCGAGCCTGACGAGGTGGTAGAGCTGCCGGCGGACTATCAGAACACAGCCCTGAAGGATATTCCCGAAAGAGTGGATACCCAGTTGCAGAAGGGCGTGGAAGTGCTGCGAAACGAGATCAAATAAAAGATTATATCACGAAAAGAGGTTCTTCCTATTTAAATATAGGAAGAATTTTCTTAATTTTTTCAGAAACGGCTTTTCAAGGGGCGCAGATTCAAGTATACTAAAAAGACATAGGAAAAATTTTGGTTCAAAAAGAACAAAGGAGCGGCGGTATGTTTAATTTTATGAGTTTTGGCGAAAATATCGGCATCGACCTGGGGACTGCCACTGTTCTGGTATATATCAAGGGGCAGGGCATTGTGATTCGAGAACCATCCGTTGTTGCCATTGATAAGGACAGCAATACGATTCTGGCTGTGGGCGAAGAAGCAAGGCGTATGCTGGGCAGAACACCCGGCAATATCGTTGCCATCCGTCCTTTGCGGGAAGGTGTTATCTCCAATTATGATGTAACAGAAAAAATGCTGCAGTACTTCATTGAAAAGGCTATGGGCAAGCGTTCCTTCGTGAAGCCTACCATTGCCGTTTGCGTACCCAGCAGCGTTACGGAAGTAGAAAAAAGAGCAGTAGAAGACGCCACCCGTCAGGCGGGGGCAAGACGTGTGCATATCATCGAAGAACCCATTGCGGCAGCCATCGGTTCCGGCATTGATATTTCCCGTGCCTGCGGAAGCATGGTGGTGGATATCGGCGGCGGCACAACGGATATCGCAGTCATTTCTTTGGGCGGCACGGTAGTCAGCTATTCCCTGAAAATTGCGGGGGATAACTTTGATGATGCCATCATTCGCTATATGAGAAAAAAACACAACGTTTTGATCGGCGAAAGAACTGCAGAGGAACTGAAGATTAACATCGGTACGGCTTTTGAACGTACCATTCCCGTTACGCTGGACGTGCGGGGTAGAAACCTCATCACAGGTCTGCCGAAAAATATTACAGTGACTTCCGATGAGATGCTGGAAGCACTGCAGGAATCTGTGGAAGCCATTGCTGATGCAGTACATGGCGTTTTGGAACGTACGCCTCCCGAACTGGCGGCGGATATTTATGAACGTGGTATCGTTATGACCGGCGGCGGCAGCCTGCTTTATGGTCTGGATAAGCTGATCCAGAGCAGAACAGGCATTCATGCCATGGTGGCAGAGGATGCAGTTAGTTGTGTTGCCATTGGCACAGGTCGTTATATTGAATTTATTTCCGAAGGCGGCGAAGAGGAGCATCAGGAAAAACGGGGCTTTGATATTGGGAGCTTTTTCAAAAAGAAATAAGATATAGAGGACGTGAAGATGCGTCCTCTTTTGTTTTACAAGAAAAGGAATCGTCATTTAAATAACAATATCCGGCTGGCGGACAAAGGGTACATCCTGTTTTTCGATGAAAAATTGTGCAGTTTGTTGAAAGAACTGTAAAAAAATATTGCCAAACCCTTGATAGTGCAAATGCTTTCTGCAACGATGCACAAAAAAAGAAGGCAAGGTTTTTTTTTGCATAATTTTTAACATGAAACTTTGTGTAAAAATAATCCCAAAACTTGAAAAAAATACTACACAAGTCCAAAATATGTGTTATAATAATCACGGAAAGAAGCCAATGGGGGTAGTATGTTCTAAAAGAACAACGAAATCCATAAAGCTTTTTCTTCAATTTGCCCTAACCGCATGGGGCAGATCCGCATCCAGCGGTGCGGAAAAAACTAATTGTTAATCTATACACAATAGGAGGTCATAGAGTTATGAACGCTTATATTGAACGCGTAATCGAACAGGTGAAACAGCGTGACGCACACGAACCCGAATTTATCCAGACAGTAGAAGAAGTATTCGCTTCTATCGAAAAAGAAGTAGAACTGCATCCCGAATATGAAAAAATGGGTCTGCTGGAAAGACTGGTTGAACCTGAAAGACAGATCTCTTTCAGAGTAACATGGGTTGACGATGCTGGTAAAGTAAACGTTAACCGTGGTTTCAGAGTACAGTTCAACTCCGCTATCGGTCCCTACAAAGGTGGTCTGCGTTTTGCTTCCAATGTATACTCTGGCGTAGTTAAATTCCTGGGCTTTGAACAGATCTTCAAAAACTCCCTGACAGGTCTGCCTATCGGCGGCGGCAAGGGTGGTTCCGACTTCAACCCCAACGGTAAATCCGATATGGAAATCATGAGATTCTGCCAGGCATTCATGACAGAACTGTACAGACACATCGGTCCCGACGTTGACGTTCCCGCTGGTGACATCGGCGTAGGCGGCAGAGAAATCGGTTTCCTGTATGGCCAGTACAAGAGAATCAAAGGCTGCTGGGAAAATGGCGTACTGACAGGCAAAGGTCTGGAATACGGCGGTTCCCTGTTCAGACCCGAAGCAACAGGCTACGGTGCTACATACTATGTAAACGAAGTTCTGCAGCATGAAGGCGACACATTCGAAGGCAAAACAGTAGCTATGTCCGGTTTCGGTAACGTAGCTTGGGGTATCGCTATGAAAGTAGCTCAGCTGGGTGGTAAAGTTGTTACACTGTCCGGCCCCGACGGCTACTGCTACGATCCCGATGGTATCACAACAGAAGAAAAATTCAACTACATGCTGGAAATGAGAAACTCCGGCAGAAACCGTGCTCAGGACTATGCTGACAAATTTGGCGTACAGTTCTTCCCTAAACAGAAACCTTGGGGTCAGAAAGTTGATATCTGCATGCCCGCAGCATACCAGAACGAACTGGATGTTCCCGAAATCGAACAGATCATCGCTAACGGCACAAAATACTACATCGAAGTAGCTAACATGCCTACAACAAACGCAGGTCTGGCTCGTGCTATGGCAGAACCCGGCATGATCGTTGCTCCTTCTAAAGCAGTTAACGCTGGTGGTGTAGCAGTTTCCGCTCTGGAAATGGCTCAGAACTCCATGAGATACAGCTGGGATGGTGCAGAAGTTGATGAAAAACTGAAAGGCATCATGAAGAACATCCACAAGATCTCTGTAGAAGCTGCAGAAGGTGCTGGTATGGGTTACAACCTGGTAGCTGGTGCTAATATCGCTGGCTTCAAGAAAGTAGCTGCAGCTATGATGGCTCAGGGTCTGGTATAATTACATACCTTAGTTGCTCACAATACGTTTGATTACGCAAAACGTTTAGATTAAGCAAACTCGAAAGGGACGGAGAAATCCGTCCCTTTTCCTATATCCGAAAAAGGTTCGTTTGAAAGGACGGACTTTTTTTGATTGCAGAAAAAAACGGAAAAAGGTGTAACGAAAACGGTCTGGATCGGATATATAAATGAAGCCACAAGAGAGGAGGAGAGAGGATGTTTCAGCCCGAAAAAGATTTTGAGGAATACGGGAGGTTCGTATTCAAATATTTAATGAGCCTTTGCGGCGATGGGGATTTGGCGGAAGAACTGACCCAGGAAACCTTTTATCGGGCGATCCGTTCTTCGGGGAGATTCGATGGAAGCTGTAAGGTTTCCACATGGCTTTGCCAGATCGCAAAGCATGTCTGGTATCAGGAATTGGATAAACGCAGGCGGAGGAAAGAAGAACCATTGCAGGAAAATGGGGCGAGGGATGGTTTGGAAAGCGCATACTGCAGGAAGGAACAGACCATGGAAGTGATGAAAGCGGTACATATTTTGGAGGAGAATGCCAAAGAGGTTTTCCTCCTGCGCATCACCGGTGGATTCTCCTTTAAGGAGATCGGCGAGATTTGCGGAAGAAATGAGAATTGGGCACGGGTGACTTTTTACCGAGCAAAACAGAAGATCATGGAGGAGGTTGGGAAAGATGAAATGTGAAATTATCAGAGATTTGTTGCCTAGCTATTTGGATGAGCTGACCAGTGAAGCAAGTAATCAGGAGATCCTTGCTCATATGGAGGGGTGTGAGGCTTGTAGAGAAATATTGCAGGAAATGCAGGCAGAGGAAAGTAACGGTATAGAGGAAGGGGAAAAGAAGAAGATACATCCTTTTCGTAAGCTGAACCAGAGAATGAAAATGACTATTCTGGCGGTGGTGATGGTTTGTGTCGCTTTGGGTGGTGCTTTTTGGAAGGTCTTTGTAAGGGGATGGAGCATTGACCCGAAGGATGTGGAAATGAATGTTGCATGGGAGGAGGGGGAAGTTTTGCTGCAATTTGAGCTACTGAATGGACATGTACTTGATGCATGGGGGATGATGGATCAGATGGAAATGCAGATCGGTTTAAAACAGATGCTTCAGTTGCCAGGGGACGACAGAGGAAAATATCCCGGTCGATTTGACTATGGTATCAGTTTGGAATGGATGAGAGAGGATGGAGGAGAGATAGAGGATATTGCGGAGTATCCGATTGTGATCGACTACGGTAAAGAAAAAATGACCTATACACTAGGGGAATTGCTGGAGATAGCAAAAAAATAAAAGACCCAAATGGGTCTTTTTATTTTTCGAAGATTTGTCGCATCCGTTCCAGGTCATATTCCAGCAGCCAATTTTGGCAATCTTCGTAAAGGAAGCGGATATCTTCGGCTTTTTCCGCCACCACATCTGCGCCCCTGTCATCATAAGGATGGAATAGCAGATGACGGGTGGTATCGAAAAAGAACACAGCGGAGGATAATTCCCGAAAGCCGAATCCTTTGAAATCGCAGGACATGATGGCTTCCAGCAGGGGCGTTATCCGAGGTGGTGTCTGCTCCATATCCCAGAAAAGCAGGATGCGGGTCATAGGTTCCTCGTTTGCCGTCGTCACTTCCTGCTGATAGACCTCGGCAGGAGTGGGAAGATGAGCCAAATGACAGAATTTTTGGATGATCTCGTTGATATCCGTATCTAAGTCCAATGTGCGATACAGCACCCACAGCAGTGTATCGAAGGGGGCTGTTTTTTCGTAGAGGAAAGAGGCTCGCCACAGGGCACTTTTCAGATAGCGGGGATTTAGGTGTTTTTTATCCAGAAAAATCTCCAAGGTGGGGTCCCCTGTTTCGAACCGCAGGGATACGGGGCTTTCATAGAAGATAGGTAGCTGTAGTCGTTCGTTGCCGATCTTTTTTAATGTTTCAAAAATTTTTTCTAATAACATCATATCTCCTGTTTATGTCTGTGTGTGGGGGCGGTTATTGCGGATAAACATTGCCACAGCGGTGGATGTGATGATGAGATATCCCAGCCAGCTGAAGGCATCGGAAACCTGCCCGAAAACGAAATAGCCCAAGATGGCAGAGAAGATGATCTGGCTGTAGTCGTAAACGGAAATTTCCCTTGCGGGGGCGTAGGTGTAAGCGGCAGTGATGGTGAATTGGCCACCGGCGGCTGCCAAACCGGCCAAAAGCAATGTGCCCAACTGTGCCAGCGTCATGGGATGGTAGCAGAAGATGAGGTAAGGCAGGGTAACTATACAGGAAAAGGCGGAGAAAAAGAACACGATGAAGGGCCCTTTTACCCCCCGCATACCCAATGCACGAACATAAGTATATGCTACCCCGGCGCCAAGACCGCCCAGCAGACCGATCAAAGCAGGAAAACATGCCAGATTTGAGGGCGTTGGTTTGATGACGAAGAGGGTTCCCGTGAAGGCGGCTACTACGCAAAGCCCCTGAAAAAGATTGATCTTTTCTTTCAAAATCAGGATGCCGAAGAGGATCGCGAAGAAGGGGGACATTTTATTCAGCATGGAGGCATCCGCCAGCACCAGATGGTCTACGGCATAGAAGTTGCAGAGGATACCCAGTGTGCCGCAGACAGAGCGGAGCATCAGAAATTTTTTAGAGTCTCTGTCCAATCTGATCTCAGGGCGTTCTTTCAGCAAAATGATCAGAGCGAAAAGCATTGCCACAAAGTTGCGGAAAAAGCTTTTCTGGATAGAGGGCAGGTCGCCTGACAGGCGGACGAACATATTCATGAGGGCAAAGGAGAAAGAGGAGAGCAGGATACAGCAGACCCCTTTATTCTTTTGTGTCATTTTCGCCCCTCCTTTCTTTGCTCGGCTTCGGCTTTGGAATAGGGACAGCCGCAGTAATCCTGACGGTAGAGGTTATACTCTACAGAAAGCTCGCAGGAACGGCGGTAGCCATTCTTTTTCTTGAAATCGGAGAAGAGATAAGAAACGTCATATTGGTCGCTGATCTCTTTCCCCAATTCGTTCAATACTTGAGCGTTTTTATGGGGGCTGATGGAAAGGGTAGTGGTAAAATATTCATAACCACCGGCCTTTGCCGCTTTTGCTGCCTCTTCCAACCGCAGACGATAACACTTGAAACAGCGTTCGCCGCCCTCCGGCTCGGTTTCGTGCCCTTTTGCCAAGGCAAAGAATCGTTCCGGATCATATTTCCCCAGAATGAATTTCACACCCAGCCCCATTTCGCCGATGAGCCGTTCCTGTTCCTCTGCCCGAAAACGGAATTCTGCTTCGGGGGCGATATTGGGATTATAATAGAAGATCGTGATATCAAAATACTGAGCCAGATATTCCATCACATAGGAAGAACAAGGCCCACAGCAGCTATGGAGCAGCAGAGAGGGACGTTTGCCTTCCTTTTGCAGGTTTTGTATGGTTTTTTCCAGTACCAGTTGGTAATTTTGTTTCAAGGGAGTCACCTCTTTTCTAAAATTCATCCTTCCCAGTTTAACAAGAAAAGTGACAGAAGTAAAGAAAAGTCGGATTGTACGAAAAAAAGTACAAAAATAATTCACAAAGTTTTGATTTTTGGGAATGGAAAAATAAAAAATTCTGATGAAATTTTAAGAGAAAGGGATGTTGTTTTTGTCTATATTGAAATTTCGCCAAAAAATCAAGTGTCAAACATCACAGAAAAGGGAGAATATCTATGGATATGACGCCAGACCCGAAAGGAGAACAGGCAATAAAAGAGGGGCTCTGCCGGAAGATGAAAACCCTGGGATTTCGGGAAATGAGCATAAAAAAAGACTTGACAGAGCCTGCTCGCTATGGTAAAATATTTCCACATTGGCGAACACGCACATCAACCCATGTTGCTATCAAGTATAGCATAGGGAATTCCAAATTTCAACAGAAATTTTGGAAATTGGCACTTTTTACAGGCAAAATGCCTTAGAAATGGTCTGAAATGGTGTGGTTTTTGTTCGAACTGTATAAGAGCAAGCCGTTTTTGCGGTCTGCTCAAGGTTTTTTGGAATAGAATTTTTTGAATGAACAGGCTTTTGTCACGACCTCTGATCAAAGGAGGTGCAGGCAAAGGTCTAGATTTGTTTGGAAAATTCTAAATTTTTGTCTGGAAGAGAGCGATACAGCCGTCGGCACTTTGTGCTTGCATGGAAGTACAGGCGGATATATGACATCTTCTTTTCAGAATTTGTAAGAAATAAAATGATTTTGCGATCCCGCAAATTCTTTTATCCGCTTCACAGCGGCGATTTTGTCGGTGCAGTTTAGATTACGAGAGGTGACAAGATGGAAAAAAACAGAATTCGTGCACTTCACCTTGGTGACACGACCAGAATCAGTTATTCCAAAATCAACGAAGTTCTGGAAATGCCCAACCTGATTGAAGTGCAGAAGAACAGCTATCAGTGGTTTTTGGACGAAGGCTTGAAAGAAGTATTTGAGGATATTTCCCCTATTACAGATTTCAGCGGCAATCTGATACTGGAATTTGTCGATTTTTCTTTGGATTCCGAACCCAAATACTCTATTGAAGAATGCAAAGAAAGAGACGCGACTTATGCCGCATCTCTGAAGGTGAAGGCAAGACTTTACAATAGAGAACTGGATGAACTGAAGGAACAGGAAATCTTTATGGGCGATTTCCCTCTGATGACAGAAACAGGTACATTCATCATCAATGGTGCGGAACGTGTTATCGTCAGCCAGTTGGTTCGTTCCCCCGGTATCTATTATGCATCTGATTTCGATAAAGTCGGCAAGAAGCTGCTTTCCTCCACAGTCATCCCTAACAGGGGTGCTTGGCTGGAATATGAAACAGATTCCAACGACGTATTTTATGTAAGAGTTGACCGTACCAGAAAGGTTCCCGTATCCGTTCTGATCAGAGCCATGGGCGTTGGCACCGATGCGGAGATCATCGATCTGTTTGGTGAAGAACCTAAGATTCTGGCAACATTGGAAAAAGACGTAGCAAAATCCAACGAAGAAGGTTTGATCGAGATTTATAAGAAACTGCGTCCCGGCGAACCTCCTACCGTAGAAAGCTCCGCTTCCCTGCTGAATGGTATGTTCTTCGATCCCAAGAGATATGACCTGGCAAAAGTAGGTCGTTATAAATTCAACAAAAAACTGGCACTGAGAAACCGTATCCGTGGTGCAGTGCTGGCTGAAAACGTAGTTGACCCTATGACAGGTGAAGTCGTAGCAGAAGAAGGCGCTGTCCTGACAATGGAACTGTGCGACCAGATCCAGGATACAGGCGTGGGCTACCTTTATATCGCAGTAGAAGATAAAAAAGTGAAGATCCTGAGCAACCAGGCTGTTGCCATCGATTCTTATATTGAAGAATTTGGTCTGAGCGCAGAGGAACTGGGCATCAAGGAAAGAGTTTACTATCCTATGCTGGCGAAACTGCTGGAAGAAAACGAAACAGCAGAAGAACTGAAAGCAGCCATCAAGGAAAACATCCACGAACTGCTGCCTAAGCACATCACACTGGAAGATATCTTCGCTTCCATCAACTATGTGATCCATTTGGACTATGGCTACGGCAATGTAGACGATATCGACCATCTGGGCAACAGACGTATCCGTTCCGTTGGCGAACTGCTGCAGAACCAGTTCCGTATCGGTCTGTCCAGAATGGAAAGAGTGGTTCGTGAAAGAATGACGACACAGGATCTGGCAGTGGTAACACCTCAGGCGTTGATCAACGTGCGTCCCGTCACAGCTGCGATCAAAGAATTCTTCGGCAGTTCTCAGCTGTCTCAGTTCATGGACCAGAATAACCCTCTGTCTGAACTGACACATAAGAGAAGACTGTCTGCACTGGGTCCCGGCGGTCTGTCCAGAGAAAGAGCCGGCTTCGAAGTGCGAGATGTTCACCATTCTCACTACGGCAGAATGTGCCCTATCGAAACACCAGAAGGTCCTAACATCGGTCTGATCAATACACTGGCAACATTTGCCCGCATCAACGAATACGGCTTCATCGAAGCACCCTACAGAGTGGTTGACCACAGCGGCGAGGAACCCCGTGTAACAGATGAATTCATCTACGTAACAGCAGATGAAGAAGAAAACTACAACGTAGCGCAGGCGAATGAACCTCTGGATGCAGAAGGTCACTTTGTGCATAAGAAAGTATCCGGTCGTCATAAAGAAGACATCATCGAAGTGGACAGAAGCCAGGTTCATCTGATGGACGTATCCCCTAAGCAGATGGTTTCCGTTGCGACAGCGTTGATCCCCTTCCTGGAAAACGATGACGCGAACCGTGCGCTGATGGGTTCCAACATGCAGCGTCAGGCCGTTCCTCTGCTGGTGACAGATTCTCCTATCGTCGGCACAGGTATGGAATATAAAACAGCGAAAGACTCCGGTATCTGCGCTATTGCGAAAAACAGCGGTATCGTAGAAAGAGTTTCCGCTGATGAAGTCGTGATCAGAAACGATAACTCTCAGAGAGATGTATATAAATTGGTAAAATACCAGAGAAGTAACCAGAGTACTTGCCTGAACCAGAAGCCTATCGTAGACCTGGGGCAGAGAGTAGAAGTTGGTCAGATCATCGCCGATGGTGCGTCCACCTGCAAGGGTGAACTGGCACTGGGCAAAAACCCTCTGATCGGTTTCATGACATGGGAAGGTTACAACTACGAAGACGCCGTTCTGCTGAGCGAAAAACTGGTGCAGGAGGACGTTTACACATCCGTTCATATCAGTGAATTTGAAGCAGATGCCAGAGATACGAAACTGGGACCTGAAGAAATCACAAGAGATATCCCCAACGTTGGTGAAGATGCTCTGAAAGACCTGGATGAAAGAGGTATCATCCGCATCGGTGCGGAAGTTCGCCCCAATGACATCCTGGTTGGTAAGGTAACACCGAAGGGCGAAACAGAACTGACAGCAGAAGAAAGACTGCTGCGTGCCATCTTCGGCGAAAAAGCAAGAGAAGTCAGAGATACTTCCCTGCGTGTTCCTCACGGCGAAACAGGTATCATCGTGGATGTAAAAGTATTCACAAGAGAAAACGGCGATGATGTAGGCCCCGGCGTAAACCAGCTGGTACGTGTTTATATCGCCCAGAAACGTAAAATTTCCGTTGGTGACAAGATGGCTGGTCGTCACGGCAACAAGGGTGTTGTTTCCCGTGTACTGCCTGTAGAAGATATGCCTTTCCTGCCCAACGGTCGTCCCCTGGATATCGTGCTGAACCCTCTGGGTATTCCTTCCCGTATGAATATCGGGCAGGTATTGGAGACCCACCTGTCCCTGGCTGCAAAGGCACTGGGCTGGAAGATCAGCACACCCGTATTCGATGGTGCTAACGAGATCGACATCATGGATACACTGGAAATGGCAAATGACTATGTCAACACAAGCTGGGAAGAATTCTCCGAAAAATGGAAACCCCTGCTGAATGGCGACATTTATGATGAACTGTATGCAAACAGAGACCACAGAGAAGAATGGAAGGGTGTTGCCCTGGGCAGAGATGGTAAGGTTCAGTTGAGAGACGGACGCAGCGGCGAACCCTTCGACAACCGTGTCACTATCGGCTTCATGCATTATCTGAAACTGCACCACCTGGTAGACGAAAAGATCCACGCCCGTTCCACAGGCCCTTACTCTTTGGTTACACAGCAGCCTCTGGGTGGCAAAGCCCAGTTCGGCGGTCAGCGTTTCGGTGAAATGGAAGTTTGGGCGCTGGAAGCATACGGCGCAGCTTACACGCTGCAGGAAATCCTGACAGTGAAATCCGACGATATCGTTGGTCGTGTGAAAACTTACGAAGCCATCGTAAAAGGCGAAAACATCCCCGAACCCGGCGTTCCCGAATCCTTCAAGGTTCTGCTGAAAGAACTGCAGTCCCTGGCACTGGATATCCGCGTGCTGCGGGAAGACCAGACAGAAGTTGAGATCAAGGAATGCATCGAAGATGTGGATGATCTGAATGTCAACATCGATGGGTATGAAGAGGATGAGTACCATCGTCCCCGTCCTATGACAGCAGAAGAAGAGCTGAGAGACTTCCTCTTCGACGATGAAGAAGGCGTTGTGGCTGACAACAGCGATCTGCTTTCCGATGACTATGCCGGCGATGATGATTACGACGACTATGAGGATGAAGAATAAGAAAGGAGAACAAACCCATGAGCACACAGAATACAGATCAGGGAATCGTATTTGATTCCATCAAGATTGGTTTGGCATCTCCCGAAAAAATCCATGAATGGTCCAGAGGTGAAGTAAAAAAACCTGAAACCATCAACTATAGAACACTGAAACCTGAAAAGGACGGTCTGTTCTGCGAAAGAATTTTCGGGCCCACAAAAGACTGGGAATGTCATTGTGGTAAATATAAAAGAATCCGTTACAAAGGCGTTGTCTGCGACCGCTGCGGCGTTGAAGTAACAAAAGCAAAAGTAAGACGTGAGAGAATGGGCCACATCGAGCTGGCTGCTCCCGTTTCCCATATCTGGTATTTCAAGGGTATCCCTTCCAGAATGGGCCTGATCCTTTCCATGAGCCCCAGAGCTCTGGAAAAGGTTCTGTACTTTGCTTCCTATATCGTACTGGATGCAGGCGATACAGAACTGCAGTACAAACAGCTCTTGACAGAAAGAGAATACAGAGAAGCGTATGATAAATATGGCAATGCTTTCGAAGCAGCTATGGGTGCAGAGGCCATCAAAAAGCTGCTGCAGGATATCGATCTGGAAAAGGAATCCGCAGAACTGAAAGCACAGCTGCAGGATACAACAGGTCAGAAACGTGTTCGTATCATCAAGAAGCTGGAAGTTATTGAAAGCTTCCGTCTTTCCGGCAACAAGCCTGAATGGATGATTCTGGATGCCATCCCGGTTATCCCTCCCGATATCCGTCCTATGGTACAGCTGGATGGCGGTCGTTTCGCAACCAGTGACCTGAATGATTTGTACAGAAGAGTTATCAACAGAAACAACCGTCTGAAAAGACTGCTGGATCTGGGCGCGCCTGATATCATCGTAAGAAACGAAAAGAGAATGCTGCAGGAAGCAGTTGACGCTCTGATCGATAATGGTCGCCGTGGCCGTCCTGTAACAGGCCCCGGTAACCGTGCTCTGAAATCCCTGTCCGATATGCTGAAGGGGAAACAGGGTCGTTTCCGTCAGAACCTGCTGGGCAAACGTGTTGACTACTCCGGTCGTTCTGTAATCGTTGTAGGCCCCGAACTGAAAATCTATCAGTGTGGTCTGCCCAAAGAAATGGCTATCGAACTGTTCAAGCCCTTCGTAATGAAGAAACTGGTGGAAGACGGTCTGGCTCACAACATCAAATCTGCAAAGAGAATGGTAGAAAGACTGCAGACAGAAGTTTGGGACATCTTGGAAGATGTCATCAAAGAACATCCTGTTATGCTGAACCGTGCGCCGACCCTGCATAGATTGGGTATTCAGGCATTCGAACCCGTACTGGTAGAAGGCCGTGCCATCAAGCTGCACCCTCTGGTATGTACTGCGTACAACGCCGACTTCGACGGTGACCAGATGGCGGTTCACGTGCCTCTGAGCGTGGAAGCCCAGGCGGAATGTCGTTTCCTGCTGCTGTCTCCCAACAACCTGCTGAAACCTTCCGATGGTGCGCCCGTAACCGTACCTTCTCAGGATATGATTCTGGGTATGTACTACCTGACACTGGAAAGAGAAGACCTGAATCAAAAATACGAAGCAGATATTGTTGATGCAGAAGGCAACGTTATCAAAAAAGCCGGCGATATCATTATCAAATCCTTCAAGGATGAAAAAGAAGCAATGCTGGCTTATGATAACCACGAGGTTTATCTGCAGGAGATCATCAGGGTCAGAAGAACACTGGAATTTGACGGCGTGATGGAAACAAAGATGGTCAAGACAACAGTTGGCCGTATTATCTTCAATGAAGCCATTCCTCAGAATCTGGGCTATGTTGACAGAACAAACGACGAAACAAAATTTGATTATGAGATCGGTTTCCTGGTTGACAAAAAAGGCATCGGTAAGGTCATCAACAAATGTATCAACCGCTGCGGCGCAACAGAAACTGCATCCGTTCTGGATAAGATTAAATCTCTGGGCTACAAATTCTCCACAAGGGCTGCTATGACTGTATCTGTATCCGATATGGAAATTCCTAAGGAAAAGGCAGAATACCTGGCAGAAGCAGAAGAAAAAGTAGACCTGATCACAAGAAAATTCAGACGTGGTCTGATGACAGACGAAGAACGTCACCAGAAAGTCATCGAAGCATGGAACATTGCCGATGATAAGATCACAGCAGCTCTGCTGGCTGGTCTGGGGAAATATAACAACATTTATATGATGGCAAACTCCGGTGCCCGTGGTTCCAACAGACAGATCAAACAGCTGGCTGGTATGCGTGGTCTGATGGCATCCCCTAACGGCGGTATCATCGAGCTGCCCATTAAAGCGAACTTCCGTGAAGGTCTGTCCGTACTGGAATACTTCATTTCCGCCCACGGTGCTCGTAAAGGTCTGACCGATACAGCTCTGAAGACAGCCGACTCCGGTTATCTGACCCGTCGTCTGGTAGACGTTTCCCAGGATATCATCGTAAGAGAATGGGATTGCTGCGAAGGCAGAAACATTGAAACACCCTGCATGGAAATCTCCGCATTCATGGATGGCAACGAAGTGATCGAAGGTCTGCAGGATCGTATCCGCGGCAGATGGTCTGCTTACGATATCATCCACCCTGAAACAGGCGAGATCATTGTTCCCGCTGACACTATGATCACAGTAGATCAGGCAGAAGCGGTAGAAAAAGCAGGCGTGAAGAAGGTATGGATCAGAACTGTACTGACCTGCCGTTCCGAAGTGGGTATCTGTGCGAAGTGCTATGGTGCAAACATGGCTTCCGGCAGATATGTGCGCATCGGTGAATCCGTAGGTATCATCGCAGCGCAGTCCATCGGTGAACCCGGTACACAGCTGACTATGCGTACCTTCCACACAGGCGGTATCGCCGGCGATGACATCACACAGGGTCTTCCTCGTGTCGAAGAATTGTTTGAAGCAAGAAAACCTAAGGGTCTTGCGATTATCGCGGAATTTGGCGGCCGTGTCACACTGAATGATACAAAGAAAAAACGTGAAGTGATTATTACAAACCTGGAAACAGGCGAAACCAAGGATTATCTGATTCCTTACGGTTCCAGAATCAAGGTTTACGATGGCGATGTGATTGAAGCCGGTGACGAAATCACAGAAGGTAGCGTAAACCCTCATGATATCCTGAAGATCAAAGGCTTGAGAGGCGTTCAGGACTATATGATCCAGGAAGTACAGCGTGTTTACCGCCTGCAGGGTGTAGAAATCAGTGACAAACACATCGAAGTTATCGTTCGTCAGATGTTGAAGCGTGTGAAGATCGAAGAAAACGGTGATACAGATTTCCTGCCCGGCTCTCTGGTTGACTGGCTGACCTTTGAAAATACAAATGCCGCCCTGGAAGCAGAGGGCAAAGAACCTGCAAAAGGCACAAGAGTGCTGCTGGGTATCACAAAGGCATCCTTGGCAACGGATTCCTTCCTGTCTGCGGCTTCCTTCCAGGAAACAACCCGTGTTCTGACAGAAGCAGCCATCAAGGGCAAGATCGACCCTCTGATCGGCTTGAAGGAAAACGTTATCATCGGTAAGCTGATCCCTGCCGGTACCGGCATGACCAGATACCGCAATATCGAGATTTCCTCCGAAGAGGAAGAAGAAACAACAGTGCCTGAGGAAGACATTGTATATATTGATGAGGATGAAATGGTATAAGTAAAAAATAGGACTTCCTTTTAGGAAGTCCTATTCTTGAATGGAAGTAAAGTCCTGGGAAGATAAAAGAGGAAAAAATGCAGAAAAAAGCTGATATTTCAAAGAAAAATTCTTGACTTTTCCTTTTGGCAATGATAGAATTTCCTAGTGTCCAGCTTTACGGGCTTTTCTAAGCGAGCCTGTAAGATGGATCAAGTTCAGAAAAATTGCAATTTGCAGATGTATTATTTTTTATAAGGAGGTGCAGTTAATGCCTACGTTTAACCAGTTAGTAAGAAAAGGCAGAAAAACTGTTGAGAAAAAATCTACAGCACCCGCTCTGCAGAAAGGTTTGAACTCCCTGCAGAAAAAAGCAACAGACGTATCTTCTCCCCAGAAGAGAGGCGTTTGCACAGCGGTAAAAACTTCCACACCTAAGAAGCCTAACTCTGCTCTGAGAAAGATCGCCAGAGTTCGTCTGTCCAACGGTATCGAAGTTACAGCATATATCCCCGGTGAAGGCCACAACCTGCAGGAACACTCCGTTGTTCTGATCAGAGGCGGTAGAGTAAAAGACCTTCCTGGTGTACGTTACCACATCGTAAGAGGTACTCTGGATACAGCCGGCGTTGCAAACAGAATGCAGGCTCGTTCCAAATACGGCGCAAAACGCCCTAAAGCAGCGAAGAAGTAATTCCGACTGCGGGAACAAATTTTTAAAAAAGACAAATCTAATTAGTAGAAATGCCTTATACAGATCAATACAATCTGCGATTGCTTAGACGAGATATACGTTGACGAAGATAAGGCATGAAAACACGGACATTAAGGGCCGTGAAGTACCGAGAATAGTATTTATTCATCAAGGAGGGAAGAATCGTGCCTAGAAAAGGACATGTAGCAAAAAGAGAGGTCTTGGCCGATCCTATTTACAACAGCAAGCTGGTGACAAAGCTGATCAACAGCATCATGCTGGATGGTAAGAAGGGTGTAGCTGAAAAGATCGTTTACGGTGCATTCGAAAAAGTAGCAGAAAAAACAGGAAAAGATGCTCTGGAAGCTTTCGAAGAAGCTCTGGGCAATGTAATGCCTGTGCTGGAAGTTAAAGCACGCCGTGTAGGTGGTGCTACTTACCAGGTACCTATGGAAATCAGACCTGAAAGAAGACAGACACTGGGTCTGAGATGGATCACACTGTATTCCAGAAAACGCGGCGAAAAGACAATGGTAGACCGTCTGGCTGGCGAAATCCTGGACGCTCTGAACAACGCCGGCGGCGCTTGCAAGAGAAAAGACGAAATGCACAAAATGGCAGAAGCAAACAAAGCTTTCTCTCATTTCAAATGGTAAGAATTTCCGTAAAAGCGTTGTCCATGAACGTAGTAGCATAACTGCTTGCAGGCATTTGCCTGCGGACATGAGACAGCCTTACGAATATGATCAACTGCATAGCAGTTGGTTTTTGGAAAAAAATGAATGGAAACCGGGTAATATGGAAAGGCTATTTCATAGTCTTTCCATAAACCTGATTATGACTACAAAAAGGAGGATTCCACAGTGGCAAACAGAGAATACCCTCTGGAAAGAACCAGAAACATTGGTATCATGGCGCACATCGATGCTGGTAAGACAACTCTGACAGAACGTATCCTGTTCTACACAGGCCGTAACTACAAAATCGGCGATACTCACGAAGGTACAGCAACAATGGACTGGATGGAGCAGGAACAGGAAAGAGGTATCACAATCACATCTGCTGCGACAACATGTCATTGGAACGACAACAGAATCAACATCATCGACACACCTGGCCACGTTGACTTCACAGTTGAAGTAGAACGTTCCCTGCGTGTACTGGATGGCGCTGTTTGCGTACTGGACGCAAAGGGCGGCGTTGAACCTCAGACAGAAACAGTTTGGAGACAGGCTGATAACTATCGTGTACCCCGTATGATTTTCGTTAACAAAATGGACATCATGGGTGCAGACTTCTTCGGTTCCATGAAATCTATCGTAGACAGACTGGGCTGCCATCCCGTTGCAGTTACTCTGCCTATCGGTGCTGAAAGCGATTTCAAAGGCATCATCGACCTGATGAAGATGAAAGCTTACTTCTATGAAAACGCAACAGGTACAGAAGTAGACGAAGAAGATATCCCCGCAGAATATGTAGATCAGGCTGAAGAATACAGAAATATTATGATCGAAACAATCTGCGAAACAGACGAAGAACTGATGGAAAAATTCTTCGCTGAAGAAGAAATCACAGAAGCAGAACTGAAAGCAGCTCTGCGTAAGGCATGTATCGCTTGCGAACTGATGCCCGTAATGTGTGGTTCCGCTTACAGAAACAAAGGCGTTCAGAAGCTGCTGGACGGCGTTGTTGAATATATGCCCGCACCTACAGATATCCCTGCAATCAAGGGTACAGACCCTGCAACAGGCGAAGAAACAGAAAGACATTCTTCCGATGAAGAACCTTTCTCTGCTCTGGTATTCAAAGTAATGAATGACCCCTTCGTAGGTAAACTGGCATTCTTCCGTGTGTACTCCGGTACACTGGACGCAGGCACATACGTTTACAACTCCACAAAGGGTGGCAAAAAAGAACGTGTTGGCCGTATCCTGCAGATGCACGCAAACCACAGAGAAGAAATCGACAAGGTTTACGCCGGTGACATTGCTGCAGCAGTAGGTTTCAAAATTTCCACAACAGGTGACACAATCTGTGACGAAGATCACGAAGTAATTCTGGAATCCATGGTATTCCCCGAACCCGTTATCTCCGTTGCAATCGAACCTAAGACAAAAGCTGGTCGTGACAAAATGGGCATCGCTCTGGCAAAACTGGCAGAAGAAGATCCCACTTTCAAAACATACACAGATCAGGAAACTGGCGATACCATCATTTCCGGTATGGGTGAACTGCATCTGGAAATCATCGTTGACCGTCTGCTGAGAGAATTCAAAGTAGAAGCAAACGTTGGTGCTCCTCAGGTAGCTTACAAAGAAACATTCCGCAAGGCTGTTGACGTTGAAGGTAAATTTGTACGTCAGTCCGGTGGTCGTGGTCAGTATGGTCACTGTAAAGTACGTTTCTACCCCATCCCTACAGATGCGGAAAACAACTACGAATTCGTAAATGCGACAGTTGGTGGTTCTATTCCTAAAGAATATATCCCCGCTATCGATAAAGGTATTCAGCAGGCAATGCAGAGCGGTATCCTGGGCGGCTATCCCGTATTGGGTGTTAAGGCTGAAGTTTACGATGGTTCCTACCATGACGTTGACTCCTCCGAATCCGCTTACCAGATCGCCGGTTCCATGGCTTTCAAAGAAGCGATGAGAAAAGGTGACGCAGTACTGCTTGAACCCATCATGAAAGTAACAGTAACAGTACCCGAAGATTACATGGGCGACGTTATCGGTGATATCAACTCCAGACGTGGCCGTATCGAAGGTATGGAAGCTAGAAGTAACGCACAGGTAATTCACTCCTTCGTTCCTCTGGCAGAAATGTTCGGTTACTCCACAGACCTGCGTTCCAGAACACAGGGCCGTGGTAACTACGTAATGGAAGTTGATCACTACGAACCCTGCCCGAAATCCGTTCAGGAAAAAGTACTGGAAGGCAGAAAGTAATTTTGCCCTCTGGTTTACGATAACGGAAAGAAAATGCCAAAAAATACGATGCAGAATCATTTTTTGGTATTGCAAAAAGACAAGAAGTCTAATATAATTAGAGTTGATGGGTGCATCACAAAAAGGGTGTAACTTGACTCACAAATAAGAATCTAAAAATTTTTACTAGGAGGAGATTCCAATGGCAAAGGCAAAATTTGAAAGAACCAAACCCCATATGAATATCGGTACTATCGGTCACGTTGACCATGGTAAAACAACTCTGACAGCAGCGATCACAAAGACACTGCATGAAAGATACCAGATCGGTGAAGCTGTAGCTTTCGAAAACATCGACAAAGCTCCCGAAGAAAGAGAACGTGGTATCACAATTTCCACAGCACACGTTGAATACGAAACACCCAACAGACACTATGCACACGTTGACTGCCCCGGACACGCTGACTATGTTAAAAACATGATCACAGGTGCTGCTCAGATGGACGGTGCTATCCTGGTAGTAGCTGCAACAGACGGCCCTATGGCTCAGACAAGAGAACACATCCTGCTGTCCAGACAGGTAGGCGTTCCTTACATCGTTGTATTCATGAACAAATGTGATATGGTAGACGATGAAGAACTGCTGGATCTGGTTGAAATGGAAATCAGAGAACTGCTGAGCGAGTATGAATTCCCCGGTGATGATATTCCCATCATCAGAGGTTCTGCTTTCCAGGCTCTGCAGGATCCTTCTTCTGCATGGGGCGACAAGATTCTGGAACTGTTCGAAGAAATCGAAAACTACATTCCTACACCCGAACGTGCAACAGACAAACCTTTCCTGATGCCCGTCGAAGACGTATTCTCCATCACAGGCCGTGGTACAGTAGCAACAGGTAGAGTAGAATCCGGTGTTGTTAAAGTACAGGACGAAGTTGAAATCGTTGGTCTGACAGACGAAATCAGAAAAGTAGTTGTAACAGGCGTAGAAATGTTCAGAAAACTGCTGGATCAGGCTGAAGCTGGTGACAACATCGGTGTTCTGCTGAGAGGTGTTCAGAGAAACGAAATCGAAAGAGGTCAGGTTCTGGCTAAACCCGGTTCCATCACACCCCACACAAAATTCAAAGCTCAGGTTTACGTTCTGTCCAAAGAAGAAGGTGGCCGTCATACACCTTTCTTCAACAACTACAGACCTCAGTTCTACTTCAGAACAACAGACGTAACAGGCGTTATCTCTCTGCCCGAAGGTACAGAAATGTGCATGCCTGGCGACAACGTTGAAATGACAATCGAACTGATCACACCCGTAGCTATGGGTCAGGGTCTGAGATTCGCTATCCGTGAAGGTGGTAGAACAGTAGGCGCTGGTTCCGTAGTAGAAGTTATCGAATAATTTTTGATAATCTAATATGTGACTCATCAAAAGGAGTATCCAATAGGATACTCCTTTTTTATAAAAGAAGAGACAGTAGAGATTAATGCGAAAGAAGATCCCGAGGAGAGGGATGAAAATGATGTATGCATTTCGAAAAATGAGAGATGGATTTTCTGAAATATATGATGTCTATTGTATAATATGACGGTTGGTTGTCGGACAAAAGGGAAGGCGAAAAATAGCTTCTATGCGAAGTATATTGACAGAGAAAAGACAATAGTGTAAAGTAAAAAAGGCAAAAAAACAGTGAACCATGCACAAGGATGGGCAGTGCATTTTTTTGGCAGCATGATTCGCATGTGAAATAATGGGGTTTGCTGCAGGGAAGGGTAGCGATAGCTGCCAATCTCAAAGAAAAAGGGTAAAGCCCAAAATGTGTGAAAAAGTTCCCATGGGAACAGCGTGCTGACAGGGGTTTTGCGGACTGTTTTTTTGTAGGTTTTTTTTCATTCGCCGACAGTGGAAAATATGTCGGTATTACCAACAAACGCAGCCGTTTTTTATGTAATATTTATCGACAAAGATGTTGACAAATTTTAAACAAAAATGGTATATTCATTGTGGAGGCATTATGGCTTCTTATTGATATGCGCAGGCAAAAGATGAGAAGCTGATAAACTGCGTCCATACGGCAGCGTCGTAAGGAAGTAGGTTGTTTTTTAATGAGACACCCCCGATGTGGCCTCATCGTGGATGTTTCAAAATTTTTAAAAAATAGGAGGAATATTAGAATGGATTTCAAATTAACAAAAAC
The DNA here is from genome assembly GCA_021768705.1 of Bacillota bacterium. Lineage (GTDB taxonomy): Bacteria > Bacillota > Clostridia > Lachnospirales > Anaerotignaceae > Anaerotignum_A. The sequence continues at coordinate 48,065 of JAETUG010000017.1, forward strand.
TCAGATGCTTCAGCAAGAGTTGTTCAGAAAATTTGCTGAAACAGAAATTAAACCAATCGCTAAAGACATGGACGAAGCAGAAGATTACGATAGAGAACTGCTTCAGAAACTGCAGAAAATCGGTGCTTTTGGTATTCCTTACAGCAGAGAATACGGCGGCCAGGGTGCAGACGTTCTGACATACACACTGTGCATGGAAGAAATGTCCAAAGTAGATGCTTCCACAGGTATCACACTGTCCGTACATACATCTCTTTGCTGCCCTTGCATCAATGAGTTCGGTACAGAAGAACAGAAACAGAAATATCTGAGACCCCTGGTTGACGGTTCCAAGATCGGCTGCTTCGGTCTGACAGAACCCGGTGCTGGTACAGATGCTGCTGGCGTTAAGACAACAGCTGACAAAACAGAAGACGGCAAATACTATGTTATCAACGGTACAAAGATGTTCACAACAAACTCCGGTTTTGCTGATACATTTATCGTATTTGCTCTGACAGACAAATCCAAAGGCCCTAAAGGCATGTCCGCTTTCATCGTAGAAAGAGACTACGAAGGTCTGTCCGTTGGTCCCAACATCGAACGTATGGGTATCAGAGCTGCTTCCAACTGTGAAGTAATTTATGAAAACGTAAAAGTTCCCGCTGAAAACCTGCTGGGCAAAGAAGGCCAGGGCTACAAAATCGCTATGACAGCACTGGGTGGCGGTCGTATCGGTATCGGTGCTCAGTCCGTAGGTATCGCACAGGGTGCTATCGACGAAACACTGAAATATGTTAAAGAAAGAAAACAGGGCGGCAAACCCATCGGCAAATACCAGAACACACAGTTCAAACTGGCTGAAATGCAGACAAAGACAGACGCTGCTAGACTGATGGTATGGAGAGCTGCTACAGAAAAAGACCTGCATGGCAACTACGCTCCTTACGCTGCAATGTGCAAAATGTTTGCTTCCGAAGTTGCAAACGAAGTAACAAGAATGGCTGTTCAGCTGTTCGGTGGCTACGGTTACTGCCGTGAATACCCCGTAGAAAGAGCTATGAGAGACGCTAAGATCACAGAAATCTACGAAGGTACAAACGAAGCTATGAGAATGATCGTTTCTGGCTCTATGAAAGTTTGATCTTGAGAGTTAAGAGTTCATTTTGAAAAAAGCTTATTACTAAAAATTTGGAAGGAGAACAACTATAATGAAAATCGTTGTATGTATTAAACAGGTACCCGATACAGTAGAAGTTAAAATCGATCCTAAGACAGGCACACTGATCCGTGACGGTGTTCCTTCTATCATCAACCACGATGACAAAACAGGTATCGAAGCAGCTCTGCAGCTGAAAGAACAGCTGGGCGGCACAGTAACAGTAGTATCCATGGGCCCCCCTCAGGCTGACGTTGCTCTGAGAGAAGCTCTGGCTATGGGTTGTGATGAAGCAGTTCTGGTTTCCGCTAGAGAATTCGGTGGTTCCGATACATATGCTACATCCGGTATTCTGGCAGCAGCTCTGAAAAACATCGGCTATGATCTGATCATCACAGGTCGTCAGGCTATCGACGGTGACACAGCTCAGGTTGGTCCCCAGATCGCTGAAAAACTGCACCTGCCTCAGGTTTCTTATGTAGAAGAAGTTAGAGAAGCTACAGCTGACTACGTAGTAGTTAAGAGACAGTATGAAGATGGTTACCACATCATCAAAATCAAAACACCTTGCCTGCTGACAGCAATCGCTGAACTGGCTACACCCAGATACATGTCCGTAAGAGGTATCGTTGAAGCTTACGAAAAAGAAATCAAAGTTCTGGGCTTCGAAGAACTGAAAAACGACCTGGAACTGGATATGATCGGTCTGAAGGGTTCCCCTACAAACGTATATCAGTCCTTCACTAAAGAAGTTAAAGGCGCTGGTACAATTCTGGAAGGTCTGTCTGCAGACGAAGCTGTTAAAGCTATCATGGACAAACTGGAAGCTAAATTCATCATCTAATTCAATTAGACGAGGAATCGGATACTAAAATTTGAAATATAAGGAGGAAACCCTACAATGAGTAAAGGTATTTTCGTAGTAATGGAACAGAGATACGGCAAGGTTCAGAACGTAGGTCTGGAACTTGTTGGTGAAGCTACAAGACTGAAAGAAGATCTGAAAGATGACGTAGTAGCAGTGCTGCTGGGTCA
>JAETUG010000018.1 GCA_021768705.1 Bacillota bacterium
CGTTTCCGTTTGCTTGAATTGACTATGGGTTGTGTTATTCATATCCATTGTTCAGTTTTCAAGGATCAACTCTGCTTTTCAGCAGCGAAGATTATTTTATCAAATCTTCGTTTTCCTGTCAAGTACTTTTTCAAGAACTTTTCAGCCTTATTTTCAACCACATTTGAACTTGGTTTAAATAAAATGGCGGAGAAGGAGGGATTTGAACCCTCGCGCCGCTATTAACGACCTATCCGCTTTCCAGGCGAACCCCTTCAACCACTTGGGTACTTCTCCATAAATGCTCTCTGTTCATAAATGCGATATTCAATTGGCGGAGAGAGTGGGATTCGAACCCACGGCCCCTTTCGGAGTCACTGGTTTTCAAGACCAGCTCCTTAAACCACTCGGACACCTCTCCATGGATCTGAGTTGCTTTTTTCTTGAGCAGCGAAACCTTGATTATTATATCTTACCGTCCACCGGTTGTCAAGCATTTTTTTGCTCTTTTTTTGTATTTCTTTTTTCAGCAACCCTGGCTCCATATTCGTGTCGCTCAGCGGTGATATAGATATTACAACATTATCCTACAACTGTCAACCCTTTTTTTGAAATTTTTCGACAATTTTTTTCTTACATTATATATAGCAAAAACGAATTTTCATGTATATGGCTTTTCCTCTAAAACCATGCTACAATATGAACTGCATCAACAATGATTTTATCCCAAGGAGGCCATTATGAAAACCGTTACCGAACGTTTTTTAGCATATGTAAAACACCATACCACATCCGATGAAGATTCTAACTCCTTCCCCAGCACCAAAAACCAATTGGCTTTTGCAAGATTTCTGGCAAAAGAATGTGAAGCCATCGGACTGCAGTCCGTTTTCGTTGACGAATACGGCTATGTGACTGCCACACTTCCCGGCACTATACAGGATGCTCCCACCATCGGTTTTATTGCCCACATGGATACCAGTCCCGATGCCAGCGGCGAAAATATCCTTCCTAATATTGTAGAAAACTACGACGGCGGCAATATCCCCCTGAATGGTACCAGTCTCTCCCCTGCTGAATTCCCTTTCTTAAAGGATTATATCGGTCAGACCCTGATTACCTCTGATGGGACAACGCTCCTCGGCGCAGATGATAAAGCCGGCATTGCCGAGATCCTGACTGCCATGGAATATCTGATGACCCATCCGGAAATTCCCCATGGTGATATCAGGATCGCTTTCACCCCCGATGAAGAAATCGGCAAGGGCGTCGATTTCTTCGATGTTGCATCCTTTGGCGCAAATTTCGCCTATACTTTGGACGGCGGTCGCATCGGCGAATTGGAATATGAAAACTTCAACGCCGCCCGTGCCATTATCCGAATCAAAGGGAAAAACGTACATCCCGGTACAGCGAAAAACGTCATGGTGAATGCAGCCTTGATCGGTACAGAGATTGCTTCTCTCCTGCCGGAAAAAGAGATTCCTGCCAAAACTGAAGGCTACGAAGGTTTTTTCCATCTCTGCTCCTTCCATGGGGATGTCACTTCTGCCACTCTGACTTATATCATCCGTGATTTTGATAAAGATTCCTTCGAACACCGCAAAGATCTGATCCGTCTTATCGTGGAACGAAAAAACACACAGCATCAAGGTGCTATTGAACTGGAACTGCGGGATGAATACTACAACATGCTTTCTCAGGTAGAACCTCACATGGAGATCGTTGACCTTGCAAAGCAGGCTATGCTAGATTGCGGTGTGACTCCCATCATCCAGCCCATCCGCGGCGGTACCGACGGTGCCCGTCTGTCCTTCATGGGCCTGCCCTGCCCCAATCTCTTTGCTGGCGGTCATAATTTCCACAGCAATTATGAATTTGTTCCTGTCGTTTCCATGGAAAAAGCCGTTCAGGTGATGATTCGTATCGCAGAACTTGGCGCAGCCCTTGACTTTCCAAAAAACGTATGATAGAATTCTCTCGTAATACTGTGAATAGCAAAGATTGAGTATATGGGCAAAGCTGGTTACAACCGCAGAGAGCAGTCCGGTCGGTGAAAGGATTGCAGTACAGTATTTGTAAATTACGCCTCATGAGCTTTGTGCAGGAAATGGCGCAACGTCCGCTCCCCGTTACAGGAGCCGAAAGATGTTTGTCTTTTGATAAGCATAAATTAAGGTGGTACCACGGGTTCTCTCGTCCTTTTGACGATGGAACCCGTTTTCTATTGCGCAAAGCATAGCAAATCAATGTATAAGGCGAAGCCTTACGAATGTGTAAGAAAAGGAATCATGAAAAGGAGAATGAAATTATGAATGCTTATGAAGTATTAAAAGAACGTGGCTTTATTGAACAGCTGACTCATGAAGAAGAAATTAAAGAACTTTTCGAAAAAGGTGGTGTTACCTTTTATATCGGTATCGACCCCACAGCAGACAGCCTCCATGTTGGTCATTTCCTGACCGTTATGGCTATGGCACATATGCAGCGCTGCGGCAACCGCCCCATCTGCCTGATGGGCGGCGGTACAGGCATGATCGGTGACCCTTCCGGCAAAGCAGATATGCGTAAAATGATGACGGTTGAGACCATCGACCATAATGTAGCCTGTATCAAAAAACAGCTGTCCCGTTTCATCAATTTCAATGAAGGCGAAGGCGGCGCAATCATCGCCAATAACGCTGACTGGCTGAGAAACCTGAACTACATCGAATTTTTGCGTGAAGTTGGCGTGCATTTTACGGTAAACCGTATGCTGGCAGCAGACTGCTTTAAGACCCGTATGGAAAAAGAAGGCGGTCTGACCTTCCTGGAATTCAACTACATGATCATGCAGGGCTACGATTTCTATGAACTGAACAAGAGATACAACTGCTGTCTGCAGCTGGGCGGTAACGACCAATGGTCCAACATCATCGCCGGCGTAGAACTGATCCGCCGCAAAGCTCAGAAACCCGCTTATGGCATGACCTTTAAATTGCTGACAAACAGTGAAGGCGTAAAAATGGGCAAAACTGTTGGTGGTGCTGTTTGGCTAGACCCCGAAAAAACATCCCCTTATGAATTTTACCAGTACTGGAGAAACGTTGGCGATAAGGACGTTGAAAAATGTCTGGCTCTCTTGACCTTCCTGCCTATGGATGAAGTACGCCGTCTGGGCGCACTGGAAGGTGCTGAAATCAATAAAGCAAAAGAAGTTCTTGCTTTTGAACTGACAAAGATCGTTCATGGCGAAGAAGAAGCAACAAAAGCGCAGGAAGCTGCAAGGGCCCTCTTCGGTAAAGGCGCAGCAACAGTTGATGCCCCTTCCACAGAGATTCCTGCTTCCGAATTTGCAGAAGGCATGGATATCCTGACACTGCTGACCACCATCAAGGTCGTTCCTTCTCGTTCCGAAGGCAGACGTGCCGTACAGCAAGGCGGTGTAAAACTGGCAGAACAGCCCATCAAGGATGTTGATTTTAAAGTAACTGCAGACCTGTTCACCGATGGCAAGCTGTTGGTGCAGAAAGGCAAAAAGACATTCCACAATGTTATTCTGAAGTAATTGATTCATACTTTAAAGGGTCGGACATTTGTCCGACCCTTCTTTTTATTGCAGAATAAAATTCCTCAATTCTTCTGCCGTATGTATCAAATGGGCGGCTCCTGCTTTCCGCAGAAACTCCGCATCCCGAAAACCCCAAGTCACGCTGATGCAGTCCATCCCCGCATTTTTTGCTGTCAGGATATCTACCTCCGAGTCTCCCACATACAGACAATCCTCAGGATGTACGCCAAGCCGTTTCGCCGCTGAAAGCACCATATCCGGTGCCGGCTTCCGGCGGATGCCATCCGCTTCCCGTTCTCCTGCCGCCGCATCGATATATCCCGAGAAATATTTTTCGCATAGCCCCTTTACAGCCGGATCAAATTTATTTGAGACTACGCCAATTTTCAGTCCTTCCTTCCGCAGTTCTCCCAGCAGGGGCAAAATCCCTTCATACGGAGCTGTTTTCTCCTCCATATGGGCTTTGTAATATGCCTGATATTCCTTCAAATATTTTGCAAAATCCATTTCTGAAATGTCTTTCGGTAAGGCCTCTTTCATCAGCCGTTCACTGCCATTTCCCAAAAATCTGCGTATTTCTTTTCTATCCCGCAAAGGAAATCCGTATTTTTTCAAAATCACATTGACACTATCCATTAAATCGTCCAGCGTATCCAACAGTGTTCCGTCTAAATCGAATAAAACTGCCTGATATCTCCCCATCATTTCACCTCCATATGTCTCTTATTGTAACGCTCTTTTTTATCCATTTCAATCCTATCGATTTCTCTTGGATTTTTTTTGCCCACCCCCTTGCCATTTCGTCCCAACAGGTCTATAATGTATTTGAAAAGAAACATTTTTCTAACCAAACAAATCCTCAGTCTTTTCAAAAGACTGTCGCACTTTTACTTTAAAGGAGGAATTCTTATGGCAAAGAAAGTATTGATGTTAGCAGGCGACTTTACAGAAGATTATGAAACAATGGTACCTTTCCAGGCAATGCAGATGCTGGGTTATCAGGTAGACGTTGTCTGCCCTGACAAAAAAGCAGGCGACATTATCCGTACAGCAATTCACGACTTTGAAGGCGAACAGACATACTCCGAAAAGAGAGGTCATAACTTCGCTCTGACAGCAGATTTCGATACAGTAAACACAGCTGATTACGCAGGTCTGTTCATTACAGGCGGCCGTTCTCCCGAATATCTGAGACTGACACCCAGAGTAATCGAAATCGTTCAGGAATTCTTCGCAGCAAATAAACCCGTTGCAGCAATCTGCCATGGTCCTCAGATTCTGACAGCTGCAAACGTTCTGAAAGGCAAAAAAGCAACAGCTTATCCCGCAGTTGGCCCCGATATCACACTGGCTGGCGGCGAATATGTTCCCGTAGATGCTGCCGAAGCAGTTGTAGACGGCAATCTGGTAACTGCTCCCGCATGGCCCGGAGACTCCGCTATCGTAAGAGAGTTTGTAAAACTGATGGGCGCAAAATGGGAACTGTAATCCCAAACCCATTACATAACATTTTCCCAAGTAAAAAAGCAGGGAGGACTTTTCTTCGGAATTGCTCTCTCTGCTTTCCTTTTGTTTCAACACGACCTTTTACACTAAATGCACCGGCACCCTTTCTTCCATCCAAACCTTTCCTATTTCCACACCGCAGTCATAGGCCAGAATCTTCACCCCTGCTGCCGCCGCATCCCGTAGAGCCTCTGTAAACTTCCTATCTCTTTCCTCATTTGGTCGAAATTCTGTTATGCCCTTCATCTGGATCACAAACAGCACTGCCGACTCGTATCCTTCTTCCTTCGCTCGGATCAGTTCTCGCAGATGCTTTGTTCCTCGTTCCGTTGGCGCATCCGGAAACATAGCAATTCCATCCTCCTCCAGCGTTATCCCTTTCACCTCGATGAATCCTTTTTTCTCTCCTTGCTGATAATAGAGATCAAAACGAGAATTTCCGTATTTTACTTCCCGCTTCAAAAAATCTACAGAGCCGATCTCCGCTATTTTCCCCTCTGCCAAAGCCTCTGCCGCCATCTGGTTGGGTGCCTGGGAATCCATATTTACCAGTACATTCCCCTTGTAAACAGCAATCAGGGAATATTTCGTCTTTCTCCCCTCTTTGTCTGCTTCTTCCAGAAAAACTTTTGCTCCTTTTATGAGCAATTCTTTGCATCTGCCTGTATTTTTCACATGTACCATTTCTTCCTGCCCGTCCAGCTCCACAAACGCCGTGAAACGGTTGATCCTCCGCAGGAATCTGGCTTCTCTCATTGTTCCATACTGCATCTTTTTTCACCTCTGATTGATTCTATCATATTTTTCCCGTTTCTGCACAAGCCACTCCTGTCCTGTTGAAAAACAAATGCCCGTTTGCTATGATATAGAAAAATGCGCCGCATTGTCTGTCTTGTGCTTTTCCTCTTTTTCCTTTATAATAAAACCCATGAAAAATCAAAATTTAGAAAGGAGTCCTTCTTTTGTCCAATCTCGCAATGGAAGAAAAAATAAGAAATCTCTCTGCCGATTATATCTATCAACAGGCTGTGGGCTCTCTGCTCTTGATGCTGATGAGTGCCATGGAAGATGCAGAAAAAGGCGTGACCGCCCTGCCCTATGAAATTCCCGCAGACGTAAAGGAAATCAAAGACGAGATCAAAGCCTATCTCATCCGCTTGGAAGATCTGCTGGACAGTGATACGGAATCCCGTATGGCTGCCCTGGAAGATTGTCTGGAACTGAAAAAACGCCTGCTCACCATCTATGAAACCATCTACAGCTATTTCTCCCAATGGAATATCATCTCTACTCTGGTCAGCGATCAGGTAGCCCTCCGCAAATATAAAGAAGACGGCGTTTCCCAAAAACAAGTGGAATGGTCTCTCTTCTTTGCGGACTGCCATGCTTTCATGGAAAGCGCAGAAACCCTTTTGGATCAGAAAAACTATATGGGACAGATTCTGAAATGTATGCCCATCTATATGACAAGAGATAAATACTATGATAATGTCCGTGCGTCCCTGGAAGCTGCTTTTGCAGGGGAAAGCAAGGAATTCATCGAAGTTTCTCTGAAAGCCTTCGAAGGTTTCTGCAGTCCCCAGGAAAACCCTCTCTACGGTAAATACTTCCCCGAAATTGCAGAATGGATCGGTCAGAAGCGTATGCAGCTGCCTCATAATCTTTCCGATGATGAACTTTCTGATTTCTACGAAGAACTGAAAGAAGTTTTCGAAACACTGGAACAAATCGAAGAATATTTTTCTTGTATCCTCCACGATATCAATTCTCTGATTCTGCTGCTCTATCTGACCTATTCCTTCAGAGATATCACAGAAGGCAGCGCAGCTTATGCCGACCTTTACCATACCGTATGCGCTTTCATCAGCGATCAGCTTTCCCTGACAGAAAAAGCGGCATATCTGGATACACTGACAGAACAGCTGGAAGCAGCCGTAGAACCTGTCATTGACAAAGCCAACGCCATCGGCAAAGAAGAATTCGAACTGCTGCAGAAAGCAGGCTCCTTCGCAGGCTTCTCCGATGATACAAAGAAGGTGCTGATGACAGAAGAATTCATCCGTGAATGTTTCTTTGGAGATCTGAATGATGAACTGTTCCATTTCGATCTGCCTGAAGATCTGCCCCCTGCCACAGCAGAAGAAAAGAAAACTCTATTCGATGCTTTCATTACAAAAACAAGAAGCCATTTCGATACCCTGCCCACTCAGACAAGAAAACTGGCGATGCAGAACCTTACCGGTGCTCTGCCCCCGATCTATTCTGTCCATGATGTGATGGATATGATGATGGAAGCCATTGACAAGGCTTCCTCCGAAGAACAGAAAGTTCTCATCGTAGATAAAGTCGGCATGGTATTCAGCGATAACGGCTGGCAGTCCATCACGGAAGGCCATTCCCATGACGAGGATTGCGGCTGTGCTCACGATCATCACCACCACGATCACGATTGTGGCTGCGGTCACGACCACGAACATCATCACCACGATTGCAGCTGCGGTCACGACCATGACCACGATCATCACCATCACTAAGGAGGGATTTTCATGTTTACATTCAATCATTATAACTATAACGTACTGGATTTGGAAAAAAGCATGGCTTTCTATAAAGCCGCTCTGGGTCTGGAGGAAGTACGGCGGAAAGAAGCCCCTGATGGCAGCTGGAAGCTGGTTTATCTGGGCGATGGCAAATCCGATTTCACTCTGGAGCTGACATGGCTGCAGGACAGAAAAGAACCCTACAACTTGGGCGAAAACGAATTCCATCTGGCATTCAAAGCCGATGATTACGAAGCAGCTCATGCAAAGCATAAAGAAATGGGCTGCATCTGCTTCGAAAACCCTGAAATGGGCATCTATTTCATCAATGATCCCGATAACTACTGGCTGGAAATTATTCCTTGATAGAGATATCCCCCGACATTTCGTCGGGGTTTCTTTTTTTTGCAAACGAAAATAGCGGCCATGGTTTTCCATAGCCGCTATTTTCGAAACTATAAGTAAGGGAAGAGTAATCGTACCGCCGCCGAAGCTTTCTTCATTTCTGCCCCAACGGTATAGGTCACTTTACCGAAAACAATGGTAGAACATTGCTCATGAACATGGGCATGACTGGGAATCACTGCCCCTTTTTTCATCCGAATTTCGCAAATCATCATGTTGTCACTGTAGCCCAGCACCTTTCTTTCCATGCCTTCCCCTGCAAGTGTCACTTTCACATCTTTGCCAAATACAAATACTTCGCTGTTCTTTTTCATACTTTTTTCCTCCTGTCAAATCAAAATCATCTGTCATAATATTTGCTTTTGCCTGTTACGCTTAAAGGAATTCCAAACCAGATGATTCCGTTGTTTTCCATATCTATCCATGCTTTCCCGATGGAAAACATGATGCGGCTATCCACAAATTCCTGCTGTACCGCCAGAGCCGCAGAGGAAAGGTCCATTCCCCTCGCCTTGGGTGCAGTTCTTGCTGCCGCGCACATCTTGCTGCCGTTGCCAGAATGCTTCTTTCTTCCATTTCCTGACTCCCATAACGCATAAAAATACCTCCTCCTTTGTGCTTTAACTCCGTGTATATACATCAAAATGATTGTAAATTTCCTCTTTATTCCAGAGATAACTCCTGCAATTTGTACAGCGTTTTCATAAACTGCTCTACATTTTCTTCTCCCAAATAGGCTCTTATCTCTTTCTGTGCCTGTTCCCAAAGGGGAACCGCCTTTTCCAGCAGAGCATATCCCTCATCCGTCAATACAAATTTATGGTTTCTCGTGTTCTTCTTTGCCTGGTCCATAATCAGACCTCTCTCCTGCAGAGGTTTCAGATTCCGCACCAGTGTGCTTCTGTCCAGATTCACCTTCTCCGCCAGCTCGCTGGTGCTGGCTGTTTCCAGCCGTCCCAGGTTTTTCAGCAAGGAATATTGGCTGGTCGTCAATGCCAATTCCTGAAACACCCTGTCATAATATTCCGTTATGGCATTGGCTGCTCGGCGCAGGGTAATGCAATGGCATGGGCTTTTGTTGATCTGCTTGAATTTCATTTCCACGTCTCCTTTCGTGTATATACATAAAATAGCATAGCTTCTTATTTTTTTCAACAGCTTTTTAAAAATGAAAGCCCTTCGGAAAATTCCGAAGGGCTTTCTCTCCACTTGCTTATTTCTTCAGCTGTGCCAGTCTTTCTTCTACCTGTGCCAGCATTGCTTTATACTTTTCTTCTTTTGCTTTTTCTTCTTCAATCACATGGGCGGGAGCCTTTGCAACGAAGCCCTGATTTGCCAGTTTCTTTTCTACACGTTCTACTTCTTTCTGCAGCTTTGCCTGTTCTTTTTCCAGACGTTCGATCTCTTTTGCAAAATCAACCAGTTCTGCCAGAGGCATATAGATCGTAGCATCTTTGATCACAACAGATACCGCATCTTCGCCGATGCCCGCTTTATCTTCCTGCACAGTCACTTCGCTGGCATGACCCAGTGTCTTGAAGAATACTTTGGAGTGTTCAAAGATATAACGAACTTCTTCGCTTTCGGAAACAACGTAAACGTGTACCTTCTTGGAAGGTGCAACGTTCATTTCCGCACGGATGTTACGGATATTTCTTACCGCTTCCTTAATGGCATCGATTTCTGCTTCGTTTTCTTTGTAGTTCCATTCTTCTTTATATACAGGCCACTGAGAGATCATAATGCTCTCTTCTGTATCCTGAATATGCATAAACAGCTCTTCTGTAATGAAAGGCATGAAGGGATGCATCAGCTTCAGTGCATTGATCAGAACCTGTTTCAGTGTCCACAGGGCTGCTTCTCTTGTGTTGTCTTCTTTGTTATACAGACGAGGTTTCACCATTTCGATGTACCAGTCGCAGTATTCATCCCAAATAAAGTCATATACCTTCTGTGCCGCCAAGCCCAGTTCATAATGATCCAGGTTATCCTGTACTTCTTTTGCCAGTGTGTTTACCTTAGACAGGATCCATTTATCTGCAGAAGTCAGCATCAGCAGTTTCGTGCTTGTTTCTTCTTCCATGTTCATCATAACGAAACGGGAAGCATTCCACAGCTTGTTGCAGAAGTTTCTGCAGTTATCCAGTCTTTCCCAATAGAAACGCATGTCGTTACCGGGTGCGTTGCCTGTGATCAGCATCAGACGCAGAGGGTCAGCACCATAGTTTTTGATTACTTCCAAGGGGTCGATGCCGTTGCCCAGAGATTTAGAGAACTTACGGCCCTGATCGTCACGGATCAAGCCATGGATCAATACATCACTGAAAGGTTTTTCTCCGATCTGTTCCATACCGGAGAATACCATTCTGATGACCCAGAAGAAGATGATATCGTAGCCTGTTACCAGAACGCTTGTGGGATAGAAATGTTTCAGTTCTTCTGTTTCATGGGGCCAGCCCAATGTTGAGAAAGGCCACAGAGCAGAGCTGAACCAGGTATCCAGTGTATCTTCGTCCTGTCTAATGTTTGCAGAGCCGCATTTTTCACATTTGCCGGGGTTTGCCTTAGCTACTGTGATATGACCGCAGTCATCGCAGTAGTAGGCAGGGATTCTGTGGCCCCACCACAGCTGACGGGAAATACACCAGTCGCGGATATTTTCCAGCCAGTGCATATAAATCTTACCGAAACGATCAGGAACGAATTTCAATTCCTGATCCTGATAAACCTTGATCGCAGGTTTTGCCAGTTCTTCCATCTTCACAAACCACTGCAGTTTGATCATAGGCTCAATCGCAGCATGACATCTTTCATGGCAGCCTACAGCATGGGTGATATCTTCGATCTCTACCAGATAACCTTCTTCCTTCAGCTGCTTTACGATTTCTTTTCTGGCTTCCATTCTATCCATACCGGCAAATCTGCCAGCCAGTTCATTCATCGTGCCATCATCATTCATAACGCAGATGCGGGGCAGATCATGTCTCAGACCAACTTCAAAGTCGTTCGGGTCATGGGCAGGTGTGATTTTTACAACACCGGTACCAAATTCTCTGTCTACATAGTCGTCAGCAACGATGGGAACTTCTTTATTCAGAACAGGAACGATACAGGTTTTGCCGATCAGGTGCTGGTATCTTTCATCTTCTGGATGAACTGCAACAGCGGTATCGCCCAGCATCGTTTCAGGTCTTGTCGTTGCCAGTCTCAGCTTTTCATCAGAACCAACGATAGGATAGTTGATATGATAGAAATGACCGGCTGTATCAACGTGTTCTACTTCTGCGTCAGAAATTGTCGTCTGACATTCGGGACACCAGTTGATGATCTTTTCACCACGGTAAATATAGCCTTTTTCATACAGTCTGCAGAAAGTTTCCAGAACAGCTTCAGAGCAGCCTTCATCCATGGTAAAGCGAACACGGTCCCAGTCACAGGAGCAGCCCAGTTTGCGCAGCTGGTTCAGGATAATACCGCCGTATTCTTCTTTCCATGCCCATGCCCGTTCCAGGAAGCCTTCACGGCCAACATCTTCTTTTGTCAGACCTTCGGAAGCCATTTTCTGAACAACTTTCAGTTCTGTAGAAATACTTGCATGGTCGATACCGGGTACCCACAGGGCATTGTAGCCAGCCATTCTCTTCCATCTGATCAGGATATCCTGCATGGTGTTATCCAGGGCATGACCCATATGCAGCTGCCCCGTAATGTTCGGGGGAGGCATTATGATACAAAAAGGTTCTTTCGTTTTATCTACTTCTGTATGGAAATATTTCTTTTCCATCCATCTGTTGTAAAGTCTTTCCTCTACAACAGAAGGGTCAAAATTCTTTGCCAACTCTCTCATTATAATTTCCCTCCTATGTTTTTATTTCACTATGAAAAAAGAAAAAGCCTTCGCCCCAAAAAGGACGAAAGCTCGCGGTACCACCTTACTTCCCGTTCCAATCGGAACGGACACTTTACGGTCTGTAACGGGACCTCCCGTTTTCGCCTACACAAGAGCCTCTTCAGCGAAACAACTCCAAAGCTACCTTCCACATCTTTCCTGCAAAGGGTCTTTCAGCCGATGAACCCTTCTCTCTGAGAATTTAAGATGTGTACTCCTCTTTTTCTCTGTCTTTCACAGTGTTGTATTTTGTTCTATATCACAAGATTTTATTCAATACATCCAATTTTGTCAAGGGTTTTTAGTAATTATTTTGTATACATCGAAAAGCAGAAAAAAAAGAGAATACGTTCTTTCTATTTGTTTGCGTAATAGAAAAAATGTGTTCTCTCTCTTTTTTCACGAAGCATTCTCCGCTTTATGTAAATTTCCTTTTATGTTTCTCTATCCTTCGGATAACGGGAAATATTCAGCAATATTCCCACCATTGCCATCAAGAACAGCAGTGATGTACCGCCATAGCTGACAAAGGGCAAGGGCTGCCCTGTATTGGGAATGGTGTTCGTTACTACGCCAATGTTGATAATAGACTGGAAAGCAATGACTGCTGTGATACCTGCAGCTACCAGCATACCAAAGCTGTCCTTAGCATTCAAAGCAATGCGGATACCTCTCCAGATCAGCACCGCAAACAGCAGGATAACCAATGCCGCCCCTACAAGGCCCAATTCTTCGCAAATGATAGCGAAGATGATATCGTTATAGGCTTCAGGAAGAAAGGTTTTTTGTCGGCTCTGCCCCAGTCCAAGACCAAATAAACCGCCGGATGCCAACGCATACAAGGATTGGATGGTCTGGAAACCACCGCCTGTCGGATCCGCCCAAGGGTCCAACCATGTTTTGATACGCCCAATTCGATAAGGGAACAGCAAAATCGCAACTGCGCCAAGCAATCCTGCCCCGATTGCCCCAACACCGAAATACCATACACGAGGACTGGCGATAAACAAAATCGTCGCCCCCATCAGCCCAATCAACAGCGCTGAGGAAAAGTTGGATATGGCGATCAGCCCTACAGGCAACAGCAATACCAAGCAGGCTCTGAGAAAGCCTTTTATGTTTCCCAATTCCTTCCGATGGTCTATCACATACACAGAAAGATATAGAATCACGGCGATCTTCGTAAATTCAGAAGGCTGGAACTGCATAGAACCGACCCCCAGCCAACGCTTCTGCCCACCGGCTTCGATCCCCACAAAGGGCAGCAGCATCAGGAAGAAGTTGGAAATCCAATAGGCAAGCTTGGCGAAGCGTTTCCAAACAGTATAGGGCACATTCATACAGAACACCATGGCGCAGATCCCCAATGCCGCCCAAAGACTCTGACGCTTTAGGAAAAAAAACATATCGCCATCTTTACGAGTGGTCATCGCATGATAATAACTGGAACTGAAAATCATAACAATGCCAAAAAGCACCAACGTCAACACGATGAACAGGACTGTAAAATCATATCCCAAAGGCTTGATATACTTCCGCTTTGCGGTTTTCTTTTTCGGTCTGCCAGGATTTTTACCCATTTTCACACCTCATTCAGAGAGTTTTATTTCAAATAACCTCTTACCTGTTCCTTGAACATGTTGCCCCGCTGTTCATAGTTGTCAAACATGCCCCAGCTTGCACAGGCAGGAGAAAGCAGCACACAGTCCCCTGCTTCCGCTTTTGCTCTGCACAGGTCTACAGCTTCTTGGAAGGTTTCGCAATCGGAAATTGCCGTAAAGCCGAATTTTTCAGCGGATGCCCGCACCATGGGTGCCGTTACGCCGATCAAAACCAGATGTTTGACTCTGCCGGGGAAGAGCTGTGTCCATTCGTCGAAGGAACTGCCCTTGTCATAGCCGCCGCCGATCAGCACGATCGGCTTTTTCATCGCCAACACCGCACGGATGGATGCGTCTACATTAGTTCCCTTAGAGTCGTTATAATAATCTACGCCATCCACAGTGGCAACATATTCGATCCTGTGTTCTACCCCTGCAAAGGATTTCAATACGCTTCTGATGGTATCCAGTGCAACGCCGGCACAAATGCCTGCCGCCGCTGCCGCCATCACGTTTTCATGGTTGTGTACGCCAAGAATCTGTAAGTCATTTACATTGATCAATGTTTCATTGATCTCTCCCCAGCGCACTTCGATATTTTCCCCATCCAGATAGATGCCTTCTTCCAATTTTTCGGAGGAGCTGAAGAAAAACACCTTTGCTGCGGTTTTGTCTGCCATTTTTCTGCAGACTGCATCACTATAATTCAGGATACAGAAATCTTCCTCTGTCTGTTTTGCAAAGACTCTTTCCTTCATGGTAATATAAACTTCCATGGTTTTATGTCTATTCAGATGATCGGGGGTAATATTCAGCACCGCACTGATATGGGGATGGAATTCTTTTGCTTTTTCCATCTGAAAGCTGCTGATCTCCGCAACGACCCAGTCTTTTTCCGTCAGTCTCTGCACTTCATCACTATAAGGGATGCCGATATTCCCTACCACCGCTGTTTCAGGATAGATCGCCTTCATGATCTCCCCAGTCAATGTTGTCGTAGTCGTTTTGCCGTTGGTGCCTGTGATGGCTGTGATAGGGCAAGGTGTTAAGCCATAGGCAAGCTCCACTTCACTGATGACATTTACGCCTGCTTCTTCTGCCGCAGCAATAAAGGGCAGGTCACAGGGAATGCCGGGGCTCAGAACGATGATGTCCTGTTCACAGGCGATATCGTCAGGATTCGCACCTGTGTAAAGGACGATTCCTTCGTTTTCCAAAGAAAGCACATCCGCAGAGATATCTTCTCTCTTTTTCATATCCTGCAGTGTCACTTTGGCACCCAGTCTTTTCAGCAGCTTTGCCGCAGCAATGCCACTTTTGGCCATACCGCAGACCAGTGCTCTTTTACCATTGTATTCCACGTTTGATTCCTTCTTTCCGATTTCTATTACAGGAACATATTTTTACAGCCCAGGAAACCAATCAGGCAAAGCAGTGCTGTTGTCACATAAAACAGCGTTACAACCTTTGTTTCTCTCCAGCCGCATTTTTCCAAATGATGATGGAAGGGAGCCATCTTGAACAGACGTCTGCCTTCTCCGTATTTTCTCTTTGTGATCTTAAACCAGCCTACCTGTAGCATCACTGTGATGGATTCCCACAGATAGATGAAGCCTACAATAACGATGAAGATGGGCATTTTCAGTACAAAAGCTGTGGAGGCTACAAAACCGCCCAAGGCCAAAGAACCCGTATCCCCCATAAATACCTTTGCAGGGTAAGAGTTAAAGATCAAAAACGCCATCAGACCGCCCATGATCGCACCACAGACAGGTGCTACTGTACTGCCTGCTGCCCAAGCAACGATCATAAAGAAGGCTGCAACCAGCAGCGTTACTCCGCTGGACAAGCCGTCCAGACCATCCGTCAGGTTTACGCCGTTGACCGTACCCAAAACCGCCACAAACAGGAAGGGGATAAACAAAATACCCAAATCTAGCATCATACCCTTTGTAAAAGGCACATAGATGGCTGTGCCGATGCCGCTTTTCAGAACATATGCACAGAATAAACCTGTTACGATCAACTGCAACAGCAGTTTCTGATAAGCTCGCAAGCCCAAAGAACGTTTTTTCACCACTTTGATATAGTCATCCAGAAAGCCGATCAGACCATAGCACAGCGTCATCAGCATAATAGCCGCACCATCCTGATTCCCTTTCAGGAAAAAGAGGCTTGTAATCACAAATGCCGCCAAAAAGGATACGCCGCCCATAGTAGGGGTGCCCTGCTTTGCCAGATGGGTCTCCGGACCATCATCACGGACATTCTGACCAAATTTCAATTTTCTCAGAATCGGGATCACGATTGGACACAAAATAACGCCAATCACGAAAGATATGATTATGGCATAGACTGCCTGTTCCAAAGAACCCACTTTAGTTCACTCCTTGCAATTTCGCTACTGTTTTTTCGAATTCTCTGCTGCGGGATGCTTTCAGCAGCACCGTGTCCCCTGCTTTCAGGGTAGGGATGCCTTTTTCCCAGAATTCTTCCTGTGTTTCCAGATAGTATACTTCCTTCATGCCTGCTTTTTTCGCCGCGTCTGCCATATGGTCGCAGCACAGACCAATGCAGTACAGCACATCGATGTCTTTTTCCGCCGCATGGATGCCAACTTCACGATGCCCTTCCACTGCATAATCGCCCAGTTCTCCCATGAAGCCCAATACGGCGATCTTTCTGCCCTCTGCATTGGCAAGGATATCCAAAGATGCTTTGCAGGAAACAGGATTGGAATTGTATACATCATTCAGGATGGTAATGCCATTCTTCGTTGTTTCAATGCTCATTCTATTTTTGGTGGACTGGAAATTCTCAATCCCAGCCTTCACCTGTTCCAGTGTCAGCCCCAGCTCCACGCCCACTGCCGCTGCAGAAAGGGCATTCAGTACCATATGCACACCAGGAATCGGGATATCCACATGGACATTGCCGATGGGGGTATGGATGGTACAGGCTGTTTTTTCCATACCGATCTGTTGGATGTCATCCGCATAGAAATCCTTCTGATTTTCCACGCCGAACCAGCGTACCTTGTGGGGCAGCTTGCCTTCCAAGGTCTGCAGCATATCATTATCGCCATTCAGAATGGCAACGCCATCTTTGTCCAAATGGGTCAGCATTTCGCATTTTGCTTTCAGGATGCCTTCTCTGCTGCCCAAAAATTCCAAATGAGCCACGCCTACATTGGAAATGACACCGATATGGGGACGGACTGCTGCTGCAATTCTATCCAGTTCGCCAAAATGGTTCATGCCCATTTCAATGACAGCCGCCTGATGGTGATCTTCGATGCGGAAAATCGTCAGGGGGACGCCAACCTCGTTGTTGTAGTTGCCCTGTGTCCAAAGGGTATCATATTTCTGGGAAACCACAGAGGCAATCATGTCTTTTGTAGTGGTTTTGCCTACGCTGCCTGTGATCGCAATATAGGGGATATCGAACAGATCTCTATAGTATGCAGCCAAGTCCAGCAGTGCTTTGCCTGTATCAGGCACCAGCAGAACGATGGCACCATTTTTCGGTGCAACCACCTTCTGAGACAAACATGCTGTCACACCGTTCTCGAAGCACTGGGGCAGAAAGTCATGTCCGTCCCTCACCTCACCAATGCGGGCAACAAAGAGAGTCCCTTCCTTTGTTTCTCTGGAATCCTGTGTCACATGCCAGATTTCTTTATTCAGTGTCGCATCCATATCGCCCAAAGCGATCATCTGGGCACCTGTTGCTTTGATGATTTCTCGAATCGTAATTTTTTTCATAAACAATCCTCTCCAAATGCCTTGCGTACCTCTTCCATGTCGTCAAAATGAATGGTTCTGTCCGGGAAGATCTGATACGTTTCATGTCCCTTGCCTGCGATCAGGATCACATCTCCTTCGCCTGCCAGCTCAACCGCTCTCTGGATCGCCGTTCTTCTGTCCACGATCTTTTCATAAGGACAATCGGTTTTCTTTACGCCCACTTCTACATCCTCCAAAATAGCCTCAGGGTCTTCCGTTCTGGGGTTATCGGAGGTAATGATGCAATAGCCTGCCAATTTTCCGCCGATCTCACCCATAATGGGGCGTTTTGTTCTGTCTCTGTCACCGCCGCAGCCAAATACGGCAATGAGCTTTCCTTTTACAAATTCATTGGCTGTATTCAATACATTTTCCAAACCGTCTGGAGTATGGGCGTAGTCCACCACCGCCTGACAGCCTTTTTTGCTGCGCACTGTCTGGAATCTGCCGGAAACACCGAGGTTTTCTGTCAGCCCAGCCACAACATCCTCTACTGCAACGCCCAACAGCAGGCAAGCACCAGCCGCACCCAAAGCATTATATACACTGAATCTGCCGGGTGTGTGCAGGTGAACAGGGTATTTCTTTCCCTGCCAGATCATATCAAAGGCTGTGCCTTCTGCGGAAATGTCAATGTTCTTCGCCGTCAAATCTGCTTTTGTATCCACACCAATGGTCAGCACTTCCCCCTTGCTGTGGTCTTTCATATATGCACCGGCAACATCGTCCATATTGATAACGCTTTTCGCTGCCCGTTCAAAAAGCAGCCCCTTTGCCGCCTTGTAATTTTCCATGGTTTTGTGATAATCCAGATGATCCTGTGTCAGGTTCGTAAAGATGGCGATATCAAAATCGATACCATCTACCCGATGCAGGTCCAGAGAATGGGAGGAAACTTCCATCACCACATCTGTCACATCTTCTTCCTTCATCTGGCGGAACAATGCCTGCAGTTCCTTGGATTCGGGTGTTGTCCGTTCTGTTTTCAGCACCTTATCACCAATGCGGTTTTCGATCGTGCCCACGATACCCACTTTTTTCCCCACTCTATCCAGAATGGATTTCATCAGATAGGTGGTGGATGTTTTCCCATTGGTACCTGTCACGCCAATGGCATTCATTTCCTTAGAAGGGTGTCCATAGAAATGATCAGAAACCGTCGCCAGTGCCCCACGGTTATTTTCTGTGATGACAACCGTCACATTTTCCGGCACACCTTCCACCGCATGCTCACACAACAGCGCCGCTGCGCCCTTTTCCACCGCCATGGGAATATATTTGTGTCCATCCGTCTGAAATCCTGTGATGCAGACAAACAGACTGTCTTTTTCTACCTTGCGGGAATCATACTGGAAATCGGAAATCTCCATTTCCACATCTCCCTGCTGCATTTCATAAGAAATGCCCTCTAAAAGCTGTTTCAGTTTCACTTTTACAGCCTCCTTTCTTTTTCGGCTCCCTTCGAAAAATTTCAATAATGAGCCATTGTTTAGTATATCACACTTACGCCTGACAACCAAACCTTTTTCCTATTTTTTCTTGAAAAATGCAGATAAATCCATCATTCCAAGGATAAGATCACCTTTGTTCCTTTATTCACCAATTCTCCCGCCGGTGGTGTCTGCCTTGTGATGGTTTCTCCTTCTGTTTCCGTCTGTGCGGAAAGCCCTGCTTGAAAAAGGGCATTTTTCGCCTCGCCCAAAGTCATACCTGCCAAGTCAGGCACTGTGGTTACTGCTTTTGACGCTTCCTCTGCCTCTTTTTCCGAATACTGTGGTTCGATGCCCAGATAAGGCAGGATATTTCGCAGCAATTCCTGCATGACAGGCCCTGCCACTGTGCCGCCATAATAGACCCCTTGGGGTTCATCGATCAGCACCAATGCCATGACCTGAGGATTCTCTGCCGGTGCAAAGGACATGAAAGATGCGATATACTTTCCACTGCGGCGGGGCAGTTTTTCGGAGGTCGCCGTTTTTCCGCCGATGCGATAACCGGGAATATAAGCTTTGCTCCCTGTTCCTTCGGAAACAACGCTTTCCAAAATCTTTTTCATAGTCTCGGAAGTTTCCTGAGAAATAACCTGTTCTCCTCGTTCATACTGAAAATTTTCTATGATGTTCCCTTCCTCATCGGCAATTCCCTTGCCGAAATGGGGTGTGATCAGATAGCCGCCATTAACGATAGCCGATGCCGCCCGCAGCAGCTGCAAAGGCGTGATCTGAAAGGACTGCCCGAAGCTCATGGTTGCCAGTTCCACCGGACCGATATTTTCCAGCTTATGGATAATACCTGTGGCTTCCCCCGCCAAGTCTACGCCTGTTTTCTGGGCAAACCCGAATTTCTGCATATATTCCAAGAATTTTTCCGGTCCTAAACGCTCGCCTATCTCCATAAAAACAGGGTTGCAGGAATTTTGTACCCCCTGCACAAAGGTCTCCGCCCCATGGGTTCTGGGGTATCGCCAGCATTTGATCTGTCTGTCCCCTGCAATATAGAACCCTCGGCAGAAAAAGCTGCTTTCCGGTGTCACAACGCCCTCTTCCAATCCTGCCGACGAGGTCACAATCTTGAAGGTACTCCCCGGTTCATATGTATCATTGATGGCAGTATTCCGCCACATCTGGTTCAAATAATCATTTTTCTCCTCTTCGGAAAAACTATCCCAGTTGGCTGCTAATTCTTCATTCTGAATGGTAAAGGGGTCGTTCAGATCGAAAGTAGGATAATTCGCCATGGCGTAGATCTCCCCGTTCTGGGGATTCAAAATGATGATAACGCCCCGCTTCGCCCCTTTTGTTTCCACTGCCTTGGCAATGGTCTGCTCTGCGTATTGCTGCATCACCACATCCATGGTCGTCACCAGATTTTTTCCATCCACAGGGGGAATCCGTTCCTGTTCGCTGTCCACCTCATTCCCTCTGGAATCCGTCAGGGTCAAAATCTTTCCCTTTTCCCCTTCCAACAGCTCGTCATATTTTGCTTCCAATCCGATAATGCCCTGATTATCCTTCCCAACAAAACCAATGACCTGCGCCGCCAGCTCAGAATAGGGATAGACCCGCTGTACATCCTCGTCCACCTCCACACCATGGTAATTGGCTTGGCGAATAGCCGCTGCCGTTTCCGTATCTACCTTCGTCTTGATACGCACCAGAGCCACCTTCTGCTTGATTTTTTCCAGAACATCCTCATATTCCAAATCCAGTGTTTCCGCCAGAAATTGTGCCGTTTTTTCCTTTTCCTTTACCTGCACAGGAATCACACTGACTGCGTTAACTGTTTCTGTCAGGGCAATGCCTTCCCCGTTTCGGTCGAGGATAGATCCCCGTTTCGGCGTGATCAGTCGGTCTCTGGTCTGTTGTTCATAGGCCAGCTCCTGCCATTCCTCCGCCCGAAAAAGCTCAATGAAAACCAGCCTTCCCGTCAGCAGCAGATATCCAAACATGGAACAAAAAAGGAAAATCAACAATTTCTTTTTTGCCCCGATCGTCGGTCTCTCCATACAAAACACCCCTGTCTCTTCGTTCTACAATTTATTGTATAGAAAAGACAGGGTATCTATGCTTTTCACTATTCTGTTGTTTTCTTCGGTTCTTCCGCCGTTTCTTCCGAACCTTCCTGCTTCGTCAGGGTGATCGTCACTTCGCTGCCATCCTCCACAGAAACGCCGTATTTCGGGTCTTGGGCTGTTACGATGCTATTGGAAGTTTCTCCATTGAATACTACCTCGAAGCCTACATCGGAAAGGGTTTTTACCGCTTCGCTATAGGTCTTGCCTGTTACATCGGGCACCTTCACTGTGCCGCTGTCCGATTCAGATTTGGCAACATACAGGATCACTTCGCTGCCGACCTCCACCTTCGTACCGCTCTTCGGTACCTGATTCGTAATGGTATTACCTGTACCGACTACCTTATATTTCAGATCCTTGCCGTCCAAGTCCATGGTAACATTATATGTACTGCTGCCTACATAATCGGGCATCGTTACCGTCGTTTTGCCGCTGTTCAGTGTAGTCGCTTCCTCTGTTGCCTCCGTAGGCTCCAGATTTTTATATTTGATGATATTTTCCATGATTTTTTTGGTCATTGCCGCCGTAGACTGCACACCGTCCACATAATCATCAGGAATATGGATGACCGTAAACACCAGATACTGGGGGTTTTCTGCAGGGAAATAGGCCATGTGGGACAATGTCCAGATGTCATCTCTGGAACGGCTGCCCTGCTCGGAGGTACCGGTCTTACAGCCGATAGAATAGCCGGGAATGGCAATCTTCTTTGCTGTACCGTGGTCTACCGTTGCTTTCAGAGCAGTACGGATATAATCGGAAGTTTTCTGAGAAATCACCCTTCTCACCACTTCTGTTCCCCGCTCCATCACCACAGCACCTTCATCATCTACGATCTGGGAAACTACATAGGGCTTCACCAGATTGCCCCCGTTGATGAGGGCAGAAAATGCCGTCACCATCTGGATAGAGGTACAGTTGAAGGTCTGCCCGAAGGAATAGGTTGCCAGCTCTACAGGGCCCATCGCAGATTCCTCATGAAGAAGTCCTATTCCCTCGCCGGGCAGGTCGATGCCTGTTTTTTCCCCGAAGCCAAATTCCTTCACGTATTTATATGCTTTTTCCACACCCAATCTTTGGATGATCTGCACCATGCCAGGATTGCAGGACTGCGCCATGATCTCCTCCACATCAATAGTCCCGTGCCCACTACGATTTGAGCATCTGATGTCTCTATCTGCAACAGTGATTTTCCCATTGCAGGTAAAAGTGGAATTTTTCGTAATGACGCCTTCTTCCAAGGCTGCCGCCACCACCAGCGGCTTGAACACAGAACCCGGTTCATAGGTATCACTGATGCAGAAATTCTTCCATGTACTATTCAAATATTCGCTTTTTTCTTCATCGGTCATAGCGTTCCAGGTTTCCTGAAAGCTTTCATCCGTTTCCAACGCTAAGGGTTCATCGGGATCATTCAGGTCAAAGGTATCTGCCGCTGCCATAGCATAAATTTCCCCAGTATTGGGATTCATAACAATCGCCGCCACATTCTGGGAAGGCCATGTTTCCATGGTTTCCTTTACAGCTTCCTCCGCATATTGTTGGATCGTATAGTCCAAAGTGGTTACAATGGTATTCCCGTCCTGGGCTTCATAATCCTGATAGGTCACCTTGTCCGCACCCTGATACAGGATGAAGGAACGGCCGGGTGTCCCTGTCATTTCATCATTATAATAGCCCTCCAACCCCCATGTATTGTTAAATCCAATCAAGTGGCAAGCCAGTGTTTTTAAGGGATAGGAACGCTTACTCGTCTGTTCGAAACAAACACCCAGCAATTTTTTTGCTTCCAATTCTTCCTTTACGCTTCTTTCCACGCCCTTCACCAGATATTTCCAATGGGTAGGGGTGTTGATCTTGTTGGTTTCCGCATTCATGGTGATATGATATTCCAGATCCTCATAGCTTAGATCTGGAAAATATTCGCACAGCGTTGTAAAGGTTTCCTTGATTTTCGCATTTGTCTTTTCATTATCTGCGTTCTTTTCCTCAGCGATCAGCAAAGGGTCCAGCACTACATTATAAACTGCCGTGGAAACCGCCAATACCTGCTCATTCCGATCCAAAATACTGCCCCGGTTAGCCGCATTCACCAGATCATATCGGTTAATCTGCTGATTTTTCGCCTCCGTTTCAAATTCTGCCCCATGGGCCACTTTCCAATATACGACTCTGCCAAAGAGTACAGTCAATATCGCCATAAACACAAAAAGAATAAAGGCAAATTTTTGTTTTGCTTTTATTCCCCGCGCTTTTCTTCTCATCTTTCATCAATCCTTTTTCAAGATATTTTTTATCTTATCCAACAAAGATGTGCTTTCCGCCCCGTCATCTTCTGCATACTGTACGGTATAGCTCTGCTTGGGCACATCAATATATACCACCTGATAGGACTGAGGTTCGCTCATGCCCAATCGTTCTGTGGCTTCCTGCTTGATATAATCCATATCTAACTGTTCTGTCAATTCTGCTTCCAGAATGGCATTGGCAGATTTCAGGTCCTCCAGTGTGCTTTTCTGTTTGCGGAGGGAGACTTCCGCATGATCTACTACTACATGCATTCCCATGAAGGCGATACAGCCGGCAAAAAGCACCAATGCCATGGCAATCATCTTCACGGAAGAAATTCGACGTTCTTTTGCTTCTTCCCTAGCGATGCGCGCCGCTTCTTTGCGTCGCTCTTCTTCCTCCTCACGTACACGATAAGGGGTATAGTCTGGCTGCAGTTCATAAGCCACGTTGCCATAGGTATAGTAAGAACCTTTATCCATGCGGTTTCTTTCCTGATATCTCTTTGCTGCCATATTCTCCCCTCCTTTCCGTGAGTATTTTTCTTCTTTAATCATGGGCGACCCCTTCCAATACGCGCAGCTTTGCGCTTCTGGAACGAGGATTCATTTCCAATTCTTCTTTACCGGGTAAAATAGGCTTTCTGGTCACCACTCTGCCCAAGGGCTTCTTCCCGCAAACGCATACGGGAAACTGAGGGGGACAGATGCAGGGGTTTTCCTGCTTGCGAAAGGCATCCTTCACGATCCGATCCTCCAGAGAGTGGAAGGTAATGATACAAAGTCTGCCGCCTTCATTCAATCTTTCAGAAACATCATCAATGGCTTTCTGTAGCACATCCAATTCTCCGTTTACTTCGATGCGGATGGCCTGAAAAGTTCGCTTCGCCGGATGGGGACCATCTTTTCTGGCACCCTTGGGCACTGCCTTTTTGATGATATCTACCAATTCGCCTGTGGTTTCAATGGGCTTTGCTTCTCTTTCCTTTACGATGAACTGAGCGATGCGTCTTGCCCAGCGTTCTTCGCCATAGGTGAAAATGACCCTATCCAACTCATCTTCGCTGTATTCATTCACCACGTTATATGCGCTGAAGGACCTGTCCGGATTCATGCGCATATCCAGAGGCGCATCCTGCTGATAAGAAAAGCCCCGTTCCGCTTCATCTAGCTGATGAGAGGAAACACCGATATCCATCAGCATGCCGTCGATCTTCTCTATGCCAAGCTCGTCCAAAATATGGGCGATGTTGCCGAAGTTATCCCGCACAAAAGTGATTTTATCTTTATGCTCCGCCAGTCGCTTGCCTGCCGCTTCGTGGGCATTGGGGTCCTGGTCGATACAGATGAGACGACCGCTTTCGATCCTCCTGGCAATTTCCAAGGAGTGACCGCCGCCGCCCATGGTGCCGTCCACATAAATGCCGTCAGGCTTAATATTCAGCTGTTCGATGCACTCATTCAGGAGTACGGAAATATGATGAAATTCCATGCCTGCCGCCTTTCTGTCTGCCCTGCGTACAGATGTTTGTTAAATCCCTAAATTTTCCATTTCAAACGCCAGCTCATTGCTGATGTAATCTTCTTCGTCGCTGTATTCATTCCAATTATCTTTATTCCAAATTTCAATGCGGTTATTTACACCGATAGAAACGATGTCTTTTTTCAACCCCGCAAATTCTCTCAGGTGGGGAGGCACCATAATACGACCCTGATTATCCAGTTCGCATTCCACTGCTCCGGCGAAAAAGAAACGGACGAATTTTCTTGCGCCTGTATTCGTCAGTGGCAACTGTTTCAATTTTTCTTCAAATACTTTCCATTCAGCTTCGGGGTAGGCAAAAAGGCATTTATCCAAGCCCTTTGTCACAACGAAATGCTCGCCAAGCCCTTCTCTGAACTTTGCCGGAACGATCAAACGCCCTTTTGCATCAATGGAATGTTGATATTGTCCCAAGAACATCTCGCTGTCACCACCTTTCACCATTCTCCCACTTTTATGGTACTTTTTCACCACAAAAAACCACTTTACGCCACTTCTATCCACATTGTAATATACCCGCCCCAAAAAAACAACCCCAAAAGAACGTTTTCTATGGATTTTTTTCATTAAAAAAGCCCGATATTTCAAGCCTTTTCCTCAGAAAAAAAGGAGGTCTCCCTCCACTCACCATGAAAAAACAATTTTTTCTATTCTCCACCTCCTCCACCACTCTCCACCCACGTTATAAAAATCCTACAAAAACAAAAAAAGAACCCAGAAAATACATTCTGAGTCCTTTCTATCTATCTGCTTATTTCTTTTTATAGTAATCCGCCAGAGCCTTGAAACCGGGCAGAGAGCCCGCAATGGTCTCAGGGGATACGCAATAGGAAATCCGCACATACCCAGGGCAGCCAAAGCCACTGCCGGGTGTCAGCAGGATTCGATATTCTTTTGCTTTGTTTACAAAAGCCTTATCATCTGCAATGGGTGTCTTTACAAACATATAAAACGCACCTTCGGGCTTCACACATTCATAGCCGTATTCGATCAGGGCATGATAGAGATGTTCTCTGTTTCTGTCATAAAAACCAATATCAACCACCTCTTCACAGCATTCCGCACAAACCAACTGCTGCAGACCGGGCGCATTGATAAAACCCATGATACGTGTTGCAACTGCAACACCGTAAATGATATTTTCAAAATCTTCTACATCACTTCTCAAAGCCAGATAACCGATGCGGTCGCCTGGAAGGGAAAGGGATTTGGAAAAAGAATAGGCAACGATGGTGTTCTTATAAAAATCAGGGATCCAAGGCACGACCGCCCCATCATATACCAGCTCTCTATAGGGTTCATCAGAAATCAGATAGATGGCATGTCCAAATTCCTTTTCCTTTTCAGAAAGCACATGGGCAATGGCTTTGATGGTTTCTGCGCTGTAAACAACGCCGGTAGGATTGTTGGGATTATCGATCAGGACAGCCCTTGTTTTTTCTGTCACACATTTTGCCAGTTCCACAGGGTCTGGCTGGAATGTGGGAATATTGGGAGGAACTGCTGTCAGTGTGCAGTTTACGTTATCGGCATAACGATCATATTCACCGAAGTAAGGAGCAAAGGTCAACACTTCCTGCCCAGGGTCCATCAAAACCTTCAGCAAGCAGTTGATGCCGCCGGCAGCCCCGGTACACATCATGATGTTGTCCACACCAAAGGTTTCCCCGAAGCGGCGGTTCAGGCTGGCTGCAATCTTTTCTCTGGCTTCGACAAAGCCATTGTTGGGCATATAGTGGTGCAGATACCAGGGGTCTGTTTCATTCAGCACCTTGATGCTGGTTTCTCTGATGATATCAGGCGCAGCCTGATTCGGGTTGCCCATACCGAAATCGTATACATTTTCCGCGCCATACTGTTCCTTCATACGGGCACTTTCTGTATACATACTGCTCATGGCAGCACTTCTTTCCAGCAATTTTGACATTCTATCGGAAATCATAGGGATTCGCCTTCTTTCTGTTTCAATTTTTATCCTTCGTCACTTTTCCTTCTTTTCTTTTGTATATGGTTCTTATTTATAGTGCTCTACCAGATATTCGATAGCTTCCACATAGCCTTGGAAGCCTTTGCCCATAATGGTTTTCACGCAGGCTTTTCCCGCATAGGAAATCTGGCGGAAATCTTCCCGTTCCTTCACATCGGAAATATGTACTTCCACTGCGGGCAGCATGACCGCCTTCAAGGCATCCAAAATAGCTACACTGGTGTGGGTATAAGCTGCAGGGTTGATGACGATGCCATTGGTACCATCAAAATAAGCCTGCTGGATACGGTCTACCAAATCCCCCTCATGGTTGGACTGATAGATCTCCCCTTCGATGCCCTTTTCCGCAAAGGTCTTTTCGATCAGATGTTTCAAATCTTCGTATGTCTCTGCCCCATAGATATTTTTTTCTCGAATGCCCAACATATTCAGGTTGGGGCCATTGATCACAAGCAGTTTCATCCAATCGCCTCCTTACACTTCTGAATAGCAGCCCAGGAAGGACATACTTTCTGCCGCCTGTTCGATATCCTTCAGCACTG
Source organism: Bacillota bacterium (assembly GCA_021768705.1). Taxonomy (GTDB): domain Bacteria; phylum Bacillota; class Clostridia; order Lachnospirales; family Anaerotignaceae; genus Anaerotignum_A. The sequence continues at coordinate 27,190 of JAETUG010000018.1, forward strand.
TCCGCATTTCAGGGGAGAATACCGAGCCATCCAGGTCGAAATAGAAGCGGAATTCGAAATCCTTGCCGGGGATAGGACGACTTTCCAGCTTGCACAGATTGATGCCACGGCAGGCAAATTTACCAATCATCTCATGGAGAGAACCGGGTCTGTGGTCCACGGAAAGCATCAGGCTGATCTTATTGGAGCCTGCGTAGATCTCCATATTCTTTGCAATACAAATGAATCTGGTATAATTGTTTTCATTGTTCTGTACGCCGTCTTTCAGTACATTCAGGCCATACAGCTTTGCACAGTCTGTGGAGGAAAGAGCGGCGATATCTGTTCTGTCGCTTTCCGCAACAAATTTTGCTGCTGTTGCTGTGTTTTCAAAAATCGTTACTTTTATATTGGGGTTTGCCTTCAGGAAATTGCTGCACTGCTGCAGTGCCTGAGAATGGGAGATCACCTCTGTGATATCCTCCATCTTTACACCGGGCTTTGCCAGCAGGGCATGGCTCACATGCAGCTTCAGGCTTTTTACGATATAGAATTTATGGCGGACCATCAGGTCATACACCTCTGTCACAGAACCGGCGGAGCTGTTTTCGATGGGCAATACGCCATATTTACACAAACCGGATTCTACTGCATTGAATACGCTTTCGAAATTACTGAAATACATTTTACTGGGAAGGGCAAACAATCTGTCACAGGCTCTTGCCGCATAGGAGCCCTCTACCCCCTGACAAGCCACAACAGCCTTTCTGGGAAATTCCATGGGTGGATTTGCGATGTTTTCCAAAATTTCTTCGGACAGAGCAGTTTCCTTTGTCAAAATACCGGCCTGATAGCTTTTGCTGATATCAAACATCGTCTGATAGAGCTTATTGACATAAATTTCGAATTCTTCACCGGCCTTTTCCATGACCCGTTCCAGAACAGCCTGCTCTCTTCTCAGATCCAATACAGGCAGATTTTTTTCTGCCTTTGCGCTGGCAACATCTGCCGCTGCCTGCATCCGTTCTACGAATAATTCAACCATCTGGTCATCAATGGCATTGATTCTTTCTCTGATCCCATTCAAATCCATAGTATATTCCGCCTTTCTTTATCCTTCTGCCCTGCAGAGAAGATCCAACAATGCCACAGCCGCTGCCGCTTCCACACAGGGCACAGCTCTGGGCACGATACAGGGATCATGTCTGCCTACGATGGCAAGCTTATCGTTTTCTCTTTTGCTGATGCTGATGGTATCCTGTTCCTGCCCAATGGAGGGGGTGGGTTTGAAGGCTGCCCGTAATATCAAGGGCATGCCGCTGGAAATGCCGCCCAAAGAACCGCCATGATTGTTGGTTTTTGTCCGAACAGTACCATCTGCTTCGTATATAAAATCGTCGTTATTTTCAGAACCAAAGAGCTCAGCCACGCCAAAGCCCTTGCCAAATTCTACACCCTTTACCGCAGGAATAGCAAAGACACCCGCCGCCAGTCTGCTTTCCAAGCCGTCAAACATGGGCTCGCCCACGCCTATCGGCAGACCTGTCACGGCACATTCAACGACACCGCCCACGGAATCGGCATTGGCCCTTGCCGCTGCAATAGCCGCCTGCATGGCTTCCCCTGCTGCATCATCCTGCACAGGAAACGCCTTGGAGGTTACCATTTTTAGGGTTTTCGCATCGATCTGCACTTCGTCAAAGGGGGTATCCTTTACCCCTTTAATAGAAAGAATGTGGGCGCCGATATGGATTCCCCTTCTCTCCAGAATCTGTATGCAGACCGCTCCCGCAAAGCAAAGGGGTGCTGTCAGCCTGCCGGAAAAATGACCGCCGCCCCGGTGGTCGTTGGCACCTTTATATTTCACCCATGCAGTAAAATCCGCATGACCGGGTCTGGGCAGGTCTTTTAATTTATCGTAATCTTTCGATCTTGTATTCGTATTTTCAATGACAGCACAAATCGGTGCGCCGCAGGTTTTTCCTTCAAACAGCCCGGAAACCACACGAGGCACATCCCCCTCCTTACGGGGTGTGGAATAGGCATTTCTGCCCGGGGCACGCCGCTCCATAAACTGCTGCACCCGTTCCAGATCGATTTCCTCCCCCACGGGCAAGCCATCGATCACAACGCCGATGGCTTCGGAATGGGACTGTCCAAAAATCATGATTTTCACTTTTTCCCCAAAACTAGAGGACATCCACAACACCTCCCAGCTTTGTCAGCTCTGCGAAGAAGGAAGGATAAGATTTATTCACAGCCTCCGCTCCTTCGATGGTAATTTCCACCCCAAGGCTTACCGCTGCGATAGCCATAGCCATCACAATGCGATGGTCACCATAGGAATCGATAACAACTTCTCCTTCGGGGGGATTACAGCCCCCTGTGATGATGATGCCATCGGGCTTTTCTTCCACTTCTACGCCGATTCGCTTCATACAGTCTGCCATTGCTGCCAGTCTGTCGCTTTCTTTGATCCGCAGTCTGCCTGCGTTATAAATTTCTGTTTTCCCCTCTGCCGCAGCCGCCGCTACGCACAAGATAGGCACCAAATCAGGGATCTGCGCCGCATCGATGCGAATCCCCTTCATTTCTTTATGGGTCATGGTCACCTGATTCATAACGATTTTGCTTTCTGCGCCAAACCGTTCCAGAATGGAAACAATCTCTTTATCGCCCTGCGCAGATTCCATATCCAGCCCCTGACAGCCGATGCTGCCACGGATCGCCCCTGCCACCAGCCAGAAGGCAGCACTGCTCCAGTCACCTTCTGCCATTCGCATACGGGGGCCATGGTAAATCTGCCCGCCGGGGATAAACCAGCCATGCTCCGTTTCCTTCACTGCAATATTGAAAGTTTTCAGGGTGCGGATCGTCATTTCGATATAACCTTTCGATTCCACATCCGTTGTCAGACGAATCTCGCTGTCCCCTTCCAATAAAGGCAGGGCAAACAGCAACCCTGTAATAAACTGAGAGCTTACATTGCCGGGCAGGGTATATACACCACTGGTCAGTTGACCTTTCAGCTCCACAGGCAAATGGTCACTGGAAGCCTTACAGCCATGCTGCTGCATTTCTTCCAGCAGGATACCGATCGGTCTTTCCGGCAATCTACCCTTTCCTTCGAAGAGGGCATGTTTGCCCAACGCACCAACCACCGGCAGCAGAAAGCGCAGGGTAGAGCCGCTTTCGCCACAGTCCAAAATTGCTTCTCCTGTGGCATTTGGGGACACGGGAACGATCAATGTACCAGAAGGTTCTCGTACCACTTCCCCCCCCAGCCCTTCAATGCAGCGGCTTGTGGCTTCCAGATCATCATTCCAGCCTTCCAGGAACAATACACATTCCTCTTCTCCCAGTGCTGCTGCGATCATGGCACGATGTCCGTCGGATTTAGAAGAAATGATGCGTACCTGACCATCGTTCAGAGGGCCTTTTCCGATTTTTACATTCATATTTTTACCGCCTTTTTAACTCAATGCCTTTCTTACCAATTCCATCACTTCACTCACAGGGATCTTCACAATCTCACAGTGACCGATCTTTGTGGGGAAAACAAAACTGATCTCCCCACCTCTGCGTTTTTTGTCTTTCAGAACGCCCTCTGTGATCTCTTCTGCGGTATATACAGTAGAAACGGGCAGTTTATTTTGTTCCAGAGCGGCTTTGATCTTTGCCGCCAATCCTGCTTCTGCCAGTCCCTCTTTTTCTGCTGCTTTTGCAATCAGATGCATCCCGATGGCTACGGCATGTCCATGGGAAAGGGTAAAGCCACTTCTTTTTTCAATGGCATGACCCAATGTATGACCCAGGTTCAGCAGCTGACGCAAGCCTGTATCAAATTCATCCTCCATGACGATATCCCGCTTCATTTTCACGCAGGTCTCGATGATCTCTTCCAGATCATTTCTGAAATCGCCGGATGCTGTTTTCTCAAATAAATCCCCATCACCGATGATGCCATATTTCAGGGTCTCCGCAATGCCGTCCGCAAAGGTTTCTTCCGGCAGGGTATCCAGCGTATCCACATCGCAAAGCACCAAATGGGGCTGATAGAATGCCCCTGCCATATTTTTCCCCGCCTTCAGGTCAATCGCTGTTTTACCGCCAACGGAAGAATCCACCGCCGCCAGAAAAGTGGTGGGCACCTGCACAAAGCGGATGCCTCTCTGATATATCGCAGCCGCAAAGCCTGCCATATCCCCCACAACACCGCCCCCCAGGGCAACGATGATATCCTGTCGGGTCACTTCTTCTTCCGCCAAAAATTCCAGCATATCGGATAATGTACCGATATGCTTGGAGCTTTCCCCTGCAGGAAAGACGAAGCGGCAGGTGGAGAAACCTGCTTCCTTCAAAGCGTTTTCCACCTGTTCCCCATAAAGTTTTTCAACTGTGGTATCTGTGATGACCGCTGCCTTGCAGGGACGAATCCGCTTGGCGATCTCTGCCCCCGCCTGTTTCAGCAAATCCCGTCCGATCAGAATTGCATATTCTGTGGACGCACTGACGATTACTTTTCTCATATTTTCACGCCCTTATCACAGCCTTACTCGAATTCTTTGATTTCATCTACGGCAAGGCGTCTTTCCTTTCCTTCTTTCAGCAGTCGTTTCAGTTCTTCTGCATCACCGGCTTTGATGGCACAGCTGTATGCCTGCAAACGTTCGATCAAGCCATCGACCTCTTCTGCCAAAAAGTCTTTGTTATCCAAGAACAACTCTGTCCACATGGTCTCGTTCAGCTTTGCCACACGGGTCATGTCATGGAAACTGCCCGCGGAGAAACCTTTGAAATTGGGAGACAATTCACTTTTGATATAGGCACTGGAAACCACATGGGCCAGCTGAGAGGTGTAAGCGATCATCTGATCGTGTTCTTCATCTGTAGCCACCTGCAATCTTGCAAAGCCCAGTTTTTTGAAAAACATACTCAGGGCATTCATCATGCCAATGTCGGTCCCTGTGTAAGGGGTCACGATCATGGTCGCACCGTTGAACATATTTTCACTGGAATATGTGAAACCGGAGCGTTCCACCCCTGCCATAGGATGGGCGCCGACAAAATCAAAGCCATTTTCCTTCGCCACATCCTGCACCTGCCTGCAAACCACCCGTTTGACACCTGTGCAGTCCACCACAACAGCGCCTTTTTTGAATTCCTTGGCATGCTCTTTGATATAATCCACTGTCATCTGGGGATACAAAGCGATCAATACCAAATCGCAATCCTTCGGACTTCCTTCTTCCATAAAACTGTCTACTGCTTCCATCAGCAGCGCACTGTATCTGATCGTCTGGGAAATATCCCAGCCGATCACTTCATGATCTGTTTTCTTTTTTACCGCTTTTGCCATAGAGCCGCCGATCAGCCCCAGGCCGACTACGCCAACCTTCATATCCTTTCACCTCTTCTCCTTCGTCCGCCTTAGTCCTGATTGTATTTGCAAGCCAGTGGACGCAGCTGGAATACACATTTCGCCACATCGTCGAACTGTTCAGGTGTCAAGGACTGAGGGCCGTCACACAACGCCTTGGAAGGATTATTGTGTACTTCAATCATCAGACCATCTGCGCCGGCTACAGTTGCCGCCATTGCCATGGGCTTTACCAGATGGGAGTAACCCATTGCATGGCTGGGGTCAATGACGATAGGCAGATGGGTCAGTTTTTTCAGCACAGGGATCGCAGACAGATCCAGTGTGTTTCTGGTTCTTGTTTCAAAAGTACGGATCCCTCTTTCGCAAAGGATCACATTTTCATTGCCACCTGCCATGATGTATTCTGCGCTCATCAGCAGTTCATCGATGGTGTTTGCCAGACCTCTCTTCAGCAGGATAGGCTTGTTGATTTTCCCCAGTTCCTTCAGCAGTTCAAAGTTCTGCATATTTCTTGCGCCGACCTGAATCAGGTCAACTGCTTCTTCAAACATCGGGATATGCACTGCGTTCATGATTTCAGAAACGATAGGCAGACCTGTTTTTTCCTTTGCTTCTACCAAAAGTCTCAGGCCATCCCCTTTCAGTCCCTGGAAGGAATAAGGAGAAGTTCTGGGCTTGAACGCACCGCCCCGCAGCAGGCCGGCACCGGATTCTTTTACTTTTTCCGCAATGTAGCAAACCTGTTCTTCGCTTTCAACGGAGCAAGGGCCAGCGATGATCTGGAAATTGCCGCCGCCGATCTTTACGCCATTGACATCCACTGCCAGATCGGAATTGTGAAATTTACGGTTTGCGTTTTTGAAAGGTTCCTGGATCCGCTGTACATTTTCAACAATATCCAACGCTCTGATCAGATCCATATCTACTGCAGAAGTATCGCCTACCAAACCAACGATGGTATGGTTCACGCCATGAGAAATGTGGGTGCTGATTCCAATGCTGCCAAGCCATGCCTTCAGGTTTTCAATCTGTTCTTCTTTTGTGTCAGGTTTCAATACTACTACCATCGTTTTTTCCTCCTTAATGATCCATATTTTCAAATGTTCTTTTTGCTCCGCTGATTGCTGCGTGTTTTTTCCCAAATAATAGAAAAAGACTCCGCAGCGAATTTCACTGCGAAGCCTTTGCGCTCTCTCTAAGAAAAAACCACCAAAACAAACCGTCTTTTCTTAACAGTAAAATTCACTTTGAATCTTGGAAAACACGGTAAAAATAAAAGTATGCAGTTGCAAAAAGATGATGCTGTCTCATAATTTTCTGCCTCTTTCATTTTTTATTCTTCGTTTGTTTGATTTTCATCATACTAACACATCGAGGCACGAAAGTAAACCCATTTCCACAAAAAAAATATTTCTGTGGAAAACAGATAATCTTCGCAGAAAAACAAATTCCCCTTCGTGTATTTTTATAAATACAGTGCCTAGATACGCATTCTTGTGTGACATGCTTTGGCACACAGAATCATAACCACGCCTAAAAGACGTGATAAGGGCTTATAAAATAGCCAGCGTCTCAATGACGCTGGCTTTCACTTCGTTCAACCCTTGGTGGTATACTATCTCTTTTTATGTAATCATCTCCACGGCATGACCACGTTAATCTGATCGCTAATACTGCGCAGGAGATGATAAAACCACTCAGTACTAAAAAATCAGAAATACTTTACTTTTTTTCACGCCTTTTTACCCACACCAAATGATATACTGTCGTGCCAGTCAAAATAATTCCCAATAAGAAAACAAATGTAACCGGCGATGGTGTACTGTCTCCCGTTTTCGGAATATCAGCATCATCGAAACCGTCATTGGCAGTTTCATCCACAATGTCAATATTGTCAGGGGAAACAAAACCATCCGTGTTATTAGGGGTTTCTATCGTGCCGGATGTTTCCGCATCATTGGATATCTTTTCTTCGTCAGGCATTTCCAAATTACCAGGAATGTCCAAAGTATTGGATGTTTCCGGTTTGTCAGATGTTTCCAAATTGTCGGAAATCTCCGGTTTGTCAGTTGTTTCCAAATCATCGGGAATTTCCGGTCTGTTTGGTTTGTTGGGCCTGTTGGGTCTATTGGGTGTATCGGGGGTTTCCGGTTCGTCAGGATCTTCTGGTTCAGGCATATTCTTTATTGTCACAGATGGATTTCCCTCCCTCACTTCCAAAGGCGTGGAATCCATCTGGTATCCTTTCGGTGCAGCTATTTCTTTCAGCCAATATGTCTGGCCTTTCATAAGCCCTTCGAATACAATCTTGCCGTCTTCGTTGCTGGTATCAGATTTCAAAAGAATTAGGCCACCATTTTCGTTTTTTGCATACAGTCCAATCTCCGCCCCCTGCAAGGGTATTGTTTCATCATCACCAGTTACCTTCGATACCGTCAGTTTCCATGTATCCACTGTCGGCACGGCAACAGATGTACGGAAATCTTCTGTAAGCATGGCCGTTGTACCATCCGGCAGTGTTACCGTTGCATTTTTCCCTTCTTCAGCGGGTATTTCTACCGTCATTATCCCCTTGTCCGGCAATCTCAAATAATACGTAGTCCCTCGGCGCATACCACGGAAGATGACTGTCCCATCTGCAGATACCTCTGCTTCCGCAGCAGGAACCGGATCATCTTTTCCGGTAGGGTCGGTCGTAAATAACTGTACCTTCGTTCCCACAGCCGGAATGCCCAATTGATTTAACAGGCGGAACATGATATCAGTCGTGTGTGCCTCGTTCGTCAATGCCAGCTTAAGCTCAGATTTTGCCGCACCTGCCGTGATCAAAATACCTTTATCTGTCGCTTCCGCGCCCTCTGGCAGCTCTGTCCAGCCAATCTTGCTGCCATAGCCTGGAAGGCTTTCTGTTTCTACCAGCTCATACTTCGCATTCGGGCTTACCTTAAAAGTAAGCTTGCCTTCCTCGTCAGTTATTCCCTGTGCGAAGGGAATACCTCTCGCATTGTTTTCAACGTCCCACTGGTACAGTGTAAATGTCACGCCGGCAAGCGGATCCTTTGTTTCACTGTCTGTTTTGGCAATTACGATGCTCGCTTTTCTAGCGGCAACGCCGCCACCTCCGCCACCTCCGCCGCCAACGGACGCACTATTTTGTTGTTCGCCGCCCAGAAGGACAGTACCGCCCTCAAAACGGACACTATTGCTGTAACCGCCTTGCTCACGCTGAAGCATATCCGCCATATATGTCAGAACATACGCATCCCTGCTGTCGGCGTCAATCGGAAGTTCCACCGTAAAGCTGTTTGTCTCCGGATCATACCCCGTGACCTTCAAAGGCTGGCCTTCCCCAATTTTCGTATAACTGGGTTTTTGGTCTTTGTCTGCTGTCGTTCCAGACAATTCTGCTTTGTAAAAACGCAGCGTATCCATATCCAGTTGGAGCCGCTTGTCTAATGTATCCATAAGGGTGGGTTCCTTCGGAAGGGCAAGGTGGAAAGGATTGATCAGCACTTCATACTGGATAAGTTCCTGCTTGTTATCCACTTCGCTGCTCTTCACTAACCCATGATTTGTAAACTTTTGCGTCACGCTATGGGTAACCTCCGCAAATGTTACTTCATCCGCCTTGCCGTTCATATGGATACTGTTGTTTACTACAACTTCCTTGTTGCCGCTGCTGAAGCCCAGAGTTTCTGGGTCAACCTTTGTTTCAAAAAATACACTCGTTTTTTCGGTAACCGTACCCAGTTTTATTGTTAGTTCCTGCCCTGGTACATCTGCCGTGGCATCAGTTATTTCTGGCACAGTTTTGAAAGAATCTTCTATATAAGACAAACCATCAGGCAGTCTATCTGTCAAGACTACATCTTCCATAAGAAGCCCTGCTTCATCCACCTCAACCTCCCATTTCATTACGCCATTGGCATAATCATATACTGGCGGTTTCTTGGACAATACTGTTGCGTTGACCTCTGCCGTACTCTCTGCATCTACTTTGTTTGTAGTTGAGCCGATTACCATATCTTCTGTGGAAATGACATTTGTAAACGGTGTTTTTCCCGTGTTATTGGCAAAAATACAAGGGTCACATACTTTTGTGATATAGTTTAGCGTAATGGTTTTCGTACCGATTTTTCCAACCTCAATGGTAATCATTTGATTTTCATATGCCAGAGTAACTTGGTCCTCTGTAGGCTCCTTGCCATCGATCAAAACAGCAATGCCATCTACGCCACCTACCAGTTCCAGTCCGCTGGAATGTCCCTCGACTGTGCATTTTTCGCCGATGTTGAGATCATCTGTAAATATACCGCTCTTGAGATATGCCTTGTGCGGGTTAATATCCACCGTCCAATTGATCGTACGGGTTGATGAATTGTAACCGCCGTTTGTTTTCACCAGCGTAGATGTATCAGACGATCCACTTCCACTGTCGCTGCCAACAGCCGTAGTAACATGGGGTGTTTCGTATCCCTCCCCATTGTACCGGAATGCAAACCATGCCTTATTGTCTCCAAGGTTTGTACCACTGTCATACATTTCTTCTGGGACATGTGTCCGATAAGTAATCGTGACAGGATCTCCACTTGCTATGATTGGCGAAACGGTAAAGCTGTTCTCCTCATTGGACACAGACACAGCTTTCGTTGCTGTCCCATCGACTTTCACCGAACCTGCCACCAACGTACTGCCCTTGGGAAGCTGGTCGTGAAGCGTCAACTCATTATCTTCCGTAAACGTAAATCCATTCAGCTGAAACGTAACCGTCCAATCGGTAGTAGAGCCGTTACCGGGATCACGGGTCGTTTCACCCTCTTTTGTCAGCCATGTGGGCTGGGGAATCGTTACGGTATCGCTGCTGCCGATGTTCAATCTGTTTCCCTCTGCAAACAGTTCTGCAGCATTTATAATTTTCTTGCCGCTATCTTTCCCCGGCAAAAGAAGATCGTCATTGATAGCGGTTTCATATGTAATTTTTATCGGCTGTGCGGGGCTGCCCACCGTGGACTCCACCGCATTGAATTTTGTACCGCCAAATGTCAAGATTGTTTTGCCGTCCTCTGACGTATCTACGATCACATAAGCTTCCGTATCTGTTGAAATATTATCTCCGGGAGCATAGACCGTAACAGATTGACCACCTATCTTTACGCTGTCCTCGACATAGCTGTGCAAAGAGGTATCAATGGTATCCTGCAGCTCAAAGGGGGCGTCCATACCAACCTCATCGGCTTCTGTGGGATTTTGCCATGGTGTATAATTAATCGTCCATGTAATTGTTTTATTCTCAAACACACCGTTCTTATCGATCTTTGCCTTCGCCGTTACCGGCTCATTTTCTGCATAACCGAACGTAACCTGCTCGCCATTTTCAAATTTCATGGCGTATAGATTACTGTGTCCCTCCAAAGGCTCCTCATCCTCCGGCGGCTCGTCAGCACGGTTACAGTTTAGATAAAAATAGGCGTTTTCAATGCTCCCGTAGTCTGATAAAACCGTTCCATTTCCGTCTTTCCTTCCGTCAAACATGATCCAGACTCGTTCGCCATCCGCATAAATCATTCCAAACTGTTCTATCCCGCTTTCACTTTCTATGGTCAGGGGTGAGCCATCCTGCAAATTGGGCAATTCCAAATGCGGGGATATGTCCAGATAGTATTTGGTTCCTGCCGTAATCTCCTTACACTGTTCCTCTGTGATTTCATATGTATAACGCAGAGCCAGCTTCCTGTCCGCTTCGATTAAGTCATTATCTTGGACCGTGTCTCCCTGCGTCCCCTCTTCATCAGCATAATGGAGCGTAATTTCATCTATGGTAGCAAAATTTGAAAATTTTTTGCCTCCGTCCGATGCCACCGCCAATGTCGGAAGGAATCCCACCAGTATGCAAAGGCATAAAAAAAGTGCAGTTAGCCTTGCTCCATGACCTCTTTGACGGGACCCCCTTTTCCGAAACCGCCTGTTCCTAGGGTAGGCACAATGAAATATCCTCATTCCAAATCCTCCGCTTCTTTTACAAAACACTAAATAACTTTTAACCATAATTTTATCATAAAAAGCCCTCTAAAATCTAGAGGACTAAGTTACATTTTTACTTTACACTTCAGTGTTCATATAAACGTTTTTGTTGATTGCCAAAAAGAAAAAACCCTTGAAAAATCAAGGGCTTCTGTAAGCTGCTAACGGGACTTGAACCCGTGACCTCCGCCTTACCAAGGCGACGCTCTACCGACTGAGCCATAGCAGCAAAGGTCTGATGTGATATCAGCCTATATATGATATCACATACCTTCTGCACCGTCAAGGTTTTTTTCTTCCAGAAATTTCTCCAATTTTTTCTTGACCCGCTGCAGGGCATTATCAATGGATTTTTCTGGTTTGTCCAATACATGGGCGATCTCAAAATAGCTTCTGCCCTGCAAATACAGCACCAATACTCTCGTTTCAAAGCTGCTCAGATTTTTCACCATCTGATTTTCCAAAAAACTTTTATTTTCCTGCCCAATCAGCAAAGCCTCGGGGTTTAGCAATGCGCTGCTGCTGCTCTGCAAAAAGTCCATGTATGTCTGTTCGGATTCTTCCTCATAAACAGGTTTATTCAAAGAAACATAAGAATTCAAGGGCTGATGCTTCTGTCTGGTGGCCGCTTTAATGGCAGTAATCATCTGACGGTTTACACAAAGCTCCGCAAAGCTGCGGAAGGAAGCATTCTTCTCTTCATTATAATCCCTTACGGCTTTATACAGACCGATCATCCCTTCCTGGATGATATCCTCGTTGTCTGCGCCGATCAGAAAATAAGCTCTGGATTTGGCCCGCACCAGAGATTTAAATTTATCCAGCAGATATTCCTGTGCCGCATCATCGCCATTTTGGGCCATCAGCACCAGTTCTTCGTCCTTCTTCTGTTGGTAGTTCTGTTCTTTCGTTGTTTCTGCCATATACTTTTTTCTCCGTTGTTGATTATTTCTTTCGCCGCAGGGCTTCGAACCATGCCAGCGATTCCTCATCCAGATGATCTGCCAAAATATTATTTTTCGGCGGTCTGTTTTCAATAAATTTCTCCCGCAGCTCTGTTTCCACAGCCTGCACTTCCATCCGAAGCTCCCTTGCGGTCATTCTTGTTGCACCCTGACCGTAAATAATGAGCTGTTCCAAGCCATCCCCTGTGGCAACACGTACTTTATAATGCTTCGGCAAAGAGGTCACCACCCGCTCGATATAATGATCGGCGGTCTCAGCTTCCTTGGTATATACAACGTATATATTGTTGTATTCGTATACGGTACCGATGTTGCCTTTTACCAGATAGCCGTCGAATACCAGAATAATGGTGGCCTTACTGGTGCCTTTATAGTTTGAGAGGATATCCATCAGCCGCTGACGGGCGCTTTCCAGGCTAACGTCCTCTACCAGTTCTTTTAATTCATCCCATGCGTGGATAATATTATAGCCATCCACCAACAAAAACTCTTTCGCCAACAGATTCCCCCCTTTCCTTGCTTAAACCCTCGGGGCGTTGCCCCCAAAGTCTTTATTTCATATAATTTCTCTGTCTCACGACTTCGTACATCAATAAAGCTGCAGCTACAGAAGCATTCAGGGAAGAAATTTTGCCATACATAGGGATAGATGCTGTAAAATCACAATTTTCCTTCACCAATCTGCTGACGCCTTCCCCCTCGCTGCCAATCACCAGACCGATAGGTCCTTTCAGGTTCGTATCGAAATGATCCGCTTCGCCCATATCCGCACAGGCAAACCACAGTCCCGCTTTTTTCAGATATTCCATGGTTTTCACAATATTTGTGACACGGGCCACAGGCATATATTCAATGGCACCGGCGGAGGTTTTGCCTACCGTTGCGTTTAAGCCTACAGAACGGCGTTTGGGAATAATCACCCCATGGGCACCGGCACATTCCGCTGTCCGCAGGATCGCCCCCAGGTTATGCGGATCTGTGATACCGTCCAGCAAGATAATAAAAGGATCTTCCCCACGTTCTCTGGCAACCGCCAAAATATCATCCACATCCACATAATCATGGGCAGAAACCAAAGCAATCACGCCTTGGTGATTCTTCGTCTGGGAAATCTCATCCAGCTTTTGACGGCTTGTCTCCTGAATAACAACGCCTTTCTCCGCCGCCTGTGCCACAATGCGCTTGATGGTGCCCTCCACATTGCCCTTCTGCACCAGCAGCTTTTCAATGTCTCTTCCGCTTCTCAGCACTTCCAGCACAGCGTTTCTACCTTCCAGCTGGTTTTCATTAAATTCTCTTTCCTGTTTTTTTTCTCTCTCCAAAAGAGGCCCTCCTAGCTGTTTTTACCATAAAAGCGGAGAAAACGCCGCTGAATGGACGCACAGTGCAGGCTTGTCTGTAGAAGTGCGTACTTCAGAGGGCATTTGCTTAGCAAATGTACCGAAAAACCGTAGGTTTTGAGGTCCTCCGCTGAAATTTATCATTATTACACCATAAGCCGAGGGGAAAATTTTCTTTCTTCCCTTCGGCTTTGTTTTGCAGTTACTTGTCCAATTTTTTCGCCATTCCAAGCCTGAAAAGCTCCACAGCTCTTACCTTTTCCCCCTTCAGGTAAAGGTAGCCAAAGAGGGCTTCCAGCCCTGTCGCATGGCGATAATCCATTAAATCGGCATTTTTCGGCACTGTGAAGGATTTTGCATTGCGTCCTCTGCGGAATACGCCTTCCTCCTCCTCAGTCAATGCGTCCTTGATGCGGTAATACATCTCCGCCTGGGCCTTTGCATTGACCATATCCCGTGCCTTTTTATGCAGCTTATTTACCGGAGCATTGCCATCAGTCAAAACCGTCAGCCGCACCAGCACCTCAAACACCGCATCGCCGATATGTGCCAGAGCAAGGGAGGAATATTCCCGTGGGTCAATCTCTCCCTGCCCGCCTAATACTAAATCAAGTTCTTTCAGATCCATAGCTTAGCCTCTGAACCACTGTACACCCTGACGAGTATCTTTAATGGTAATGCCCATAGCAGCCAATTCATCACGGATAGCGTCAGCCTTTGCAAAGTCTTTCGCTTTCTTTGCTTCCGCTCTCTGGGCGATCAATGCTTCGATCTTCGCTACTTCTTCATCGGAAACAGTTTCTTCCTTCAGCTCCGCTACTCCCAGAACGCCGCACAGGTGATCCAGCATATCCTGAATCTTCATTGCGAATTCTTTAGATGCACCGGCTTTGATCTCGATATTAGAGAAACGAACCAGTTCATAGATGGCAGAAACCGCATCCGCAGTATTAAAGTCATCATCCATAGCCGCTTCAAACTGATCTTTGTAGCCGTTCAGTTCTGCTTCTTTTGCTGTTTCTTCTGCTGTCATTTTTGTATCGGCAGCATTTGCAATATAGAAGTTCAGTTCTTTTCTTGCATTTTTGATTCTTTCCAGACCATTCTGGCAAGCCTTCATCAGTTCATCACTGAAATTGATGGGGCTTCTGTAATGGCCGTTCAGAATAAAGAAACGAATGACTTCATAAGGGAAATGTTTTGCGATATCTCTTACTGTGAAGAAATTGCCCAAAGATTTGGACATTTTTTCGTTATCCACAGTGATGAAGCCATTGTGCAGCCAATATCTTGCGAATGTGCAGCCATTTGCCGCTTCAGACTGGGCAATCTCGTTTTCATGGTGAGGGAAGATCAGGTCTTCGCCGCCGGCATGGATATCAAAGGTATCCCCCAGATAACGCTTGGACATAACAGAACATTCAATATGCCAACCGGGTCTGCCTTCGCCCCAAGGGGAAGTCCAGCTGGGTTCGCCTTCTTTTTTCGGTTTCCACAAAACAAAGTCTGTAGAATTTCTCTTTGCATCATCAATGGTAACACGTTCAGATGCGCCGGCAATCAGTTCATCCAGATTTTTTCTGGAAAGCTTGCCATATTCGGGGAATTTTTTTGTATCATAGTAAACAGTCCCCTTATCTTCATAAGCAAAGCCCTTGTCGATCAGTGTTTGTACCATCTCAATGATACCGTCCATTTCCTGTGTCGGACGGGGATGCACTGTTGCTCTCTTTACATTCAGACCGTCTGCATCACGGAAGGCCTCTTCAATATATTTATTGGAGATTTCAGCCATAGTTTTGCCTTCTTTATTGGCTCTGTTGATAATCTTATCGTCAACGTCTGTAAAGTTCTGAACATATGTTACATCATAGCCTTTGTATTCCAGATAACGTCTTACGGTATCGAATACAACGTAGGGTCTGGCATTACCGATGTGGATATAGTCATACACGGTAGGACCGCAAACGTACATTTTTACTTTGCCTTCCTCCATGGGTACAAATTCTTCCTTCTGTCTTGTCATTGTATTATATAATTTCATGGGATTCACACCTTTCCTTTCTAAGACCTTGAGGGCTCTGCCCTCAATTCACCCGGCAGGGGCTCGCCCCTGCACCCATCATGCAAAACTTCGTTTTGCAGAGGATGTATTAGCTTATAACAGAAATTTTCCTATATTAGAGTATATCACAAAATATTATTTTCTGCCGTAAAATTCTGTGAAGTCTCAATATTTTCTTTCCTGCAAAAGCATATGCTTTTGCAAATCAGGTCGAGGGGGTGACCCCCTCATAGGAGTTTGAGGGCAAAGCCCTCAAGGTTTTTAAATCGCTCTTCTCTTCTTGTGCCCCGTCAGCTGTTCAGGAGCAATCGGGGGAATACGGACCCCATCTTTTCTTACGATCATAACAGGAGAACCAACTGCTGTTACATTGGGAGGCAGATCCTGTGTCACCACAGAACCGGCACCGATCTTTGTATTGGCACCAATGGTCACAGGCCCCAAAACGATGGTTCCCGCACCGATCATAACATTATCCTCTACGGTCGGATGACGTTTATTTTTCTGTTTGCCGGTACCACCCAGTGTTACCCCATGATACAGCATGACATTATCCCCGATCTCCGCCGTTTCACCAATGACGATACCTGCACCATGGTCAATAAAAAACCGCTTGCCAATGGTCGCACCGGGATGAATCTCAATTCCTGTCAGAAAACGAGACAACTGAGAAACGAAACGTGCCGGCACCAACAGTCCTTTTTTATACAGGCTATGAGCAATACGATGGTTCACCACGGCCCAAAAGCTAGGGTACAACAGCACTTCAATGGCACTTTTAAATGCAGGGTCTTTTTCCTTTACAACTGCAACGGATTCTTTCCAAAATTCTTTCAACATATCAAATTCCTCCTAAAACGATGTTAATAGTATGCTTTTCCGGGTACGCCCTGCTGCTTCTGCAGAGGGCTTGGTACACACTTCCATACGCTTTGGTGCTTCCATATGTTTTTCCTGCAGGCAGCCAATCGGCTTCCCATTTTTTCTTTTTTCTTCCCATAAAGCCATTTGGCTCACCTCCTTTTTGGAAAATAAAAAAGTCTTTGCATTTCTGCAAAGACGAAAATTTTCGCGGTTCCACTTTACTTAGACGGTATCCATTTTACCGCCTCACCTCAATGACTGTAACGTTGTCAACGGATACAGGCTACTAAAATTCACCCGTTCAGTTCAGGAACGCACTTCGTCCTTCCCATCCTGCAAACGGCTCCCACCCAATGTATCTTAAGGTGGCGACAATCAAACCCATGCACCGCATCGGCTCAAATCTCACCGCCTTGCACCAAGGCCGTTATTCTCTGTCAGGTAGATGGAAAAACATCATCGACGTTTTCCAAGGATTACTCTTTTCCATCATCACTTATCTCTTATTTTGCTTTTTCCTCCAGCAGACAAACTGCGGAAGCGGCAATGCCCAATTCTGCGCCGGTAAAGCCCATGCCTTCTTCCGTGGTGGCCTTCACATTGACCTGGTCCACATCGATCTGCAAAGTCTCTGCGATGTTTTCCCGCATCTGTTGGATGTGGGGTGCCATCTTGGGCTTCTGCGCAATAATTGTTGCATCGATGTTCATTATACAATATCCTTTCTCAGAAATCAAGTGTAAAACTCGAGACAATAATTTTCTGCTGTCTGCCCCCTTGAACTGAGGGTCATTATCAGGAAAATGTCTGCCGATATCTCCCAGTGCCGCCGCTCCCAGCAAGGCATCCGAAATGGCATGCAGCAATACATCCGCATCAGAATGCCCCAGCAGTCCTTTTTCATAGGGAATTTTTACCCCACCGATCATCAAATCTCTGTTTTCCACTAATCTATGCACATCATAGCCTGAACCGATTCTCATGCTGTTTCTCCTTTCAATCTATGCAAAAAGAAGGGGAAGGTTTCTCCCCGTCCGGACTACCAACCGGGCTGTGTTTTTATCTTTGTTTTTTCAATATATCCTGATTCCCGTTTCCTGTCAAGCCTCCCCCACAGCAGTCATCCAGATTGCACTCCATTTGGTTATTTTCATATTTTCTGCTTTTTTCGTTCCAAAAGTGATATACTGATAGCAGAAATGATTTTGAAAGGAAGCGAATGCTATGGCAGACAGCCGTACTGTGGCCTTTGAATCCCTGCCCACCCGCCGGGCCGTTTTAAAACAGATCCTCCCTGCCATTTCCAGTCAGATGATCGCCCTGCTCTACAGCCTTGCGGATACCTATTTCGTCGGCATCCTGAACGCTCCCGCTCAGACTGCCGCTATCACCATCGTCTATCCTTCCTTCGTCATGCTGACTGCCATTTCCAATCTTTTCGGCATCGGCGGCGCCAGTCTCATCGCTCGCAAGCTTGGCAAAAAAGAACTGCAGGACGCAAAGGAAGCCGCGTCTATTTCCTTCTGGTTAGGGCTTCTGACAGCGATTCTTTTTTCACTGTCCTTCCTGCTTCTGGCTCGCCCTATTTTGACCCTTTGCGGTGCCACAGAAGCCACCTATGCTTTTGCATACCATTATGCCAAATGGGTGATTATTTTCGGCGGTGTACCTACGATCATGAATACCCTGCTGGCAAATCTGGTTCGTGCAGAAGGTGCCGCCGCCCAGGCATCCCTCGGTGTCTCCCTTGGCGGTGTCTTAAATATTTTGCTGGACCCTATTTTCATCCTGCCGCAATTCCTTGGAATGGGGGTCGTTGGCGCCGGTGTTGCAACTGCCCTTTCCAATGCAGTTTCCACATTCTATTTCCTGCTGTATCTGCACCTTTGCAAACAGGATACGATCCTGAATATCTCGCCTGCTCATCTGCGGCAGACGGAAAAGCATCTAAAGGCCATTCTTTCCGTTGGCTTTCCCTCTGCCCTGCAATATGGGCTGACGGTGGTAGCCGTGGCTGCCCAATCGGCCTTCGTGGCAAAATATGCCACAGAGGCCACCGCTGCCTTGGGTATCGTCAAAAAACTGGATCAACTGCCCCTCTATTTCTCCATCGGGGTCGCCAATGGGCTTTTGCCCCTTCTGGCTTTCAACCACAGCGCAGGCAACGAGAACCGCAGACGGGAAGCTTTCCGTTTTGGCGCAGCAATTTCTGTGGGCTTCTCCCTGTTCTGTGTCATTCTTTATGAAGGGCTTGCGCCGCAGCTGGCGTCGCTCTTTATCTCCGATGCACAGACGATCCGCTATGGTGCAGCCTTCCTCCGCCGTATGGTGCTTGCCATGCCTTTCATGGCCTTCTGTTATCCCATGATCGTCCAATTTCAAGCCATGGGCAAGGTCAGGGAAGCCCTTGTCACCTCCATCCTCCGTAAGGGCGTGCTGGATGTTCCTCTGCTGTTCCTGATGGATGGTCTGTTCCCCCTCTATGGCTGTATGTGGGTACAGCCCATCGTGGATTTTCTCTCCCTCATTGTTGCCAGCGGGTTTTATTTCCGTATACAGAAAGGAGTCCGGCATGAAGTATAACGATCTTTTCGATACCAATGGCATCTTTATCCAAACAGAACGGTATATGCTCCGCCGCATCCTGCCGGAAGATCAACCCTTTTATCAGCAGTTGGCAAAAGAAGAAACCCCTGCTTTCCTGCAAAACACTTCTCTCACAGGCACGTCAGTTCTTGCATGGGAAGATTTAATGGAGGAGGATCATCTGACCTGTTCCATTCTCCAAAAAGATACGCAAACCTTCTGCGGCTTCTGCCAGCTGCAGTGGATCTTCACTTCCACCCCCGAATTAGGCATCGATCTGCTTCCTCAATATCAAAAACAGGGCATTGCCAAGGAAGTCCTTCCTGCTTTTCTTTTCCAAGCAAAAAAACTGCTGCCTATCACGCATTTTTATTCTAAAATTAAGAAAAACAATCTCCCAAGCCAGCGGCTAGCAGAAAAAATCGGAGGTGTCTGTATCGGTAAAAAATCTCTTCTGCCCGCCAAGTTTCCTGTGGAAATGGTGTCTGTCGCAGAAAGGGAATTCCCCGATCTCTTTTATCTGGAATATCATTTTTTATAAAAGAAAGGGTGAGTAAAAACACTCACTCTTTCTCTTTTATTCACGATATTTTGTGTATTTTCCACCCCAGACCACATTCTGATAATTCTTTTTATCGGTGTCGCCTTCTGTGCTGATACAAAGGATTTTTGCATCTTCATCCAGCTTCAGCAGCCTTTTCCATTCTGCCAAATCTGCATCCATCAAAATATTCGCCATACATCCAAAAGCAGCCGCGCCGCTTTCCCCTGCCGTCACCGCCGTATCTCCTTTCACAGGTGATGCCAAAATGCGCATGCCATCTGCCGCCGCATATTCGGGACAACGGATAAAAGCATCCGCATAGCCCTTCAGCACATCCCAACCAATGGTACAAGGTTCGCCGCAAGCCAGTCCTGCCATGATAGTATCCATATCGCCTGTTACATTATGTAGCTTTCCGTCATCTGCCTTTGCTGTCTGGAACAGACAATCCGCTTTTGCAGGCTCCACGATTACGATCATTGGTTTATCCTCTTTATAAAGATTGGAGAAAAATCCGGTTATTGCTCCGGCCATACTGCCAACGCCTGCCTGCAGAAAAATATGGGTGGGCTTTTCCGGAATCTGTTCCATGATCTCATGGCCCATAGTAGTATAGCCCTGCATGATCCATTTAGGGATATTCTCATAGCCCTCCCATGCCGTATCCTGCACCATGATCCAGCCTTTTTCCTCTGCCATTTTCTGTGCCATTCGTACCGCATCATCATAATTCATGTCTGTGATCTCGGCTTCTGCCCCTTCTGCACGAATGTTTTCCAGTCGCTCCAAAGCACTTCCCTTGGGCATATAGACAACAGATTTTTGTCCCAGCTTGTTGGCTGTCCACGCAACTCCTCTGCCATGATTGCCATCCGTTGCTGTCACAAATGTGATATCGCCAATTTTTTCTTTCGTTTCTTTTGAAAGGATGTTTTCTGCAGAAAGCTCTGTGATCTCCTTTCCAATTCTTTTGCTGATCTCATTGGCAATGGCATAGCTTGCCCCTAAAACCTTAAAGGCATTCAATCCAAACCGCTTGCTTTCGTCTTTTAGATAAATGCTGTTTACACCCAGCGTTTCCGCAAGCTGCCGCAAAGAAACCAATGGCGTTGCCTGATATTGGGGAAATGTGCTGTGAAATGCTCTCGCCTTTGCCGCTTCCTCTATGGAAAATGCGGAAATATCCCCTCTGCGTTCTGCCGCCTTTGTGTTCTTTACCAAATCGAATCCCTTTTCTTTCATGCTATCTCTCCTTTTTGAATAAAATTAGCTTTAACTAACTTATTGTCAGCATATCATTCCAAATTCCCTTTGTCAACCCTCTTTTCAAAAAAGAAAGACTCCCCAATGGAAATCTTTCCTTTGAAAATTCATTCTCGGTATCCTTCTACTGTTACCAGCATTTTGCTTTCCGCATCCCAATAGTATTGGCTATAGTCCAATAGCGTCTGATGAATATCCTTGATTGGCAAATATACTCTGCCATCCCTCTCCTCACAGTTCGTTCTGGCAATATACGCATATCCCCCATACCTCCAAATATTGCTCCCCACAGTCATTTCAATACATGGCTCTAAGCCTTCTTCTTCATGGGGAGCCCAAAGTTTGGCAGAAAGATTTACAGCTACCTGCCAAGGAACTTCTATTTTAATTTTTCCTGTATCCCGATCCCATTCTACTTTGTTTTCCACTTGAACTTCTACCCGTTTTCCATCTGCATCCCAGTATACCTCCGTTCTGGTTTTTCCCCAGCCTAAAAATCTTCCCAAATCCTCCGCAGTTACCATCAGCGCCCCATCTGCATTGATATAAGGCGCCGCTTCCAACTGCAACGGAAAATATTCTCCATATCCATGGAACAGAGTCATTTTTGTAAAACCCACTCGTGCTGTTTTCATAAATTGATGTACCGTCAATTTCTCCAAGATCTGTCTCTCAAACGCTGTCACTTCCGCAGGTTCCTCTACCGCCCAAGCTGTCGTTCCCATCAAGCCCGAAATGGTCATCGCCAACAGAATCGCCACGCATAACGCCTTTTTCATTTCAACTCCCCCTTCCTTTTCTTCGGTTCTTTTTCCCAGTATAACAAAAAAAAGAACCGTCCTCCCATGACAGTTCTCTTACAAAATTCTTACAAATATCTTAACAACAAAAAGAGAGCCTTTTCAGACTCTCTCAACTAGGGTAGCAGGATTCGAACCTGCGAATGACGGAATCAGAATCCGTTGCCTTACCGCTTGGCGATACCCCATTATATGGTAGCGGAGGAGGGATTTGAACCCCCGACACTGCGGGTATGAACCGCATGCTCTAGCCAACTGAGCTACTCCGCCAAAGAAAATGGAAGTTACAGGGCTCGAACCTGTGACCCTCTGCTTGTAAGGCAGATGCTCTCCCAGCTGAGCTAAACTTCCATAAACGACTCAGAAGGGGCTCGAACCCTCGACCTCCGGCGTGACAGGCCGGCGCTCTAACCAACTGAGCTACTGAGCCATATTTTGTTTTAAAAACTAGTGGGTCTTCAGGGACTCGAACCCGGGACCGTCCGGTTATGAGCCGGATGCTCTAACCAACTGAGCTAAAGACCCAAAGAGTACCACATACTATATAAAAAGTAAGCCGATGATCGGACTCGAACCGATAACCTGCTGATTACAAGTCAGCTGCTCTGCCAATTGAGCCACATCGGCTTATTGAATTCCGGCGACCATCTACTCTCCCAGGCAGCTGCCCACCAAGTACCATCGACCGCCTAGGTCTTAACCGTCGTGTTCGGAATGGGAACGGGTGTGTCCCCCAGGCGCATCATCACCGGAAATATTTATGATCCGTGCGGGATTCGAACCCGCGTTACCGCCGTGAAAGGGCGGTGTCTTAACCCCTTGACCAACGGACCATATATGGAGTTTGTTTACAAACTCCGAAGCATTCCGCTTTTAAAACTCCCCGAGCGGGACTCGAACCTGCAACCCTCCGGTTAACAGCCGGATGCTCTGCCATTGAGCTATCGAGGATCATTTATTGCCTGCACCTTCAAAACTGAATACATGTGAAA
>JAETUG010000003.1 GCA_021768705.1 Bacillota bacterium
CCTTGAAGATAACGAGGTTGATAGGTTGGAGGTGTAAGCATGGCAACATGTTCAGCTGACCAATACTAATAGATCGAGGGCTTGACCTAGTAAATTCGATTGAGATTGCAACTTGTATTCAGTTTTGAAGGTGTGATCCTACTCAAGTGGGAGGCCGTTATACAGGGGTATAGTTCAGCTGGTAGAGCGTTGGTCTCCAAAACCAAATGTCGAGGGTTCGAATCCTTCTGCCCCTGCCATTTTTTAAAAAACGATTCGCCATTTCTATATGGCTCAGTAGCTCAGTTGGTTAGAGCGCCGGCCTGTCACGCCGGAGGTCGTGGGTTCGAGCCCCATCTGAGTCGTTTTGTGGAAGTTTAGCTCAGCTGGGAGAGCATCTGCCTTACAAGCAGAGGGTCACAGGTTCGAGCCCTGTAACTTCCACTTTTTTTTATTTTAAAATGAAAGCACTAATGTAGTGGCGGCTTAAGAAAACAGTATTTCAATTTTTTATTGATTTCTTAAGTCACACTGCGAGGATGTTCCGTAATAAGAAAACACTTTGCAACAAAGAAAAATCGAAAGAAAAGCTTGGTTTCAAGCGTTTCTTTCGATTTTTTGTTTTCTGATAGGGATTCATCTAAGACCAAGGCGGTTTTAGTGCTTTTTCATTGTATTTTTCATTATAAAAGAAATGCTTGAGACTGTCGGGCAGTACTTTTTTGCGGCAGCGAAAAAGGAGAAAGAAAGGCTTTTTGAGCGATTTCCTTTCAATTGTGATATAATAAGAAAAAGCTGCAAATAGGAGGGAAAGAAGGATGAGAAAAAGATACATTGAAAAAATAACAGTTATCCTTGGCATGCTGACCCTTCTATTCTTCCTTTTGGACGCCTATTTGCCATGGGGTGGTTGGTTTTCCCCCTTTATTACGGCGGCAACGACTTTTTACCATTTTGCTGTACGTCTTCTGGTGGGAGTGGTAACGAGAATTTGTTTGCGAAAGAGGATACTGATAGAAAACCCCTGGTTTACTTCCCGCAGTTGGGAAAAACCGTTTTACGAGACTCTGGGCGTGAAGAAATGGAAGAATAAGATGCCCACATACATACCCATGGATTTTTCTTTGAAAGCGCATACACCGGCGGAAGTGATTCAAAACATGTGCATCGCAGAGGTGGGGCATGAAATCAATGTGATTTGCAGCTTCTTGCCCCTGTTTTATGCGCTCTTTCAGCCACGGCTGCGGCAGGACTGGATTATTTTTGCCGTTACAGGCATTTTTGCTTTGGGGGCAGAAGTGCCTTTTATATTGATGCAGCGATATAACCGCCCCCGCATGATTGCGTTGCAGGGGGCTTGGGAAAGAAGAAGAGAAAATCGAGAGGAGGAAAAACATGCAGTCGAATTGTGAAACTTGTATGTATTTTGGATATGATGAGGAATTTGAGGAATATTTTTGCGAGGTGAATCTGGACGAGGATGAAATGGAAAAATTCCTGACAGATTCTTTTCAGGGAGGATGTCCTTATTATCGCCTGGAGGATGAATATAAAACGGTTCGAAAACAAATGTAAGCAGTTTATGTACTTAATTTTGCTGTCGGGCAGGAGGATCAGCGTTTGTAAAGCTGCTGAATAACAAAAATGATTACAAAAAAGAAAAGCACAAATAAAAAAGAGACCGCAAGGTCTCCTTTTTATTTATGACGTTCAAATGTGACTGCATATGCACCTAAAATCTGCTCACACTGGATGGCTGCGGCAATTTCGGGCGAAAGTGCTTGTTTTTTATACTGCTGTTTGGGTTCTGTGGGAATAGCGGGGATAGATTTTCCATCTATACTGATGCCGTGGGCATTTCCATCGGTAAAGTTCCATGCAAAAGAGCAATTGCAGAATTCTTTATTGGTATCAATTTTTTCTGCAGGGACGAACTCCATGGTCTTTCCGAGAAAAAAACAGCCGTCATTGTCTTTTTCGGCAGGGCAGCCGCCTACGATGCCGACACGGGTATAAGAGATATCGAGGAATGGAGAAAGAAAAGAAGTGACAGCTCCGGTTTTTTCGTAGGAAAGATTTGTTGTGTCGCTTTCCCAATGGGCGATATTCAGCCAACCCCGTTTGCCATGGGCTGCAACGGGTGTATTGAATTCCAGATAGACGGTTTCTTCGGTATTTGTACGGATTTCCACATTGATGCGCAGGACAGGTCTGAGAGATGCAAAGCCCTCCGGCAGCATAGCTCGCAGACGATCCTGTTCCACGCGATATGCCATAACAAATTGTTCAACTTTCATTGGATATTCCCCCCTTTTTCTTTAGTGTAGGAGGAGAGATGGAAGAAGTCAAGAGAATTCTGATGAAAAAGCAGGAAACGGGTATACTAGGAAAAACAGGAGCGAGAATCAGGAGGGATGGATTTGATTTACACACTGACAGTGAATCCTTCGGTGGATTATGTGGTGCAGATGGAAGAATTCCGACCGGGCATGGTGAACCGTGCCATGGGGGAGGCGGTCTTTTCCGGTGGAAAGGGCATCAACGTAGCCATTATTTTGCAGAATCTAGGGGTAGCCAATCGGGCTTTGGGATTTCTGGCAGGCTTTACAGGGGATTTCATTGAAGCAGACCTAAAGGAACAGGGCTGTCGGACGGATTTCGTGCGTCTTGCCAAGGGATTTTCCCGCATCAATGTGAAGCTGAAGGGCCAGGAGGAAAGCGAGATCAACGGTGGCGGGCCTGCGGTGGATCAGGCGGCTATGGAACAGCTTTTGGAGAAGATCAACGCCTTGCAGAAAGGAGATATGTTCATCATTTCCGGCAGCATCCCTCCATCCTTACCCAAGGATTTTTATGAAAAGATACTGGATCTGTTGGAAGGACGGGGGATCTATACGGTGGTGGATGCCACGGGAGAGGTGCTGCTGAAAACCCTGCGATATGAGCCTTTTCTCATCAAACCCAACCATCAGGAGCTGGAAGAACTGGCACAAAGCAGGCTTTTCACCCGAGAAGAGATCATTGCGCAAGGGAAACGGTTGCAGGAAATGGGGGCGAAAAATGTGCTCATTTCTCTGGCGGCAGAGGGGGCAGTCCTGCTGACTTCTGATGGGGATACTTTATTTGCAGAAGCACCCCGAGGAAAGGTGGTCAATTCCGTGGGGGCAGGAGATTCCATGGTAGGCGGCTTTGTGGCAGGCTGGCTGAAAACGGGCAGCTATAAGGAGGCCTTGGGCTGGGGCGTTGCGGCAGGGAGTGCCAGTGCCTTTTGCGAAGCATTGGCAACAGGGGAAGAAATTCGAAGGTTATACGATGAAAAAATAAAAATAACCAGCGGGACGGTATAGTTCCTTCGGGAAGCAGACCGCTGAAGGAGGCCAATATGAGGATTTCGGAACTGTTGCAAAAAGAAAGCATTGCCATCGGGAAGAAGCCACGGGGGAAGGCTGCTGCCATCGACCAGCTGGTGGAACTACTGGCGAAAGGCGGCAATCTGAAGGATAAAGGAAAATTCAAGCAGGCCATTCTGGAAAGAGAGAAGCTTTCTACCACGGGTATTGGGGAAGGAATTGCCATCCCCCACGGGAAAAGCAATGCCGTGAAACGGGCAGCATTGGCGGCTATGGTGGTGCCCGAAGGGGTGGATTTTGAGAGTGCCGACGGGCAGGCAGCCCATTTGCTGTTTATGATCGCTGTTCCGGAAAATGGGGCTGATCTGCATCTGGAAGTGCTGGAACGGCTAGCGGCCATGCTGATGGATGAGGATTTTCGAATCAAGCTGATGGAGGCGAAACATCCTTCCGATTTTTTAAAGATCATCTCTGCAGAAGAGGAAAAACGTTTTGCAAAGCCGGAAGAAAAGGAACAGGTTGGATATGATATTTTGGCTGTGACTGCCTGTCCCACAGGTATTGCCCATACCTTTATGGCGGCGGAAAGCTTGGAAAACAAGGCAAGAGAAATGGGCATCACCATCAAAGTAGAAACCAATGGCAGCGGCGGTGCGAAAAACGTGCTGACGGCACAGGAGATCAAAGAGGCCAAAGGCATTATCATTGCGGCGGATAAGAATGTGGAAATGGCAAGATTCCGCGGGAAAAAAGTGCTGCAGGTGCCTGTGACGGAGGGCATCCGCAAGCCGGATGTCCTTTTGAGCAAGATCATACAGGGGGAAGCACCTCTATACGGCGGCGGAACAGAGAAGGAAGCGTCCAGCTCAGAAGAAGAAAAGAGGAGCACAGGCAATAAAGTGTATCGAGACCTGATGAACGGGGTTTCTCATATGCTGCCCTTCGTCATTGGTGGCGGTATCCTGATCGCATTGGCTTTTCTGCTGGATGATTACAGCATCAACCCTGCCAATTTCGGCTCCAATCTGCCACGAGCGGCCTTTTTCAAAGCCATTGGGGATGCCGCCTTTGGCTTTATGCTGCCCATTCTGGCAGGCTATATCGCCATGAGCATTGGGGACAGACCTGCCCTTGCGCCGGGCTTTGTGGGGGGCTTTCTGGCAAAGGAGGGCGGCAGCGGCTTTTTGGGGGCGTTGCTGGCAGGCTTTGCGGCAGGATATCTGATCCTTGGTCTGCGGAAGATTTTTGAAAAGCTGCCCCGTTCTTTGGAGGGTATCAAGTCTATTTTGCTCTATCCTGTGTTTGGTATCTTCCTCATGGGCGCACTCATTCAAATCATTATCAATCCCCCTGTGGCATGGCTGAATGAGGCATTGTATGGCATGCTGGCACGGATGGGCACCAGCAGCCGTGTGCTTTTGGGCATCGTTCTGGGGGGCATGATGAGTGTGGATATGGGCGGACCGATCAATAAAGCGGCATATGTATTCGGTACAGCTTCTTTAGCCAGCGATGAATTTCAGATCATGGCGGCAGTTATGGCGGGGGGCATGGTACCGCCTCTGGCGTTGGCTTTGGCGGTGTTTTTCTTCCGCAAAAAGTTTAGCGAAAAAGAAAGACAGTCGGGTCTGGCGAATCTGATTATGGGGGCATGCTTTATCACGGAAGGGGCCATCCCCTTTGCGGCGGCGGATCCCCTGCGGGTAATTCCTTCCTGTATCATTGGCTCGGCAGTGGCAGGAGGGCTAAGTATGTTTTTCGGCTGCGCCTTGCGGGCACCCCATGGCGGGGTTTTTGTTCTGCCTGTCATCAGCCATCCCTTTGGCTTTCTGGCAGCAGTCATCATTGGCGCAGTGGCAGGGATGCTGCTGCTGGGGCTTTTGAAAAAGAATACGGCGCAGACTGATTGAAAAATTTACCATAGAAATAATCTTGCACCTTTTTGTCGAATCTCGTATACTAATATGGAAAGAGAGACAAAAAATGACTTTCGATGAAAAAAAGAGCAAGGTTGGGATAATGTGCAAGAATCATTACAAGAATGGGGAAAAGCGATCCTGCGGGCAGCCATCATCATTGTGGCACTGTTTTTTTTCTGCTGGCCCATGCGTTTGATGGGCAGTTCCATGGAGCCAACCATGGGAGACGGCGAAATCGTGCTGATGAATCGATTGGCGGCACTGCAGAGGGATTATGAAAAGGGCGATATCGTCATGTTCCATTATTATGATGGAGACGGCAGCAAGACCGTGGTAAAACGCATCATTGCCACGGAAGGGGACACCATTCGTATTTTGGAGGATGGCGTGGAAGTGAACGGAGACCTTTTGCAGGAGGACTATGTTGACGGCGTGACCGATGGACTGGTGGATATGACAGTGCCGAAGAATACGGTATTTGTGATGGGGGATAACCGCCAGAGCAGCTATGACAGCCGCAATATGGGCGTTATTTCCTGTGAGGATTTGAAGGGAAAGGTATTTTTCCGCATCTATCCGTTCCATGAATTTGGCAAAATATAAGGAAGAAAAGCACATTCCATGCAGTGGGCTTAAAAACATTTTGTAAAAATGAAAGACCGAAAGAAATCTTGATGAGAAAGAGTTCTTTCGGTTTTTTGTTTTCTTATGAGGACTCCTCAGAAAGAGTGTACCTTTTATGCGAGATTGTCATGAAATATATGTAAAACATGCGTTTTTCTTATTGTATTTTTTGTGGTACAGTAATGGTATCAATTTTGTAAGGGAAGTGAAACAGATGAGAAAAGATTTGTGGAAATATATTGCCGCACTGCTTTTGTTTGGTTCCAATGGCATTGTGGCCAGCCATATCCACCTGTCCAGCTATGAGATCGTTTTTCTGCGGTCGGGAATCGGGGGACTGGCACTTCTGCTGCTCTTTTTATTGCTGCGCCAAAAGAGGAATGCCCTGCGCTATAAAAAGGAATTTATGTTTCTGGGACTGGCAGGAATGGCTATGGGTGCCAATTGGATGTTTCTTTACGAAGCTTATCAGCAGGTGGGCGTGGGGACAGCGACACTGCTGTGTTATTGTGGGCCCATGATCGTCATGGCGTTGGGGCGGATCTTCTTTCAGGAGAAATTGACAAAAAAGAAATGTATTGGCTTTTTAGCGGTATTTTTGGGGATTGTGTGTATCAATGGGCAGGCCTTTCAGGAGGGCAAGACCCTTTGGGGGTTGTTCTGCGGCGTGATGTCGGCGGTGATGTATGCAGTGCTTGTGATTGCCAATAAAAAAGCGGAGCATATTACCGGATTGGAAAACGCTGTGTGGCAGACGGTATGCAGTTTTCTGGTGGTGGCGGTATTTCTGCTTTCCAGACAGGGCATATCGTTGGAGATACCAAAGGGAGATTGGATGCCCATAGTGCAGCTGGGGCTTTTGAATACGGGCATCGGTTGTTATTTATATTTTTCTGCCATGGGGCGGCTGTCGGTGCAGACGGTAGCCATCTGCGGCTATCTGGAGCCCCTTTCGGCAGTGGTGCTTTCGGCGGTTTTGCTGCAGGAGGGCATGGCCCCCATGCAGGCGGCAGGGGCGGTGCTGATTTTGGGCGGTGCTATGTATGCAGAACTGGCAGGAAAAAGAGCCAGAGAAAAAACAGAGGAAACGATGGAATATATCAGGATATAAAGCAGGAAAGCCTACCGATGTTTCGGCAGGCTTTTTTAGCGGTAGGAGAGATATTCCAGAAAGCGTTTTACCGCCGGAGGAGCGGTTTTCCGATCCCGCAGGGCAAGACCAATGTTCCGATGGATGGGCGTTTCCAGTTCCTTGATCGCCACTCCATAAGGATTGCGCCGCAAAATCAGGCGGGGCAGCAGGCTGACCCCCAGTCCACATTCTACCATGGAAAGAACGGCATAATCGTCCCATGTGGTGAAGTGGACATTGGGGGAAAGGTTATGCTGACGGAAAAAGTCTGCGATTTCTGTGTTTTTATCCTTTTCCAGAAGCAGAAAGGATTCTTGGCACAGGTCTTTCAGGGAGACAGACTCCCCCTCTGCCAAGGGGTGGTTTTTCGGCAGGATCGCCAGAAAATCATCCTGTTCCAGAAAAATGGTGTCCAATTCCTGCAGGGTGGGCAGACGCAGAAAGCCGCAGTCCACCCGTCCCTCCTGGATCCATCCTTCGATCTCTTTATAATCTCCCAGAAGCAACTCATATTCGATATCGGGATAATCCTTTTGGAACGCCTTGATGATATTGGGCAGCCAATGGGTGGCAACACTGGAAAAAGTACCGATGCGGATGAGACCTGTTTCCAGTCCCTTCAGATCATCTGCTTGCTGCTGCAGGGATTGATAGGCACTGCAGAGGGCTTTTATCTGAGGGAATAGCTTGATGCCTTCGGAGGTCAGGCGGACACCGCCCCGTCCCCGTTCCAGCAGGGAAAGCTCCAGTTCCTTTTCCACCTCCTGTATCATACGGCTGACACCGGATTGGGAATAGGAAAGGGCTTCGGCGGCTTTGGTGATGCTGCCATATTCAATGGTTTTCAAAAAGGCTTGATATTTCTGGATATCCATGGGAGTGTTCCTTTCCTGCAGAATTTTCATATAAGATAAAAAATACTGCACAAATACGCATATTTTCTTCATCCTACAGGAGAAAAACAGATTTGGCAAGGGCAAAAGGACGGAAATGCCCTTCTTTTTTGCATAAAACCCACTTCCTTTCATATATTTGCATAGAGACAAAGGGTGGATTTGTTAGGACATTCTTTTATGAATAGGAGGGTTTTTATGCCGTTGACATTGGCGAAAGAAACGATGGATATGAATTGGAAGGATACAGCAGGGAAGCAGTCCTCTCAGATTTTGCTGGAGGGGGACATGATCGTGCCCGACAGCAAGCCTGACCTGCAGGAAATTTTGCGGTGCGAAGGGAAAGTCAACATTCGGGAAAAACGCATCACCGATGACCGTATTTCCTTTTCCGGGGAGATGAAGGTTTTTGTCCTCTATCGGGCAAAAAACGGGGAACGTCCCCTTTATGCGATGAAAGCCAGCCTGCCCTTGGAGGATTTTTTACATATCAACGGGCTGGAAAAGGACATGGATGTGGAATTGGAGGCGGAATTGGAGCATTTGGACTGCCAGATCGTCAATGACAGAAAGATCGGCGTGAAGGCGGTTATCCAGATGAAAGCAGAAGCGGAACAGCAGAAGCATGCGGAGATTTTGAGCGGCGTGACAGGGGAAGGAATTGAATGCCTGAGGGGAAATCTGCGGATGGAGCGGGATACGGTCACATTGAAAGACCGATTTACCGTAAAGGAGGACTTGAACTTTTCCGCATCCAAGCCGGAAATTGCCGAAGTGCTGTGGGAAGGGGCAGAGCTGACGGAACAGGATATGCGAGCTATGGACGGGAAAGTCATGGTGCGGGGAAATCTGAAAATTTCCATGCTTTATATGGACGGGGAAGGAAATCTGGGCAGCTTCAGCGAAAAGATTCCCTTCAACGGCTATCTGGAGGGAGACGAGATTGAGCCAAAAACAGAACTGAACGGCAGCCTGACCGTGGAGGAAGCCAAGCTGACCCCCATGGCGGACGAGGACGGAGAAGCCCGACAGGTGGCGGTGGATGTGACCATCGGGGCGCAGCTGAATGGCAAAGAGACCGTGGAACAGGAGATTTTGCAGGATGCTTATGCGCCGAAGGGCACAGTCAATCTGGAAAAAGAGATCATCACCTATCCTGTGACCGTGGGCAGCGGAAAAAACCAGTTTATCGTAAAGGAACGCATCCAGCTGGAAAACGGGGAAAGACCTATGCTGCGGGCAGAGGAAGTCTGGGGGGAGGTGCGCCTTTCCGAAGCACGGACTGTGGTGGATAATGTGGAAGTGGAGGGCGTTTTGACAGCAGATATCCTCTATGATTGTGAGGTGGACGAGGAGCCTTTGTGTATGCTGCGGCGGGGCATCCCCTTTGGGCAGATGATGGAGCTGCGAGGGGTAGAAGAAGGGGACGAAGCGGATGTGTCCCTGCGGCTGGAGGATATCGATTTTCAGATGCTTTCCGAACGGGAAGGGGAGCTGCGGGCAACAGTGACCATGGAAACGATGGTCACACGGCAGGAAACGGCGGAAACGGTGAAGGATATCACCATGGAGGACGAGACGGCAAGCATGCCTATGGCGGGGGCTGTCATTTATATGGTGCAGAAGGGGGATTCTCTCTGGAAAATTGCGAAAAAATACCGCACGACAGTCAATGACATTCTTGCGGTGAATGATATTGAAAATCCGGAGCTAATCTATCCGGGGCAGAAGCTATTGATTATCAAGATGGTTCGTTAAAAGTTAGTGTGTAAGGGGGTTCGAGTTGCCCCCTTCCCTCGGTAAATCTCCGCAGAAATAGGAAAACACTCTGTGTTTTAAATATTTCTGCGGAGAATTCCCTGCGCAGGGGCAGAAAAGGCTGATGGCAAAAAAAGAAAGGATGGCGTATGCTGTCCTTTTTGTGCTATTTGATCTCCTGTTCTAAGCTGTTAAATTCCTTTGTATCGAAAAATTCCGCCAAGGTCATATCCAAACCATCACAAATCAATTTGATCGTTAGAATTTTAGGATTGTTGCTTTTTCCATAAAGGATATTTTTTAAGGATGTGGGAGGAATAGCAGAAATTGTTGCCAATTTATTGATTGTTAAATTTCGTTCTCCGCAAAGCTGTAAAATGCGATTTCTGATTGCTGTTATGGTATTCATTGTAATTCCTTTTCGTTTGATTCGTCCAATTCAATTTTGCCCTGTTCTTTTTCAAAATCACGGATACACTGGTTGATCAGATACATGATCTGACCACTGGCAGAGCGACCGTTATATTTGGATACATAATGAAATTTTTTGAGGACATCTGCGTCGATTCGGATACTGATATGTTTTTGGTTATTCATAATAGCCTTCCCTTTCACTTAAAATGCACTAATTTTATATTTATTTTAGGCGATAAATATGGTATGATTTTGGAAATGCACTAGATTTTAGTGCGTAAAATTGAGGAGGACACTATGTCGGATTTTGCAAAAAATTTAAAGAAATATAGAAAACAGAAAAAATATTCCCAAACCGAGCTGGCGAAATGTGTGCAATATGGATATACTGCCATTGCCAATTATGAAAGCGGAAGAAACGAACCCTCGATTGATGTGTTGATCAAGCTGGCAAATGCCTTGGATGTAACGTTGGATGAATTGGTCGGTGCGGAAAAAACGAATACAGAAGAAAATGCCTTTCAAGCTTGATTTTGAGAGGCATTTTAAATTTCACGGCAGAGTAGGTCTGTTTTCCTTCCCTTTCCCTTTGATTCTGCCCGTTGTATGTGCTATAATATAAAATCAGCAGGGCTATACCTGTTTTTTGGTGTACCCTTGTGCAGATTTTTTCCGACAGAGGTGGGCCCGATGAAAGGCTATTTTATTTCCGTGGAGGGCGGCGACGGCAGCGGCAAATCCACACAGATTAAAAAAATAAAAGCATATTTGCAGTCGAAGGGGCAGGAGGTCCTCCTGACCAGGGAACCAGGCGGTACCCCTGTGGCGGAAAAAATCAGGGAGCTGATCCTGGACCCTGCCAACAAAGCACTGACAAGCAGGGCGGAAATGCTGCTTTATGCCGCATCCCGTGCCCAGCATGTGGAGGAAAAAATACTCCCTGCTTTGGCAGCAGGCAAGACCGTACTTTCCGATCGTTTCACCGATTCCAGCATTGCCTATCAGGCCTTCGGCAGAGGCTTGGGCGATATGGTAGCAGAGGTGAACCGCATCGCCACCGGCGGCAAAGAACCCGACCTGACCATTTTCCTGAACATTACCCCTGCGGCGGGCATGGCACGGAAAAATAAGCAGGACGGACATACCCTGGATCGCTTGGAGCAGGAAAAGGCAGCCTTCCATGAAAAGGTATACGAAGGCTATCTGACCCTGGTGAAGGAAAGCGGCGGCAGAATCGCGGATATCGATGCGGACAGACCCGCCGAAGCGGTTTTCGCCGATATCAAAAAACAGTTAGACAGATTATTCGGCTTTTGAGCCATAGATAAGGAGGGTTTTTATGAAACTCATCATTGCCATCATTCAGGACGAAGATGCGGGCGAAGTAATCTCCCATCTGAACGAAGCAAGCTTTCAGGTAACAAGATTATCCACAAAAGGCGGTTTCCTCCGGGCAGGGAATACAACATTGCTGACCGGTGTGGAAGCGGATAAAGTGGAGGAAGCTCTGAAGATCATTGAAGAAAACAGCAAAGCACGTACCCAGTATGCCACACTGCCCTCTTCCTGCGGTGCTATGCATGGTTTCATCCTTGCGCCCATCGAAGTAAAGGTCGGCGGTGCGACAGTATTCGTGGTGGATGTGGAACAGTTCCATAAGTACTAATGAAGCGGTTGAGCCATTGTTTATGACGAGCGAAAACTTGGGCGAAGCCTGAGAGAGCGAGGAATGATGGCGAAAGTTAGCGGTTTTTCGCAAAGCGAAAAATCTTAACTATATCAAGAAAGTTTACTTTCTGCTACTAGTAGGAGACTCAGGAAAGGAGCAGGCGGATTTGTATACATTTCAGGAGATCTGGGGAAATGCGCCCCTGGTGGAACAGCTGAAGCGGGCTGTTGCCGGTGGGAAGGTTTCCCATGCCTATCTTTTTCTGGGCGGCGCAGGGGCAGGAAAACGGCTGATTGCCAACACCTTTGCCAAGGCACTGCAATGTGAAAGCGCAGAGAACGTACCCTGCGATTCCTGCAGAAGCTGTCAGGCTTTCGACAGCGGCAACCATCCTGATATCATCTATGTTCGGGGGGAGAAAAAGAACCTGTTGGTAGACGATATTCGGGAGCAGATTTTGGAAACGGTGGATGTGAAGCCGTATCAGTATGACAAAAAAATATATATCATCGAAAAGGCGGATACCATGAATGTGCAGGCGCAAAATGCTCTGCTGAAAACCTTGGAAGAACCGCCTGCCTATGCGGTGTTCCTGCTTTTGGCGGAACGGGCAGAGGCATTTTTGCAGACGATCCTTTCCCGTGTGGTGACGATGAAGATTCGCCCCCTTTCCGAGGAGGCTATTTCGGCGTATCTGAGGAAAAAGGCGTTTCTTTCCCAAGAGGAAAGTGGTGTCCTGGCGGCATACGCCCAGGGACGCATCGGTCAGGCACTGGAATTGATGGAGGATGAATCCTTCCGAGAGATGCGGCAGGATATTTTGGAAAAATTGGAAGCCCTGCCTTCTATGAACGAGGGCGAGGCATATTTGCTTGCAAAAGATCTGGAGATCTATAAAAACGATCTGCGGTTTTTGGATATTATAGAATTGTGGTATCGAGACTTGCTGGCGGCGAAAAGCCTTCGAGAGGAACGTTACCTCATCCAAAAGGATAAGAAAGACGCCATTTTCCGCATGGCGAAGGAGCCTGCAGAACGACTGGCGAAAAAAGCGGCAGCTGTCAGAGAAGCAAGACGGCGGCTGACCATGAACGCAAATTTTCGGCTGACCATAGAGGTCATGCTGATGGATTTAAAGGAGACTGTTGAATGATTGAAGTAGTAGGTATCCGTTTCAAAAAGGCGGGCAAGATGTATTATTTTGACCCTGCCGGCCTGAAACTGGAAAAAGAAGACGGCGCCATCGTGGAGACGGCGAGGGGCGTGGAATACGGCACTGTCATCAAAAGCAATACTATGGTGTCCGAAGAAGCCATCGTATCCCCTCTGAAGCAAGTGATGCGAAAGGCAACGAAGGAAGACGCAAAAACGGTGGAAAACAACCACAAAAAAGAACGGGAAGCCTTCGATATTTGTTTGGAAAAAATCGCCCGTTTAGGCTTGGATATGAAGCTGGTGGATGTGGAAATGACCTTCGACCGCAATAAACTGATCTTCTATTTTACCTCCGACGGCAGAGTGGATTTCAGAGAACTGGTCAAGGAACTGGCGGCAGTGTTCCGTATGCGTATTGAACTGCGTCAGATCGGCGTCCGTGATGAAGCAAAGATGCTCAACGGCATCGGCATCTGCGGCAGACCCCTGTGCTGTGCCACATTTTTAGGGGATTTCCAGCCTGTATCCATCAAAATGGCAAAGGAACAGAATCTGTCCCTGAACCCCACAAAGATCAGCGGTATCTGCGGCAGACTGATGTGCTGTCTGAAATATGAAGAAGAGGTTTACGAGGAACTGAATAAGAAGCTGCCCCGTGTGGGCGATATCATCTCCACCCCTGATGGCACCGGAGAAATTCTCTCTACCAACGTGCTGATGCAGATGGTAAAGGCGGCAGTACGGAAAGCGGAAAACGATCCCCCTACCATCGGGTTCTATCATTTGGAGGAGATCAAGCTGATTCGTTCCAAGAAAAAACGCAAACAGCAGGAACCCGTTCCGGAGGAATTGAAGGCTTATGAGGACTGATATCACCATCCATCCCCATGAACGGGTGGATGACCTCCATCGGGACGGTCATCTCATCATCCAAGACCCCAAGCGGTTTTGCTTCGGCGTGGATGCGGTCATCCTCAGCGGCTTCGCCAAGGTGAAAAAGGGAGAAAAGGTGCTGGATTTAGGCACCGGTACAGGCATCATCCCCATTTTGCTGGCGGCAAAAACCCAAGGGGCGCATTTCACGGGGCTGGAGATCCAGCCGGAAAGCGCAGAGATGGCCAACCGCAGCGTTTTGTTGAATGAATTGGAGGAACGGGTTTCTATCCGAGAAGGGGATATCAAGGAAGCGGTGCAGATTTTCGGCGGCTCTGCCTTTGATGTGGTGACCTCCAATCCCCCCTATATGAACGAGGGGGGCGGTTTGGTGAATCCCTTTGCAGCCAAGGCTATTGCCAGACACGAAATTTTGTGTTCCTTGGAGGATGTGGTGGCGGCAGCGGCAAAGACATTGAAGCCTTTGGGCAGGTTTTACATGATCCATAGACCCCATCGCCTGACGGATATCATGGTGCTGCTGCGGCAGTATCAGCTGGAACCCAAACGCATCCGTTTTGTGCAGCCCTATGCAGACAAAGAGCCGACTATGGTTTTGGTGGAAGCCATCCGAGGGGGAAAGCCTATGGTGAAGGTGGATGCGCCCTTAGTGATCTACAAAGCACCCAATGAATATACCGAAGAAATTTTTGAAATTTATTATGGAAAGGGACAGGCGTGATTTATTGGCAGTCTCGCCGCCATAGAAAATACTTTTTCGAACTGTCTAGCCTGCGTCTCTGTGAGAAAAAGTTTTTCTATGGCGGTGAGTATCCGTCAAGACATTCCGTCTGTTTATAGTATCGTATGATAGGGACATTATATCTTTGCGCCACGCCCATCGGCAATCTGGACGACATCACATTGCGGGTCATCAAGCTGATGGAAAGCGTGGATGTGATCGCTGCGGAGGATACCCGCAATACATTGAAATTATTGAACCATTTCGAGATCAAGACCCCCATGACCAGCTACCATGAGCATAATAAGGTGACAAAAGGGCCTGTGCTGGTGGAACGGCTGTTGGCAGGGGAAAGCATTGCCTTGGTGACAGATGCAGGGATGCCCGGCATTTCCGACCCCGGCGCGGATCTGGTAAAGCTGTGCTATGATGCCGGTGTGCCTGTGACCGTAGCCCCCGGTGCTTCGGCGGCGGTGGTGGCTTTAGTGCTTTCCGGTCTGGATACAAGACGGTTCGTATTCGAAGGCTTTTTGCCCCCCGATAAGAAGGAACGGAAGGCGATCCTGAAAACATTGGAACGGGAACACCGTACCATGATTTTCTATGAAGCACCTCACCGCTTGACGGATACCCTAGCGGAACTGGCAGAGCTGTTCGGGGAAGAACGGCAGATGGCAGCCACCAGGGAGCTGACGAAGAAATTTGAAGAAGTCCGCAGAGATACCATCGGCGGACACCTCAAATTTTTCAAGGAAAACCCACCCAAGGGGGAATTCGTTCTGGTCTGCGAAGGCTTCTCTCTGGAAGCCCAGCGGCAGGAGGAAATGGAAAGCTGGGAAAGCATTTCCGTGGAGGAACACGTGCAGCGTTATATGGAGCAGGGCATGAGCGAAAAAGATGCCATGAAGCAGGCTGCCAAGGATCGGGGCGTTTCCAAGCGGGATATTTACCAGGTTTTAAAGAAATAACGACGATCCATTTTATAACGATCGATTTTACTTAGATTAGAAAGGAGTGATGACAAGTGGAGAGAATGATCGAAGGATTTTCCAGTCTGGGTTGGCAGCAGTATCTGTTTGCCGCCAGTGTGGCTTATGTTATCACTTATATTTATCGTGTGTATGCCCGCTGGAAAGAGAGAAAGAAAAATGGCGAAAAGACCTATGTCATCAAGACATTGGACAGACAGGCGGTAGACCGCTGTAAGGAGCTGTTTCCCATCGATCGCATCACCTTTCGGGGCAAGGAATTTACCCGTGGCATGAAGATCAAGGTGATAACGATTCAGAAAAATGTCATCGAAGGGGAATTTATCGGGCTGAATCAGGTGAATCTGGTCTGCATCAAGACAGGCAATCAGATCATCGCCCATCAGCTGGAAAAGATCGAAGAGATCGTAGCGGCAGAATAAAAAAGCATAGAAAAGAATGACAATGCGTTGCTTCCACAAAGCGTAAATCCAATTGTGGCAGCGGCGCATTCTTTTTTATGGGAAAAGGGCTCTTTTGCGTGACAAAAATCTCTCAAATGTATCACTTTTCCCGTATATATGCGTTTTTAACGGGATTTTAACGGGCTGAAATATTGAAAATTTCGGATGTGCGAATATAATGAAATGAGTAACAGACCGAGTGGTCTGATATTTGTCGTGAAAGTTTTTCGGGCGGCATGGAGTTGCGGCAGAGGGCTTT
Source organism: Bacillota bacterium (assembly GCA_021768705.1). GTDB lineage: Bacteria > Bacillota > Clostridia > Lachnospirales > Anaerotignaceae > Anaerotignum_A. The sequence continues at coordinate 16,200 of JAETUG010000003.1, forward strand.
CCGACAGGAAAATGCGAGAAACGGAAAGGAGGGAACCCATTTGAAAACAGAAAATGAAATATTGGAAATGGCTTTTGCCATGTTTCTGGAGAAAGGGTTTTCCGAAGTTTCCACCAATGAGCTCATTCGGGAAGCAGGTCTGACCAAAGGCGGATTCTACTATTCTTTTAAGAGCAGAGAGGATTTGGACAGAAGAGTCATCGAAAAATTTATTCACCCTTATTTCGCCTGTACTGCGGAGGAAATGCAGAAAGCATGGGAGGAAAGCAGGAAAAGCGCCCTTACGGGGGAATTGCTTTGGAAGTGCTTTTTCCAGCCCCAACGCTTTGCCAATTATCAGGCGGAGATCGGCAAAGAGATCTCCTTCCGCAATTTTTATTTCCTCATCTATGAAGGGATGAAGAAATTTCCGGAAGTGGCAGGGTATTATAAAGCCTTCAATCAGAAAAAGGGCGAAATGCTGCATCAGATCCTGGAACGGGGGCAGATGCGGGGCGAAGTCACTAAAACCCTTGATTTGGATAATTACGTCACCATGATCCTGGCAATGCAGGATGGCATTCTGGCACTGAAGGTGCTGGATGACAGCATTGATGACGAAGAAAAATATAAGAAAATACAATATCAGATGTGGAAGGATATTTCCACAGAGGAAAACAGTAAGTATACAGATGGAGGTGTGAAAAGTGCAGTATCTTAATGACAATACATATAAAATGGGCATCGATATTGGCTCCACAACCGTCAAAGTGGTTTTGGCCGATGAAGAGAACAAAATTGCATTCAGCAGATACAGAAGACACTTCTCAGAAATTAAAAAAACAGTAAAGGATATCCTGAAGGAAGCCAAGGAAGAGATCGGCAATGTGCTTTTTTCTGCCATGATCACAGGCAGCGGCGGCGTTGCTTTGGCAAAGGCCATCGGCGTGGAATTCATTCAGGAAGTCGTTGCTACAGCAAATGCCGTAGAAGCAACTGCCCCTCAGACCGATGTAGCCATCGAACTGGGCGGCGAAGATGCCAAGATCATCTACTTTGAAGGCGGCAATGTGGAACAGAGAATGAATGGCGTTTGTGCCGGCGGTACAGGTTCCTTTATCGACCAGATGGCAAGCCTGCTGCAGACAGACGCTACAGGTCTGAATGAGCTGGCGAAGGGCTACAAAGTCATTTATCCCATCGCATCTCGTTGTGGTGTATTTGCAAAAACAGATATCCAGCCCCTCATCAACGAGGGGGCGAAGAAGGAAGACTTGGCGGCTTCCATTTTCCAGGCCGTTGTCAACCAGACGATTGCAGGTCTGGCCTGTGGGAAACCCATCCGCGGTCACGTGGCATTTTTGGGCGGTCCCCTGCATTTCCTGTCTGAACTGCGCCAGCGTTTTATCGAAACATTGAAGCTGACAGACGAAACCACCATCATTCCCGAAAATTCCCACCTGTTCGCAGCCTACGGCACAGCCGTTTCCAATAAAGGCGAAGCGACTTTGGATTTCGATAATCTGCTGACAAAGCTGGAAGCAGGCGTGGAACTGACAGCAGAGGTTTCCCGTATGGAACCCCTGTTCCGAAATGAAGCAGACTATGCAGCCTTTCAGGAACGCCATGACAAAGATAAAGTAAAACGTATCCCTATTTCCAATTACCATGGGGATGCTTTCCTGGGCATTGATGCAGGCTCCACCACCACAAAAGTGGCTCTGGTTTCCAAGGACGGCGACCTGCTCTATTCCTTCTATGCAGGCAATGAAGGCAACCCTCTGAATGTTGTGATGAAGAGCCTGAATGAGATGTATGACCTGATGCCGGAGGATGTTGTCATCCGCAATTCCTGCGTGACAGGCTATGGCGAAGGACTCATCAAGGAAGCCCTGATGATCGACTTGGGCTATATCGAGACCGTTGCCCACTATAAGGCAGCCCAGTTCTTTAAGCCCGATGTAGACTTCATTCTGGATATCGGCGGTCAGGATATGAAATGTATCCGCATCAAGGATAATGTCATCGACAGCGTTCTGCTGAACGAAGCATGTTCCTCAGGATGCGGCTCCTTCATTGAAACCTTTGCAAAATCCTTGAATTATTCTGTAGCGGATTTTGCGAAAGTGGCGCTGTTTGCGAAGAACCCCATCGACCTGGGCTCCCGTTGTACGGTATTTATGAACTCCCGTGTCAAACAGGCCCAGAAGGAAGGGGCAGAGGTTGCGGATATTTCTGCAGGTCTGGCTTATTCCGTTATCAAAAACGCATTGTTAAAAGTAATTAAAATTTCTGACCCTAAGGCGATGGGCAAATCCATGGTCGTACAGGGCGGTACCTTCTATAACGATGCCGTACTGAAAAGCTTTGAAATGATCAGCGGCAGACAGGCTGTCCGCCCCGATATTGCAGGGATCATGGGTGCCTTTGGCGCAGGTCTGATCGCCAGAGATAAATATACCGCAGGCTATCAGACAACTTTAATTAGTAGGGAAGAAATGAACGCATTGGAAGTACAGTCCAATATGGCAAGATGTCAGGGCTGCACCAACCACTGCCTGCTGACGGTCAACCTGTTCAGCGGCGGCAGACGCTTCATCACAGGCAACCGCTGTGAAAGAGGTTTGGGCAAGGAAAAGATCGAAGATCCCGCACCCAACCTGTATGAATATAAACGCCACAGATTGTTCGATTATGAACCCCTGACGGCGGAACAGGCCACAAAGGGTACGGTTGGTATCCCCCGTGTGCTGAATATGTTTGAGGATTACCCCTTCTGGTACACCTTCTTTACCAAACTGGGTTACCGGGTGGTGCTTTCTCCTTATTCTTCCAAGGCCGTATTCGAAATGGGTATGGAATCCATTCCCAGTGAATCCGTCTGCTATCCTGCCAAACTGGTACACGGTCATGTGATGTGGCTCATCAATGAAGGGGTAGACTTCATCTTCTATCCCGGTATTGTTTATGAAAGACGAGACAGCGCAGCGGCAGATAATAACTACAACTGCCCCATCGTGGCATCTTATAATGAAAATATCAAAAACAACGTAGAGGATTTGAAGGAAAGAAATGTAAAATTCATGAATCCTTTCCTCTCCTTTGATAATATCGAAACTGTTATCAAACGTATGACAGAGGAATTCGTTCCTATGGGCTGTGATGCCAAAGAGATCAAAGCCGCTGTAGAAGCAGGCTGGAAAGAATGGGACAATTTCCGCAGAGATATGCGGAAAAAAGGCGAAGAAACCTTGGCATATATCAAGGAAAAGGGCATGACAGGCATTGTGCTGGCAGGCAGACCCTATCATGCAGACCCTGAGATCAACCATGGTATCCCTGAGCTGATCGCAGGCTATCGCATTGCCGTTCTGACAGAAGACAGCGTTGCGCATCTGGGTCATGTGGAACGTCCTACCATCGTGCGCGACCAGTGGACGTACCATTCCAGATTGTATGAAGCGGCAGGCTTTGTGAAAACCCAACAGAATCTGGAATTTGTACAGCTGAACTCCTTCGGCTGCGGTCTGGACGCTGTAACGACGGATGAAGTCAAGGGCATTCTGACAGCGGCAGGCAAAATTTACACTGCCCTGAAGATCGACGAAGTAAATAACCTGGGTGCGGCTCGTATCCGTATCCGTTCCCTGATCGCTGCCATCGAGGACAGAAAAGAAAAGAACGTGAAGATCAAAAAAGGCGATGCTTCCCTGCATCGTGTGCTCTTTACAAAGGAAATGAAGAAGGACTACACCATCATCTGCCCTCAGATGTCTCCCATCCATTTCGAACTGCTGGAACCTGCTTTCCGTCGGGCCGGCTATCATATCGAGATCATGGAAGCGATGGATAAAAACGCCATCGACACAGGCTTGAAATATGTCAACAACGATGCATGCTATCCTGCATTGATCGCCATTGGGCAGCTGCTGAATGCACTGCTTTCCGGCAAATACGACCTGAACCGCACCGCTCTGCTGATTACCCAGACCGGCGGCGGCTGCCGTGCGACGAACTATATCGCTTTCATCCGTAAGGCTCTGGCGAATATGGGTATGCCCAATATCCCCGTTATCTCCATCAACCCTGCGGGTCTGGAAAAGAACCCCGGCTTTAAATATGAGCCCGGTCTGCTGCATCGTGTCATGCAGGCTATGGTATACGGCGACCTGTTCATGCGGGTGGTATACCGCACAAGACCTTATGAAAAGGTGAAGGGTTCTGCCAATGCCCTCCATCGGAAATGGGTAGAAAAGCTGAAAAAAGATCTTCTGAAAGCAGACAGAAAGACATACTGCGAAAATATCCGCAATATCATCAAGGATTTTGAGGAACTGGAATTGAATGATGTGGTAAAACCCCGTGTTGGTGTGGTAGGGGAAATTTTGGTAAAATTCCATCCCACAGCCAATAACGACCTGGTAAACCTGCTGGAAAGAGAAGGGGCAGAAGCAGTCGTTCCTGATCTTTTGACCTTCGCCCTCTACTGCTGCCATAACCAGGTGCAGAAGGAAAAATATCTGGGCGGCACCAGAAAAGCCCGTATCATTGGCAATATCGTGGCAAAGGTCATCGAATATTATCAGAAACCTATGATGGATGCTCTGGACAAGAGCAAGCGCTTCGATAAACCCGAGGATATCAAGAGCCTGGGCAAACAGGCAGAAAAAATCGTTTCCCTGTGTAACCAGACCGGTGAAGGCTGGTTCCTGACAGCAGAAATGATCGAACTGATCCACAGCAATGTGCCCAATATCGTCTGCACACAGCCCTTCGGCTGTCTGCCCAACCATGTGGTAGGTAAGGGCGTCATCAAGGAACTGCGAAAACAGTATCCTATGTCCAATATCGTTGCCATCGACTATGACCCCGGCGCCAGCGAGGTCAACCAGCTGAACAGAATCAAACTGATGCTGGCAAGTGCCAATAAGAATTTGGAAAAAGCAAACGAACATAAAAAACTGAAAAAACCCCATTCTGTGGAGCAGGTAGCATTTAAAATGGAAGATTAAGTACATAAGACAAGAGCCCCTCTTTCGAGGGGCTCTTGTTATGCTCAGATCAAATTCTCCAATTTTGCCTTTACAGCGGCGATCTGCTCATCGGTGGGTTCTGTGGGCGTCCATGTCACGTTGATGCCATCGCCTTCCCTTCTGGGGATCAGATGGATATGGAAATGGAACACTGTCTGACCTGCCACTGTGCCGTTATTCTGCAGCACGTTCATGTGTTCAAAGCCCAGCACTTCCTTCATGGCTCTTGCCAGCTTTGCCGCCAGGGCATAAGCTCTGCCTGCCTGTTCGGGGTCGATTTCAAAGATATTTGCCACATGGTTTTTGGGCAGGATCAGGGCATGGCCTTCTCCGGAAGGAAATCTGTCCAGAATCACTTTAAATTCGTCATTTTCGTATATGGTTGCAGAAGGGATCTCTCCTGCAATGATCTTGCAAAAAATACAATCGCTCATGGGTATCTTCCTTTCTTTGGTGAATTTTTTCAGATACCCCAATCATATCATGAATATGTTTTAATTCCCAGAGGTTTTGCAAAAGTATTTTGCATACAGATGATTCAAAGCGGCGGTATGGTTCTGTTTGTCGGTGATGATCTCGAAAAAGGCATTCCACAGGTCTTCTTCCGGCATGGAAAACAGCAGATTCCGATAAAAATTGATATCATCCATTTCGGTCAGTAGCAGTTCTTCCATCAGGGCGGGAGCTTCGGCGGTGATTTCCGGTTCCACGGCAGGTTCTGGCTCAACGGTATTGCCGAAGATGGTGAAGCCCACCTCCCGCAGCAGCCGCAGATGCTTCAGCCCATCCAGATACATCGCCTTCAGGATGGCTTCTGCTTCCGCCAGGTCGGTATTTTGTAGCAGTGTTTTGAATTTTCTTGCCGTTTGATGGGCTTCCTGCCGTGCCAGAGCCAGCAGTTCTTCCAGTCGCCGATCGGAGGAGAGGAGGGCAGTCTGGTCCGGCTGCATGGCGGTTTCCTTGGCACAGGTGTGGGTATCGTAGAGACGGGTATTTCGATTATATGGATACATGGGTTGTTCTCCTTTTCTGGGTAATATTTTTTTCTATCATCTTATGCGGAAAGGTTGTTTTTCTTTCCCAAAAGGGGATGGAATAGGCAAAAGGTATGGAAGAAACCTGCATTTAGTGATATAATCGTTGCAGTTTCTAAAGAATATCAATAAAGGTGGTTATATAGATGAGCAAAAAGATCGTGCTGACAGGCGGCGGCACCGCCGGTCATGTTACCCCCAATCTGGCACTGCTGCCCTATTTAAGAGCAGAAGGCTACGAGATCGTATATATTGGTTCCGAAAACGGCATGGAACGCAGCCTGATCGAGGCAGAAGGCGTGACCTATTATGGCATCCCCACAGGCAAGCTGCGCCGTTACCTTTCCAAGGAGAACCTTTCCGATGCGTTCAAGGTGGTAAAGGGCATCCATGCGGCGAAAAAGCTGCTGAAAAAGCTGAAACCCGATCTGGTATTTTCCAAAGGCGGCTTTGTGGCGGTTCCCGTTGTGCTGGGGGCAAAGAAAAACAATATTCCCGTTATCATCCATGAATCCGATATCACCCCCGGTCTGGCAAACAAGATCGCCATGCCCTCTGCCAGGGTGATCTGCTCCACCTTCCCCGAAACCCTGCAGTATGTGCCGAAGGGCAAGGGCGTCCACACAGGCACCCCCATCCGCAAGGAGCTTTTTGAAGGGAACAGAGCCAAAGGTCTGGCGGCCTGCGGTTTCAGCGGTGAAAAGCCTGTTTTGCTGATGATGGGCGGTTCCCTGGGGGCAGTGAAGCTGAACAACTGCCTGCGGGAAATTTTGCCTGAGCTGACAAAAACTTTCGATATCATCCACCTTTGCGGCAAAGGCAATCTGGATGAAACGCTGTTGGGCAGAACAGACTATAAACAATTCGAATATGTTTCCGATGGGCTGAACGACTTGTTTGCGGCGGCAGATTTCATCGTTTCCCGGGCAGGCAGCAACTCCATTTCCGAGTTTTTGGCACTGAAAAAGCCCCATCTGCTGATTCCCCTGAGCACAAGAGCCAGCCGTGGCGACCAGATTCTGAATGCGGCCTCCTTCGAAAAACAGGGCTTTGCCCGTGTGCTGGATGAGGATGAAATGACACCGGCATCTATGCAGAAGGAGATTTTTGCCCTTTATGAAAACAAAGACAAATATGTGGCGGCTATGGAAAAAAGCCACGCAGGGGATGGCGTAGAGGCAGTCATGACACAAATTAAGGCACTCATGCGTTGAAAAGCTTGATTTTTGAGAGGATTTTAAGAAACTCTTAAGAATTTGCAAATTGACACCCTTTGCTTGTATAGACTACAATGGTCTTTATGAGAAAGAAAAACGGAGGAAAGTGAAATGAAGAAAAAATATCTTGCACTGGCTCTGGCGGCGGTGATGGCTTTTGGTGCTGCTGCCTGCGGTAAGGAAGCAGCCACAGAAAACACAGACCAGACAGCTACAGAAAATATAGATACAACATCCATCCTGCAGGCCCAGATGCCCGCAGAAGGGGATGAAATTGCAGTCATTACCACATCCGCAGGGGTCGTGAAGATGATGTTTTATCCCGAAGAAGCACCCAAGGCAGTGGAAAATTTTAAAACACTGGCAAAAAGCGGCTATTATGATGGTCTGCTGTTCCACCGTGTCATCGATAATTTTATGGTGCAGACAGGCGATCCTGAAGGCACAGGCAGAGGCGGCGAAAGCTGCTGGGGCGAACCCTTCGCCGATGAAATTTCCCCCAAACTGCATTACTATAGAGGGGCAGTCGCTATGGCAAATGCAGGCCACAATACAAACGGCAGCCAGTTCTTTATCGTGCAGCAGAAGGATGTAATGGAAGATGCACTGGCAGCACTGCAGGATGCAAGAGATAATAATGAAGAAGAACTGGGCGTAACATTGACTGACGGCAACTATTATACCTTCAGCCAGCTGTTCCCCGATGAAGTGCTGAACTACTATAGAGAACAGGGCGGTGCAGCCCATCTGGAATATGTTTTCGGCAACCCTTATACCATCTTTGGTCAGGTATTCGAAGGGCTGGATGTCATCGATGCCATTGCAGGGGCAAAGACAGACGAAAGCGACAAGCCTGTAGAGGATATCACCATCGAAAGCATCACATTTGAAAGCTATACGGCAGAGTAAGTTTGGGAGGTATTGGGGAAAATGAGAAAAAGAATGTTTGCAATGCTGTTGGCAGTCATTGGGGCAGTCAGCATGACAGCCTGTGGCGGCGAAGAAGTGCCTACCCAGGAAGTAGAATATGATATGACTTTTCAAAACCAGACAGGTATGGACGTTTCCAAGCTGGAGATCCGCTATGCGGATGATGCAGACTGGTCTGAGATCACTCTGACAGAGACGGAATGGAAAAACGGCTATGGTATGCCCGTTTCCATGGCAGGTCAGATGCCTGTGGCAGAGGATGGCTGGCAGGTGCAGATGACCTTTGCCGATCATGAAACGATGATCTGGGACGGTGTGGATTTTGAGGATGAAACCATCTTGACTTTCTCCATCGATACAGACGGCGAACCCATGGTGGAGATGGCTGAGAAAGCCCCTGAAACAGAACCCATAGAAACCGAGGCGGACGAAGAAGAATTGGCTGATGATGCAGCCGATCCGGAAATCGAAGAAGAATGAGAAAAACGAGGTATGCTCTGAAAAAGGGCATGCCTTTTTTATTTGTAAGAAAGTCTTAATGAAAATGTTCGGGATTTCTAAGAATCATTTGTTACACTATACAATAGAGAAAGAGAGGGGAGAGATGAAAAAGGAGGAATTTTATATGGAGAAAGTATTGGAAAAGATTTTGGTTTTGGTAACGGCGCAGAAAAGCTCTCTGCGATTGATCGAATATGGATTTGCGACAGCCCGTTCCTGCGGTGGGGAACTACATATCCTCCATGTGCAGAAGGGGGACAGTGTATTTGAAAGCAACGATACCTTAAAGCTGCTGCAGAATCTGGTGGATTATGGCTGCAGGAGGGGTGGTGTCATCCATCTTGCCTGCGAAGAAGATGTTTCGGCCTATATCGGCCGCTTTGCGGAGGAGAAAGAGATCACCCGGGTGATTTTGGGTCAGCCGCCTGTAAAGGACGAAAAGAAGGGCAAAAAGAAAAGAGAAAATGAATTGGAAAAGATTCTGGCTGCCCTGCCGGAAGGGGTGGAAGTGCTGTTATATCCCCCTGCAGAGGAGGAACAGGCAGACAGAAGAAAAATCGGATAAAAAATATTGGCCCCGAAGTTTGCTTTCCGGGGCCTTTCTTGCAGGTTTCATTTTTTTCCTTGGCTATCGGTGCTTTTTTTGTTGCAAACGGGGGAAAATCATAGTATTATTTGAAAGAATGGAGTAATCTGTGAAAAAATTAGAAATTTGAAGGAGAGACTAGCATGAGCTTATATGAAAATTGGATGAAAAAGGCATTTTCCCAGGAAGGCCGCAGCGTGGAAGCTGTTTGGGAAGAATACCTGCCCAAGGAACAGAAGATCTATGAATACATCATCGGCCAGAAGGTAGAAAAAGTGGAAGGCAGGATTTCTGAACTGGCAGAACGCTTCAGCATGACAGCAGAAATGATCGTTGCTTTTATCGATGGCCTGAACGCTTCTCTGGCAGAACCCTTTGATATGGAATCCCTGACAGAAGATAGCCAGGTTTGCATTAATATCGATTTTGAAAAGCTGTTCAAGCTGATGATCGAATACAAAGCAGAACACCTGTCCACACTGCCCCAGTGGGACGGTATCTTCGATGAAGAAACAAGAAGAAGACTGGCACTGGAACAGAAAAGATCCAAAACCATCGTAAAAGGCGAAAAGATCGGCCGTAACGATCCCTGCCCTTGCGGTTCCGGCAAAAAATATAAAAAATGCTGCGGCGCAAACGCATAAGACGATGAAGACGATACTGGCAAAGGTCGATCTGCGTCAGTCCGAATCTGCGGAAGTCATCCGGACAGCTGCAAAGATTTTGCAGGAAGGAGGTCTGGTTGCTTTCCCTACGGAAACCGTTTACGGCTTGGGCGGGAATGGACTGGACGGTGCGGCCTGTGAAAAAATTTATATTGCAAAGGGGCGTCCTTCGGACAATCCTTTGATCTTACACATCTCCGAATTTGAGGAGCTGAACGCCATTGTACGGGAAATTTCTCCGGCGGCGCAAAAGCTGATGGATGCTTTCTGGCCAGGCCCTTTGACTATGGTCTTTCCCAAGGCAGATATCGTGCCTTTGAAGGCCACAGGCGGATTGGATACGGTTGCTGTGCGCTTCCCCAGCCATCCCGTGGCAAGGGCCATCATCAAGGCGGCAGGACTGCCTATCGCAGCCCCCAGCGCCAATTCCTCCGGCAAGCCCAGCCCCACCCGTGCCTCCCATGTGGAATTTGACCTGAATGGGAAGATCGATATGATCGTGGACGGCGGTGCGGCAGAATGGGGTCTGGAATCCACCATTGTGGATGTTTCCGGCGATGTGCCTATGATCCTGCGCCCCGGTGCGGTGACAAAGGAAATGATGGAAGAAGTGGTCGGCAGAGTGGAGATCGACCCGGCAATTTTGACAAAGCCTGCGGCGGACTTGAAGCCTAAGGCACCAGGTATGAAATATACCCATTATTCCCCCAAGGCGGAGGTTGTTCTGGTAAAAGGGGAAAGACAGGCGGTTGCCGACGAGATCAATCGTCTGGCAGCGTTGGATATGTCCAACGGAAAGAAAACAGGCGTTATGGCAACAGAGGAAACCAAAGACCTCTACCATGCGGATATCATCCTTTCTTTGGGCAGCAGGGATAGACCCGAACAGATCGGGGCGAACCTGTTCAAATTACTGAGAAAATTCGACTTTCTGGGTGCGGAAAAGGTCTATTCCGAAGTATTCTCCGAAGAAGGGGAAGGAATGGCCATTATGAACCGCCTGAACAAGGCAGCAGGATATCAAATGATAGAAGCGGCGAAAGCAAGCGACAGCTGAACATTTGTTTTTTTGCAAGATAGATTAGAATGGGATAAAATAAAAAGGAGTGTTTGATTATGTTGGCACTGGGCTGCGACCACGGCGGTTACCCTCTGATGAAAGAAGTCATCAAATATCTGGATGACAATAAGATCGAATATAAAAACTTCGGTACATTCTCCGAAGAATCTGTGGATTACCCTGCTTACGGCAAAGCGGTTGCCCATGCAGTAGCCGATGGCGAATGCGAAAAAGGCATTTTGATCTGCGGCACAGGCATCGGTATCTCTATCGCTGCAAACAAAGTAAAAGGCATTCGTGCGGCTCTGTGCGGCGATGTATTTTCCGCAAAGGCCACAAGAGAACATAACAATGCCAACATTCTGGCGATGGGTGCCAGAGTAACAGGCCCCGGCCTGGCACTGGAAATCGTGAAAGCGTTCCTGGAAACACCTTTTTCCAATGATGAACGCCACATCAGAAGAATCAACCAGATCGAAGACTAAGAAGGTGACTGCATGAGCAAATTTTTTGTATCTGAGCATCCACTGATTTACACGAAAATGGCAATGCTGAGAAGCAAAGAAACCGGTACAAAAGAATTCCGTGAGATCATCGGGGAAGTGGCGTCCCTGCTGTTTTATGAAGCAACCAGAGAACTGCCCCTGACAGATGTGGAAGTAACAACGCCTATTGCAGATGCCACATGCAGAACCATCGATACGAAGCTGGCAGTGGTGCCGATCCTGCGGGCAGGCATGGGCATGACAGACGGTATTTTGCATCTGGTGCCTACGGCGAAGATTGGGCATATCGGTCTGTATCGTGATGAAGAAACACTGGAGCCTGTGGAATATTACTGCAAGCTGCCTGCCGATGTTTCAGAAAGAACCGTATTTTTGGTAGACCCTATGCTGGCCACCGGCGGCTCTGCCGATGCAGCCATCGGCTTTTTGAAAGCCAGAGGCGTGAAGAAGATTATCTTCCTGTGCATTTTGGCTGCGCCTGATGGTGTGGAACGTCTGCAGAAAAACCATCCTGATGTGGATATCTACGCAGCGGCTTATGATGGCAGGCTGAATGAACATGGCTACATCGTGCCCGGTCTGGGGGATGCAGGCGACCGTATTTTCGGTACAAAATAATGTTTGATATCGTTTCCAATCGGCGGTAAGCCGAAGGAGGAGAGAGTTACATTGACAGAACATAATTGGTTATTGTATATTGCGGCCTTTGCCTGTGCCTTCGCCATCACCCTGGTGACGACACCCTTTGCCAAATGGCTTTCCGTCAAATGCGGTGCCATCGACTATCCAAAGGACAGAGGCGTGCATAAAAAACCGATGCCCCGTATGGGCGGGGTAGCCATCGTGCTGGGCTTTATTGTCACAGTATTGATGGTATATCATTTTGATAAGAGCATGGATGCCAAGCAGTTTGCGGGCTTTCTCATCGGTGCCCTGATGATCGCAGGTCTGGGCGTGGTGGATGATATGAAAAACCTGCCTGCGAAGCTGAAATTTTGTGTGCAGATATTGGCGGCGCTGATCGTCATTATGTCCGGCACCCGTATTCAGGTTGTTCTTTGGCCTGTGACAGCCTATTTGCAGAAATTCAGCATCCCCATCACGTTGGTTTGGATCGTTGGGGTGACCAACGCCGTAAACCTGATCGATGGTCTGGATGGCTTGGCGGCAGGTGTTACCTCCATTGCGGCATTGAGCCTGATGGTTCTTTGCATCTTGACCGGTTCCACCACAGCGGTGGTGCTGACAGCGGCACTGGCGGGGGCGTGTCTGGGCTTTTTGCCCCGTAATTTTAACCCTGCGGAAATCTTTATGGGCGATACGGGGTCTACCTTTTTGGGCTTTGTGCTGGCGGTGACCAGTATCCTTGGGGTATTCAAGGGCTATGCCCTGCTGGCGATGATCGTCAGCGTGCTGTGCGTGGGCCTGCCCGTGTTTGATACCATCTGCGCCATGCTGCGCCGTATGGCGAAAAACCAGCCTATCATGCAGGCGGACAGAGGGCATCTGCATCATAAACTGATCGACCATGGCTTCAGCCAGAGACAGGCGGTACTCATCATGTATTCTATCAGCCTGCTGCTGGGACTTCTGGCTATCTTTATCAGCTTTAAGGAATCCAGTACGATCGTGGTCGTGACGCTGATGGTGATTGTGCTATGCTTCATTATCTACTATTTCAATGCCCATATTAAGAATAAACAAGATAAATAATGTAGTGGTGGCTTAAGAAAACATTTTTTGTTTTCTTATCGGGACTCCTCTAATGTTTCTCCCTGTTTCCGAAACAGGGGGATTTTTTTGTCTGTGTTCCCCTGTTTTTGTCGGCGGAAATATGGTATACTGAAAGTCCGAGAGCACCCGCAAAATAAAGGGTAAGGGAAATGATTTTCCGGCAGAACACTGAGAAGAAAGGAGTGGGCAGATATGGCGGATAACATTGAATTAAGCAAAGCATTTATCGAAACAGAACTGCCTGTGGCACCTCCTTTGTATGTTTCTGTTTATTTGATGACCCTTGTGGTGGGTCGGGATTCCGCAAAGGTGGCGGAAAAATTACATGCCACGGAAAGCGATGTCCTGCGGGCATGGGCCTATTGGATGGACCGAAAGGTGATGCAGAAAGGGGAAGAAAACAAACCGCCCCAAAGGCGTACCCTTGTTTCCTCGGAACGTCCCGATTATCCCCCGGCGGAGCTGGCGATGTACATAAAAAATCAGGATGTGAAAAATCTTTTCGAATCCGCCCAGAAAAAACTGGGCAAAATGCTTTCCCATCAGGATATGAGTCTGCTTTTCAGCTTCCACGACTGGCTGGGACTGCCCTTGGACGTCATCGACCTGCTGCTTTCCTATTGTACCGCCAACGGGCATAAGGGCATGCGCTATATCGAAAAAGTCGCCCTTGGCTGGGCAGAAGAAGGCATCGATACGGTGGAAAAAGCGGCAGAATATATCGAACTGAGAAAGACAGGCTTCCGCACCATTTTGCAGTCCTTTGGACAGAACAGACTGCCTGTGCCTGCGGAAGAGAATTATATGAAAAAATGGCTGAAGGAATACAAATTGCCCATAGAACTGATCAAAATGGCCTGTGAACGGACCGTTTTGCAGACAGGAAAGGCTTCCTTCCCCTATGCCGACAGCATTTTGCGCCAGTGGCGGGATGCAGGCGTGAAGGATGGGGCAGGCGTTGCGGAGTTGGATAAAGCCTTTGCGGCGAAAAAGAGCCAGAATCATCAGGCAGGGCAGAAGCCTGCCCAAAAAGAACCGCCCAAACCTAAACAGAATCGTTTCATCAACTATACCCAGAGCGAATGGGACTTTGCGGAGCTGGAACGACTGGAACGGGAACAGCGGGAGAAATGGTAACAGAGAAGAAGGATGGATAGGAGGGGAGAATTTTGGCAACGAGAACGCAAATTTATCGGGAAGTGCTGCGGGAATATGATGCTCTGCGCACCCAAAAGGCGGCGGAACTGCGGGAACGGAAGGAGAGCCTGTATACCAGATTTCCCCGACTAGCGGAAATAGAACAGGAGCTTTCCCTGCTGGGGGTCTCCACGGCGAAGCTGGTGCTGCTGAGCCCCGATGCGCTGGAGGCGGCAGTGGCGGAAATGAAACAGAAACAGCAGGATCTGGAGGATGAAAGAATGGGTATCATGGCGAAAAACTGCCTGTCCCCCAGTCTGCTGAAAATGGAATATGTTTGCGAGACCTGCAAGGACACGGGATATGTGGAAAACACCCCCTGTGTCTGCATGAAGCATAAATTGATGGACAGGCTCTACGACCAGTCCAATGTACGGGATGTGATTCGGGTGGAAAATTTCGATACGTTTGACCTGCGTCTGTTCAGTGATGATGTAGTGTCAGGGGAGGGGATATCTCCCAAGGAAAACGCAAAGCGGAACCTGAAAATGGCCATGGCTTTTGCGGAGGATTTTACCGGAGACAATCTGCTCCTCTACGGCGGCGCAGGCAGAGGAAAGACCTTCCTGTGCAACTGCATCGCAAAGGATGTGCTGGCCCAGGGCAAAACGGTTCTTTACCTGACTGCAGGGCAGCTTTTCAAGCAGCTGGAGGAAATGCGCTTTCATCGGGATGAGGAAGAAGAAACCACGGATTGGGATGGGGAACTGCTGGATGCAGACCTGCTCATCATCGATGACCTGGGAACGGAATTTGCCACCATGTTTACGGCATCGGAACTGTTCCGCATCATCAACGACAGAAAACTCCACAAACGCCCCGTGGTGATCTCCACCAATCTGGATTATCAGGCGTTGATGGAGCAGTATTCCGACCGTGTCATGAGCCGTTTGATCGGCGAATATACCACTCTAAAATTTTTTGGGGAGGATATCCGCATGAAGAAGAAATATAGCAGATAAAAAAGGACGAGCCCATGGAGGCGGGAAGGATGTCCTGAAATAAGAAAATACTTTTAAAAATAAAAATCGAAAGAAATCTTCATTTTAAAGATTTCTTTCGATTTTTATTTGCCGATCAGAAACTTTGGCACAGGTATGGTAAAGGGTATTTGCGCCGATGACGATGAGAACAGGCCAAAGCATTTGCCACATATTACATTCCTCCTTAAAAAGCATTCGTAAGGCTTTGCCTTACTCATTGATTTGCTCCGCAAATCTCTTTCAGTTCCTGTATTGACTGCTTCTTGCAAGCAAAGCCAGTCAATGCAGGAACTGAAATGCTTTTCTCCGCTTTTACAAAAAACCGCATAAAGCCAATAGCCTTATGCGGTAGGTGCTCACCCGTTTTTCCTATCATACAGCAATTTTATGGTTTTTACAATATAAAATCTGCGAAAGATGTCGGAATTTTCTTTTTCCCTCGACGCTGTTTGACAAAAAAAGCAGTTCTATTTGTTTAGAATGGGCATATGGAGGGAAGCAGTATGGAAAAAACAGAAATCACATTGGAATATACGGAACAGACCCCTGCCTTGGGGAAGATGATCCTGCCGAAAAAAGAGCCGAAGAAGCCTTTCCCTTGGAAAGCACTGGCGAAGGGCGGCTGCTTTTGCCTGGTGGGGCTCCTTTGGGGCAGGGTGGAGTTTTTGGGACTGCTGCGTCCCATGGGCTTAGCCTATCTTTCAGCTTTTTTTGGAGAAGGCGGATTGTTCTGGGCGGTCTGGCTGTCGGTGGGGTTGGGTTCTTTTCCCAATGCGCCCCTGAAAGCAGGAGCTGGACTGGCGGCAGCCTTTGCCATTCAGCTGACCATGGGACGCTTCCTTCTGCGGGAAGAAATGGGGAAGAAAGCCCTTCTGGGTACCTTTGCTTCAGCCTTGGCCGGTATTTTCTTTGCCATCAGCCGACAGGGACTGGGCTTCTATTTCGCCATTGCGGCAGTGGAGGGAGCATTGACCCTGGGCATCAGCTATCTTTTGCAGAAGGGCACTGTGCTTTTGCTGGAACGGGAGAAATATTTTACCCTGACCAGGGAAGAGACCCTTTCCCTGCTGCTTTTGTTGGGGGGTGCCCTGGCAGGGCTGGCTTCTTTGCAGCATCCCCTTCTGCGGGATACGCTTTTGCCGGCGGCTTCGGCGTTCTTCCTTCTTTTTGCTGCAAGGCAGGAAGGCATCGGCGGCGGGGCAGCTGCCGGGGTTTTTTTGGGCTTCCTGCTTTTTCTTTGCAATGGGGTGGAACTGCCCCTTTTTGTTGCCCTCGCTTTAGGGGGAATGTTGGCGGGCTGCGTCAGCGGTCTGGGCAGGTTGGCCTCTGCTCTGGCTCTGGTACTGGCTCCCTGCATTTTTCTGTTTTACATAGATATGACGTTGCTGGAACCGATTTGGATGGGAGGCTTGGTAATCGGGGCAGCTCTGTTTTCCCTGTTCCCCAAAGGACTGCTGGAAAAGCTCAGCGGTATACGGAAAACAGAAAGCCCTCAGGACAGATACACAAAGATGAAGGAGTTGACCGAAGAAAAGCTGCTGGATGTATCGGCAGCCTTCGAAGCACTGGCAAAAACCTTTGTTAAGGAGGGGGAACGAAAGGACAAAGGAGAAATTGGAAGATTGGTCGATACCATTGCAGGAAGGGCTTGTCAAGACTGCGGGCTGGCCCATTACTGCTGGGAGGAGGACCTTTATAAGACCTATAGCATGACTTTTTCCGCTCTGTCCCATTGCGACAGCCGTGGGCGGTTTACCGAAGCGGAGCTGCCGGAAACATTTCGGGAGACCTGCCCTCGGGTGGATGGGTTTGTGAAAACGGTCAACGAGGTTTATGAAATGTATCGAAGGGACTGCCTTTGGCTCAGCCGCCTGACAGAATGCAGAGAATTAGTAGGACAGCAATTGCAGGCGGTGGGCAAGATCATGCAGACCCTTTCGGGACAAATGGAACTGAACTGCATTTTTCTGGAGGGAGCCGAAGGAGCATTGACCGATGCTTTGAAAAAACAGGGTTTTCGACCGAAAAAGGTAGTCGTTACAGAAGAGAAAAACGGTCGGGAGGGAACAGGAGGTTCCCGACAGGTGCGGATCGTTCTGCCTGCCTGCGGTGGGAAAGGCACCTGCAGAGATAAGATCCTGCCTTTGGTGAAAAAGACCTTGGGCTGCCCCATGGTCTTACTGGAGGAAGGGACCTGCTCTGTAGACGGGGCAGAACGGGACTGCACCCTGCATTTTCGGGAAGAGCCAGCCTTTTCCCTGACCACAGCCACAGCCTTTTCTCCTGCAGAAGAAGGCAGACCCACGGGGGATGCGGCAGCCTTTCTGGAAACAGAGCGGGGCAATGCCCTTCTTGCCCTTTCCGATGGTATGGGCACCGGGGAACGGGCGGCGAAGGAAAGCCGTATCGCCATCGAACTGCTGGAGCAATTCACGGAAGCCGGCTTCGACCGTGAACTGGCGGTGGGAATGATCAATTCTGCTCTGCTGCTGCGACGGGGCGAGGAAACCTATGCTACACTGGATATTTGCCATGTAGACCTGTTTGACGGACATGCGGAGTTTGTCAAGCTGGGGGCTGTGGCGACCTATATCTGGCGGGGCAGCCGTATCATTTCCCTGCGCTCTGCCACATTGCCTGCAGGTATTTTGAAGCAGGTCAGTGCGGAGAAAAATGAGATGCTCCTGAAGGATGGGGATATGATCCTTATGGTGACCGACGGCATTACCGATGCCCTTGGGGGCGAAGAACAGACGGGGGCTTGGCTGAAAGGCAAGCTGACCTCCTTTCCTATGTCGAACCCTCAGGATGCTGCGGAGTATATCCTGCAGGAGGCCAAAAAGGAACGGCAGGAGGGCCGACGGGACGATATGACCGTATTGGCCAGCCGTTTCTGGCGAAAACGTGCCTGAAACCGGCAGTGTTGGCGGACTTGCGTTTTTTTCCCAATTCGTGTAGAGTGAGGATACTAGGGTTACATACCAAATGAGGAGACGACTATGCGGGAAAAAGTACGAAAGACCATCACACAATTTCATATGTTTCCCCCAGGGGCAAAGCTCATCGTGGGGCTTTCCGGAGGGGCAGATTCTGTGGCATTGCTGCATCTGCTCCATCGCTGGCAGGAGGAAGCGCATTGGCAGATCACCGCTGTCCATATCCATCATGGGCTGCGGGGAAAGGAAGCAGACGAGGACGCTCGTTTTGCGGAGAAATTCTGCGCTTCTCTGGGTATTCCCTGCGTGGTGAAGAGGTATGATGTGGCGAAGGAAGCCAAGCTGCGCCGCCTTGGTGAGGAAGAAACGGGGCGCATCCTGCGCTATGCTGCCTTTCGGGAGGCCGCAGGTGGGGAAGGGCGCATCGCCGTTGCCCATCATCGAAAGGATCAGGCGGAAACGGTCCTCATGCGTCTTTGCCGTGGGACAGGGCTGACAGGACTTACGGGGATGTCCCCTGTGCGGGGGGATATCTGCCGTCCGCTGCTGTTTTGCGACCGAGAAGAAATTGAGCAATATTGTCGGGAAAATCACCTGACTTGGCGGGAGGATGCCACCAACCAACAGGAAAAGTATACCCGAAATAAGCTCCGCCTGCGGGTTTTGCCGTTGTTGGAGGAGATCAACCCCAAGGCCGTGACCCATATTGCAGAAACAGCGGCTCTTTTGGCGGAGGATGAGGATTTTCTGGAACAGCAGGCGGAAGCTTTTTTTGCCCAAGGAAAGCTGCCCTCTGCTGGGGAGGAAATCCATCTTTCCAGAGAAAAACTGAATGCACTGCATCCTGCCATGCGGCGGCGAGTACTGCGAAAAGCCATGGGAAATTTCCTGAAAACCGATGTTTCTCAGGTGCAGATCCAAGCCTTGGAGGAGCTGCTGCAAAAGGAAACGGGCAAAAGCCGTGATTTTCCCGAAGATATCCGCGCCGAAAACCGCTATGAGGCCTTGGTTTTCTCTCGCAAAAAGAAAAAGCAGGCAGAAGGATTTTGCTATGCGCTGCCCATGGAAGGGGAGATCTTGATCCCCGAAGGGGGCATTGCGGTGGCAGTCTCTTTTGACGAAAAATTTGTTGGATGTTCTGCGGAAACCTGTACGAATGTATTCGATTATGATAAAATAAAACACAAGCTGTTTTGCCGAACCAGAAAGGCAGGGGATTTTATCCCTTTGCAAAACGGCAGAAAAAAGATCAAAGACCTGTTCATTGATGAAAAGATCCCCAGAGATTGGCGTGAAGCCTATCCCCTCATCACCATGGGGGAGGAAGTCCTTTGGGCACCCGGTCTGCGTGCTTCCGCAGCCGCAGGGGTGGATGAACAGACGGTTCGGCGGATTTGGATTCGAATACGGAGGGTATAGGAATGAAAGAAAGAGTAGAAGTGATGCTTTCTGCAGAACAGATCGACAAAAGACTGGCAGAGCTGGCAGATGAATTATATCAGGAATTTGGCGATGAACAGGTAGAACTGGTCTGCGCCCTGAAGGGTGCCGTTGTGACTATCGTTGATCTGGCAAAGAAGATGAAAATGCCCGTGACGATGAATTTCATGAGCGTTTCCAGCTATGGCGACAGCACAGAAAGCTCCGGCAAGATCAATGTCAAGATGGATTTAGATGAGGATATTGCCGGCAAAAATGTGCTGATCGTGGAAGATATCATCGATACAGGCAGAACCCTGAAAAAGTTGAAAGAACTGCTGGAAAGCAGAAATCCCAAGAAGCTGAAGCTGGTGACTCTGTTGGATAAGCCCGACCGCCGTTTGGTGGATATCAAGGCAGACTATACCGGCTTCACCATCCCCGATGCCTTTGTGGTAGGCTATGGTCTGGACTATGCCCAGAAATACAGAAACCTGAACTACGTAGGCGTGCTGCACTTTGACGAAGACTAAAAATATAAGCCGTAAACCTTTTGGTTCACGGCTTTTTTTCGTTTTTTCTGGGAAAACCTTCGTTGCGTTTCTATAGAAAGTATGCTACAATTATAAATTGATATGGTCTGGTTTCTGTGGGGTAAAGAAGACCGGACAGTCAAAATAATTATGAGTATAAGGAGGAACGCTCTTGAACAAATATTTTAAATCCATAGGGCTCTATGCTCTGGTGTTTATCGTCATCCTGGCAGCCCTGGCCTATACCGGCCCCCAGGTGCTTCCCCAGCAAAAGGAAGCAGCGGAAGCCTATGTTTACAGCGACCTGCTGCAGGAACTGGAAGCAAATAATGTAGCATCCGTTGAAGTTTCCAGAAGCACCGAAGTCAGCGACTATGGGACAGCACAGGCAACCTTGAAAGATGGCAGTATTATCACTGTCGATGTACCCAGTATGTCTACGCTGCAGGCGAAGCTGGATGAAAAAGCAGTAGAAAATGGGGTCAAGATGGAAGTTGGGAAACTGCAGAAGCAGAGTATGTTTTCCCAGATCGTCCCTTCCCTCATCATGCTGATCGTTATGATCATCGTCTTCTCCCTTCTGTTCAACAGAATGCAGGGGGGCGGCGGCAAAATGGCCAACTTTGGCAAGAGCAAGGCAAAGATGAGCGTGGACGGGGAAAATAAAGTAACCTTTGACAACGTGGCAGGCTGTGATGAGGAAAAGGCAGAGCTGGAAGAGCTGGTGCAGTTTCTGAAAGCACCCCAGAAATTCACAGAGCTGGGCGCACGTATCCCCAAAGGGGTCCTCTTGGTGGGCCCTCCCGGTACAGGTAAAACATTATTGGCAAAAGCCGTTGCTGGCGAGGCGGGCGTGCCTTTCTTCAGCATTTCCGGTTCTGATTTCGTAGAAATGTTCGTCGGCGTCGGCGCATCCCGTGTCCGTGATCTGTTCGAACAGGCAAAGAAAAATTCTCCCAGTATCGTTTTCATCGATGAAATCGACGCAGTGGGCCGCCG
Organism: Bacillota bacterium; assembly: GCA_021768705.1. Taxonomy (GTDB): domain Bacteria; phylum Bacillota; class Clostridia; order Lachnospirales; family Anaerotignaceae; genus Anaerotignum_A. Next base: position 37,512 of record JAETUG010000003.1, read on the forward strand.
CAGAGGCGCCGGTCTGGGCGGCGGACACGATGAAAGAGAACAGACATTGAACCAGTTACTGGTAGAAATGGACGGCTTCGGCATCAATGAAAGCGTGATCATCATCGCTGCCACAAACCGTGCAGATATTTTGGACCCTGCCCTTCTCAGACCCGGCCGTTTTGACAGACAGGTTTATGTAGGCAGACCCGACGTAAAGGGCAGAGAAGCCATCCTGCGTGTCCATGCCAAGGGCAAGCCCATGTCTCCCGAAGTTGACCTGAAAGTGGTGGCGCAGACCACAGCGGGCTTTACCGGCGCAGACCTGGCAAACCTGCTGAATGAAGCAGCCCTTTTGACAGCCAGAGACGGCAAAAAGCAGATCGATATGGCAGAAATCCAGAAGGCTCTGATCAAGATCGGCGTTGGTACCGAAAAGAAAACAAGAGTCATCTCTGAAAAAGAAAAATACATTACAGCATACCATGAAGGCGGTCATGCGATCCTGTTTGAAGTGCTGAGCGAACTGGACCCTGTCCACAGCATTTCCATCATTCCTACAGGTATGGCCGGCGGCTACACCATGCCCCTGCCCGGCGAGGATCGTATGTATATGACAAAAATGATGATGGAACAGGAAATCGTCAGCCTGTTGGGCGGCCGTGCGGCGGAAGAATTGGTGATTAAGGACATCACCACAGGCGCTTCCAATGACATCGAACGTGCCACATCCATGGCAAGGGATATGGTCACAAAATATGGTATGAGTGAGATTCTGGGGCCCATCCAGTTCGGCGGAGACAGCAACGAGGTCTTTATCGGCAGAGACTGGGGGCAGGCCAGAAATTATGGCGAGGGTGTGGCAACGACCATCGACCAGGAAGTCAACCGTATCGTAACAGAAGCTTATCGGGAAGCAAAACGCCTCCTGAAGGAAAATATGGAAATGCTCCACGCTACCGCAAAGCTGCTGGTAGAAAAAGAAAAGGTGACAGGGGACGAATTCCGTGCTCTGTTTGACCAGAAGGTGCGCAATGAAATTTTGGGCATCGCCAACGATGGGGAAGAAGCTTCCCAGGAAACAACAGATATGGAAAATTGAGAGGAGAAGGAATCATGGAATTCAAAAACATCGTACCCGGCATGACATTTGAAAAAGAATTTATCGTAGAAGAAGGCGATACAGCCGCACATTTCGGTAATGACCGTGTGCCTGTATTTGCTTCCCCCAGACTGATCTCCTGGATCGAAGGCACAGCCATCGGCACAGTAGCGCCTTTCCTGCCCGAAGGCTGGGAAACAGTAGGCACAACCTTCAATCTGTCTCACCTGGCTGCGACACCTGTTGGCATGAAGGTGCGTGTGGTGACAGAAGTAACAGAAGTAAAAGGCAAACTACTGACATACAGCGTAAAAGCTTACGATGAAGTAGATAAGATCTGCGAAGGTACGCATGGCCGTGCCATCATCGAACTGGATAAATTCCTGGGCCGTGTAAACAAAAAAGGCGATAAATAAGAAATAGGAAAGCAAAGGGTCTGTGGTCTGGCAAAGCCGGACTTCAGGCTTTTTTCTTAGGGAGGGGGAATCCCCATGGAATATAACCAAAAAACATTGGAAGCAGCCATTCAAACGAAAAAACTGGGACATCCTGTCTATTTTTTTGCGGAGACCGATACCACCAACGACCGTATCCGAGATTTGGCACAGGAAGGCAAGCCGGAAGGCACCCTGGCTGTGGCAGAACTGCAGACGGCAGGACGGGGGCGCAGAGGCCGTCCCTGGCAGGCTCCGGCGGATACAGGGGTATGGATGAGCCTGCTTTTAAGGCCCAATATCCAGCCTGCCCAAGCATCGGTGCTGACCCTCTTGGCAGGGCTCGCCCTGACAGAAGCTATGGAGGAACTAACGGGACTGGAACCCGTTATCAAATGGCCCAATGATATCCTGCTGGGGGGCAAAAAGCTGGTGGGTATCCTGACAGAGATGGACTGCGATATGGAGACCATCCATTCCGTTACTGTGGGCATGGGCATCAATGTAAATACAAAGGCATTCCCTGCTGATCTGCAGGAGATCGCCACGTCCCTTTATCTGGAGGGCAGCAGAGAATATGACCGCTGTCAGGTAGTTGCCCGCAGCATGGCTCGATTTGAGGCCCTCTACAGCGAATTTTTGGCAGCAGGCGGCAGCTTTGCCCCCTTTCGGGAAAGATACCGTGCAAAATGCCTGAATATGGGCAAAGAGGTTCGTGTCATCGGCAGGGAGACATTTCTTGCCACGGCACTGGATATCACCCCGGAAGGGGAACTGATCGTAAAAAGAAAAGATACGGGCAGGGAAGAAGTGATTTTTTCCGGTGAAGTATCCATCAGAGGAGAGGAGAACTAACAATGGCAAGAAACGTACTGGCGGCTGCCAATAATCAGCAGCAGAAATATTATATTGAAGAGAAATTCGGCTTCCTGCCTGATGCCATCAAGGAAGATCTGAAAAAGGTCTGTGTATATATGGCAGAAAAGCTGAACTGTACTTTTGTGGTTGGCTTTGAGGAAAATGGCGATCTGTATTTCGAAACGGTAAAGCATGAAGGCGATTGCGATTTCGATGATATCGGTGCAGAATTGGAAATCAAAAAGATCCAGAAAGAAGAACTGGAACTGTTCCGTGCCATCGAGCTTTGGTATGTGATCTTCTGCACAAAAGAAGGCGAACTGGCGAAGCAGGAATTGATGCGCAGAGCCGCAGAAGAGGGAAAAAACTGTGAAAACGGGTAAAAAATCACTGGAAAAATAGAAAAAATTGTTGTAATATCCGCATTTGCTGTTATAATGGATTTGGTTGCGCAGAAAACGGAAATGGTGGGAAAGGATAAACATGACCCTGTAAAAGGGCAGGTATTTCGATTTCTTCTCCGCAGGAATACGCAGCAGACCCTATTATCCAAATCATCTTATATCTGAAAGCCTGTAGGAATGGCTTAGATAAGAATGAGAATGAAAGGAGCAATTTAAAATGAGCGAAGTAACAAATACGACAACAAAGAAAAAAGGGATGGCGGCCCGTGAATTGACCACACTGGGGCTTCTGACAGGTATCCTGCTGCTGATGAGCTTTACGCCGCTGGGGTATTTCCACACATTTGGTCTGGATATTTCCCTGATGATGATCCCTGTGGGGATCGGCGCAATGCTGATGGGTCCCAAGGCGGGCACATGGCTGGGCTTTATTTTTGGGGCTACCAGCTTTTACCAGTCTATGACAGGTTCTTCTCCCTTTAGTACCATGTTGTTTAATATCAATCCTTTTTATGCCTTCCTGCTCTGCATTCCCACCAGAATGCTGATGGGTTGCCTGACATGGGTAATCTTCAAGGTAGTGCAGAAGGTGGACAGAAGGAAAACAGCGTGCTTTTTCGTAGGCGGCTTTTTCGCAGCCTTCCTGAATACGTTGTTCTTCATGTCTATGCTGATCATCTGCTATTGGAATACAGAATTCATCCAGGGCATCAATGAAACATTGGGCAATTTGAACCCTCTGCTTTTTGTGGTTGCCTTCGTAGGTGTCAACGGCGCGCTGGAAATGCCTGCAAGCTGCATTGTCGGCGGTGTGGTCTCCAAGGCAGTCAGCAGAGCTTTATATAAAAAGGTAGTTTAAGATACAGAATATAGAAATGCATACGGCGCAGGATGGATTTTCCTGCGCTTTTTTTAAAATCAATTCCGAATAGGAGAAGGCTTATGTTACTGGTAATTGATGTAGGCAATACAAATATGGTGTTTGGCGTGTTCGATGGGGAAAAGTTGGTGGCAAACTGGCGGCTTTCCACCCAGAGCGGGCGTACCTCCGACGAAACAGGGCTGTTGATCCGCAATCTGTTCGAATATTCCGAAGTTTCCGTAAATGAGATCGAAGCGATCATCGTTTCTTCTGTTGTGCCCAATGTGATGCATTCTATGCTCAACGGCATCAAAAAATTCCTGAAGAGAGACCCTATCGTGGTGCGGGCAGGGCTGAAAACAGGCATCAACCTGCGTATGGAAAACCCCAAGGAAATGGGGACAGACCGTATCGTCAACCTGGTGGCAGCCCATGAGATCTATGGCGGCCCTGCCATTGTGGTGGATTACAGCACAGCCACCACCTTCGACGTTGTCAGCGAAAATGGCGAGTTCCTCACAGGTATCACAGCCCCCGGACTGCAGACCTGTGCCGATGCCCTGTATCAGAAGGCGGCAAACCTGCCGAAATTTGAGATCGTCAATCCTGATAGCATTATCACGAAAAATACGATCGAAAGTATGCAGGCCGGTTTGGTGGTGGGGCATATCGGAGAAGCGAAGTATATCATCCAAAGGATCAGAGAGCATTTCAAATGCCCGAATATGAAAGTTATCGCCACAGGCGGCTTGGGCAAAGTCATCCATGAAGAGGAAAAAGATATTTTTGATGTATATGACCCTGTTTTGGCGCTCCACGGTCTGCGCCTGATCTATGAGAAAAATAAAAACAGACGGTAAGTAGGAGGAAAGCAGATGCTTTTGGTAATCGACGTTGGGAACACCAACTTAGTTTTAGGCGTATACGAAGGGGAGAACCTCATCAATTGCTGGCGCATGACCACAGGCGGTAACCGCACAGCCGATGAAACGGGCATTTTCATCCATGGCCTGTTCGATGCATCCGGTCTGGATGCCAAAAAGGTAGAAGCAGTTATCATTTCCTCCGTTGTGCCGGATATTATGTATTCTTTGACCCAGGGAATTCGCAAATATTTTGGGATCGAACCCATGATCGTCGGGGTGGGGATGAAAACAGGTATCATCATCAAACGGGATGACCCGAAAACAGTGGGTGCCGATCGTATCGTTGACCTGGTGGCTGCAAAGGAGATTTATGGCGGCCCTGCCATTGTAATCGACTATGGCACAGCCAATACCTTCGATGTCATCAATGAAAAGAATGAGTTTATCACCGGCTTTATCACTCCCGGTATTTCTTCTTGTGCCGATGCCCTGTATCAAAAGGCGGCGCAGCTGCCCAAAATCGAGATCAAGGCGCCTAAGTCCATTATTGCGAAAAATACGGTGGACAGCTTTCAGGCGGGCTTAGTGCTGGGGCATATCGGTCAGACCAGATATATCATTGAACGACTGAAGGAACAGCTGAACCTGCCTAATATGAAGGTCATTGCTACGGGCGGTCTGGCGAAGGTCATCGACCCCAACAATGAGATTTTTGATGTGCTGGACCCTGTATTAACTTTGAAGGGGTTACGCATACTTTATGAGAAAAACAAATAACAGGCGTTTTCCGCCTGTTTTTTTCATGAGACAGAGCCCCAAAAAGAAAAGAGGTGTAAATATGAAAATTGGAAATTTGGAACTGGAAAATAACGTGTTTCTGGCACCTATGGCAGGGGTGACCGACCTGCCCTTCCGCCTGCTCTGCAAGGAAATGGGCTGCGGTCTGGTTTACTCCGAAATGGTCAGTGCCAAGGGCATTTTATACGATAATAAAAATACCACAGAACTGTTGGAGATCGCCCCGGAGGAACGCCCTGTAGCTGTGCAGCTTTTTGGCTCAGACCCTCAAATTTTGGGCGATATGGCGAAAAAGATCGAAAGCTATCCCATCGATATCATTGACGTGAATATGGGCTGCCCTGCGCCGAAAATCGTGAAAAACGGCGAAGGCTCCTGCCTGATGAAAACCCCTGAATTGGTAGGGAAGATCGTTAAATCTCTGGTGGAAAGCCAGAGTAAGCCTGTCACCATCAAATTCCGAAAGGGTTTTGATGATGACCATGTGAACGCTGTGGAGATTGCAAAGGTGGCAGAGGCTAATGGCGCATCTGCCGTGGCTGTCCATGGGCGCACCCGAGAACAGTATTATAGCGGCAAAGCCGATTGGGATATCATCCGTCAGGTGAAGGAGGCGGTCAATATCCCTGTCATCGGCAATGGAGATATTTTCACTCCCCAGGATGCAAAAGCACTGTTGGAGTATACGGGCTGTGACGCCATCATGGTGGGCCGTGGAGCTCAGGGGAATCCGTGGATTTTCAAGCGCATCCTCCACTATCTGAAAACGGGGGAACTGCTGCCAGAACCCACTGCCGAGGAACGGGTGGAAAAGGCACTGCGCCATTCCCAGATGCTCATCGACTATAAAGGCGAGTATATCGGCATCCGTGAAATGCGGAAGCATATGGCGTGGTATATGAAGGGACTGCCTGGTGCGGCGGAGCTGCGGGGCAAGCTGAACTATGCGGAGACTATGGTGGAAATGGAAGCCCTTTTGCGGGGATACTTGGAAAATCATAGATAAAAATAAGGCTCTCGGCAGGTGATATCGTTTGATATTGCCTGTTGGGGGCTTCTTTTTTTGCGAAATGGAAAGTTTGCTTGACATTTTTCTGAATGGGTGCTATATTTGAGACATGGAAAGTAAACTTTACATTTTGGAGGAGAAACCGATGAAAAACAGATTGGAGGAAATCCGAAAGGCAAGGGGCATCCGCCAGGAAGAGCTGGCGACGGCGTTGGAGGTGTCCCGACAGACCATTGGTTCTTTGGAGAACGGCAGATATAACCCGTCTATTATACTGGCGTTTAAAATCGCCCGTTATTTCGGGATGTCGATTGAGGAGATTTTTATTTATGAGGAGGAGAAGGCATGAAACAGAAACGAAACATCAATTTTGGATTATTTATTTTAGGGGTGCTTTGTGTGATCGGGGCGTGCTTTTTGAAAGAAGAGTATTACGCAAATATGCTGCGCTCTGTCGGCATCGCATGGATCGTCAGCGGCGGCATACAGCTGAAGCAGTATCACTATTATTCCAAGCCGGAGCATCAGGCGGAGTATGAGGAAAAACAGGCGCAGCAGCGCATCAACTTGAAAGATGAGCGAAAAGTGATGCTGCGGCAGATGGCAGGGCACAAGTCCTATCAGATCATGTTTTTTGCCCTGCTGGCGGTTGATCTGCTGTTTGCCCTGCTGCGGGTAGAATGGTGGATCACGGGGATTCTGTTCCTGCTTTGGGTGGCGCAGTATGTCATGGGAGTTATGCTGTTTCGGTATTATGAGAAACGGCTGTAAGAAAATCAAAACCGAAAGAAGTCTTGATAAAAAGATTTCTTTCGGTTTTTTAGCGAAGGTGGGGTTCTAAGTCCTCCCAGAAAAGAGAGGACTGCTTAAACTGTTTTATCCAGTGAGTGAAGGGAGGTGTGGATATCTTCACTGAGGGTTTCTGTTAATTCCAGCAATGCGTAAGCGGCTTGGGCACGCAAGGTGTTGTCAGGTACATCCCCTAGGGAAAGAGATTCCCAGAGGACAAAGGAGATGCCTTTTATTTTTTCCGAGAGAGAAAACAAATTGTCTAACTCCTGCAAAATTGTTTTATGATCGTTCATGGAAAAAACTCCTTTCGATATTTTTCTTGAAAGAAGTCACGTTTTCTGATAGGATAGATTTATGTTAACATAATGTATCCACGAAGTCAAGAAAAATAAAAAGGAACATTTCAAATAGTCGAAATGTTCCTTTTCAATATCTATGAATTTGATGCAAGGAAATCCGAAAAGAGAAAATTACTGGATATCCACTACCTCATATCCGGCATCTGTAACGACCTTTACCAGTTCATCATCGCTGACATCCTTTGTCAGGGTCACTTCCGCACATTTGCCTTCCAAAGAAACAGTGGCAGATACGCCGTCCATTTCATTCAAGGCTTTGTCCACTCTGCCTGTGCAGTGATTGCACATCATGCCTTCGATTTTCAGTACCTTTTTCATTGTGATTTCCTCCTTATTTGGAATAGTATCTTTTTCTTTTATGCTTTCTGCCGCTTTTGCGGCATAGAGTTCTTGATGGGTGGGCTTGAACAACTTCAGCCGCAGGGCGTTGCCGACTACGAAAGCGGAGCTGAAGCTCATAGCCGCCGCCGCAAACATGGGATTCAGTTTCCAGCCCAGAACGGAGTAAAATACCCCTGCCGCCAAGGGAATACCGCAGACGTTATAGAAGAACGCCCAGAACAGGTTTTGCTTGATATTTTTGATGGTGGCGTGGCTCAGCTGTACGGCTGTGACCGCATCCAGCAGGTCGCTTTTCATCAAAACGATATCCGCTGATTCCATGGCAACGTCTGTGCCTGCGCCGATGGCGATGCCTACATCCGCTCGGGTCAGAGCAGGGGCATCATTGATGCCGTCCCCGATCATGGCTACCTTTTTGCCGCTTTCCTGCAGGCGGCGCACTTCCATTTCCTTATCCTGAGGCAGAACCTCTGCAATGGCATGAATGCCCAGCTGATTTGCGATGGCATCGGCAGTACGTTTATTATCCCCCGTCAGCATGACAACGTCAATGCCCATTTGATGAAAGGCGTCCACAGCGTTTTTGCTGGTGGTTTTCAGGGTATCCGCCAGACCCAGTACGCCTAATAACTTTTCGCCTTCCGCAAAAAACAGGGGAGTCTTGCCTTCTTTCGCAAGGGCTTCTGCTTTTTCCGCAAAGCCTTGGAGATCGATGCCCCGTTCCTGCATCAGTTTCAGATTGCCCCCCAGAATATGCTTACCGTCCACATCGGCTTCGATGCCTTGTCCTGCCGTTGCAGAAAGGTTTTCTGCATCGTATAGGGCAATGTCTTTTTCCTTGGCATAGCTGACCACAGCCTCCGCCAGAGGATGCTCTGACAGGGCTTCGATAGAAGCCGCCTTTTTTAAGAAGGGATTTCGTAAAACGCCGGGAGCAGGCAATACATCCGTCACTATGGGATGGCCTTCCGTCAGGGTTCCTGTTTTATCCAGAACGACAGTATCGATTTTATGGGCAATTTCCAGGCTTTCCGCAGATTTCACCAGAATGCCGTATTCTGCACCTTTTCCTGTCCCTACCATGATAGCCGTAGGCGTTGCCAAACCCAGAGCGCAGGGGCAGGAGATGACAAGCACAGCAATGCCGATGGAAAGGGCAAAGGAGAAGGGCTGACCGACCAACATCCACACGATGGTTGCGAGAATGGCAATGGTGATGACCACAGGCACGAAAATGCCGCTGACCGTATCCGCCAGCTTGGCGATAGGGGCCTTGGAAGCACCGGCTTCCTCTACCAGTGTGATGATCTGGGAAAGGGTGGTATCATTGCCCACACGGGTGGCTTCCATTTTGAAGAAGCCATTTTTATTCACCGTTGCACCAATCACCGTATCGCCTACCTGTTTGTCCACGGGGATAGATTCCCCTGTGATGGCGCTTTCATCCACGGCAGAGAAGCCTTCGATCAGCTTCCCATCCACAGGGATGCTCTGCCCGGGGCGCACGATGATAGTATCCCCAACAATGACTTGGTCGATGGGGATTTCTTGTTCTACGCCTCCTCGCAATACGGTTGCCATTTTGGGGGCTAAGTCCATCAGCTTACTGATGGCTTCGGAGGTCTTACCCTTGGAGCGGGTCTCCATATATTTCCCCACGGTGATGAGGGTCAGGATCATAGCCGCCCCTTCCAGATACAGCTCCATGCCATAATGGTGAGCCATTTCCAGATCACCACGGCCCATGTGATAGGCCATGGCATAAATGGCAAAGAGGCTGTAGAGATAGGATGCGGCGGCACCCAGAGCTACCAGAGAGTCCATATTTGGCGCACGGTTCCAGAGGGCTTTGAACCCTACCATGAAAAATTTTTTGTTAATGATGAGGACAGGCGTTGCCAGCAGCAGCTGGGTCAGGGCGAAAATCATGATATTTTCATTTCCCAGCAGAATGGCGGGCAAGGGGGCCCCCATCATGTGCCCCATGGAAATATAAAACAGGGGGATGAGGAAGCAGAAGGAGGAGATCAGCCGTTTTTTCATAACAGCCATTTCCTCTAAGGCTACATTTTTGGGTGGTTCGGCGGCAGAAGATGCAGGATTGGCACCCTGCGGACTGGCACCGTAGCCGCCGCTTTCCACCGCCCTGATGATATCCTCCGTTTGCAGTGCCGTTTCATCATATTCTACGACCATGCTGTTTTGCAACAGGTTGACATTGACCGCTTGGATGCCTTCCAGCTTTCCCACGGCTTTTTCCACATGGGCAGAACAGGCAGAGCAGGTCATCCCGGTCACGTCGAATTTCTGTTTCACGTTGAGACACCTCCGATCGTTGATCTTGAAGCATAGTATTTGCTTATTTAAATACTTTACCCATAATTTCTATCAATTCATCAATTTTTTCATCTCTTTCCTGCTCGCTTTCTGCGTTTCTGACGCAGGTTTTCAAATGGGCGGAAAGCACTTCCTTATTTGCTTTATTCAAAATTGCCATGGTTGCCATCAGCTGATGAGAAATATCGATACAATACCGATCTTCTTCGATCATGTTCAGAATTCCGTCAATCTGACCTCTGGCAGTTTTCAGCAGGTTTCCGACTTTTGTTTTGTCCGCTTGCATTCCGATTTCCTCCTTCTTATTACCCCACCCCTGGGGGGTGGTTATGAGGGAATTATATAGCGGCTTTTCCAAAAAGTCAATAGACCTATTTGAGAAAAAATTCTTTTCTTTTGATTTTGCCTATGCTAGACTAAAGAAAAAAGAGAGGGGATAGAAATATGAAAGAAGCAAGACCCATGCGCCGCAAGGATAGACTGGTTTCCGAAGAACGGACCAGGGAAATAATCAAAAATGCAGAATACGGCACCCTGATGACTGCGGATGGGGAAGGACAACCCTATGGGATTGCAGTGTCTCATGTGCTGGAGGGGGATAAGATCTATTTCCATTGTGCCCTGGAGGGCAGAAAGCTGGAGAATATTCGCATAAATCCCAAGGTCTGCATGAGCTGCGTTTCCAATGCCTATGTGGATCAGGAGGCTTATACCCATCGCTATGAAAGTGCGGTGGCAGAGGGAAAAGCCGTTATCGTTGTGGACAGGGAAGAAAAGCTCCACGCTTTGCGGCTCATCTGTGGAAAATTTGCGCCCGGTTCTATCAAGGACACCGATGCGTATATCCTGCCGAAGATGGACAAGACTGGTGTTGTGCGTATGGATATAGAGACGTTGTCTGGAAAGGTAAATCAAAGATAATAGTCATAGAAAGAGAGAAGCGGTTCTTTTTCTGCAATCAAAAAGCCATCCCATTGGGATGGCTTTTGCTTTGCCGTGGTTTTATTATTTTTATGTTTCGATCAGCTCAAAACATATACTGTTACGTTTCGAACACCCCAGCCGTATGCTTCGCTCAGAGAGCTGTAGCAAACGTCTACACGGTTGCCTTTGATAGCGCCGCCGGTATCTGTGGCAGTTGCTGTGCCATAGCCGGGAATATAAACTTTAGAGCCCAGAGGGATGACCCTGGGGTCTACGGCGATGGTGCCATAGCCGGCCTTTGTGCCGGAAGCCGTAATGCCGGTGCAGCCTGCATCGTAAGGGGTATAAGCCGTTACCTTCGCATTGATGGCTTTGGAATATTTCATGCCGTTGATTGTATGGGCTGCGCCAACTTCAACGATTTTGTCCTGTGCTGCTGTTACCACTTTTTCTTCCACGAATTTTGTATCGATCAATTCGTTGCCATGGTAAATTTCTTTGCTGATGATGGTGGATACACCATCTTTCCCTTCCTGAACCACTTTTGTTTCGCCGTATTCCATGTTGGCGTTTTCTCGTTCAACGGTTTTAAAGGGGACTGTTTTTGTGGAAGCCACTGTCTTTTCTGTAACAGATGTCAGAGACAGTGTCATCATTGCTTCGATGGGGTCGCTTTCCTTTGCGTCCTCCAGGATATAGTCTGTGTCGATGGTGTTTGCCAGATCATTCAACAGTTCGCCTACGGTTTCCTTATCTGTGGAGACCATTCTGGGGGCACCGTCGATGTTGATGACTACAGATTGCATATTTGTTTTGCTGTAAGCAGATGCTGTTCCGCAGCCGATTACCAATATAAATACTACGATAGCAAATACTCTAAGATGTGTTTTCATTTTTTCCTCCTTGAACGAGCCGTACTGCCGTTTTTGTGGGAATGGCAGGGGATGTCGCTCCTGTTAGTAATAGATGATAGACATTAGATTTTATGCCTTTCTCCCGTCCTTGAATGGGGGACGGTCGCAGTCGTATTTACACGGGGAGTCGTCACTTTCCGCATAATGTTTACGCCTTCTTTTTTTGACTGCAAAAGAAAAGACATATCATTTCTGATATATCTTTATGCTTTGTACAGTGAATATATTAACACATTTGTAACAATTACGCAACCTTTTTTAAAATATTTAACGGAATCCCTTAAAAAATATGGCAATAAAATGAAATGATTTTACAACAGAAAAACCCGGAAAGCCTTGATTTTATAGGACTTTCCTGGTTTTGGACTGCTTTTTAAAAGTTAGAAAAAATTTCTGGAATTTTTATTTGAAAAACAGAGATTTTGCGTTGCTTTCTGTGATTTTTGCAACATCTTCAGGTGTCATATTTTTGATCTCTGCGATTTTTTCCACGATGTATTTCAGATTGGTAGAGTCGTTTCGTTTGCCCCTGTTGGGGTTGGGTGCCAGATAAGGGCAGTCCGTTTCGATGAGGATGCTTTCAATGGGGATTGCTTCCACTGTCTCCACCAGTTTTTTTGCATTGGAGAAGGTGACCACACCGCCAACGCCGATATGGAAGCCCATTTTCACATAATCCTGTGCCATTTGGGCAGAACCGGAATAGCAGTGAATGGAGCCACGGCGGACATTGGTGGACTGGATGATATCGAACGTTTCCTGAGAAGCCTCTCTGGAATGGATGATAACAGGTTTGTTCACTTCTTCCGCCAGACGCAGCTGCTGCCTGAACCAGAACCGCTGCAATTCTCTGGGGTGGGTGTCATAGTAGTAATCCAGACCGATCTCCCCGATGGCAACGACCTTGGGGTGTTCGCTGAGCTTTTTCAGCTTGGCAATGGTCTGGGAGGACATATCGTAGAGTTCATGGGGGTGTACGCCGACGGCAGCGTAGATATAGTCATATCGATCCGCCAGACGGATGCTCATTTCAGAGCTTTTCACATCGCAGCCGATATTGATGACATGATTGACCCCGGAAGCAGGGAGAAGCTCCCCCAGGAGCTCCTCTCTATCTTCTCTGAATCTCTTATCGTCGTAATGGGCGTGGGATTCAAAATATTTCATTAGCTGATTGCGCTGCCGCTTTCAAAGTCTTTATCATCTGTAGTCAGGATAGACAGTTTGCCGTCGCTGTCCTCTGCACACAGGATCATGCCGTAGCTCATTTCGCCCATCATTTTTCTGGGTTTCAGGTTGTAAGCAACGACAACACGTTTGCCTACCAGTTCGCCGGGAGCGTATGTGCCTTTGATGCCGGAGAAGATGACTCTTTCTTCGTCACCGAATTTTACGATATTCCGCAGCAGCTTTTTAGATTTGGGCACTTCATTGCTTTCGATGACTTCGCCCACCTTCAGCTGTACCTTGCAGAAATCGTCGATGGTGATCTCTGCGGGATATTCGGGTTCTTCATGGGCAGGTGCTTCTTCCTTCTTAGGTTCTTCCTTCTTCTGGTTTGCGATGGAAGTAGCCTGAGAAGCCTTGATGGCAGCTTCCAGTTCAGCCAGTTCCTTCTTCATATCGATACGAGGGAAGAGGGTTTCGCCTTTCTGAACAGCCAGTTCTGCAGGCAGCAGACCCCATGTCTTTGTGCTTTCCCATTCTTTCAGTTCGTCGGCTGTGATATTCAGCTGTGCCCAGATCTTCGCAGGTGTCAGAGGCATGAAAGGCTGGATCAGGATGGAGATGATACGGATGCTTTCCGCAACATTGTACAGAGCGTTTGCCAGTTCTGCTTTCTTTGCTTCATCCTTGCACAGTACCCAAGGCTGTGTTTCGTCAATATATTTATTGGTACGACGGATCAAGTTCCAGATCTCGATGAGGGCATCGGAGAAGAGCATGTTATCCATCTTTTCTTCTACTTTGGGGACGGTAGCCGCTGCCATTGCCTGCAGGTCTGCATCAAATTCTGTTGCAGTTCTGTCTGCGGGCAGTTTGCCGCCGAAATATTTTTCGATCATGCCGACCGTTCTGGAAACCAGGTTGCCCAGGTCGTTTGCCAGGTCGGAATTGATGCGCTGGATCAGTGCTTCGTTTGTGAAATTGCCGTCCTGACCGAAAGCGATTTCTCTCAGCAGGAAGTAACGGATGGCGTCTACGCCGTATTTATTTACCAGTACAACGGGGTCAACAACGTTACCTACGGATTTGGACATTTTGCCGCCGTTGATAACCAGCCAGCCGTGGCCGAATACCTTTTTGGGCAGAGGCATATTCAGTGCCATCAGCATTGCAGGCCAGATGATGGCATGGAAACGAACGATTTCCTTACCAACAACGTGAACATCTGCGGGCCAGTATTTCTGATAGTCTGCATCGTTTTCTGTGCCCCAGCCCATAGCTGTGATATAGTTGGACAGCGCATCGATCCAAACGTATACGATATGACCGGGGTCGAATTCTACAGGTACGCCCCATTTAAAGGAGGTACGGGAAACAGCCAGATCTTCCAGACCGGGTTTCAGGAAGTTTGCGATCATTTCGTTCTGGCGTGTGTTGGGCTGCAGGAATTCGGGATTTTCTTCATAATATTTGATGATTCTGTCGCCGTATTTGGAAAGACGGAAGAAGTAGCTTTCTTCCTTCAGCAGTTCTACGTCACGGCCGCAGTCGGGGCATTTGCCATCCTTCAGCTGTGTTTCTGTGAAGAAGGATTCGCAGGGAGTGCAATACCAGCCTTCGTAGGAGGATTTGTAAATATCGCCCTGATCGTAAAGCTGTTTGAAGATTTTCTGTACACCTTTTACATGGTAGTCGTCTGTGGTACGGATGAATCTGTCATAGGAAATTTCCATCAGCTTCCACAGGTCTTTGATGCCTGCAACGACTTTATCTGTGTACTGTTTGGGTGTCATGCCCTGACTGTTGGCAATCCGTTCGATCTTCTGACCGTGTTCGTCTGTACCTGTCAGGAACATAACGTCATAGCCCCGCAATCTTTTGTAACGCGCCATTGTGTCTGTCGCTACTGTGCAGTAGGAATGACCAATGTGCAGTTTATCACTGGGATAATAAATGGGTGTGGTGATGTAGAATTTTTCTTTAGCCACAAATATCTCTCCTTTTTGATTATAGTTTAGGTAAATATATAGGTAAACCATTCATAATGTACACATTATAAATGTATTTGCTCCGCAAATCACCTTCATACAAGACTTCACCTGCATCTTTGCAGGTGAAAGCAGTGTAAGGCTTTAATGAAAATGGTTTTGCTGCGCTTTGCAACAAAAAACCGCCCTTTCTGAACGAAAGGACGGACATATTTGCCGTGTTACCACCTTACTTTGTTTTTTCCTCGCGGAAAGAACCTCAGCGGGTATGAAACCCAAACGCAATAACGGGCGAACCCGTCGCAGCCTAACGTCTGTCTGGGCAGACGGTCGGGGCGAAGCTCCAAGGCCATCTTCGGTGATTCTTCTGCGCCCCTTTCCAGCTGCCGGGGCTCTCTGTCAGCAGAAGGAGATCACGTACTCTCCTTTTCAAAGCTGTTTGTCCTAATAAAAATCATTCTACTATATTTCCCGCTTTTCTGTCAATGGATACAGGGGAAAAAGCAGGGATTTCTCATAAAGGTTTTCGGCTTTATACTTCGCTTCCCATAGATTTATCCAAAATCATGTCTTTCATTTATACCGCTTCCCAGTGTTTCAAAAACAGTGATTATTTTTTCGATGCTTTCAAAACAATCGCTGTCATTTAAAGATTCGTCTTCTAGAATTTTTTTGATTTCATTTAGTGCTTGATAGCATTTCATTTCTATCATTTCCTCTATGCTCATTTTCCATTTTGGCAGTAAGACTTGAAACTCTTCGGACTCCAATATTTTACATAACATATCGTGGTACAGTTCCATTGTTATCACCTCACACAGATAATATAATATATGTTATAAAATATAACATATATTATAGCTGAATTGCAATCATAAACTGTGTGCAAGGAGGCGATTTCATGAAAAGAGAAAAATTGATTGTAAAGCCTAAAAAACCGAAGGGGGAGGATGGACACAAAGTTTTTTCTATCCGCGTGAAGGACGAAATCGTAACACAGTTGGAAGAAATTTGTGCAAGAACGGGACACAGCAGAAATGAATTGATTGGTATGCTTTTGGAGTATGCGTTGGAAAATTGTGAAGTGGAAGAAACGGATTGAGGAAGGATATCTTTTAAAAGAAAACGCCATGAAATAAGCGTGGCAACCGTTTTCTGTCAATGGATACAGAGGAAAAAGAAGGGATTTCTCGCAAAGGCTTTTCGCTTTGCAATCTTGTTAGTATATGTGTTATACTTTGTCATGGATAAGATAACCAAACTGTGATCATAAATGATGGTAAAAGGAGAGAAATGAAAGAAAAAAGAGAAATTATTTTAGATTTTACAGGTTGTAAATATATTACGGAAGTGCATTGGAAGATTCGGGATACGTTTCTATTTCCTTCATTCTATGGAGAAAATTTAGATGCGCTTTGGGATATGGGATGTGATTAAATCGGCTCTGATGAAGAAGTATTTGAATTTGCAAAAATTAGAGGTGTTGATACACTGCCCAAAGATATCAAAGAATACTTCCTCGATAAAGTGATGAACATTTTTTATGAAATTGCTGCGTTTCATAAAAATGTGAAATTTGAAATTGAAAGCTAAATGCAAAATATTTATCGGAGACGATTTAGAATAGAAAGGACATCTGAAACAAAAATATTTCAGACGTCCTTTTTCTATCATTATTTCAAATTTTCTGGATTCAAGCATTCCAATTCAGGTACAACGAAGATACCATCCTTACGGATCAGTTTATCATCAAACCAAATTTCCCCGCCGCCGTATTCCGGCGTCATGATCAGCACCAGATCCCAATGGATGGCGGATTTATTGCCGTTGGGGGCATCATCATAGCAGTTGCCGGGGGTAAAGTGGATCGAACCGGCGATTTTTTCATCGAACAGGATATTATTCATAGGCTTTGTGATATAGGGATTTACGCCGATGGCAAATTCGCCTACATATCTTGCCCCTTCGTCGGTATTGAATACCTTTTCCAGACGTTCCTTGTCGTTGCCGTCGCAGTCTACGATTTTCCCATTTTGGAAGGTCAGCTTTACGTTTTCAAAGGTAAAGCCGTTATATTCGGAGGGGGTATTATAGGTAATCACGCCGTTGATGGAATCACGGACAGGGGCGGTATAGACTTCCCCATCGGGGATATTGCAGGCACCGGCACATTTGATAGCAGGGATATCCTTGATGGAGAAGGAAATATCTGTATCCTTTGCCACCAAGCGCACTTTGTCTGTCTTGTTCATCAGTTCCACCAGGTTGTCCATAGCTTTGCTCATTTTGCCGTAGTCCAGATTGCAGACATTAAAATAGAAATCCTCGAATTCTTCCAGGGAGGATTTGGCGGACTGGGCCATGGCGTTGGTAGGGTAGCGCAGAACGACCCATTTGGTATGGGGTACACGAATCTGATGATGGACAGGGTCATCATACAAACGATTTTGTAGGTCGATTTTTTCCGTAGGCACATCGTACTGTTCGGTTAGATTATCTTCGCCCCGCACGCCGATGAAGGCGTCCATCTGCTTCATCAGATGGCAGTCTACCTCTGCCAGCATCTTCTGCTGTTCTTCTGTTGCGCCCAGCAGCAGTTCACGCTCCAGAGAATTTGTCATCAGCTGTACAAAGGGGATTGCCCCTACTTTATATACTTCTTTGATGATCTGTTTTACCAAAGGCATGGGGTGGATGCCGTTGCAGGAGATCCAGACCTTTTCGCCTTTTTCCAATCTACAGGAATAATGCACCAGGTTATATGCAAGTGTTTTGATTCTTTCGTCCATTTTCAATTCTCCTTTCAAGACCTTGGGGGTTTTACCCCCAATACCCCCACAAGGGACTTGTCCCTTGACCCGATTTGAAAATCAAATTTCTTTGAAATTTGATTTTCGTATAAAGTTTCGGTCAAGCCTTTTTAAAGGCTTGCAGGGTTTGGGACAGAGTCCCAAGGTTTTCTTCCATAGTATTGTACACCGTTTTGGAAAAATACGCAAAAAAATTGACAAATATATTGGTTGACAGATAAAATATGAAAAAGGACAGGATTTTGGCGAAAGCCGGCGGCAGCTGGCGCAAAGGAGGGATTGACATGCGTGTCGCCATTCCAACAAAAAATGGCAGGATCGACCAACAATATAGCCGTGCCACGGAATTCACGGTTTATGAAGTGGAGATCGAACTGGTAAAGAAAAAAGAGATCATCCCTCTGGGCAAGACCACCGTGTCGGATTTTCTGACGGAGCAGGATATCAACGCTGTCATCTGCGGCAATATCCGTTCCTCTGCCCGCAATACCCTGCGTACGAAGCGCATCGAACTGACCTACGGCGTGTTGGGGGAAGCGGATGATGTGATGATCCGATATCTCAGTGGGGAACGACTGGGGGATATCGACGAAAACGCCTACTGGAGAGCAGGCAGAGAAGGGGAGTAATTTATGGCATTACTGGAACGTTTTTTTCCTGATATTTATGTAAAATCTGTATTCGAACTGCCGTTGGATGACCTGAGAAAGCTGGGGATTCGGGGCTTGGTGTTCGATATCGATAATACCGTTGCGCCGTTCGATGTGGCAGAGCCCGATGAGGAAATTGTGGAACTGTTTGCATATCTGCGGAAGCAAGGGTTTAAACTTTGCATTTTGTCCAATAATACCAAGGAGCGGGTGCATCTGTTCAATGAAAGGCTGGGGGCTTTGGCGATACATAAAGCAGGCAAGCCCGGCATCAAAAAACTGAACAGAGCCATGGAGATCATGGGCACAACGCCCCACAGCACCGCCATGGTGGGCGATCAGGTGTTTACGGATATGTGGTGTGGGCACAAGGGCGGTCTGCTCTGCATCATGACGGCACCGATCTGCAACAGAGATCAGCTCATCACGAAGGTGAAGCGAGGGGCGGAACGTCAGGTCATGAAGGTATATTTCAAGAAATATGGCAAATAAAAAGTGAATTTATGGCTATTTTTCAATTTTTTATTGAAATATACGGCCTAATCTATTAAAATATAAAAGGATAAGCAGGTTCGGTATTCACCGACTGCGGCGGCGGTTTTCACAGAAAGCCGTCTAGGTGCTTGTTTTAATAGAAAAAGCATTGAAATTCGGAATTATAAATGGATAAAACTTTTGAGGAGGAAATACTATGATTTCTGCAGGTGAATTTAGAAATGGCGTAACAATGGAATATGAAGGCGATCCCTATGTAATCGTGGAATTCCAGCATGTAAAACCCGGTAAAGGCGCAGCTTTCGTTCGTACAAAAGTAAAAAATCTGAAAACAGGCGCAGTTCTGGAAAAAACATTCAGACCTACTGAAAAAATGCCCAGAGCACACATCGACAGACAGGATATGCAGTATCTGTACAGCGATGGCGAACTGTTCCACTTCATGAACACAGAAACTTTCGACCAGATCGCTCTGAATGCGGCAGATGTTGATGATTCCCTGAAATTCGTAAGAGAAAACGACGTTGTAAAAGTACTGTCCTACGCTGGCAAGGTATTCGGTATCGAACCTCCCCTTTTCGTAGAACTGGAAATTACAGACACAGAACCCGGCTTCGCAGGCAACACAGCACAGGGCGCAACAAAACCCGCTATTGTTGAAACAGGCGCACAGGTTCAGGTTCCTCTGTTCATCAACCAGGGCGAAAAAATCAAAATCGACACAAGAACAGGCGAATACCTGGGCAGAGCATAATCCATTCATTTGCTGAAACAGCAGGGAGGCTTGACCAATGGAATATTTTGAAAAGAAGATCACTTATTTAAGAGGGCTTTGTGATGGAAGCGGTTTCCCCGAGGAAAGCAAAGAGGGAAAAATCTTCCATGGTATTCTGGATGTTCTGGACGACATGGCTTTCATGCTGGAGACATTCATGGATGATGAGGACATGGTGATGGATGAAGAAGATTTGGATGAAACAGACGAACCCATTTTCTTCTATTCCTTTATTTGCCCCAACTGCGGCGAGGAGATCGACGTGGATGAGGAGACCATGGAAAGCGAAAAAGAGATCGAGTGTCCCGGGTGCGGCAACAACATTCCCATGGGGACAGCCGATATCGATGAGCTGAAATTCTGATAAGCAAACCAAAGGCACGATTTGGAGATTCCGAATCGTGCCTTTTTCTTTGCTTATTTTTCTTCTGTTTTCAATGGAAACCCCTCATAGGGTTCTTCATCAAAAGCAAATAAATCATTTGGGGTACACTCAAATATTTGGCAGAGAGTTTCGATGACTTCATAACGAATAGATTTGGTTTCATTATTTAGCATCTTCGTCAGGTTTTGCCAGCTTGTTCCCAACTGTTTGCTAAGCCAGTATTTTGTATGACCCGTTTCTTTCAGTAATTCTGTTGCTCTCAACCGTACCAATCGTATCCCTCCAGTTTCATATCTGATGTTTTCATATAGTATGTACTGATGCCATATTAAAAGATGATATGAGTTGAACCAAAGAAGATTTAATTGTATAATATAAATATACTATATTATGTTTGGAGAGGTATTTTTGAAATGGAAGAGAAAAAAGAAAAGACCTGCTGTTTCACAGGTCACAGGGTTATCCCCCGTGAAGAGATAGGTCGTTTACAGTTTGCTTTACAGTCGCAGATTTCTGCCCTGGCAGAAAAAGGCATCACCATATTTTATTGCGGCGTCACCTTAGGTTTTGATACCTTGGCGGCGGATGCTGTGGTTTTTGTATCTTCTCGATATAGCAGTGGCTGTATGCAGAAACGAAACCGATATATGGCAGACCGCAGCTGTGTCTGCATTGCCTATCTGTTGCCCCAACAACAGCGGGGCGGCACGAAATATACTGTAGCGTATTGTGAAAAAAAGAATCTCCCTGTGGTCAATCTGGCGGATATGCAATAAAAAAGCCCGTACTCCTCTAATCGTACGGGCTGATTTTTTATGCTTTTGCGGCGGGTCTGGGTCTGTTTGTCAGCAAAACCCGTTCTACGCTCCAATAGAAGTTTTCATCACCGATGATATCATGCAGATCGGTACGATCCATCATTTTCATGGCATGGGTAGGAACACCGCAGATGGCAACGTCCACACCTTTTTTCCGCAGGCTTTCCACCAGTTCACGAAGGGTCTGGGCGCAGGAGATATCAATGTTGGATACCCCTCTCATGGAGAACAGGACAGTGTCATAGCCTTCCACTTTCAGGGCGATATCCGCAACAGACTGGGTGTTTGCGAAGATCATGGGGCCTGTGATGTAAACAACCTTTGCGTTGTTGTAACGTTCGCAAAGAACGGGGTCTGTTACGTGCATACGATCCATGTCAACATCTTCATAGTTGATTTCGATGAAGGACAGACGGGATACCAGGAATACCAGACCGATCAGAACGCCGATAAGGATAGCCACTGTCAGGTCGAAAATAATGGTTGCCAGCATGGTGGCGATAAATTCCAGCATTGCGCCTTTGAATTTATGGGAGAAGATATAGCGGATGGATTCCCATTCGTTCATTCTCCATGCAGTTACCATCAGAACCCCGGCCAGAGCTGCCAAAGGAATCTTGGACATAACGGGAGCCAGCAGGAACATGGAGATCAGCAGACCGACCGCATGGAAGATACCGGTCAGTCTTGTTCTTGCGCCGGATTTGATGGCTACGCTGGTACGGGCGATGGCCGCTGTAGCAGGGATGCCGCCGAAGAAGGGCAGCAGGATATTACCAACACCCTGGGCGATCAGTTCCTGATTGGCATCTAGACGAACCCCTGTCATACGACCTGCGGAAGCACCGCAGAGCAAGCTTTCGATCATGCCCAGAATGGCGATGGAGAAAGCGGGGGTTACCAGTGCTGTGATGGTTTTCACATCAAGGGAACTGAACAGCAGACGGTTTTCGGGGATCAATGTTTTGGGGATCTCACCAACGACAGCCACATCCAGACCCATGAAGATGGAGAACGCTGTGGTGAGGATGATGCTCAGCAGGGAAGCAGGAACCACTGCGTTCCACTTCTTCGGGAAGAACACCATGAACAGGATAACGAAGGCCCCCAGACCTACGGCTGTCATGTTGGGGGAGAAGCCCAGACGGCCATAGCTGAACAGCTTTGCGATGGCAGAGGTGCCTTCGGAATATGTACCAAAGAAATTATCTACCTGACCCAATGCGATGATGACTGCGATACCGGAGGTGAAGCCTGTGATAACAGGGGCCGGAATGAAGGAGGTCAGCTTGCCCAGATGCAGGATACCTGCCGCCAGCAGAATGATACCGGCGATCAGTGTGGCAATGAACACACCATCCATACCATAGGCAGCGACCAGAGACATCAGAATGGCCGCCATAGCACCGGTTGGACCGGAAATCTGATAATAGCCGCCGGAAAGCAAGCTCATGATGAGACCGGCGATGATAGCAGTGATCAGACCGGCAGCGGCGTCGGCACCACTGCTGACACCAAAGGCCAGTGCCAAGGGCAGGGCAACGGCGGCAACGGTCAGACCGGCCATCAGGTCTTTTGTCAATGCGGCTGCGTTATAGCCGCGGAATTCACTTTTCAAACTGCTGATGAAAGCACGCAGCATATGCAAAATCCCCTTTCATTTTTACATCTTATTTTTTATTATTTTTTATAGAAAGTAGCAAATACGACCCGTATTTGCCGCGGCTTTTTTTTACGAGACAAAGCACGCCTGCTTATCATAGCAAAGCGGATGGCAGTTCTCAACCGTGAAAATGTAGATTTTTTGGGGTGTTTTTTGTGCAAATTTGGGAATAAAAGAGAAAGAGTGGAAAAATGGATAAAAAATCCCCGCCGAATTCGACGGGGAGAGTATTTTTTATGTAAGATCAGTCTTTCAATGTAATATGACCGTCTTCGATAATTCTTCTCTTTAACAAATCCATGTTGCCGGCATCCTCTCTATTTCTTCACTGCTTTTTTGTTTCAACCATCAATATAGATATTCTATTTATATACGGATTGTATTTGCCAATGTAAATACTAAGGCGCTTTTTCGGGAGAATGAATAGAAAGTTTTGTTTTTTAAAAGAAGTTTTGGGGCTTGTGGGAAAAGGGGAAAGGCCCGCCTTGGGGCGCGCCTATTTCCGCTTTGCTGTGTTTTCCAGTTCGTCGGGTGTATTTGCTATGCGGATGCGATCCAGCACATCCTGCCGTTCCTCTGTGGAAAGGGTATAAAAACGTCCCATATCCCTGCCGTTGTGCAGGATCAGCTGCCGCACCTCTTCCGGCAGCGTGTCCCATTTGCGAAGCCAGTTCATGTCCATCACCTCTTTATTTATTATGAAGGAATTTTGTTTTTTTATGCGGAAAAAAGGCGGGAGGAAAAAGGAATTTCAGGAAAAAAAGCGAAAATATATAATATGGATAAATATGGAGCAAGGAGGGATTTCGATGGCTTTATTTGATAAATTGGGTGAAATGGCAAAAACGGTCTCCGAAAAGGCAAACGACAGCCTGGAAACCAATAAACTGATCAGTGACATCAATCTGACAAAGGGAAATATCCAGGTTTACCAGAGAGAACTGGGCGAATTTTACTGGGCGAAATTTGCCGTTGGGGAACAGCTGGAGGAAGAAGCTATGCTGATCTGCGATAAGATTGTGGCAGCCCAGGATAAGATTCGTGGCCTGGAAGCCCAGATCGACCAGATCAAAGCGGAAAGCGAAGCAAGAAAAGCGGAGCGGGAAGCAGAAAAAGCGGAACGCAAAGCAGCAGAAAAGGCGGCAGAAGCAGAACAGGCAGCGGAAAAAGCAGGCATCGAAAAAGACCCTGTTCCTGTGTGTGCAGAATGCGGCGCAGTGCTGACGGAAGGGCAGAAATTCTGCGGCTCCTGCGGCAAGCCTGTGGCGTGAGGCATCATTTTTTTGCATAAAGAAAATTTCTTCGGAAACGAGAGTCAATCTCTACCGGCGGTATAGCCCGCGAGCGGGAAGCTTTCCTGCAGAATTCGTTTTGATTACGAAGCCGACAGACGGTCTGGATGGGAGAAGAAAAGCGGTTGGAAACTGCTTTTTGCGTGGAAGAAGGGAAAAAGCGTTTCATACTAGATACATTTGAGACGCTTTTTTTATTCGGAAGCCCGAAGGCAGATCGTTTGGAAGGAGGAAATTAGTATGACAGAAACGAAACAAAATATTTTGGGAACGGCGCCCATCGGTCGGCTTTTACTGAAATTTTCCATTCCCACAGCCCTGACCTTGATGGTGAATTATCTGTATAATATCGTGGATCAGATCTTTATTGGCCATGCGACGGGCATCAGCGGCGTGGCGGCTACCAATGTCACCTTTCCCATCGGCATCATTGCGGCGGCACTGGCACTGTTGATCGGCGATGGCTGTGCTGCCAATATTAGTCTGCATCTGGGCAGAAGGGAGCAGGAGGAGGCAGACCGTACCTTTGCCAATGGGGTGGTTCTGCTGTTGAGTGCAGGGTTGCTGCTGTCCTTTTTCGGGTGGCTCTTTGCCCGAAAGCTGGTGGTGTTTTTCGGTGCTTCCCCTACGGTGGTGGAGGATGCGGCAAAATATATGCGCATCACTTTGCTGGGGCAGCCCTTTGCCATGTGCAATATGGCTTTTACCGCCGTCATCCGTGCCGATGGCAACCCCCAATATATGATGCGGAGCATGATGATCGGTGCAGGTTTGAACCTTATCCTTGACCCCGTTTTTATTTTTGTATGCGGCTGGGGCATCGCCGGAGCGGCTTTGGCGACCATCATCGGGCAGATTGTTTCCGGCATCATCGCTTTGGCATATCTGCCCAGATTTCAGCATTTCCGTTTGAAAAAGGAAAATCTGCGGTTAAAGGGCAAAACAGTGAGAAATATCATGCAGCTGGGCTTCCCCAGCCTTTGCACTCAAACGGCAACGGCGGCGACCCAGATCGTGATGAACAACCTGATGCGGGATTATGGCGCCCAGACCATTTACGGCAGCGATATTGCCCTGTCCTGCTATGGGCTGATGATGAAGATTTATCAGATTGCCCATGCCATGTTCGTGGGGCTGGCATCGGGGACGCAGCCCATCAATGGCTTTAACTTTGGCGCAAAGCAGTATGAACGGGTAAAGGAGACCATATTGGTCGCCGCAAGGATATCGATTCTGATCTCTGTAGTGTGGTTTGTTATTTTCCACTTTGGCGGCGGTTTTTTGGCGGCGTTGTTTGTGGAGGAGGAACCTCTTTATGAGGAATTTGCGGTGCATTGCTTCCGTCTGTATATGCTGGGCTTCTTTGTCTATGGTCTGCCGAATGTGACATCGTCCTTCTTCCAGGCTATCGGCAGTCCTGCGAAGGCTCTGACCGTATCCCTGTCCCGTCAGGTGATTTTCCTGATCCCTTTGGCATTGCTTTTGTCCCCTCGTTTCGGGCTGGATGGGGCATTGGGGGCAGCGCCCATTGCCGATGGGCTGACCTTCCTGCTGGCTCTCATCCTTCTTCTGCAGGAGCTGAAGGTCTGGAAAGAGAAAGGCATGGTTTCTTAATATCAAATTTTTTTTGGAGCATTGGTGAATCCCAATGCTCTTTTTTCACATAGGGGACAAAGAAAGCCGATAGGTATAGAGTAACGGAAAAAAGAGGGGCGATTTGGATGAAACGGAATTGGAAAAAGGGCGTAAGCTATCTGATGCTGTTTAGCCTGTGCTTTTTGAGCGGCAGAACAGCAGCGGTAAAGCAGGCAGAAAAAGCAGTGACCGTCAGTGGAGAAAAGAGGGGGGAACTGGCAATTTTGATTGACGATTTTGGCTATTGCGGCGAGGGGACAGAAGAAATGCTGGCATTGCCCATCCCCTTTACGGCGGCGATCATGCCCTTTTCCTCCTGCACAGAAAGCGATGCGGCGGCAGTGCGGCAGGCAGGAAAGGAGATTTTTATACATATGCCCATGGAATCCCTGACAGGAAAAAAGGAATGGGTGGGAAAGAAGGGGGTGTTCCGCACCATGACCGACGAGGAGATTCGGCTGCGGGTGGAAGAAGCCTTTTCTATCCTGCCCGATGCGGTGGGGATGAATAACCACATGGGTTCTGCTATCATGGAGGACAGAAGGAGCCTTTCTGTGGTCATGGAGTTGTTAAAGGAAAGAAATCTGCTTTTTGTGGACAGTCTGACCACTGCCAAAAGCCTGGGGAAAACCATTGCGGCGGAAAAGGGGGTCTGCTTTCTTGGGCGGGATGTTTTTCTGGACAGTACCGATTCTTTGGAACAGGTAAAATCCAATCTTCGTAAGGCGGCAGAGACAGCTCTGGAAAAAGGGGAAGCCCTTGCCATCGGTCATGTGGGGCCCGAAGGCGGAAAAGTGACCGCCCAAGCCATCCAAGAGTTGATTCCAGAATTGGAACAGACAGGCATCGTCTTTGTGACGGTATCTGAATTGGCAAAATAAGACAGAGTGTGGTATACTTATCTTTTCAGTAAGTATTTTTGGAGGAAGCAGGATGTCCCATTGGAATTCCAGAGGACTGCGGGGCAGTACCTTTGAAGAGATCATCAATTTCACAAATGAACGCTATCGACAGGAGAGACTGGCGTTGTTTCAAAAAATCCCTACGCCCATCACCCCTGTGCGGATGGATGCGGAGACAAAGACCATCACTCTGGCCTATTTCGAAAAGCAGTCCACCATCGATTATATTGGTGTGGCACAAGGCGTTCCTGTGGCCTTTGATGCCAAGGAAACGGCAGGGAAAAGTTTGCCCCTGCAGAATATCCATGTCCATCAGATGGCATTTATGGAGGAATTCAGGCAGCAGAAGGGACTTTCCTTCCTTTTGGTACATTTTTCCGCAGTGGATGAATATTATCTGCTGCCTTTTGAAATACTGAAACGATACTGGGAAAATGCGGAAAAGGGCGGGCGAAAATCCATTCCCTACAACGCATTCGAGAAAAAATACCTCATCCGACAGAACGGCAGTATTCTCCATTATCTGGAGGCCGTCAGCCTTTATCTGGAGGAAACGGAACAAGAAACAAGGAAGTGAGAAAACATGCTGAAAAAAACAGCAGTGGAAAATATACTGACGGCGGCATTGGAAAGCGGTGCGGATTTTGCGGAGATCTACGCAGAAGAAACGAAACGCAGCAATATCGCCATGGTCAACGGCAGGGTGGAAACGGCTCTGGGGGGCATGGATTACGGCGCAGGGGTGCGTCTGTTTTTTGGTAACCAGTCCATTTACGGCTTTACCAATGACCTTTCTGAAGAAAACCTTATCCGCATTGCCAGGGAGGGTGCGGCGGCATTGAAGGGCGACCGCATCTATCGTGTAAAGGGCTGGAAGGAAATGGCGGCAAGATGTATCAACCCCATCGGTATCCTGCCGGAAAGCATTGCCAAAACTGCTAAGGCGGAGCAGCTTCGTCTGGCTTCCCAAGCGGCAAAGGAATTTGATGCCCTCATTACCCAGACCAGAGCGGGATATCTGGATGTGAAGAAGCACGTTTTGGTTGCCAATTCCGAAGGCGTCTGGGGAGAAGAAGACCGTATCCGCAGCCGTTTTACAGTGGAAGCGGTGGCTTCCTCTGCTACGGAAAAACAAAGCGGACATTTGGGACCCGGCGGTTCTGAGGGATATGAGCTGTTCGACCGTATCCATGTGGAAGATACGGCAAGAGAAGCGGCACGTATCGCCGTGACGATGCTGGGGGCAAAGCCATGCCCTGCGGGGAAGATGCCCGTTGTCATCGACAATGGCTTTGGCGGCGTCATTTTCCACGAAGCTTGCGGTCATGGCTTGGAGGCAACGGCAGTGGCGAGAAACGCTTCTGTTTTCGCAGGAAAAATGGGTCAGCAGATTGCATCCCCTTTGGTCACAGCCATTGACGATGGTACGATTCCAAATGGCTGGGGTTCTGCGGAAATGGATGATGAAGGCACACCCACTGCCAGAAATATTCTGATCAAAGACGGTATTTTAAATTCCTATCTAGTGGACCGCATGAATGGCAGACGTATGGGGGCGGCCATCACCGGCTCTGCCCGTCGGCAGGATTACCGCTTTGCCCCCACCAGCCGTATGACCAATACCTTTATTGATAACGGAAAAAGCACCCCTGCAGAAATCATTGCCAATACAGAATTTGGACTTTATGCGAAGCAGATGGGCGGCGGCAGCGTAGACCCTGCTACAGGCTCCTTCAATTTCGCCGTTTTGGAAGGATATATGATAAGAAACGGAAAGATAGCGGAGCCGGTCAGAGGGGCGACCCTCATCGGCAAAGGAGCGGAAGTTCTCAGGGATATCGATATGGTCGGCAATAATCTGAAACGGGCCCAGGGCATGTGCGGCAGTAAGAGCGGCTCTATTCCCACGGATGTGGGACAGCCCATGATTCGTGTGAGCAGTATGACCGTTGGCGGAAGGGGGTAAGTGCTTTGGAAAGAAAGGAATTTTTAGAAAAGGTTCTTGCCTATGGCAAACAGGCAGGCTTTGCCGAATGTGAGGTGTTTTATCGGGGCGGAAAAAGCTTCGAGGTGCTGGTTTTGGAGGGCGAGGTCGCCAATTATGAAAACAGCCGACAGGAGGGGCTTTCCTTTCGGGGCAATATCAATGGGCGGACAGGCTATTCCTATACGGAACAGCTGACGGAGACAGCTATTCCTTATCTGGTGGAAACGGCAAAGGAAAATGCTGCCCTTCTTTCCCCTGCGGATCGGGAGGAGCTTTACGAAGGAGAGGAAAGCTATCCTGTTTTGGCAGGGGTCAATGCAGATCTGGAGCAGCTGAGTGTGGAGGAAAAAATCACCGCGGCAATGCGGATGGAACAAGGTGCTTTGGCGGGAACAGAAGAAGTAGCTTCTTTGGACTATTGCGCCCTTGGGACAAGCCTGGCGGAATTGATGATCAAGAATACAAAGGGCTTGGATGTTTCTTTTGCCAAAAATTTTGCCACGGCATACGTTTCCGCCATTGCCAAAAAGGGTGAGGAAACCAAAACCGGCTCCTATTTCTGGAAGGATCAGGATTGGAAGGGCTTTGACCCGGAAGCAACGGGCAGAGAAGCAGCCATCCGTGCGGCGGCTCACCTGGGGGCGGCTTCTGTGCCCAGTGGGAAATATGATGTGGTGCTGGACGGCAGAGCCATGGTTGCCCTGCTGGGGGCATTTGCAGGCATATTCTTTGCGGAAAACGTGCAGAAGGGCTTTTCTTTGTTAAAGGAAAAAACAGGTGCGAAAATTGCATCGGAAAAGGTGACCTTGCGGGATGATGCTTTGCTTCCTGGCGGCTATGCTTCTATCCCCTTTGACAGCGAAGGCGTTTCAGGGAAAAATAAAGCTGTTATCGAAAAGGGTGTGCTGAAAACCCTTCTCTATAATCGAAAGACCGCCCAGAAAGATGGCGTGAAATCGACGGGTAACGGCTTTAAGGCGGGGTTGACAGGCTCCGTAAAAACAGGCTGTACCAATTTTTATCTGGCAAAAGGGGAGATCAGCAGAGAGGATTTGTTCCGCCAGATGGGAAATGGTCTTTTTATCACCAGCCTGATGGGACTGCACGCAGGCACCAATGCCGTATCCGGAGATTTTTCCCTTTCCGCAGAGGGCTTCTGCGTAGAAAACGGAAGGATCGGCAGACCGGTGGAGCAGATCACCATTGCGGGGAATTTCTATCATTTGTTGGAAGGGATAGAAGAACTTGCCGATGATTTGTATTTCGGCTCCGGCGGCGTAGGTTCCCCTTCGGTGCTGGTAAGAAAAATGGATATTGCTGGAATATAAAAAATAGCCTTGTGCGACGGAGCGTCGCATGAGGCTTTTTTGCGTTTCATAAGGTGCGCTTTTTGGGAAATCCAGTGGAGAAAAATCTGTCTGAAATTCTGTGGGAAAATTTTACAAATATGAGGAACGAATCTATTGTATTTCCTGCAGTTTTAAGGTATATTTTGTATAAATATGTCAGTATCAAAAAGCATACAATTTGATAAATAACGAGGAGGGAATTTTATGAAAAAACGAATCTGGGCGTATTTGCTTACGCTGGTGATGGTAGTAGGGTTATTGCCGACTGCGGCGTTGGCGGCGGAAGAGGAGACACAGGAGGATGTTGTTTGTGCGGAATTGGAGAACTGTGTTGAGGGTTCCCATCAGGAGGACTGTCCCTTGTATGTGGCTTCTGTAGAGGAGGAACCGACCGATGATGCTGATGAGCCTACTGTGGAGGAAACGCTGGACGAGTGGAGCGCGACTCTGTCCGAGATTGGCCCTCTGGACGAGGCGCGGGTGGAGAAAAATAAGGCACCCATTGAATTCTCTGATGCAACGCTTCCGTATGAAGGTGAATATATCATTAGTACAAAAGAGTCGTTAGACGCTTTATCCAAGGCAGTTAATGATGGAAATACAATGCAAGACATCAAATTATATTTGCAAAACGATATTATTTTGAACGATGGGCAGTTTTTTGCAGCAGAAGGTCGTTTATATTATACGCCAGATGAAACGGATATAGCTTATTTAGTCAATATTGAAAGTGCAGTTTATGGGGAAGGCAAGCAGCTTACTACATTTGTTCCCATTGGATTTTAAGCGAAGACAGATGAAGAGCGATGGGAGAAAAATGGGTTCGCAGGAGAGTTTTATGGAAACGGCTATGTGACTTGGGATGCGGCAACCCAGCAGGTTACCATTCTTCCCCAGAAATAAATTGATAAGCAATAACGAAAAAACCAGACTGTATAGGATACAGTCTGGTTTTTTCTATCAGGTACAGGGGATGGTCCCTGTTGAAGTTTGGGGCAAAGCCCTCGAAATTTAACTTTCCAATTTATCACACAGCTCGTTGATCTGCCTAAGCAGTCTTTCCATATCCCGGTTTGCGCTGCCCTTGTTCTGGCTGATGATCCGCTGCAGCCGTTTGCCGGCTTCGTCCAACTGATCTGCCAAATACATAGCACGCTTGCCCCCTTCGGACTGGGCCCTTGCCTTGGGATATTCCTTGGGCACAACAGGAATCTTGATCCCTTCGGAAATCATTTGGTTGGTCAGAAGATCGAAACATGCGCCGCTGTAGGGGGCAAAGGCGTTGTAGCCGTATTCCTCCCGCAGGCATTTGGTGAAATCCTCGCAAACCATATCTTCCCCGTGGACAACAAAAACTCTTTCGGGCTTCTGCTCGAAATGGTTCACCCAGTTCAACAGACCTTTTTTGTCCCCATGGCCGCTGACCCCTGCCAGCTGTTCGATATGGGCATTGACGGAAATGGTCTCGCCAAAGAGCCGCACTTCATGGGCACCATCGATGATATTTCTGCCCAGAGTGCCCACTGCCTGATACCCAACGAAGAGAACAGTACATTCAGGTCTCCATAAATTATGCTTCAGGTGATGGCGGATGCGCCCTGCTTCGCACATGCCGGAAGCGGAGATAATGACTTTGGGGTTTTTGTCAAAATTGATCGCCATGGAATCATCGGGGGTGACTGCCACTTCCAGACCGTTGAATTCCAGCGGGTTGATGCCCTGTTTTACCAGTTCCATGGCTGCTGTGTCATAGCAGTCCAGATAATTTTCCACGAAAACCTTCGTTGCTTCAATGGCAAGGGGGCTGTCTACATAGACCTTGAAGCCGTCATGCCCCTGCACCAGCTTCCGTTCCTTGATCTCACGGATGAAATAAAGCATTTCCTGCGTACGACCTACGGCAAAGGAGGGAATCACCAGATTGCCGCCTCGATCAAAGGTCTCCTGAATATGCCGTGCCAGTTCCGCCACATAATCGGGGGGCGATGTATGGTAACGGTCGCCGTATGTACTTTCCATAATGACATAATCTGCTTCGGCGGTATAGTGGGGGTCGTGGATGATGGGCTGATTGATATTGCCGATATCACCGGAGAAAACGATTTTTTTTGTTATGCCGTTCTCCGTCAGCCAGATTTCGATGCTGGAGGAGCCCAAAAGATGCCCCACATCGGTGAAGCGTACTTGGATTCCGTCGCAGACAGGTACCTTTTTCATATAATCACATTCCACAAAATGATCCAGTACAGCGATGGCATCTTCTGTGGTGTAAAGAGGCTCGAAGGGCTCTTTGCCGGCACGTTTATTTTTCCTGTTGCGCCATTGGGCTTCAAATTCCTGGATGTGGGCACTGTCCAGCAGCATGATGCGGCAAAGGTCTGTGGTGGCTTCGGTGGCATAGATTTCCCCTTTGAAGCCATCCTTGTATAACAAGGGGATGAGCCCCGAATGGTCGATATGGGCATGGGAAAGGAAAACGTAGTCGATATCCGCTGCGGAAACGGGGATTTCCTGGTTTTCATAGGTATCCCGTCCCTGCTCCATACCGCAGTCCAAGAGGATGCTTTTGCCGCAGGCTTCGATATAATGGCAGCTTCCCGTTACTTCATGGGCAGCCCCTAAAAACATCAGTTTCATAGAGATTCCCTCCTTCGATGTGATTTTTTGGCAATATGGACAAATGTCTTTATGTAAACAGTATATCTGTTTTCTTTTCGCCTGACAAGACCTATGATGCATTGTTTCCTTTTGGTAAAAATAAGGCCTTTTTTGACAAAATATGGTTGGGTTTTTGGTCTGGAAATATAGGGGGAGTGTGATATAATAAAAATAATAGAAAATGGGGAAGTATCCATTTTATTTAGATTCAAAATCCTGATTTCGACAAAGGAAAGATTGCAGAGGGGATGAGAATATGCTTACAACTACAAAACTTTATGATATTTTTCACATTGTAAACGGGGAACACGGTGACCCCCATACGGTGCTGGGGATGCATGAGATAGAACAGGACGGCAAAAAAATGGTGACTGTCCGT
The DNA here is from genome assembly GCA_021768705.1 of Bacillota bacterium. Lineage (GTDB taxonomy): Bacteria > Bacillota > Clostridia > Lachnospirales > Anaerotignaceae > Anaerotignum_A. The sequence goes on from JAETUG010000003.1 coordinate 70,445, forward strand.
GCGTTCCTGCCCGGTGCCAAAGCCATCACCGTCATCGATCAGAATAATAAGCGTAAAAAATATCCCATGGAATTGCTCCATCAGGATGGCTTCTTCGAAGTGACTATTGAGGATAGGGAAGAATGGTTCCGGTATCAGCTGGAATATACCGATTACAGCGACCATAGCTGGAAGGCCTACGACCCCTATTCCTTTGCGCCTACCCTGTCTGAATTTGACAGACACCTTTTCGGTGCCGGCACGCATTATGAAATTTATGAAAAAATGGGCGGCAGACTGATGACCCACGGCGGCGCCAAGGGGGCAGCCTTTTCCGTGTGGGCACCCAATGCCAAGGCAGTCAGCGTGGTGGGCGATTTCAATAACTGGGATCACCGCAGACATCTGATGCGAAAGCTGGGCAATTCCGGTATCTGGGAAATTTTTATTCCAGGCCTGAAGGAAGGGGATAAATATAAGTTCCATGTGGTACAGTGCAACGGCAGACACGTGGATAAGGCAGACCCCTATGGTCTCTATTCCGAATTGAGACCCCAGACGGCCTCTGTGCTGTATCCTTTGAAGCGGTATAAATGGAAAGACCGCCGCTGGATGACTGCCAGAAAGAAATATGATTTCAAAACCGCTCCCATGAATATCTATGAAGTCCATTTGGGCAGCTGGATGCGGGGAGAAGAGAATAGATTCCTGACTTATGTGGAACTGGCGGAGCAGCTGGTGCCCTATGCAAAGGAAATGGGCTATACCCATATTGAGATCCTGCCTGTGGAGGAACATCCCTTCGATGGCAGCTGGGGCTATCAGGTAACAGGCTATTATGCCCCCACCAGCCGTTATGGCAGCCCCGATGAGTTCAAATATTTCATCGATACCTGCCACCAAAACGGCATCGGCGTCATTCTGGATTGGGTGCCTGCCCATTTCCCCAAGGATGATTTTGGTTTGGCCCGTTTCGACGGCACAGCCCTCTATGAACATGAGGACCCCCGCATGGGCGAACACCTGCAGTGGGGAACCTATATCTTCAACTATGGCAGAAAAGAGGTCATCAACTTCCTGCTGGCCAATGCCCTGTTCTGGGTAGAGGCCTACCATATCGATGGTCTCCGTGTGGATGCAGTGGCGTCTATGCTGTATCTGGATTTCTGTAAAAATGACGGGGAATGGCTGCCGAATCAATTTGGCGGCAGAGAAAACCTGGAAGCAGTGGAATTTTTGAAACACATGAATTCCATCATGGCGAAGAGAGAACCCGGCGCAGTCATCATCGCTGAAGAATCCACCTCCTGGGAAGGCGTGACCAGAGATGCCGAAGAAGGCGGTCTGGGCTTCAGCCTGAAATGGAATATGGGCTGGATGAATGACTTCCTGTTCTACATCAAAAAAGACCCCATCTACAGAAAGTATCATCACAATAAATTGACCTTCGGGATGGCCTACCACTATTCTGAAAACTTTGTCCTGGTTTTGTCCCACGATGAAGTGGTGCATATGAAATCCTCCATGATCGGCAAGATGCCCGGGGATACTTGGCAGAGCTTTGCCAACCTGCGCCTGTCCTATGGCTTTATGATGGGGCACCCCGGCAAGAAGTTATTGTTTATGGGCGGCGAATTTGGTCAGTATCAGGAATGGAGCGAAGCCCGTTCTCTGGATTGGCACCTGCTGCAGTATGCCGACCATCAGCATATGCAGGCGTATGTGAAGGAACTGAACCACCTGTATGCCAAGGAAAGCGCATTCTGGGAGGAAGATTTCGACCCCAATGGCTTTATGTGGATTGAATGTGACGATGCGGACAGCTCTGTCGTATCCTTTGTCCGCAGAAGCAAGGAAAAGGAATTGATCTTTGTCTGCAATTTTACCCCTGTGGTGCATAAAGGGTTCCACCTGGGCGTGCCGAAGGAAGGAACTTACCAAGAGATCTTCAATAGTGATGCGGAACGCTTCGGCGGCAGCAATGTCGTGAATGAAGCGCCCATGGAAAGCACCACAGCACCCTGCAGCCGCTGTCAGTTCAGCGTGGATGTGGATGTTCCTCCTCTGGGGATGATCGTATTGGAACGGAAAGTTCCCGCAAAAATTCCTGTAAAAAAAGAAAGTACCGTAAAAAATATAAAAAAATCCGCGGCTGAAGCAGATTTGGCATGATTTTTCTTAAGAATTTCTCTTTGTTCTTATTGACGTTGCGGGAGTTTTTGTGTATAATTCTTAGATGTATGGTAAAAAAAGGCGCAAAAGCACCTTTCTTGCCATCAACGAATCTCGCACTGGGAGGGAGGGAAATTCAATGTCAGAGGTAAAAGTTAAAGAAAATGAATCCTTGGACAGCGCACTGCGTCGTTTCAAAAGAACATGTGCCAGAGATGGTATTATGGGCGAAGTACGCAAAAGAGAGCATTATGACAAACCCAGCGTAAAACGCAAAAAGAAATCCGAAGCCGCTAGAAAACGTAAATTCAGATGATTGATAGTTTACTTAGGCGAAAAGGGATGATGATATGTCATTAAAAGAGCAGCTTTTTGCAGATTTGAAAACTGCTATGAAAGAAAAGGATACATTGAAAAAGGATACAGTACAGCTGATTCGTTCCGGTATCCTGCAGATCGAAAAAGATAACAAGGTCGAACTGGATGATGAAGGCGTCATCGATGTTATCTCCAAACAGCTCAAGAGCAGAAGGGATTCCTTGCCCGACTATATCAAGAGCGGCAGGGAAGATCTGATCGAAAAACTCAATAAAGAGATCGAAATTTTGTTAAGTTACCTTCCAGAGCAGTTAAGCGAGGATGAAATTCAGAAGATCGTAGAAGAAGCGATTGCACAGACCGGTGCGACGACCATCAAGGAAATGGGAAAAGTCATGGGTATCGTGACAGCCAAGGTAAAAGGTCGCGCGGATATGAAAGTCGTTGGCGGTCTTGTGAAGAAAATGCTCCAGGGCAAGTAATGATCAAAAACAATAGAGCCACAGGCAAAAGCCTGTGGCTCTTTTAATTTGATATTGACTTTCCGTTTTAGGATGCTATAATCTCCTTACAAAGTAGGATCGTAAGATAAAATCGGCATGAAACGATGGCAACCACAGCAGAAAGAACGTAAAAAGAAGGAGGACACCGTATGAAAATGAAAAAATACATGGGCTTGGCAGCTGCTTTGATGGCGGCAGTCCTGGCGATGACAGGCTGCGGCGGCACAGGAGAGACGGCGGAAAACACATATCGGATCGGCATTGTGCAGCAGAGTGAGCATGGCTCTTTGGATGCGGCAACCGAAGGCTTTATGGATACGCTGACAGAGCTTTTGGGGGAAGAAAATGTAACCTTTGATTTGAAAAATGCCCAGGGAGAACAGACCAACAGTACAACCATCGCAACGAAATTCGTTTCCGATGGGGTAGATCTGATCATGGCAAACGGTACGGCGGCACTGCAGTCTGTGGCAGTTGCAACGGGAGATATCCCCATCGTCGGCGCTTCTGTATCAGATTATATCACCGCCGGCGTTGTGGATTCCAATGAAGCCCCCGGCAGAAACGTGACCGGTGTTTCCGACTTGGCGGAGATCAGCGCACAGGTGGATGTTTTGCTGCAGTTCTGTCAGGAGGATACAAAAGTAGCAGTGGTATACTGCTCTGCAGAACCCAACTCTACCTATCAGGCAAAGTTGGCAGAGGAGCATCTGCAGGAGCTGGGCAGAGACTATGCTGTATATACGGCAGCAGATTCCAACGATATTCAGACAGTCATGACAAAGGTAGTCAACGATTGCGGTGCAGTTTATATCCCCACCGATAATACCTTTGCAAATAATATGGAAATTGTGAAGAATATTACCATTCCTGCCGGTGTGCCTTCTTTTGCAGGGGCAGAACCCATGTGCCGGATCGGTGCCCTTGCCACAATGTCCATCAGCTACTATGATCTGGGCGTAAAAGCAGCTGAAATGGCATATGAAATTTTGGTAAATGGTGCAAACCCTGCTGAAATGCCTATCGAATTTGTATCCGAAGGGATCACACCCCAATATAATGAGGATATGGCGGCAGCACTGCATATTGAGATCCCCGAAGGCATGGAAGCCTTGGAAACAGTTGAATGAGCGAGAGAATTTTTTCAAAAGCGGAGTAGAATGCTCCGCTTTTTATGCTTTTCGGCGTCCAATCAAATGTATACAAAAAACCTGTAATTTTTGGAATTAATTTCTTGACATTGTCAAATGGAGTGCTATAATGACTTTAATGATGTAACGCATACTCGCGTGTATGCAAAAAAGCGAACATCGGAAAACACAAGAAAAAGGGAGAGATTCTTATGAAAAAATGGATGAAAATGACAGCCACTATGATGGTTGCAGCAATGGCATTGACAGCCTGCGGCGGCGGTTCCGAAGAACCTGCAGATGAAAACGCAAGCGGCGAAAAATACACAGTTGGTATCGTACAGCAGCTGGAACATCCCGCTCTGGATGCGGCAACACAGGGCTTTCAGGATAAGCTGAAAGAACTGTTGGGAGAAGGAAATGTGGAATTCCAATATCAGAATGCACAGGGAGAACAGACAAACTGCACAACCATCGCAACAAGCTTTGTTTCCAACAATGTTGATCTGATTATGGCAAACGCCACAACAGCATTGCAGTCCGCAGCAGCGGCAACAGCAGATATTCCCATCATCGGCACCTCTGTAACAGATTATGTGACAGCAGACGTTGTGGAATCCAATGAGGCACCCGGGAAAAATGTAACAGGTGTATCTGATCTGGCTCCTGTAGATCAGCAGATCGTGATTCTGCAGAATTTGGTTCCTGATGCAAAAAAGGTTGGTATCGTTTACTGCTCCGCAGAACCCAACTCCATCTTCCAGTCTAAACTGGCACAGGAAGAACTGGACAAAGCAGGCATCGCTTGGACGGAATATACCGCAGCGGATTCCAATGAAGTACAGTCCGTAGTGACAAAAGCCATCAGCGAATGTGACGCTCTGTATGTTCCTACAGATAACACAATGGCAAACAATACAGAAATCATCAAAAACATCACCGTTCCCGCAGGTATCCCTGTCATCACCGGTGAAGAAGGCATCTGTGCCGGTTGTGGTCTGGCTACACTGTCCATCAGCTACTATGATCTGGGCGTAAAAGCAGCGGAAATGGCTTACGAAATTCTGGTAAATGGTGCGAACCCCGCTGAAATGCCCATCGAATACGTTTCCGATGGTATCACAGCAAAATATAATCCTGAAATCGCAGAAGCTCTGGGTATCACAATTCCCGAAGATATGGTAGCCATTGGCGAATAAATCACCGTTTTACAAAAGAAAAAATACAGACAACAAACAGAATAGCGGAGCATTTTGCTCCGCTATTCTTATCAATTTTTTAAATACGGAAAGAAACTTGCGTATCTCTGTCGAATGAGATATAATTTTTTTTGGCTTATTTTTGTAAGACATAAGACGAAGGTAAGCAGATCACATAAAAAGAGTTGGAGGGATCTCTTATGAACATTATGGCATTATTCAACGCCCTTCCCGGTTCGGTTGCCCAAGGGCTGATCTGGGGTGTCATGGCCATTGGCGTTTACATCACGTTTAAGATACTGGATTTTGCGGATCTGACCGTAGACGGCAGCATTACCACTGGCGGTGCCGTAGCCGTTATGATGATGCTTTCCGGGCAAAATGTATATGTGGCATTGATTGCGGCTACCGTCGCAGGCATGTTGGCAGGCATGGTGACAGGCTTGTTCCACGTTGCTTTGGGTATTCCCGGTATCCTTGCGGGTATCTTGACCCAACTGGGGCTTTATTCCATCAATATGCGGATCATGGGCAAATCCAATCAGGCTATCAGTGTAGATAACTATGACCTGATTCTCAGCCTGCGTGATATTCCCCGTGCAATCATCATTTCCGCTATTTTCTGTGTGGCTTTGATTGTTTTCCTGTATTGGTTCTTTGGCACAGAAATGGGCCGTGGCTTCCGCGCTACAGGCAACAATGAAAAAATGGCCCGTGCCCAGGGCATCAACACCAATCATATGAAGATCATTGGTCTGATGCTTTCCAACGGTCTGGTTGGCTTGGCAGGGGGCTTATATGCCCAGTATCAGGGCAACGCCGACGTAAATATGGGCCGTGGTGCCATCGTTATCGGCTTGGCGGCGGTCATCATTGGCGGTGTCGTATTTGAAAAGGTATTTCATAATTTTGCCCTGCGTCTGGTTGGTGTTGTGGGCGGTGCGATATTGTATTTCGTTGTAATCGCTGTGGTTTTGTGGCTGGGTCTGGAAACGACAGATATGAAGCTCATCAGTTCCCTGATCGTAGCCCTGTTCCTGGCGGTGCCCCATTTGAAAGGGAAATATGCTGCCAGCCATGTAAAGAGAGGAGGCGGGAAGAATGCTTGAACTGAAAAATATCTATAAAACTTTTAATCCCGGCTCTGTCAATGAAAAAAGAGCCTTGAACGGCGTCAACCTGACTTTGGAGGATGGCGATTTCGTTACCATTATCGGCGGCAACGGCGCCGGCAAATCCACGATGTTGAACGCGATTGCGGGCACATGGCCCATCGATAGTGGTTCTGTCATTATCGATGGGATGGATATCACAAAGCTGCCTGAGCATAAAAGAGCTGCATATTTGGGGCGTGTGTTCCAGGATCCTATGAATGGTACAGCGGCAGACATGGAGATCGAAGAAAATCTGGCGGTAGCCAAACGCCGTGGACAGACCCGTACCCTGAGATGGGGCATCACAAAAAAGGAAAGAGAAGAATATGTGGAGCTGCTGAAAGTGCTGGATCTGGGTCTGGAAACTCGTCTGCGGGCAAAGGTTGGCCTTCTTTCTGGCGGCCAGAGACAGGCACTGACACTGCTGATGGCTACATTGAAAAAGCCCAAACTGCTTCTGTTGGATGAACATACGGCGGCCCTCGACCCTAAAACAGCCGCAAAGGTTCTGGAGATTTCCGACAAGATCATTGCGGAAAATAACCTGACTGCTTTGATGGTTACCCACAATATGAAGGATGCCATTGCCCACGGCAACCGTCTGATTATGATGTGGGACGGTAAGATCATTCTGGATATCAAAGGGGAAGAAAAGAAGAACCTGACGGTAGATGACCTGCTACAGCAGTTTACCATTGCCAGCGGTAAGGAATTTGCCAACGACAGGGCGTTGTTGGGCTAATGCCTAAGGCCCTAGGGCAGGAATCAAAATGCAATCAGAGAGACACTTACATTGATTTGTGAGTGTCTTTTTGTATTGAGGGACAAAGTCTAGTTTTTCCCCAAAGGGCATAGATTGAATAAATGGTTTTGAGGTGATCGCATGGGATTTCGGAAAAATATGACGGAAGCGTTGGAGCTGCCCAAAGAGATCATGCTGAACCTGCCCCTGATCTCCTTTATCGGGCGGGAAGAGGTTTCCATAGAAAATTATAAAGGGATATTGGAATATGGGGAAGAAACGGTGCGGGTTTCCACAGCGACAGGCATCCTGCGCCTGACGGGGAGCGGTCTTTGCATAAAGCAGCTTTCGGCGGAGTGTCTGGTGGTGACGGGCAAGGTGGAAAAGATGGAGTTCTTACAATAAAGCGTTGTCCATATACACTGGGAGCTGACTGCTCGCAGGCAGAACCCAGTGTATATGAGACAACCTAATGAATGAGTAAGGCGAAGCCTTACGAATGTCATTAGTAGTTGCCAAACCATGCTTTTACAAAGACGATCGTTGGGGTGAGGATTTTGTTCTTGGCGTTATGGTATTATTTACGTGGATATGTTAGAATAAGGGCAAAGGGCTTTTCTGCCGAACGCTTTATGAATATGGCGGCTTACCGCGGAGTCTATCTTTGGGATGTGGTTCAGGCAGGGGCTGGCATGACGATGAAAGCGGCAGGCGGCAGTTTGGATATTTTGGAGGCCTGTGCGGAAAAAACAGGCTGTACCATCGAAGTCCTTGGCTGGGGCGGTCTGCCGTATTTTCTGGGGCGGTTTCGCAAGAGACAAGTCTGGGCGGCAGGGCTGTTGCTTTTTGCCGCAGGGCTCTATCTGCTTTCCTCCTTTATCTGGACAGTGGAGGTGGAAGGGAATGAACGCCTTGGGGAAGAAGAAATCCTTTCCTTTTGCGGAGAAATGGGTCTGAAGCCCGGCGTATGGAAGCGAAACGTGGATACGGAGGATATTACCAACAAGCTTCTGGAAAATTTCGCCGATATCTCTTGGGTCAGCGTAGGCATCCGTGGGACAGATGCCACGATCAAACTGGCGGAGACCATCGAAAAGGTGGAACTGGTGGATCAGGAGACTCCCTGTGATATGGTTGCTTCTGCCGACGGCGTGATTTTGCAGATCACTGCGGAGCGGGGAACGCCTTTGGTTATGGCAGGGGATGTGGTGCAAAAGGGCGATGTCCTGATCTCTTCCGAACTCACCATTGGTCTGGAAGGGGAGGAACAGCATACGGAATATACCGGGGCGGAAGGAGCCGTTACAGCCCGCATCTGGCAGCGGCTGACAGAGGAAATGCCCCTGCAGTATGAAGAAGTTCTTTACAGCGGCGTGGAAAAGGAAAACCATAGCCTTATTTTTTCTGAAAAAGAGCTGGATATCATCCATCCCAACGGAGATGGAGAATGGGAAAAGACGGTGCTGGAAGAAACGCCCTTGTCTTTGGGGGATTTTACATTGCCCCTGAAATGGAAAAAAGAAATTTGGAAGGCTTGTGAAACGGTGGAAAAAGAACGCACCGTGGAGGAAGCAAAATCCCTTTTGGAAGAAAATTTAAGAAAAAAAGCAGAGAATTTATTGTCTGCTTACGGTAAAATAGAAAATATAGAAATCAAATTCGAAGAATACGCCGACTGTGTCCGTGCCGAAGCGGAGATCACCATGGCGGAGCGAATAGAGAAAAAACAATTGAGAACACAAGAAAAGGAGCGTGAAAATGCCGATGGCATTTGAAAGAACCATGCAGATGGATAATCGTATCATCCTGCCTGTTTTCGGGCAGTTTGATGCCAATATCAAAAAAATTGAAAAGGCCTGCGAAGTCAGCATCGTCAATCGGGGCGATGATGTGAAAATTTCCGGTGAGGAAAAAAATGTCCATAAGGCCTGGAATGTGATGCATTCCCTGGCGGCATTGGCAAGAAAGGGCGAGGAGATCACAGAGCAGAATCTGGAATACTTCATTTCCTCTGCGGAGGAAGCCGATTTGAAGGAGCTGGAAAAGGTATACGATGACCTGATCTGCATTACCGTCAACGGCAGACCCTTGAAGCCCAAAACCCTGGGGCAGAAAAAGTATGTTGATTTGATTAAAAATAACACAGTTGTTTTTGGTATTGGCCCCGCCGGTACAGGGAAAACCTACCTCGCCATGGCAATGGCTATCACTGCTTTCAAAAATAACGAAGTGAACCGCATTATCCTGACCCGTCCTGCCATTGAAGCGGGGGAAAAGCTGGGCTTCCTGCCCGGGGATTTGCAGCAGAAGGTAGACCCCTATCTGCGCCCTTTGTATGATGCCCTGTACGAGATCATGGGTGCAGAAAATTTTATGAAAAATATGGAGAAGGGGCTCATTGAAGTGGCTCCCTTGGCTTATATGCGTGGGCGTACGTTGGATAATGCCTTTATTGTGCTGGATGAAGCCCAGAATACCACGCCCGAACAGATGAAGATGTTTCTGACCCGTATTGGCTATGGCTCCAAGGCGGTCATTACCGGGGACGTGACCCAGATCGACTTAGCGGAAGGCAAGCGAAGCGGTCTGATGGAAGCAACAAAGATCTTATCGGGTATCGAAGGCATCGGTCAGATCACATTAACCAATAAGGATGTTGTGCGCCATCCGCTGGTGCAGAAGATCATCCTTGCCTATGAAAAGTTTGAAAACAAGAAACGAGGCGATCAGGATGGCAAGAAGGAAAGACGCTTCCCCAAATAACCAAAAGAAACGATCCTATCAGGGGATCATGTATACCATTGCTATCCTCCTGACCATTTTTTGCATCGGCACAGGCTCTTATGTGCAGGAAATGGATACGGTGCAGGTGGGCTCTGTGGCAGAAAAACGCTATGTTGCCGAAGCCGATGCTGTGGATGAGGTGGCTACGAAAAAATTGAAGGACGCAGCCGCAGACAGCGTTGCGCCTATTTATAAACAGGATGCCGCAGTGAAAGAGGAAAGCCGTACAAAGGTCGATGAATTGTTTCAGGACTTGAATCATATCCTTGCCTCTTTGGAAAAAGGGGAAAGCTTTTATGAAAAAGCAAAGGAAGCTCCCTGGAAGCTGCCTGTGGTTCTGACGGAAAAACAACTGAATGCTTATGCCGGGCTGGATGCCGCTAACCGCAGCTTATTTGCGGAGGATTGTGTGGCAGTCATGAATCAGGTTTATGGGGAAGGCATCACTGCCGATGCTTTGGAAAACGGCAGGACAAAGGCCAATGAAGCCTTTGGCACCACTGCATGGAACCGTGCCCTGAAGGAAATGGCAAGTGGGATTTTCGCGGCGGCATTGGAACCGAACCTCCTGCCCGATGAAACAGCCATGGAGACTGCCCGGGAAGAAAAACGGGCAGAAGTGGAAGATGTGATGATCCGCAAAAATCAAAAAATCGTGGATGAAGGGGAGATCATCACTCAGGATATCTATGACAGATTGGTCAGCCTGCATCTGGTGGGCGGCACCGATTATACCGATAGTGCCTTGCCCCTTCTGGGCAGTATGCTGATGGTGGCGTTGCTGTTCGTTGCCCTGTATCTCTTTTTTGCATGGGGAAAAGGGGTTGTGGTACTGAAGCAGAATGAAGTGAAGATGCTGTTCAGCGTGTATGTCATCATGGTGATTTTGCTGCGGCTGATGTCGGGCATCTCTTATTTTACTCTGATCCCCCTGGGGCTGTTTGCCATGCTTTCCAGCCTTTTGGTAGGCAGAAGAGTGGCATTGGTCATGAATTCCTTGTTCTGTATCATCGGCTGTTTTATTTTCAACGGCGATGCGCAGTTTTTGATGTATTCCCTGCTGGTGGGCACATTGGGTGCTTTGCTGATCCAAAAAACGGACAAGCGGCAGATGATCGTTCCCATTGCCGTGGCTATGGGTGCGGTCAGCTTTTTCGCCATGCTGGGGGTTGGTCTGTTCTTCGAGGATGGCTATACGACAGGTTTACTGTTAAAATCTGTCTTTGGGGCAGTGATGGGGCTGCTTTCTGTCACGATTGCCGTGGGCAGTCTGCCCTTCTGGGAGGCAACCTTTGAAGCCAATACGCCTTTGCGTCTGCTGGAGCTGACCAATCCCAATAATGAGCTGCTGCGCAAGCTGATGTTGGAGGCCCCGGGGACCTATCACCATAGTCTGATCGTTGCCAATCTGGCGGAAACGGCGGCCTATGGCATCGGTGCCAATACGGCCTTGGCAAGGGCAGGTGCCTATTACCACGATATCGGCAAGCTGAAAAATCCCCAGTTTTTTGCGGAAAACCAGACGGGCTATAACCCCCATGATGACCTTGCACCGGAGAGCAGTGCCAAGATCATTACCCAGCACCCGAAAAACGGCGTGGAGATGGGGCTGGAATATAATCTGCCCCACATTGTTTTGGATGTCATTCGGGAGCATCATGGGACAAGCCTTGTGAAGTTTTTCTATTTCAAGGCACTGAAGGCCTATGGGGCGGAGAATGTAAAGGAATCCGATTATCGCTATCAGGGAACCGTCCCCACCTCCCGAGAATCTGCTGTCGTTATGCTGGCGGATACGGTGGAGGCGGCGGTGCGCTCCATGCTGGGCAGCGGCAAGACCTTGGAAGAAGCGGAAGGCGTGATTAAAAATCTGATCAAAGATAAGCTGGATGATGGACAGCTGGATCATAGCGGTCTTGCGATCCATGAATTGGAAATCATCCGCAAGGCATTTATCGAAGTGTTCCACGGGATGTATCATGAGCGGGTGGCATACCCCAAACAGGAAGAAATCGAAGCGGCGGCGAAAAAAGAAGCCCCTGCAACAGAAAAAAGAGAGGAAGAAAACAGTGAATCTACTGATCGATAACAGAACAGATACGGCCCTTTCGCCGGAGCTGGAAGAAGCCATCGGGAAAGCGGCGGCAGAAGCATTGAAATACGAAGCATTTGATGAAAACTGCGAGATCAGCGTTTCCATTGTGGATAACGAGGAAATCCGCCAGATCAATAAGCAGTTCCGCAATATTGACAGAGCCACAGATGTCCTCAGCTTTCCTATGCTGACTTTCGAGGAAGGGGAGGAAGCAGAGGTCAACGAAAATGACGAAATCATTTTGGGGGATATCATCATTTCCCTGGAACGGGCGAAGGAACAGGCGGAGGAATACGGTCATTCCCTGAAACGGGAAATTGCTTTTCTGACTGCCCATAGTATGCTACATCTTCTGGGCTATGACCACATGGAACCAGAGGAGGAAGCGGAGATGTTCCGCCGACAGAAGGAGATTTTGCTGCAGGCAGGTTTCCCCAGAGAATAAAAAACCAAGCCGCCCTTGCATAGAAAAAACTTTTTCTCGCAGAAACGCAGGCTAAACAACTCGAAAAAGTATTTTCTATCGGGCGGTATCAGGTTTTATGAAAATGCAGTGAGGAGGAATCCTTATGACAGACAGAGAATTGGTAAGCATGGCAAAAGAAGCCATGAAGTATGCCTATGCGCCCTATTCCCATTTCAAGGTGGGAACGGCCCTTTTGGCAAAGGATGGCAGGGTATTTCAAGGCTGCAACATCGAAAACGCATCCTATGGCGCAACCAACTGTGCCGAGCGCACAGCCATTTTCAAGGCTGTTTCCGAAGGTGTGCGGGAGTTTGAAGCCATTGCCATCGTTGCCAGCAGTGGAGAGTATGCCGCTCCCTGCGGCATTTGCCGACAGGTGTTGTTTGAATTCCTGCCCGATGGCAAGGTCATTTTAGATAGCAATGAAAAGGGTATGATGATCTTTTCCGTGCAGGAATTGCTGCCCTTTGGGTTTCGGGGGGAAGATATTAAATAAGGAGAAGAAGGAAGGAGAAGAAGGAATGAAAAAAGCATTTGATTTTTATGTTACACTTTCCCTTGCAGAAACAGCCGAAAAGCTGAAAGAAGGCTTGCACGGAAAAATTGTGAAGGCGGAGATTTTGGATGAATATCAGCGGACTTTGCCGGATGGCAAGGAGATTCGCCTTATGGTTTTCCAGAAATATGCTTTTATGTCAAATGACAGACCCATACTGACTGTGCTGCTGGATGAATTGGACGGAAAAACAAAGGTACACCTTTATGGCGCATCCGGTGTCGGCGGGGCATTAGGGATTGATTGGATGGAAGACGGGGCTGAATTTGCCCAAAAAGCCCAAAATGTTTTAAAGGAGTATAAAGTGGAAGAATCGGTTTCGTGATTTTGAGGTGGAAGAAGTATGGCGGAAAAAAGCTGGGAGATTTTAGAGGGAGCCTGTTATTCCTGCAAAAAATGCAGGCTTTGGGAAATGCGTACCCATGTGGTCATCGGCAAAGGCAACCCCAATGCGGATATCCTGTTCATCGGGGAGGGCCCCGGACAGCAGGAGGATTTGCAGGGCATACCCTTCGTAGGCCCTGCGGGACAATTATTGGATAAAATGCTGGCAAGCGTCGGCTTATCTTTGGAGGATGTTTATATTGCCAATGTGGTGAAATGCCGCCCGCCCGGCAACCGTGACCCCCACGATGATGAAAAGGCAGCCTGCCTGAATTACCTCAGGTATCAGCTGATGCTCATCAAACCGAAGATCATCGTCTGTCTGGGGCGCATCGCCGCCACAACCATCATCGACCCTGAATTCAAGATCACCCGCCAGAGAGGGCAGTGGTTTGAACGAAAGGGCTATCATATCATGGCAACCTACCATCCCTCCGCATTGCTCAGGGATGAAGCGAAAAAACGCCCCGCATGGGAGGATATGCAGGCCATCCGTGCCAAATGGGACGAATTAAAGGAAAAATAGGATACAGAATAGTTTTTAGGAGGAAAGAAACATGAACGGCATCGAAGCATTGAAAGCAAAATTTGCGGATATCGAAATGAAACCCAATGCAAGAACCATGGAGGAAGTGGAACAGTACATCATTGATAAATGGGGCGCATTTCGTGTGAAAATCACGGAAACAGAATTGATGGCCCACTATAAAGCAGCTTGTGAATTTGCGAAGATGATGGGACGTGACGCAACCGATATGCAGGATGATATCAGAAGATACCGCCTGCCCAATACTAATAAAATTCACGTAGTCCTTGGTATGAATTCCGAATATATGACAGCGGAAAACGGCATGAAATATTATCAGGCTTTGTGCCTGATCAAAGGGCTGACTCAGGAGGATATTGATACAAAGAACGAAAGATGGCTGCAGTATATGCTGCTGTTGGATATGGCAAAGGACTGGGAAGAAAAAGACCAGATTTTCCTGGCAGAACAGAAAGCGATGCTGAAAGAAAGAGGGGTTGAAATGGAATGAAAAAATTTCACTCCGGTTTCGTTTCTCTTGTAGGCAGACCCAACGTGGGCAAATCCACATTGATGAACTGTCTCATCGGGGAAAAGATTGCCATTACTTCTCATAAACCCCAGACCACAAGAAATAAGATCACATCCATTCTGACGAAAGAGGATTTCCAGTGCGTATTTTTGGATACCCCCGGTATTCATAAGCCAAAATCCAAACTGGGTGAATATATGGTGCGCTCTGCGGAAACAACATTTAATGAAGTGGACTTGGTTCTGATGCTGATCGAACCTACGACAGAGATTCAGGCTATGGACCAGTATGTGCTGGATCGCCTGAAAAACATAAAAACACCTGTTGTGCTGGTCATCAATAAGATCGACACCGTGGAACGGGATATTCTGTTGGAGGTCATTTCTGTATACAATAAGCTGTATGATTTTGCGGATGTGGTGCCCATTTCTGCCATGAGAGACAGAAACACAGGGGAGCTTTTGGAAGTGATCAAAAAATACCTGCCGGAAGGCCCCCAGTATTTCCCCGGGGATATGGTGACAGACCAGCCGGAACGGCAGATCGCGGCGGAGATCATTCGGGAAAAGGCGTTGTATCTTCTGCAGGATGAAGTGCCCCATGGCATAGCTGTGGAGATCATGTCCATGAAGAAACGTCCCGATCAGGATATGGTAGATGTGCAGGCGACGATCTATTGTGAACGGGATTCCCATAAGGGTATCATCATCGGCAAGCAGGGCAGTATGCTGAAGCGCATCGGTTCTACAGCCAGATATGATATGCAGCGGCTGTTGGGTTCGCCCATTTATCTGCAGCTTTGGGTAAAGGTGAAGAAGGACTGGCGGGACAGTGATTTCCTTTTGAAAAATTTCGGTTACGACAAAAAGAATATTTAAAGACCTTGGGGGCTTTGCCCCCAACGCCCCCACAAGGGCATCATGCCCTTGACCTGATCGTTCCACAAAACTAGCGTTTTGTGGCATATTTCGATTTTTCATTCTCGCAAAACGGCAGTTTTGCGAGGGTATCAGGGTCCTAGGGAAATGATTTCCCTAGCGGGGGTTGGGGCAGAGCCCCAAGGTTTTTGCGGGGTTTGGGGCAGAGCCCCAAGGGTTTTACAGCCCCGCGGTCTTTTTGGCAGTATTTTGGCAGTATGGAGGCGTTCTTTTTTTCACATCCTATCTCCAGGAAAGGGGATGGAACGATGAGCGAACAGGAACAGACATACTGGCAGAGGTTTTTGCAGACAGGGCAGGTGGAGGATTATCTGCGCTATCGCAAATATTTGGCGGAGCAGGCGGAAAACCCCCGCCGTCGTATAGAAGAAGCATCAAGATATAAGAATTTTTATTGAGATTGATACGAGGTCGGCTATGGGAACAGAAAAGCTGCGGGGCATTGTCATACGGGAACAGATGAAAGGTGAGAGCAACAAGCAGATCGTCCTTTTGGCGAAGGGCTTGGGGCGTGTCATCCTTTCCGCCCGTGGGGCACGTAATGCCAAAAGCAGACTTTTGGCGGCGACGCAGCTGTTCTGCTATGCCGATTTTGTTGTTTATGAGGGCAATGGCTTCTATTCCATCACCCAGGCGGAGCTGCTGAACAGTTTTTATGGTCTTCGGATGGATATCGATAAATTTTCCGAAGCCATGTATCTGGCGGAGCTGGCAGACCGCAGCTGCCCTGTAGGCATGGAGCAGGATGCGGTGTTGGAGTTGCTGTATTATGCCTTTCTGGTCATGGATAAGGGTACGCTGCCGCCGAAGCTGGTCTCCCGTATTTTTGAACTGAAGCTATTGCAGATTTCCGGGCTTTTCGCACCGGAGGAATGTAATATCTGTGGGAAAAATGAAGGAGATTTATACTTCGATGGCAGAACAGGGGCGTTTTATTGCCCCCAGCATCGCACCCCAAACAGCATCTTTGTGTATGACGCCGTTCGAAAAGCGTTTGCCTATGTTTTGGAAAAGGAAGGCAGGGCGGTTTTCGGGTTCAATCTGTCCGAGGAAGCCTTGGATCAGATGACTGTCATCCTGCGAAGCTACATGGATATACATATGGATCTCAGACTAAAAACTCGAGATTTTTTTGTATAGCGGCTGAAATATTGTTCATATTTTGTGGAAAATTGTGCGCGACTGAAAGAAAATGTGCGGAAAATCGTGCAAGATTTCCCCTTGACTTTGGTATCAGAAAGCGTTATCATAAGTCTCAACTTCATAATGACTGCGTTGAAGAAGAGGAGTATCTGCGGAAGATTTTCAGAGAGCCATCGGTCGGTGCGAGGTGGCAGTCGGAACCAGAAAAGGGCACTTTGGAGCAGTATTCACAAGAGAGGGCCGGTGCAACCAGTATCGGTCAACGAGGGTGGAACCGCGGAAGAATTTTAAGGCTTTCGTCCCTTGCTTACCAGCGAGGGATGGAGGCTTTTACTATTTATAGAAATCTTTCGTCCTTCGAAACTATCACTTATCACTTTCTTAGTTAGGAGGAATTTCAAATGGCAGTAGAATCTATGGAAAAAATCGTAGCATTGGCAAAAAACAGAGGTTTTGTATACCCCGGCTCCGAAATTTACGGCGGTCTGGCAAATACATGGGATTATGGCCCTCTGGGTGTGGAACTGAAAAACAACATGAAAAAAGCATGGTGGAAAAAATTCATCCAGGAAAACCCCATGAACGTTGGTGTTGACTGTGCCATCCTGATGAACCCTCAGACATGGGTTGCTTCCGGTCACGTTGGCGGCTTCAGCGACCCTCTGATGGACTGCAAGGAATGTAAGGAACGTTTCCGTGCAGACAAGCTGATCGAAGAACACATGAAAGAACATGATATGCCTGAAGTGGTTGTAGACGGCTGGACAAACGAGCAGATGAAAAAATTTGTGGACGACAACCAGGTGGTATGCCCTTCCTGCGGTGCTCATAATTTCACAGATATCCGTCAGTTCAACCTGATGTTCAAAACATTCCAGGGTGTTACAGAAGATGCGAAAAACCAGATTTATCTGCGTCCCGAAACAGCACAGGGTATCTTCGTAAACTTCAAAAACGTACAGAGAACATCCAGAAAGAAACTGCCCTTCGGTATTGGTCAGATCGGTAAATCTTTCCGTAATGAAATCACACCCGGTAACTTCACATTCCGTACCAGAGAATTTGAACAGATGGAACTGGAATTCTTCTGCGAACCCGGTTCTGATCTGGAATGGCTGGATTACTGGAGAAAATACTGCAGAGACTTCCTGCTGCACCTGAACATGACAGAAGAAAATATCAGGATGAGAGACCACTCTCCTGAAGAACTGTCTCACTACAGCAAAGGTACAACAGATATCGAATACAAATTCCCCTTTGGCTGGGGCGAACTGTGGGGCATTGCAGACAGAACAGATTATGACCTGACATGCCACCAGAACACAAGCGGCCAGGATATGACATATTTTGATCAGGAAAAGAACGAAAAATATGTTCCTTACTGCATTGAACCTTCCGTTGGTGCTGACCGTGTGACACTGGCGTTCCTGTGTGACGCTTATGACGAAGAAGAAGTAGGCGAAGGCGATGTCAGAACTGTTCTGCGTTTCCATCCCGCACTGGCACCTGTGAAAGCAGCGATCCTGCCTCTGAGCAAAAAGCTGGCTGCGCAGGCACAGGAAGTATACGCAATGATCGCAAAAGAATTCAACTGTGATTACGATGACGCCGGTTCTATCGGTAAGCGTTACAGAAGACAGGACGAAGTTGGTACTCCCTTCTGTATCACATATGACTTCGATTCCGTAGAAGACCAGTGTGTAACAGTACGTGACAGAGACACTATGGAACAGGTAAGAATGCCCATCGCTGATCTGGTATCCTACCTGAAAGAAAAAATGGAATTTTAAGAAAACCGTGGGACGCTGTCCCACACCCTGCGAGGAGACACCGCCCCCTCGACCCGGGTACGCCACAAAACTAACGTTTTGTGGAGAATAAAATGATTTGTTGAAAAAGGCTTGGGATTGCTCCCAAGTCTTTTTTGCGCCGCAGGCAAATAAGGGTGCAGGGAAATTATTTCCCTGCCAGGGTTTGGGACAGCGTCCCAAAGATATGGTATAATGGGAAACGAGGTGAATGATATGAAAAGATTTGAAGGCTTTTTGCCGGAAACCATAGATTTCCTCTGGGAACTGAGGATGAACAACAGCAAAGAATGGATGGACCAGAATCGGGACCGCTACAAAGCTGTGCTGAAAGACCCCTTCGATAAATTTGCGGCAGACCTGGCAGAGCTGAGTCCCTTATTCTGCGGAAAAAAGATGAATTACTCCGTTGCCCGTATCAATCGGGATATCCGCTATAGTAAGGATAAAAGCCCTTACCGCTCCTGTCGCTGGGCGGTGCTGTATGATGAAAAGCTCCGTGGTACGGAATGGAAGCTGCGCCCTACCTTCTATTTTGAATTGCAGCCGGAGGGCTTCGTTCATGGAATGGGCTTTTGGCATGCAACACCTGCATATTTGACGGCATACCGCAAAAAGATCGACAGCAACCCTGCGGCTTTCCTGCGGATCGCCAAAAAAGTGGAGAAAGACCCCTTGTTCCGACTGGAAGGGGAAGATTATAAAAAGATCAAAAACGACACCCTAGACCCGCTGGCGCAAAGCTGGTATAAAAAGAAGGATATCGTGATCTGTACCAGAAGTGGCATGGAGGATATCCTCTTTACCCCTGAACTGCCCCAATATCTGGCGGAGGAATGGAGCAGACTGAAAGGGCTGTATGCATTTCTGGAAGAGATCGAAGCGGAATAAAAAAATCCCCTGTATCGAAAAGAGCAGGGGATTTTTTTAGTTGCGCTTTTTTGCAAAACGGACGAAGGGGGTAGGTGTGAGATTGTTTCCTTTCATCGGCGTGAAATGCAAGTTCTCGAAACTCCGATTTCATGACCTTGTGCCCAGTGGGGCGAAAATGGCGGTTGGGCAAACCTGGTGACTAGCTCTAAATTCATGGCTCCAGAACTTCGATTTCATGACCTTGCGCCCAGTGGGGCGAAAATGGCGGTTGGACAAACTTAGGGCGCGCCCATTTGGAACTGTTTCGGCAAAACAGAAAAAACCTCTCTTTACTTTTTTTGAAAAAAAGTAACAAAAAACTCGGGAACCTTCCGTATGGTTCCCGAACCCTCTAACGGTCTAAGGGGAACAAAGTTCCCCTTAGATATCCCTTCCCTACGATGCCTGAAACGGCATGGAGAAAAGCGGCGCAGTGCGCCTAAAAGTAAGTGGCTCATTTTTAGAGTCACTCTTGTTATTTTTTTGGAAATTTTGCTTTTACATCACTGACACCGCAAATATAGTTCAAGTCTACATCATAATATTCAGCAAGGATGATTATACTTTCCAAAGGAATACGTGTTTTGCCTAATTCATAGTCAGAATACGTTTTCTGTCCAATATGAAGAAGTTCGGCAATTTGATGTTGTTTCAAATCATTATCTTCTCTCAATGCACGAATTCTTTCATTATATTTCATACAGCATCACCATTTTTAAGATGCCACAGAGTTTAAAACTCTATTGCATTTAAGAGTTATAAACTCTAAAATATATATGAGGTGAGTTTATGAGTATCAAATCTTGTGAAAATCTTTTTTGTATTTATTGGGAAGAAAACCAATGTATATTAAACAACATTTCTTTGGATGTGCAAGGGAATTGTCAAGACTGTATCTATGTAGATCTGAAGAAAATAACTTTAACAGAGGCAAGAAAACAAATGCGCCAAAAGTTGGAATCCTCTTACCGAGATTCCATTTAAAAAGGCAGCCTTTCCATACAGAGGGCAAACTTTGCCGAAAAGGCACTTTATACTGCCCGAAGGGCTTGTAGGGAGGGGTGTTTCGAGGGGAACATCGTTCCCCTTGAATCCCATGGAGGGTCTGGGAACCTTGGACGTGGTTCCCAGGCTTTTTGTTACTTTTTGTGCGCAAAAAGTAAGGAAGGGTCTTTTGGTTTTGCCGATGTAGTTCCAAATGGGCGTGCCCCTGGTTTGTCCAACCGCTATTTTCGCCCCATTGGGCGCAAGTCTGTGAAATTGGATTTCTGGAGCCATGAATTTAGAGCTAGTCACCAGGTTTGCACAAGCCTAGCTTTCGCCCAACTGGGCGCAGTTCGATATCTTTGGATTTTTGAGAACTTGAATTTAGTTCCGATGCTCTCCCCATTTTCACAAACAAAAAAGACCACAAATGTGGTCTTTTCCCTTATCCAAAAGTTTTTGCCAGTGCCTTCACGGCCTTATCCCCAATGATGGTTTCCCCATGCTCCAGGAGATAATATTTCGCCAGGGGCGTAGATACGTGCTTCTGACCGTATTCCTTTAATACCAGTTCCAGTTCTTCAGAAGATTCCTCCGCAGTGTATGTATCCCCCTGCAGGACAAGGAAATACTTGTTTTCGTTTTTGTAAACAGCGCTTTCCCCTTTGAATGTGCCGTCCAGACGCAGGCTTACGCTGATAACGTCATCCAGTGCGGGGAAGGAATAGATAAGGATATCGGAATTCTGTTCCTCCGTATGCTCCATAGTATCCATGGGTTTCTTCTTCCAGCGGCGCATTTCCTGTGCCTGACTGAGCAGATCGCCCCCTGTTTTTGCGCTTTTGTCTTTGTTGGTTACCTTTGTTACGATGATCATGATGCCGTCTGCCCCGGAGGGAACAGCTTCCACCATCAGCGGTGTGTTTTCGGAAATAAAATCCGATTCATCCAAGGCCTGTTCCATGATGTCACGGAACAGCTTCTGGGTCTTTTCGGATGGCGTGATGAGATCCTCCAGCTGGATATCTCTTTCCTTCAAGTCATCTTTTGTCAGCGTCAGTTTCAGCTGGTTTTCGCTGATTCTTTCTATTTTCATGGTATCACTCCCTTATGTTTTCACAAGGAAACGGTCAATTTTATCACTATACAATCTTCTGGATTTATAGTATAGTATATGCAATTGGCGAAGAGATGTAAAGAGGAGAAAGCCGCCAAAGTTTTTAAAATTTTGTGAACAAACCAAGGAAACGGAGGAGGATAAAGTGAAAAAATCACGTTCGATTCTCATGATTTTGACCCTGCTCATCTGGGCAGGAATGTTTTATTATTATTTACCTGCTTTGAATATCCATGCGCAGGAAAGCTGGATGTTTTTTGTTGTGGTCATTGCCGTTGGACTGGTGCTGAATTTCTGGCCGATCTTCAAGGTACTGTTTCTGGTGAGAAACGGCGACGCTGTGGAGCGAGGCGAAAGATGGAAAACAGCGAAACGCCTGCTGGCAGTTCCTGTTGCCCTCTGTATCGTTTATGGCGTGGGTACGCTGTTGTCCTCTCCCATTTTGCGGGCATCGGCTTACCATCAGTTGTTGGATGTGCAGACGGGGGATTTTGCCAATGACATCCATGAGGTGGATTATGACAAGATTCCTATTTTGGACAGCGATTCTGCCGCAAAGCTGGCGGAACGGGAAATGGGCAGCATGGTAGATATGGTATCCCAGTATGAGGTCAGCCCTTATTTTAACCAGATCAATTATCAGAATAAGCCTGTCCGTGTGACCCCTCTGCAGTATGGGGATATCATCAAATGGGTGACCAACCGAAGTACCGGTATCCCTGCTTATATCAGCATTGATATGACCACCCAGGATGTAGACCTCATCAAGCTGGAAGAGGGCATCAAGATTTCTCCCTTTGAGCATTTCGGCAGAAACCTGAATCGCTATATCCGTTTCCGTTATCCCACAGCCATGATCCATTCCTATAATTTTGAGATCAATGACGAGGGCGTGCCCTACTGGGTATGCGCTGTGGAAGATAAGACCATCGGTCTTTTTGGCGGTACGGATATCAAAGGGGCTATCATCATCAATGCCGCCACCGGCGAACATCAGTATTATGATGTAGCAGACGTACCCACATGGGTCGATAAGGTATATGATTCTGCCCTGCTGGTAGAACAGTATGATTATTATGGTACTTTGAAGAATGGTTTTATCAACAGCATCTTTGGGCAGAGGGGCTGTCTGAAGTCCACAGAGGGCTATAACTATATCGCCTTGGATGATGACGTTTGGGTATACACCGGCGTGACTTCCATCGGCGGCGACGAATCCAATGTCGGCTTTGTCCTGATGAATTCCCGTACCAAGGAAACGAAATATTATCAGATTTCCGGTGCCAAGGAAATTTCCGCCATGTCCTCGGCGGAGGGGCAGGTACAGCATTTGAATTATGTGGCAACCTTCCCCATCCTGTTGAATATTGCCGATGAACCTACCTATTTCCTTTCTCTGAAGGATAATGCAGGGTTGGTTAAGAAATACGCTATGGTCAATATCCAGAAATATCAGATCGTAGCCATTGGGGATACTGTTGCGGAATGTGAAAAGGTTTACCGCAATCTGATGGCAGGCAGTGGCATCGAAACGGTGGATACCTCCAAAGCCCAGACCATCACTGGTACCATCACCATGATGAAGGATATCGTATCCGAGGGGAACACCTACTGGTATCTGATGCTGGAAGGCAATGAAGCCTTGTTCGAGGCAAAAGCCAAGGATAACCTGGAAATCCTGAAAAAACAGGTTGGCAGCAGCGTGACACTGGAATATGTACCCCAGTCCGCCGATGTGAATGCGATCATTTCTGCGAAATAAGAACAGTTTTTCGCTGTGGCTGAACGCCAAATAGAAGCATAAAAAAGCAGATTTTTGAAACGATAGTTTCAAAAATCTGCTTTTCTTGCTTCTGCATGGCTAGACATTTCTTACAAATCTTTGAATTTCCGCCCCTCTGGTTGACACTTTCGAAAGAAGAATGTAAAATAATTAAGATAAAATGCGATTTTTGTGTGAAACTGAAATATTTTCAGAGAAATATATTTTGGAGGTAATAACATGAGCGATGATAGATTTGATAACACAAAGGGCTCCAGAGGTTTGAGCGATACAGACAAAGGCTATTATGAAGATCTGTATAACGACCTGCCCAAGGAAGTCGTAGATATCCTGATGCAGACCCACCCCCTGATGGGCAAGAACGACGACACAGAAGCAACCGCATACCGTGCCCGCCGTCCCCAGAGAAGAGAGGATGTGGAAGAAGTCAGAGAAGCAAGAATGCAGCAGGTAAGCGACGAGATCAACCAAGTGAGCAGAGCGCCTCAGCAGGAAGGGGAACCCACTCGCTATGTTTCCCGCCGTGCAAGAAATACAGGCATTGTATCCGAAGATCTGGATGGGATGCATACTTCCGCATCTGCTGGGAATACAATGAATCAGGACGACTATGATGACGGTATCCAGTATGTCAGCGTGATCCCTGCCCGCAAAAAATCCAAAATTGTGGAAGAAGTGACCCTGCAGACAACGGCAGCCCCTGCAAAACGCGGCAGAAAATCCAGAAAAGAAAAAGACCCCATGCCTTTTGAAGATATGGGCAGAGATGCAAGGGACAACCGCCCTCGCTATGAAGACCTGGATTTTGAAGAAAGAGCAAAACAGGAGCATCTGGACAGTCTCTATGATGATGATTACGATGAGGACGATTTTGGCGGCGGCAAAAGCAAACTGGCCATCATCTTGGGCGTCGTTGCCCTGGTTTTGATCATTTTCCTGATCTTCCGTACCGTAAGCCTGAACAGCAAGCTGGAAGAAGCGCAGAATCAGCTGACCCAGTCGGAGGAATACAAAACAAAATATGAAGATATCCAGCTGGAAAAAATGCAGCTGGAAGAAGAATTGGATAGTCTGAAAAACCCTAATGGCAGCACAGAAAAGACTGACGGAGAAGACGGAGATGCAAAGGAGGACGATGAAAGCAGCACGACAGCATCCTCTACAACCAACGGCTCCACAACGGAATATACTGTACAGGATGGCGATACAGCTTGGAAGCTTGCACAGAAATTCTTGGGCAACGGCGCAGAATATCAGAAGATCCTGGATGCCAACGGCATGAAGGAAAGCGATTCTCTGAAACCCGGCAGCAAAATCAAGATTCCTAAATAAGAACAGGAGAATAGCATGAGTGAATTGGAAAAAAAGACTCTTGCGGAATTGAGAAGGATGGCAAAGGAAATGGAGATTCCCTCCATTTCCGGCCTGAAAAAAAGTGAATTGATAGAGAAGATCAAAGAAAAGCAGTCCTCTGCTGTGCCAGGAGAACTCCCTGTGCAGCAGGCGGCTGCTTGTGGCATTTCTTCCCCAAAATCCGATGAAAAGCCCGAAATTCTGCAGGAACCCATGGAAAGAGAAAAACAAATTTATGAAGAAATCGGAGAAGGCATCCTGGAGGTTTTGCCTGACGGATACGGCTTTTTGCGGGCAGAAAACTGCCTGCCCGGTGCCAATGACGTTTACGTTTCCCCCGCCCAGATCAGAAGATTCAACCTGAAAACAGGGGACAGAGTAAAGGGGAATGTGCGCCCCGCTCGGGAAGGGGAAAAAGTTGGTGGGCTGATTTATGTGCAGACTGTCAATGGGGATGCGCCTTATCTTGCCATCCGCCGCCCCAATTTCGAGGACTTGACTCCCATCTATCCTGAGGAAAAGCTACGGCTGGAAACAGAAAAAGACGAGCTTTCCGGGCGTATCATCGACCTGATCGCCCCCATCGGCAAGGGGCAGAGGGGGATGATCGTTGCACCGCCTAAGGTTGGCAAGACTATCCTTTTGACAAAAATGGCAAATGCCATCACCCGTAATCATAAGGAAGTCCATCTGATCGTTTTGCTGATCGATGAACGCCCCGAAGAGGTGACGGATATCCAGCGTTCCATCGAAGGGGAAAACGTGCAGATCGTCTATTCCACCTTCGACGAAGAACCGGAGCATCATAAAAAAGTAACGGAAATGGTTCTGGAACGGGCAAAGCGCATGGTGGAGCAGGGAAAAGACCTTGTTATCCTGCTGGACAGCATCACCCGTCTGGCTCGTGCCTATAACCTGACCATTCCCCCCAGCGGACGCACCCTCTCCGGCGGTCTGGACCCTGCGGCACTCTATATGCCCAAGCGGTTTTTCGGCGCAGCCAGAAATATCGAAAACGGCGGCAGCCTGACCATCCTTGCCACAGCCCTGGTGGATACGGGCAGCAAAATGGACGAGGTGGTCTTTGAGGAATTCAAAGGCACCGGCAATATGGAGCTAGTGTTGGATAAGCGCATGGCGGAACGGCGGATCTTCCCTGCGGTGGATATCATCAAATCTGGAACGAGAAGGGAAGAAAAACTTTTTACCTCTGCGGAACTGGAATGTAATTATGCCCTGCGCCGTATGGCGACTTCTTTGAGCCATACCGATATGACGGAAGGCTTTTTCGACCTGATGCGAAAGACAAAAAACAATCGGGAATTCATGGAACGTTTGCCTGTTTGGGAAAAAATGTTGGGCTTCCATGAGAAATAAAGGTTTGGCCTGTACAAAATACACATAAATTTCTTTGCTGCCGATTTGTAGGACATTTTTTATTGCAAAAATGGCGCGATTATGCTAAAATACCCATGTTGTCTTTAAATAACGTAGATTATTGATCAACGAATATGGAAAATGAGGTGAAAAAAATGCGCGAAGGTATCCATCCCGAATACAAACAGGTAACAGTAAGATGCAACTGTGGTAACGAATTCGTAACAGGTTCCACAAAAGACGAAATCAGAGTCGAAGTTTGCTCCAAATGCCACCCCTTCTACACAGGCAGCCAGAAACTGCTTCTGGAAGCTGGCGGTAGAGTTGAAAAATTCAACAAAAAATACGGCAGAAAATAATCAAAAAAATGAAAGGGCGGAGCGTATGCTTTCGCCCTTTTTTTCGCAAAAGAATATTTGTTTCAAATGTTTTTTTGCGAGGAAAAGGGTCTTCCCTTTCTCCCAAAAGGAGGAATTTTGATATGAGTGTAAAAAGAACGAATATTGGCGGTCAGGCGGTCATTGAGGGCGTTATGATGCGCGGGAAAAAAATATATGCAATGGCAGTGAGAAACCCCGAAGGGGAGATCGTTATTGAGAAAAAGGATTGGGGCGGCCTTGGAAAAAAGGGGATTTTTAAATATCCCATTTTCCGCGGTATGGCGGCCTTTGTGGATTCTTTGGTAAGTGGTACGAAAATCCTGATGCGCTCTGCAGAGATCGCCGGGGAAGGCTGGGAAGAGGAAGAGCTTTCTCCCGTCGAGCAGTGGCTGACAGATAAGCTGGGGGATAAGATCAACGATATCCTCATCTACTTCAGCGTGTTTCTGTCTCTGGTGCTGGGCATGGGGTTGTTTTTTGTCCTGCCTGTAGCCATTGGGAATCTCTTTAAATCCGTCGTCCCTACATGGGGGCTGGGTATCATTGAAGGGCTGATTCGTATTGGTATCTTCTTGACATATCTGTGGCTGATCTCCCGCATGAAGGAAATTCGTCGGGTATTTCAGTATCATGGAGCAGAGCATAAGACCATCGCCTGCTTCGAAAGCGGCAAGGAGCTGACAGTGGAAAACGTGCGCCCCTGCACAAGACTTCATAAACGCTGCGGTACCAGCTTCCTGCTGTTCGTTATGCTGATTTCCATGGTAGTGTTCTTCTTTGTCCGTACGGATGTATTTTTGCTCCGTCTGGTGACAAGAATTTGTCTGGTGCCTTTTATCGCCGGCATTTCCTATGAAGTTATCCGCTGGGCAGGCAATTCGGAAAGCAGCTTTGTCAAAATCGTCAGCGCACCGGGACTTTGCCTGCAGAAGCTGACCACAGCAGAGCCCGATGACGGTCAGATCGAATGTGCCATTGCGGCTATGAAAGGGGTTCTGGAAGTTGAGCCTGAAGAATAAAACAGTTGGAGAAGCATTCAGAGAAGGAAAACTGCGTCTGAAGGCGGCAGGCAAGGCAGCCTACGCCTTCGAGGCAGAGTTGCTGCTGGAAAAAGCCGCCGGTCTAAACCGTACGGCTTTATTTTTGCGCGAGGGGGAAGCCCTTTCCGACGAAGCAGCAGAGCGTTACGAACAGTTCCTTTCCCAACGGGAGGCAGGCAGACCCACCCAGTATATTTTGGGAGCATGGGAATTTATGGGCTTGCCTTTTCTTGTGGGGGAAGGGGTTTTGATTCCCAGAGGGGACACGGAGGTTCTGGTGGAAACCATTCTGGAAACCCAGCAGAAAGAGCCATTGAAATCCATTTTGGATATCGGTACAGGCAGCGGGTGTATTCCCGTCAGCTTGGGAAAATACGGTAGCTTTGCGAACATTATGGCGGTGGATATCAGCCCCAAAGCATTGGACTATGCCATGAAAAATGCTGCTGAAAATAAAATCAGCATTGATTTTTATGAAAGCAATCTGTTTTCCCAGGTGCCTATGGAATGGAAGGGGGAACTGGATGCCATCGTTTCCAACCCACCCTATATTCCGAAAAAGGATATTGCAGGGCTGATGACAGAGGTGCGGGATTTTGAGCCCCTCAATGCTCTGGATGGCGGCGAGGATGGTCTGGATTTTTACCGTGCCATTGTAGTAGAAGGCAGAGAATGGCTGCGAGAAGGCGGCTGGCTCTTTTTTGAAATTGGATATGACCAAGGGGAGGCATTGCTGTCCCTTTTAAAAGAATTTGGATATACTGAAATTGGACTGAAACAAGACTTGGCAGGGCTGGACAGAGTGGCCTTTGGCAGAAAAAGCGGAAAGGGGGCGTGAATATGTTTGACCGTTTGGCGGAAATCGAGAATAAATACGAGGATTTGGCGGAGCAGATCAATGATCCCGATATCATCGCCGATCAGACCCAATGGCGCAAGCTGATGAAGGAATACAGCGATATGACGCCCGTCGTGGAAAAATATCGGGAATATAAAGGGGCAAAAGCGGCTATCGAGGAAAGCTTGCTGATGCTGGAAGAAAAACTGGATGATGATTTTCGGGAATTAGTCAAGGAAGAACTGGCAGAAAATAAAGAAAAGCTGGAAACACTGAAAAAAGAGATCACCCTTTTGCTCATTCCCAAAGACCCCAATGATGAAAAGAATGTTATCGTGGAGATTCGTGGGGGCGCAGGGGGCGATGAAGCGGCGTTATTCGCCGGAGATCTCTTCCGTATGTATGCCCGTTATGCGGAGCGGCGCAAATGGAAGATTGAGATCATGAACACCAGTGAAAGCGATCTGGGGGGCTTCAAGGAAATTGCCTTTATGATAAAGGGGCAGGGGGCCTATTCTCGTCTGAAATACGAAAGCGGCGTCCATCGGGTGCAGCGGATTCCCACCACGGAAAGCGGCGGGCGTATCCATACTTCCACGGTCACGGTGGCGGTTTTGCCCGAAGCAGAAGAGGTGGACGTACACATTGATATGAACGATGTGCGGGTGGATGTGTTCCGTGCCTCCGGCAACGGCGGGCAGTGTGTCAATACGACGGATTCCGCTGTCAGAATGACCCATATCCCCACGGGGATTGTGGTATCCTGTCAGAATGAAAAATCCCAGCTGAAGAATAAGGAGCAGGCATTGAAGGTACTCTATGCCAGGGTGTATGAACGGGAACGGAGAGCTCATGACGAGGCGATCTCTGCCGATAGGCGGTCCCAAGTGGGGACGGGGGACAGAAGCGAGCGTATCCGTACCTATAATTTCCCTCAGGGCAGGGTAACAGACCATCGGATTGGGCTGACGTTGCACAGGATAGATGCGATTATTGACGGGGATTTGGACGAGATCATGGACAGTCTTGCAACCACCGATCAAATGTCAAAAATGCAGGAAAAACCGTGAGGCGCCGCCTCACACTCCGCTAGGGGAATGATTCCCCTAGAACCCCCATTTGCAACACCATGTATATGGTGTTGCGGTATCAGGTCAAGGGCATGATGCCCTTGTAGGGGTGTTGGGGACAACGTCCCCAAGGTCTCAAGAAAAGAGGTTAAAATATGAAAGATTTGTGGAATTTGTTTGTTACATTTTGTAGAATCGGCGGCTTTACCTTCGGCGGCGGCTATGCTATGCTGCCTATGCTGCAGAAGGAAGTCGTAGAAAAACGCCAATGGGCAACAGAGGACGAAGTATTGGATTATTTCGCCATCGGTCAGTGTACCCCCGGCATCATCTTCGTCAATACCGCTACCTTCATCGGCTATAAACAGAAGGGCATTCCCGGCGCCATTGCCGCAACGGTGGGCAGTATCTTTCCTTCCGTCTGTATTGTAATGTTTATTGCAGCAGTGTTAAATAATTTTGCGGAACTGGCTGTAGTACAGCATGCCTTCGCCGGCATCCGTGTGGTGGTCAGCGTGCTGATCATCAATGCAGTAAAAGGTCTGTGGAAAAAATCCGTCGTGGATAAATTATGTGTGGTGATCGCAGCGGCATCCTTCCTCGTTTCCGTTTGGGTGGACATCTCCCCCGTTTGGATCGTTATTGCGGCGGCGATCTTAGGCATCGCCGTTTCCAGCGGAAGGGAGGCGAAGAAATCATGATGGATCTTCTCATCCTTGTTTTTGAATTTTTCAAGATCGGGCTGTTTTCTGTCGGCGGTGGCTTGGCAACTTTGCCCTTCCTCTATCGTCTGGCGGATAAATACCCTTGGTTCTCTACCAGCCAGATTCCCGATATGATCGCCATTTCCGAATCCACTCCCGGCCCTCTGGGGGTCAATATGGCGACCTATACAGGCTTTCAGCACAGCGGCGTCATCGGCAGTATTTGTGCAACGGCAGGGCTGGTGCTGCCCTCTGTCATCATCATTATCATGGTGTCTAAGGTGTTGGAAAAATTCCGCAGCAATAAATATGTGGACTATGCTTTTTATGGTCTGCGCCCTGCGGTCATGGGGCTGATTGGTGCGGCAGGCTTTGGTGTCCTTGTGGGCGCATTGTTCCACTCCGCAAAGCTGGAGGAACTGAGCCTGGGGAATATCGGCAGCATGATTGGTATCGAGGAATGTATCCTTTTTGCAGCACTGCTTTTCGCCACCAATAAATGGAAGAAGCACCCTATTTTCTATATCGTGCTGAGTGCTATTGTGGGCATTGTTTTCGCACTTTAAAAACGCATGAACATTTCGTCCCCTCCATATCTTTTTATAAAAAGAAAGAACGGGGGAAGGGATATGACATATTTGATCTGGCTCCTCCTTTGCGGAGGATATCTGATTTCTACATGGGCAGCAAAAAAGCGGGATTCCGCCGAAGCTGCCCTTTGTTTTTTCGATGGGGTCTATCTGGCTATGCTCTGCTTTGCAGTGTTGCCGATGGCCATGGAGACTGCCTTTTTCTATGGTTCTGCGGTTCTTTCTGCCGTCGGGGTGGCTTTGGGGCTTTTGGCGGAAAAGAGATTTCCCTGGGAGAAACCTCTGGGGGCGGTACTTTTTCTGGGGTTGACAACGGCCCTTTTCCTGTTGGAAGGAAAAGAACTGACCTTGCAAGAAATCGCCCCTTTGGCTCTTTTCGCTGGCATGGGGCTGTACCACGCTTCGGCCGGTATCCTGCCGGAGCCTATCCGTATCAGCAAAGCCCTTTTGAGCGCAGGGGGATTCCTTTTGGGAACCATCATTTTTTCCCCTTTTTTATGAAAAAGAGCGGAAATTCAATATTTTCTCCTATTAAAAATTGCCAAGAAGTCTTTTTTTTGGTATGATAAATAAACTTATATCCCATAATAAAGAGTGGGTTGGGAATGCCGATCCCATAAATTTTAAAAATAAAAAAGAGAAAAGCACCTTTGGAATGAGGGGGTTATTATGAATCTGATTAAAAAAGAAGAACTGAAGAATATGATTCGGGAAAACGTCAAAACGCTGTACCGGAAAACACTGGAACACGCAACAGCGGAAGAGCTGTATCAGGCTGCTGTGTTCACGATTCGGGATGTCATCACAGATAAATGGATGAAGACCCATGATGAATATTATGAAAAAGACGTAAAGGTCGTTTATTACCTGTCCATGGAATTTCTGATGGGCCGTTTCTTTGGCAACGCCCTCATCAATCTGGAAATGTTCGACGAAGTGAAGGAAGTATTTGATGAACTGGGGATCGATTATAATCTCGTGGAAGATGCAGAGCCTGACCCCGGCTTGGGCAATGGTGGCCTGGGCAGACTGGCGGCATGTTTCCTGGAATCCCTGTCCACACTGGCTCTGCCTGCCTATGGCTGTGGCATCCGCTATCATTATGGCATTTTCGAACAGCGCATCGAAAAGGGCTATCAGGTGGAAGTGCCCGATAACTGGCTGGAAAACGGCGATCCATGGGCGATCAAAAGAAGCGAGTATGCCGTTGAAGTCAAATTTGGTGGTAATGTGAGAGCTGTTCCAAAGGAAAATGGTGAGTATAAATTCGTACAGGAAAATTATCAGTCCGTTACAGCCATTCCCTATGACTATCCTGTCATCGGCTATGGCAACAACACCGTAAACACCCTGCGCTTGTGGGAAGCAAAACCCAAGAACAGACTGGATCTGAAATCCTTCAATGAAGGAAATTATCAGAAAGCGGTGGAAGAAGAACTGCTTGCAAACACATTGACAGACGTACTGTATCCTGCAGATGAACATATTCAGGGCAAGGAACTGCGCCTGCGTCAGCAGTATTTCTTCATTTCCGCAACGATCCAGAGGGTCGTTGCCCGTTTTAAAAAAATGCATACAGATTTCAATGAATTGCCCAATAAAGTTGCATTTCAGTTGAATGATACCCACCCCAGCATGGCTGTGGCGGAATTGATGCGTGTATTGGTGGATGAAAACGATTTGCCTTGGGATCAGGCTTGGGAGATCACCAAAAAGGTCTGTGCTTATACCAACCACACCATCATGGCGGAGGCTTTGGAAAAATGGCCTATGGAATTGTTCAGCCGTCTGCTGCCCCGTATCTATCAGATTGTGGAAGAGATCAACCGTCGTTTCGTTTTGGAATTGGTTGGAAAATATGGCAACGACCCTGAAAGGATCAGAAAAATGGCGATCATTGCCGATGGGCAGATCCGAATGGCTTATCTGGCTATCGTAGGCAGCCATTCTGTCAACGGCGTAGCGGCTCTGCATACGGAAATTTTGAAGCATCAGGAATTGAAGGATTTCTATGAGCTGTATCCGGAAAAATTCAACAATAAAACAAATGGTATCACCCAGAGAAGATGGCTGGTACACTCCAATAGAAAACTGTCTGATCTGATTACGGAAAAAATCGGTAAGGATTGGATCACAGATTTGGATCAGCTGGAAAAACTGGTTCCCTATGCAGATGATGCCGCATTCCGTGCCCGTTTTATGGAGATCAAGAAAGAAAACAAAGTCGCTCTGGCGAAATATATCAAGGAAACAAAGGGCATCGATGTGAACCCCGATTCCATTTTCGATATTCAGGTGAAACGTCTCCACGAATATAAGAGACAGCTTCTGAATATTCTGCATATCATTGGTCTGTATAATCAGCTGAAGATGAACCCCGGTCTGGATATGGTTCCCCGCACCTTTATTTTCGGTGCCAAGGCGGCGGCAGGCTATCGCAGAGCGAAGCTCATCATCAAGCTCATCAATGCCGTTGCGGAGGTAGTGAATAACGATCCTGCTATTCATGGCAAGATCAAGGTAGTATTCATGGAAAACTATCGGGTATCTTTGGCAGAAAAACTGATCCCCGCGGCAGATATCAGCGAACAGATCTCCACCGCCGGCAAGGAAGCTTCCGGTACGGGGAACATGAAGTTTATGCTGAATGGTGCTTTGACCATCGGTACCATGGACGGCGCCAATGTGGAAATCTGCGAAGAAGTCGGCAGAGAAAATATCTTTATTTTCGGTATGAGTGCCGAGGAAGTGCAGCAGAAATATCAGGGTGGCTATGACCCCTGGATGGTTTATAACATGAATCAGGAAGTGCGTATGGCATTGACTAGCCTGATCGACGGCACCTTTGACCCTGATACAAATTTGTTTAGGGAGTTGTATGATGCCCTGCTGAATGGCTGTGGCGGCAGAGCCGACGAATATTTCGTTCTGGAGGACTATGCAGATTATGTCCGTGCCCATTGGGAAATCGATCGGGCATACCGTGATAAGGAAAGATGGGCAAAAATGGCCATCATGAATACAGCAAAGAGCGGCAAATTCTCTTCCGACAGAACCATCCGCCAGTATGCTGATGAAATCTGGAATCTGCCCACAGTTGATATTAAGATGTAACATTTTGCGGAAGAGAAACATTTGACATCTGTTCCAATTCCATGTAGAATATACCATGCAATGAAAGAAGGAAGGTCGTTTGGCGGCCTTCTATGCACCCGTAGCTCAGGGGATAGAGCGTTCGGCTCCGGACCGAAAGGCCGCAGGTTCGAATCCTGTCGGGTGCAGAAAATAGAAAGCCCGAGAATGCAATGTTTCTCGGGTTTTTTGTATGTAGAAAACCACACCTTCACTAGGCGAGTGGATGTTTATTGATACAATCTGATGTTTGATTTTATGTGAACCTATGAGCGATATAGCTACGAACATCCTTTTGTGGAAAAAGTGGAGAAATCCATTGGTTTATCCACAAATAAAATGCTTAGAACACAAGTTTTCCACAAAGTTATTCACATTATCCACAGTTTCTGTGGGAATAGATTGTGGAAAAAGGAGGAACAGATGTGTTTTTTGTGGATTTCTGAAAAGACCGAAAATCCGCCATTTTTCATTTTGAAAAAAATCCATAGAAATCTGAAAATTGGATTATGTAAACTAAAAAATAAAAATTAGACAAAATTTTTTGTTGGTATTGTCGCAAAAAAATTATCGAAAATTAAGGGATTTTTTTTCAAAAGAAAAAAGGGATTTGAGAAAATATGGAGAATAATAAGAATAAACGAAGAGAAAGTTTTTAGAAGAAATACCGTTCTATGGGTCAGAAAGACCCCATCTTTCATTTTGAATCTGATCGGCTTTGCCGATTTGATATATTTGCCGATCCTCTTTTTTAGAGATGAGAGGATCACGAAGGGAGTTGTTTTTATGCGTTACAACATTATTGGTAAGAACATCGATGTATGGGACAAAACAAAAGAAATGGTTGAAAAGAAGATGGACCGCATCGCAAAGCTGTTCCCTGAGGATACAGAAGCAACCATCACACTGAGCTTGGAAAAATTGGTTTCCACTGTTGAAGTGACCATTCCTATGAATAAAAGATATGTACGTGCCGAAGTACAGGATCCTGATATGACAGCTGCTATGGATAAAGCTGTGGATATCTTGGAAGGTCAGGTTGTACGTTATAAAAAACGTATGCGTACAAAAGTAAGAAGCGGCGCAGAAGCTTATGCAGCAGAATATGCAACTATCCTGGTTCCCGAAGAGGATCTGGATGACGAACCTATGGTGAAGATCGAAAAGGTAAAACATTTCGAAGTAAAACCTATGGATGCGGAAGAAGCCGTTATGGAAATGGAACTGGTAGGTCATAATTTCTTCGTATTCCGTAATGGGGAAACGGACGAAGTAAATGTGGTTTATAAAAGAAAGAACGGTACATACGGTCTGATCGAACCGGAGTATTGATAGAAGCGGAGAAAAGTTTTATGGAATGGCAATTTGACGAGTTCCCTTGTGAAGCGAAGCAAAGTGCTGTGACATAAGAAGTTTGAGGAGCAAACCAAGCCTTAGACCTTTGGTCTAAGGCTTTCTTTTGGAAAAAATCAGGGGATGCGGCTGTATCTTTTTTCATGAAAAGAGGAGGATCCATATGTGGTTTGTATTTGCCTTGCTGTCGGCGGTTTTTGCGGCGCTTACCTCTATTTTGGCAAAGATCGGCATTGACGGTGTCAATTCAAATTTGGCAACGGCCATCAGGACTGTGGTGGTAGTAATCATGGCCTGGGGCATGGTTTTTTTGACGAATGTACAAAGCGGCATTTCTGCCATCAGCAGAAAAAGCTGGATATTCTTGATCTTATCAGGTCTGGCAACGGGGGCATCATGGCTGTGCTATTACAGGGCATTGCAGATGGGGGAAGCATCCAAAGTGGTTCCCATTGATAAATTAAGCGTGGTCATTACATTGGTGTTGGCTTTCGTGTTTTTGCACGAAACGTTTACAGTGAAGTCTGTGATCGGTTGTATCCTGATCGGGATCGGAACGTTGGTTATGGTTTTGTAAAATCTAAGTTACCAAAGAGGGCGGCCCTGACTGTCCTCTGTGTTGCTTCGGCGCAGACAGCCTTTGGGGCTGCAACAGAAACGACCATCTCTCTTTCTGACGAAAAAATTCTGGTAAACGGAAAGGAGATCACAGAAGAGGAAACGGCAGCCGTTTATCTGGATCATAAAAATGAGACCCATGAGGATGTGCCGGAGGGATTGACGAAGCTGGAAAACAGAGTCATTACCATCACCGACGGTTATATTTTCAGCTCTGTTGCCAGCGATCCTCAGTATGAAGGGGATGGTCTGTATACAGAGATCACATCCTACACAGGCGGTACACAGCTGCACCATGGAGGCACTGTGACAAATGACAGACCTTCCATAGGCGGACAGTGACCCGAAGACATGGAAGGACAGCGGGGACAAAGACCTGAGGGGATGGAACCCAACGGCAGGGGCGGCGGCCCTAGACAAATGGAATCCTCTTCCGATACCATCACAGAAGAATTCCGCCTGAGTAAAGACAGCAAAACCTTTACCAATGTTTCTTCCGTTGTAAATGATTCCACATTTACGGATGTGGCAAAGGACGCATGGTACTATTCTGCGGTAACCTCCGCAGCGGCACAGGGCACCCTGAAAGGAGATACAGAAACCACCTTCTCTCCCTCCGCCACTATGACCCGTGGGGAAGCGCTGGAGGCTATGTACGCATTGGCGGGCAAGCCTGCGACGGGTACAGCCTCCTTCTCTGATGTGGATGCAGGTGTGATTTCCAGCAATCAGAAAAGCCTGCGCCCGCAGGATTATGTGACAAAGGCAGAAGCAGCAACCATGCTGGTCAATGTCAATCAATAAACAAAGCCCTTTAGCAGGCTTTGTTTCAGAAAACAAAAACCGAAAGAACTCTTGTTTTTCAGGATCTCTTTCGGTTTTTTGTTGCTGAAGATGCTTTAACATCAATTCCGGAAAAAGGTTCATTTGTGGCGTCACACTTTTACTTGTTTCCCGATTCGTTCAAATAGTTTTGCTGCCCATTCGGAATATTTAAAGGATGCGGAGACCTCGGCAGAGGGTGTTGAATTTTGGGATCTGGGACCGGAATTGACACGTCCCGCAAGAAGCCCAAAGCTGTGGCTGACCCTTCAGACAATGAGAAGCAGAGAAATCGGTTTTGCACAGATTTTTACGACGGAGCTGAGAGGGAAAAAGGTGCTGGGGATGTGTACCATTCATCCTGAAACGACAGAGAAAGACATCTATGATACAATAGAAAGACTGGAGAAATCGGAAGCTATTCGGAAAAATCGCTAACTGAATGAAAGCAAAAAAACACTCCTCTAGAGGAGTCCCGATAAGAAAACAAAAAATCGAAAAAATGCTTGAAACCAAGCTTTCTTTCGATTTTTCTTTTTTGCAAAGTGTTTTCTTATTACGGGACATCCTCGCAGTGCGGCTTAAGAAATCAATAAAAAAATGAAAATAATGTTTTCTTAAGCCGCCACTACATGAGAGAGTGCTTTTTTACTATGCCGGAGTTTCCTTCTTCTCCCAAGGCCTTAGGCGATAGAAGCTGAAGGAAAGAAGAGTAGACAAGGACCAGCCGAAGGGCCATGCCAGCCAGATGCCCGTGGCACCAAGACCAAGACCTTTTGCAAAAACAAAGGCTAGCACTACCCGCAGCAGCAGGTCTGTGAAGGTGGTGGTCATAAAATACAGCATGGCACTGCCGCCCCGCAGGACACCATCACACATGACTTTGATCGTGACTATAAAATAGAAGGGTGTCACGATATGCAGGAAGATAATACCAGTCTGAATGGCTGCTTGGCTTTCTGCTTTCATAAACAGTCCCATGGCTGTTTTGCTGCCAAAGAAATAGAATAGGAAGAAAGGCACACAGACCAAAACCCCTAACAAAGCCCCGGCACGGAACCCTTCCCGAACACGTTCGTTCTTTCCGGCACCCAGATTTTGGGCGGTAAAGGAGGAAAGCCCGTTGGACAGGGTTGTCATGCAGGTGACAGCGAAGGTATTCAGCTTGATGGCTGCGGAATAGCCGGCAATAACGGCGGAACCAAAACTGTTGACCAAAGACTGGACGAACAGATTCCCCACAGAAACGAAGCACTGCTGCAAAATGCTGGGGATCGCTACAATGGCGATCTGCTTCAGCATGGTGACAGAGAATTTTTCATAGGGCTCTTTGGTTTTCAGCTCTTTCAGACGATGGAGCAGGGTGATGAGGGCAAGGATAGAAGCCGCCCCCTGGGCAACAAAGGTGGCCCATGCCACACCGGCAACGCCCATTTTCAGGGCGACGACGAAAAGGATATCCAGTAGGATATTCGCAATGGAAGAGCCGATCAGAAAGTACAGCGGTGTACGGCTGTCCCCAAGGGAGGTAAAGATACCTGTACAGATATTATAAAGGAACAGAAACAGAAACCCGAATATGTAAATTCTCAAGTACAATGCCGCATTGGCAAAAACATTTTCGGGGGTCTGGATCAAGGCAAGGAGCCCATTCCCCAAAAGAAGCCCCAAAACAGTCATCACGATGCTGACACCGATGCAGGCGAAGAAGATAGTACAGATGGCTGTTTTCAGCTTGCCATACTGCTTGCCGCCAAAGAAACGGGAGACTACCACGGCACAGCCGATATTGCTGCCCACAGCCACCGCCATGAAGATCATGGTGATGGGATAGGATGCGCCAACGGCTGCCAAAGCGTCTTCCCCGATGAACCGCCCGGCGATGATGCTGTCGGCAATGTTATACATCTGTTGAAACATAACGCTCAAGAGCATTGGTATGGAAAAGGCCCACAGCATTTTTCGGCTGCTGCCTTGTGTCAGGTCTGTGATCAATGCAGTCATCTCCTTCATTTGTATAGCATTTTATTATTTTGGAATCAAACATTCATACCAATAGCCAGTATACTCCTTTCTTTTGAGAAAAGTAAGCAGAAAGAGAAAGAATTTTTGGGAAGTGTGTCACTCGTCAAGGGAAATGGATTGTGGTATGATACAAAATGATAAAAAACAAGATCTATTTTGGAGGCGTTTATTAGAATGGCTAAATTATATTTCAGATATGGCGTGATGGGCAGTTCCAAATCTGCGCAGGCCCTCATCACAAAATTCAATTACGAGGAACAGGGGATGCGGGTATGGCTCATCAAGCCTGCGGCAGATACCCGCTATGGAGTGGATCAGGTTCATTCCCGTATTGGGCTGGAACAGCAGGCAGACAGCATTACGGATGATATGGATCTATATCAGATCTTTCGGGACAGAGAACGGGAGTTTTATGACGTTATCATTGCCGATGAAGCACAGTTTTTGACTCCTGCCCACATTGAACAGCTGCGGGATATCGTGGATCACTACAATGTTCCTGTGTTCTGCTTTGGTCTCAGAACGGATTTCCGTACAAAACTATTTCCCGGCAGCGCAAGGCTCTTTGAACTGGCAGATTCCATTTCAGAGTTAAAAACGGTCTGCACCTGCGGCGGCAAAGCCATGGTAAATGCCCGCATCGACAGCGCAGGCAATATCCTTACCGAAGGAGAGCAGTTCCTTTTGGGCGGCAACGAAAGCTATCGCCCTATGTGCTATAAATGTTGGAAGAAAGCACAGGAACGGGAGTCAGAAGAGGTGTGATGGGAAGAAGAAATCATATTCCTATATAGAAGCGGAAAAATTTTCTCTGTATACGCAAGAGGAATTGAGAAAAGGGGAATAACTCCTTTCAGAAAGAAAAATGATATGGATATAGGGACACAAAAGAAATTTGTTGAAAATCGATCCCGAGAAGAGGATAGGTATGCGAAAAAAATTTAAATTGAAATTACAGTTTTCCAATGTGCAGATTGTAGCACTGGGCTATGGCTTGGTCATCCTGCTGGGGACGATTTTGCTGTTGCTGCCCTTTGCTTCGAAGGCGCCGACTACCTTTACGGAAGCCTTTTTTACTGCAGTTTCTGCTACATGTGTAACAGGGTTGGTATTGGTGGATACGGCAACCCATTGGTCGCTATTTGGGCAGATCGTGATCTTATTGCTGATCCAGATCGGCGGCCTTGGGTTTATGACCCTGGCCCTGCGCTTTATGCTGTTGCTGCGGCGGCGGGTCGGGCTGCGGTATCGGGAGGTGATGGTAGACAGCATCAACTCCACACGGCTAGGCGGCATTTTGAACTTGACCAAAGAAATCGTGGCTGGCACTGCGCTTTTTGAAGGTGTCGGCGCCATTCTGCTTTCTCTGCGCTTTATTCCGGAATATGGTTTTTCAAAAGGGCTGTATTTCGGTGTGTTCCATTCTATTTCCGCATTTTGCAATGGCGGCTTTGACCTGATGGGGAACAAGGGAGAATTTTCTTCTTTGGTCTGGTACAGTAATGATCTCATCGTGAATCTGACGATCATGTCCCTGATCGTTATTGGCGGCGCAGGCTTTTTGGTTTGGGATGATATTTACCGTAAGAAAAGAAACTGGCGGCGGTATCATTTGCAGACAAAGGTGGTGTTGATTGCCACCGGTATTTTGCTCTTTGGCGGCGCCGCAGGGTTTTTGCTGTTGGAGTGGAACAACCTGGGGGCAGATATGCCCTTTTGGGAAAAACTGCTGACCTCTCTGTTTCAGTCTTGTACTGCCAGAACGGCAGGCTTCAATACCATAGACACAGGGGCGTTGAGCGAAGGCAGCAAGATTCTGACCATGTTTCTGATGTTTATCGGCGGCAGCCCCGGTTCTACAGCGGGGGGGATCAAGACTACGACCATCGCTGTCATGCTGTTGTATACCTTTGCATCTGCGCGCCATGAGCAGGATGCTCATTTCTTTGGACGCAGCCTGGATGGAGATGTACTGCAAAAGGCGGTAACGGTATTTATGTTCAATCTGCTTTTCGTCATCGTCGGGACACTGTTTATCTGCGGATTACAACCGGAAATCACGGCAACGGATATCTTCTTTGAAACCTTTTCCGCCATGGGAACGGTAGGGATGTCCACGGGAATCACCCGTGCGTTGCGTCCTGTTTCCTGTTATATCATCATCTTTTTGATGTACTGTGGCAGGGTGGGCAGTGTGTCCTTTGCCGTAGCAGTGCTGGAAAAAAAGGCAAGGCCCCCTGTGACCTTCCCCAAGGAAAAAATAACGATTGGATAACAATATGAGGTGAGAAAAATGAAATCATTTTTAATCATAGGCATGGGTTCTTTTGGACATCATCTGTGCCGCTGCCTGTCTCGTCAAAAATGCGAGATCATGGTGGTAGACAGAACAGGGGAAGCCATAGAGGATGTGCTTTCTATGGTAGTCAGTGCCAAGATCGGCGACTGCACAAAGCCGGAAGTGCTGGAATCCTTCGGTGTGGAAAGCTTTGATACCTGTTTTGTCTGCATGGGGTCCAATTTCCAGAACAGCCTGCAGATCACCAGTCTGCTGAAAGAAATGGGGGCAAAGCGTGTGCTGAGCAAGGCGGATGAGGATATCCATGCAAAATTCCTTCTGCGCAATGGGGCTGATGCCATCATCTATCCCGAAAAGCATATTGCGGAGCGGATCGCCATTGAAGAGGCTTCCGACAGCATTTTTGAATGTGTGGAGCTGGGCTCCGGGTATTATATCATGGAGATTTCCCCCAGAAAGGAATGGCTTGGGAAAAGTATTCGGGAGCTGCAATTCCGCAATACCTATCATTTGAATATCATGGCGGTCAAACAGGATAACGCCATCAAAATGATGCCGGAACAGGATTATGTTTTTTGCAAAGAAGAGCATATTCTGGTGCTGGGAAAGGAAATGAATCTTTTCAAAGCCGCAGGAAAATAAAAAATGGAACAAAATGCTGTTTTTCTCGTCTGAACAGTCGAGGAATTTCAGGGTTTTTGCTTGGAAAGGCGGCGGATGGGCCGTGATTTTCATAAAAATCTTTAAAAGTTTGTTAAGAGCCCCCGAAATACGCAAGTTTTCCTTGTGTACGGGGGCGTTCTTCTGTTATACTATAATAATGTAAAAGTGTGCCCATGTGTTTTGTATGGGATGCGCGATCAAAAGAAAAAATGAGGTGAACCAAATGGGTTTCTTGGAAAAAATATTTGGGAACTACAGCGAAAAAGAAATCAAAAAAATCAAGCCGATCGTGGCAAAAATCGAAGCGTTGGGTCCCCAGTATGAAAATCTTTCCGATGATGAACTGAGAGGAAAAACACAGGAATTCAAGGATCGTCTGGCAAAGGGCGAAACTCTGGATGATATTCTGCCCGAAGCATACGCAGTCGTGAGAGAAGCGGCCTCCCGCCCCCATGTACTGAATATGAAGCATTTCCCTGTACAGCTGATGGGCGGCATCGTGATGCACCAGGGACGTATCGCAGAAATGAGAACAGGTGAAGGTAAAACATTGGTAGCGACCCTGCCTGCATACCTGAATGCTCTGGAAGGCAAAGGCGTACATGTTGTCACCGTCAATGACTATCTGGCGCAGCGTGACTCCCAGTGGATGGGGGAAGTGTTCCGTTTCCTGGGTCTGTCCGTTGGCTGTATCCTGAACGGCATGGATAATAACGAACGTCGTGCGGCTTATGCCTGCGATATTACTTATGGGACAAACAATGAATTTGGTTTCGACTATCTGCGTGACAACATGGTAGTCAGAAAAGAAAACATGGTGCAGAGAGATCTGCATTATGCTATCATCGACGAAGTGGACTCTGTTCTGATCGATGAAGCCAGAACACCACTGATCATTTCCGGCAGTGGCTCCAAGTCTACAGACCTGTACCGTGTGGCCGATCTGTTCGTAAAGAGACTGACAAAAGGCCGTATCCTGAATGAAGAAGAAGCTATGAATGCCCTGTTGAAGGAAGAGATTCAGGAGGAAGGCGACTATGTTCTGGATGAAAAGGCGAAATCCGTTGTGCTGACACAGGAAGGGATCGCCAAGGCAGAAAAATATTTCTCTATCGAAAACTTGTCCGATCCTGAAAATCTGGAATTGCAGCATTATATCAACAATGCCCTGAAAGCCAACTACAATATGCATCTGGATAAGGACTATGTGATCCACGAAGGCGAAATCGTTATCGTTGACGAATTCACAGGTCGTATGATGCCCGGCAGAAGATATTCCGATGGTCTGCATCAGGCCATCGAAGCCAAGGAAAATGTGCAGGTACGCAGAGAAAGCAAAACGCTGGCGACCATCACATTCCAGAACTACTTCAATAAATACGCAAAGAAATGCGGTATGACAGGTACAGCCAAAACGGAAGAAGAAGAATTCCGTAATATCTATGGCATGGACGTTGTGGAAATCCCCACAAACCGCCCTGTGCAGAGACAGGACCTGCAGGATGTGGTTTACCGTACAGAAATGGGTAAATTCCGCGCAGTAGTCAGAGATATCGCAGAAGCCCATGCAAAAGGGCAGCCTGTACTGGTTGGTACGGTTACCATTGATAAATCCGAAGCCCTGAGCAAGATGCTGAAAATGGAAGGCATCAAACATCAGGTGCTGAATGCGAAATACCATGCCCAGGAGGCGGAGATCGTTGCATTGGCAGGTCAGATGGGCGCTGTTACCATCGCCACAAACATGGCCGGCCGTGGTACCGATATCAAGCTTGGCGAAGGTGTGGCAGAACTGGGTGGTCTGAAGATCATCGGTACAGAACGTCACGAATCCAGACGTATCGATAACCAGCTGCGTGGTCGTGCCGGTCGTCAGGGTGACCCCGGGGAATCCCGTTTCTATATCTCTCTGGAGGATGACCTGATGCGTCTGTTCGGCTCCGAAAAGACCATGAAAGTGGTTGACGCCATGGGTATGACAGAGGATGAGCCTATTGAGGCAGGTATGCTGACAAAGGCCATCGAAAATGCCCAGAAAAAGGTGGAAGGCAACAACTTTGCTATCCGTAAACATCTGCTGGAATATGACCAGGTCATGAATGAACAAAGAGAGATCATCTACGGCGAAAGAAAACGTGTGCTGTATGGTGAAAACCTGAGAGACAGCATCATCGGCATGATCGGCTCCGTGATCGAGCGCACCGTTGATGCTCATATGAACGATGAACAGCTTCCCGAAGAATGGGATATGAACGCCTTCAGCGAAAGCCTGGCTGCCATCATCCCCGTTGGCAAAGTCAACATCAAGGAAGATGCCTTGGCACAGATGACAAAAGACAAGCTGAAAGAAAGCCTGACAAAGCTGGGCGTACAGCTATATGAACTGAAAGAAAAAGAAATTGCCCAGGGACAGCCGGACGGAGAAGAACGGATGCGTGAACTGGAAAGAGTGGTCATGCTCCGTGTCATCGACCAGAAATGGATGGATCATATCGACGATATGGATCAGATGAGACAGGGCATCGGTCTGCATGCTTATGCCCAGAGAGACCCTCTGACAGAATATAAATTTGCTGCTTATGATATGTTCGAAGAAATGAGCGATCATATCCAGGAAGATACCTTGAAGATCCTGTATCGTGTGCGGATACAGACAGAAGTGAAACGGGAAGAAGTGCAGAAGCCCATGTTCACAAATAAGGATGACTCCGCTGTGAAACAGCCTAAAAAACGCACCGATGAAAAGGTCGGCAGAAACGAT
The DNA here is from genome assembly GCA_021768705.1 of Bacillota bacterium. Classification (GTDB taxonomy): domain Bacteria; phylum Bacillota; class Clostridia; order Lachnospirales; family Anaerotignaceae; genus Anaerotignum_A. The sequence continues at coordinate 114,695 of JAETUG010000003.1, forward strand.
CCCTGCCCTTGCGGCAGCGGCAAGAAATATAAACAGTGCTGCGGCAGAAATGCGTGAAAGCGTTGTCAAGCGACATGAGTAGGGCGAAGCCTTACGAATGTCAGCGGCGGCTGTTAAGCCGCTACTTTCAGAAAAGAAAGAAGGGATAAAATGGGGGAGAAGAAGCAATTTCGATTACCCATGGAGCTTCCTTTTTATACCCAACAGATGACACCGGACAACTGGGAATTGGAGCAGTTTTCTTCCTTTCAGGAAGCCGATAGCTGGACCATGCGCAGCTGCGGTATCGCCTCCCTGCGGATGGTGCTGGATGGCTTTGGCAAAAATGTGGAACGCCATGGCCCCATGATCGAAAAGGGCGAGGCGGCAGGTGCCTATAAGGAAGGTGTTGGCTGGATCCATTGGGGATTGGCGAAGCTGGCGGCGGAATACGGCATTTATGGCGAAGCCCTGCGGGGGAAAACGGCGGAGGATTTAAAACGGGAACTGGACAATGGATATCCCTGCATCATTTCCATCGCACCTTTTTTCCAAGGGGGAAAGCCGAAGCCGGATGGCAGCGGTGTCTATGGCAAAAGCGGGCACCTGATTCCTATTTTCGGTTACGAAACAGAGGATGGAGCGTTGATGGCGTTTTTGGTGCATCATCCCTCTGCTTTTGCGGAGAAAAATAAAGCCCACTGGTGGGTACCGATGGAGCAGTTTCGGTCTTCTTTTTCCGGAAACTATATCCGCTTTCGCCCCAAGGGGCATATCCGACAGGCAGTGCCAGCGGATGCGGCAGAGATGAGCCGTATCCATGCAGCAAGCTGGAAGAAGGCTTTTCTGGGAATGGTTCCTCAGGATTATCTAGATCGTTTGCCGGAGAACCATTGGCAGGCAGTTTTCCAAAAAAACTTGGAGGACGGCAGCCTGTCAGCAAAGCTGATCTATGAGGGAGATTTCCCCATCGGCGTTATTACCTATGGTTCTGCCAGAACAGAATTGCCTGTTGGCGGAGTGCCGGGGGAAGTCTTTGCTGATTATGCCGCCTTTGGAGAGGTAATGTCTCTATATCTGCTGCCGGAATATTATGGCAGAGGATACGGCAGGGAACTGCTGGAAGTTGCCCGAGAAGAATTGCTGCAGACTTATGAGGGCGTATACCTCTGGGTGCTGCGGGAAAATGAACAGGCAAGGAGATTTTATGAAAAGCTGGGGTTTGCGCCTACAGAAGAAACTTGCCTTTGTCAAATAGATGGAAAAACACTGACGGATATCCGTTATGTGTATCGAAAAAAATGAAAGAATACCGAAAAGGGAAAGCTGCCCATGCCTTCGCTTTCGGGTTCACTATAAAAAATATTTTCTTTTAAAAGGAGATGATTTTAATGTTCGAATTAGAACAGATCCGTCTGGGCCTTTCTGCTTACGACGAAAAATTAGAGGAAATGGGGGCTTCACTTTGACGTCGCTGGCGCAAAGGAGAAGATAACCGAATTAGAAGAGCTTTCTGCCGACCCTGATTTCTGGAATGACTTGGAAAAGAGCCAGAAAACACTGCAGCAGCTGAAAGCACTGAAAAACAAGGTCGGAAAATATGAAGACCTGGTGACAAAATACGAGGATATCCTGACATTGATCGAAATGGGCATCGAAGAACAGGATGACAGCGTATACGAAGAAGTCAAAGAAATGAACGATTCCTTTTTTGTGGAATATGAAGCACTTCGCATCGCAACGATGCTGGATGGTGAATATGACCGCAATAATGCCATCGTGACACTCCATGCAGGGACAGGCGGCACAGAAGCCTGCGACTGGACCAACATGCTGTTCCGTATGTATTCCAGATGGGCTGCAAAAGAGGGCTTTGAAGTTGAAGTACTGGATATGCTGGACGGGGATGAAGCAGGGCTGAAATCCGTTACCATTCAGGTAAACGGAGAAAATGCCTACGGCTATCTGAAATCCGAAAAGGGCATCCATCGTCTGGTGCGTGTATCTCCCTTCGACAGTGCCGGCAGACGACAGACATCCTTCGCTTCCTGTGATGTTATGCCTGAAATCGAGGACGACACAGAAATCGAGATCAGACCTGACGATATCCGCATTGATACCTACAGAGCCAGCGGTGCCGGCGGTCAGCACATCAACAAGACCTCCTCTGCAGTGCGTATTACCCATTTCCCTACAGGGGTTGTGGTATCCTGTCAGGAGGAAAGAAGCCAGTTCGCCAATAAGGACAAAGCCTTCAAGATGCTGCGGAGTAAACTGCTTGCTTTGAAGCTGGAAGAACAGATGCAGAAGCTGGCGGAGATCCGTGGCGATGTGAAGGAGATTGGCTGGGGCAGCCAGATCCGTTCCTATGTATTCATGCCATATACTTTGGTAAAAGACCATCGTACCGGTGAAGAAACAGGTAAGGTCGATGCTGTGATGGATGGCGAAATTGATAGCTTTATCAGCGCATATTTGGCATGGATCCACAGCTAATTCTCTGGAGGAAAAGCCTTGAAAGAGATCAAAATCACCAAAAATGAGGAAAATCAAAGGTTGGACAAGTTCCTGCTGAAATATATGAACAAGGCCTCCAAGGGCTTCCTGTATAAGATGCTGCGGAAAAAACGCATCAAATACAACGGCGGCAGAGCGGAGGGTAGCGAACTGCTGAAAGCAGGCGATACCCTCCAGCTTTATCTGGCGGAGGAGACCATTTCTTCCTTTATGGAGGAAAAGACCGTTGCCGAGGCGAAGCGTCATTTTGCCATCGTTTATGAGGATGATGATATCCTGGTGGTGAATAAGCCTGCAGGGCTTCTGACCCATCCGGAAAAAAGCAGCGACAAGGACACTTTGATCGACCAAATATTATATTATCTTTATCAGAAGGGACAATATCTGCCCGAAGCGGACAGCAGCTTTACCCCTGCTCTCTGCAACCGATTGGACAGAAACACCAGCGGCATCGTCATCGCAGGGAAAACCCTGAAGGGGGTGCAGGCGGTGAATGAGGCTATCCGCAGCCATAAGCTGGATAAATATTATCTCACATTGGTTGCCGGAGAAATTCGAGAAGCCGGGGAGATCACAGCCTATCTGAAAAAGGATGAAGAAAAGAATCAAGTTCGCATTTCCAAACGGGAAGGCAGCGGGAAAAAGACGATGACAAAATATCGCCCCCTTGCCTGCGCAAAGGGCTATACCCTTCTGGAGATCCACCTGATCACAGGGAAGACCCACCAGATTCGCGCCCATATGCAGTCGATCGGACATCCCGTGGTAGGCGACAGAAAATATGGTTCGGAACACTCCAATCAAAAGTTCCGGGAAGAATACGCCCTTTCCAATCAGTTCCTCCATGCTATCCGTGTGGAATGGAAGGAAAAGGATGGCCCCCTGGGCTATCTGTATGGAAAGGAAATGACGGCTCTTTTGCCGAAAACATTGCAGGAGATCTGCGATGGTCTTTTCGGAAAGAATGGATGAGAGACATACAAAGGAGGAGAGAAGATGAAAGCCATTATTTTGGCGGCGGGCTATGCCACGAGATTATATCCCCTAACACTGCATACACCGAAGGCTTTGCTCCCAATTGGTAAAAAACCAATCATTGATCATATCGTAGAACAGATGGATACTATCGAAGAACTGGACGAGATTTATGTTGTTTCCAACGATAAATTTGCCAGGGATTTCGAGGATTGGGCAGAAACAGCCAAAAGCCGTGTCCCCATCACCGTATTGAACGATGGTACTACAGACGATTCCAATAAAAGAGGTGCCATCGGTGACATTTCTTTCGTCATCGATGAAATGAAGATCGACGATGATCTGATGGTCATTGCCGGAGATAATTTCTTTACATATTCCCTGAGAGAATATGTGGATTATTTCCAGCAGAAAGATCGGGACTGTGTCTGTGTAAAGGTTTGGGAAGATGAAGCAGCCCTGTCCCAGTATGGCATCGCATTGCTGGATGAGGCGGGCAAAGTGCTGGATATCGAAGAAAAACCCGCAAAGCCCAAGTCCAATACGGTAGTATTTGCCGCATATCTCTATAAAAAGGAGACAGTTCCCATGTTTGCCGAATATCTGGCGGCGGGCAATAAGCCTGATGCTCCCGGGAACTTCCCTGCGTGGCTGTACCATAAAAAAGAGGTTTATGCCTATACCTTCGAAGGGGAATGTTATGATATCGGCACACCTGAAAGCTATCGGGAAGTATGCGAGCTCTACGACAAATAATATAAAGCCGTCTACCAATTTTTCGGACGGCTTTTTCCTGTTTTTATATTATGACCGCAGAAAAAGAAAGCGGCTGTTCCACAGACTTTGTCTGTGGATGTTGTATATTAAGGAAGGAGAAAGCGGCGATGACAGGAAGGCTTCCTGCTATGGGCGGTTTCTCTTTCCAGGACTATTGTTTGAAAGGAGAATATCCCAATGGAATGGATCGAAGTATTCGTATCTACCAGCCAGATGGGGCTGGAACCTGTGGAAGGTGTGTTGTATCAGTGTGGGCTGACAGGTCTGATGATTCACGATACCTCTGACTTCGCGGAATTTTTGGAAAACCCCAACAGAGAGTGGGATTATGTAGCCGATGAGCTGGTGGAAGAAAAAAATCAGTTGGAAACAGGAATTACCTTTTTCTTGAGAGATAATCTTTACGGCAGAGAACAGCTGGCGCAGATCAAAGGCGCACTGGCTGCTGTGAAGGAATCCGAAAAAGAACTGGATCTGGGTTCTTTGGAGCTGACCATGAAAAATGTGCAAGAAGAGGACTGGGCAAATAACTGGAAGAAATATTTCAAGCCCTTCCCCGTAGGCGAAAAGATCATGATTAAGCCCTCTTGGGAGGAACTGAGAGAAGAAACGGATAAGATTATTTTGAAGATCGATCCTGGTCATATCTTTGGTACAGGTACCCATGAAACCACACAACTTTGCATGGAGCTGATCGAAAAATATGTGAAAAAAGATGATATGGTGCTGGATATCGGCTGCGGCAGCGGGATTCTGTCCATCGCTTCTCTGCTGTTGGATGCAAAGGAGGCCGACGCTGTGGATATCGACCCCAATGCCATCCAGATTGCCTATGAGAACAGCGATATGAATGATATTCCCAGAGAAAAATATCATGTTTGCGCCGGCAATATTCTGGAGGATGCAGAACTGCATCAGAAATACAGCGGCAAAAAATATGATATGGTAGAAGCCAATATCGTAGCGGATATCATCATTGCGCTGACAAAGCAGGTGCCTGATTACATCAAGGACGGTGGTATCTTCCTTTCCAGCGGCATCATCACCGAACGGAAAGAAGATGTTCTGGCGGCACTGGAAGCAGGCGGCTTTCAGGTAGAAGATGTTCGTGAGAAAAAAGGCTGGGTAGCAATTGCCTCTAGATTTAAGGGGTGAGAAGAATGCCCAAATTTTTCTTCAATAAAAATGACATCAGTCGTGGACAGGTGCAGCTTTTCGGGGAGGATGAAAAGCATATCAAGACCGTTCTGCGAGCCAGAGAGGGCGAGGAGATGACCCTCTGCGATGGGGAAGGCATGGATTATCAGTGCCGCATCGCTTCCTTGGAACGGGGCGTTTTGCTGGATATCCTTTCCAAAGAGGTCTGCGAAACAGAGCCTAAGACAAAAATCACTTTGTATCAGGGACTGCCAAAGGCAGATAAAATGGAACTTATCATCCAGAAATGCGTGGAGCTGGGGGTAGACCGCATTGTGGCGGTCAGCACAGAACGTGCCATCGTAAAACTAGATAAAAAAGAAAGCAAGAAACTGGAACGCTGGCAGAAGATTGCCGAAGCCGCAGCAAAGCAGAGCGGCAGAGGGAAGATTCCCGAAATCGGTCAGCAGGTGTTGAAATTCAAGGAGGCTGTGGCGGAAGCCAAGGGATTGGATGGAGCCATTATCCCCTATGAAAAGGAACAGGAGACTGGCATCCGTCAATTCGTACAGGGTTTCCAAGGCGAAAGTATCGGCGTTTTCATTGGCCCCGAGGGCGGTTTCGCAGAGGAAGAGATCGCACTGGCTCAGGAAAGCGGCATCACACCCATTACTTTGGGGAAACGTATCCTGCGGACGGAAACAGCGGGGATGACAACAGCAGCCATCCTTTTATATGAGTTAGATTGAGGAGGTAAATCAGGATGATTTATTTTGATAATGCCGCCACCACAAGAGCTTTGCCCGCTGTGGCGGAAAAAATGAGCATGATGCTCTGCGAACAATATGGCAATCCTGCCTCTGTCAGTGCTATGGGTCTGGCAGCGGAAAAGGAAATTAGAAATGCGGCGGAGATCATCGCCCGGGGTATCCATTGTAAATATGAAGAAGTATTTTTTACCAGCGGCGGTACAGAAGGCGATAATTGGGCCATCTACGGCACCGCAGAGGGCTATAAAAGACAGGGGCAGCATTTCATTACAACAGAAATCGAGCATCCTGCTGTAAAAAATCCCATGAAGCATTTGGAAGAGCAGGGGTGCGAAGTTACCTTCTTAAAGGTAGACAGACAGGGGCATATCTCTCTGGAGGAACTGGCAAATGCCATCCGCCCTGATACGGTTTTGGTGAGTATCATTTTAGTGAATAATGAAACAGGCACTATTCAGGATGCGGCTGCCATCGGTAAGCTCATCAAGGAGAAGAATCCCAACTGTTTGTTCCATGTGGACGCAGTGCAAGCCTTCGGGAAATATCCCATTGATGTGGAGAAAATGAAGATCGACCTGCTGACGATGAGCGGTCATAAAATCCATGGCCCTAAAGGTGTCGGGATGCTGTATATGAGAAAAGGTCTGAAAGTAAAGCCGTTGATGTTAGGTGGTGGTCAGCAGAAAGGCCAGCGTCCCGGTACGGAAAACGGCCCCGGCGCCGCAGCACTGGGCGTAGCTTGTGACGAAGCCTTTCAGGCAATGAAGGACAGCATTGACCATGTAAGAGAAGTCAAAAAAGTTCTGCTGGAAGGCATCCTTGCTATGCCTGATACCCAGCTGAACGGGGATTCTCTGGAGGATGCCAGCCCTTATGTGCTGAATGTGACATTCAAAGGACTCCGCAGTGAAGTATTGCTGCATGCATTGGAAAGCAAGGGCATTGTGGTTTCTGCTGGCTCTGCTTGTGATAGTAAGAAAAAAGTGGGCAGCCCTGTGCTGACAGCGATGGGCCTGCCGTTCCATGAGATCGAAGGGGCGATTCGGTTCAGCTTCTGTCGGTATAATACGGTGGAGGAAGCGCAGGAATGTTTGGCGGCTCTGAACGAGTTAGTACCCTTCTTTAGAAAATATAACAGATAGAAAACCTTGAGGGTTTTACCCTCAAACTCCCACGAGGGGGTCACCCCCTCGACCCGATCATGCAGCAAAATGTATATTTTGCTGCAAATAGGGGTGCAGGGGAATTATTTCCCTGCCGGGGTTTGGGGCAGAGCCCCAAGAGAAAAGGAGAAGAAAATGGCAGAAAAGGTTTTGATCGTAAAATACGGTGAGATCGCCATGCGTGGCAACAACAAATATATCTTCATCAACCGCCTGATCTCTGCGATCCGTAAAAATCTGGACCCTTATGGCAATTACTATGTTGTCCGTGACCCCGGTCGCCTGATCGTAGAAGACCGTGGCGGCGAGTTGGATTATGACCTGACGATTCCCAAGCTGGAAACGATCTTCGGTCTCCATTCCATTTGCCCCGGCGTTCGTCTGGATGATGCAGAATTTGATACGATCTGCAAGGAATCTCTGGCACATATGCAGGAATTCTACGGCGATAAAGAAATGACATTTAAGGTAAACACCCGTCGTGCGAATAAAAAATTCCCCATGCATTCCATGGAACTAAGCATGGAAGTAGGGGCATATATTCTGGAACATATGCCGAATATGAAGGTAGATGTAAAAAAACCTGATGTAACACTGAACATCGAGATCAGAAACAGCGTGTACCTCCATTCCAAGATCATCCGTACCTACGGCGGTCTGCCCTATGGCAGCAACGGCAAGGCAGTCAGCCTTCTGTCCGGCGGCATCGACAGCCCTGTGGCAACATGGATGATGGCAAAACGCGGCGTGGAAGTGGAAGGCGTTTATTTTCACAGCCCTCCCTATACCAGTGAATGGGCAAAGGAAAAGGTTATCGACTTGGCGAAGCGTATTGCGGATTTCACAGGGGAATTCCGCCTGTATGTGGTTCCCTTTACAGAATTACAGCTGTATCTTCTGGACAACACAGCCCATGACAGACTGACCATCCACTTGAAACGTGCCATGATGCGGGCGGCGGAAATGATTGCCCGTAAAGATGACGCATTGGCTCTGGTAACAGGGGAAAGCGTGGGGCAGGTGGCCAGCCAGACCATGCAGGGCATTCAGGTCATCAATGCGGTTTGTGACCTGCCTGTGCTGCGTCCCTTGGCGGGGATGGATAAGGCGGAGATCATTCAGCGGGCGGAGCAGATCGGCACTTTTGAAATTTCCATCCGTCCTTATGAGGACTGCTGTACCGTTTTCGTGGCAAAGCACCCTGTGACAAAGCCCCGCTTGAACTATATCGAAAAAGCGGAGCATAAGCTGACAGAGTTGGACAGATTGCTGGAGGAGGCGGTGGCAAATGCGGAGATCATCGATTTGTAAGGCAGTTTTGCTTTTCCTGCTGCTGGGCTTGCTTTTCAGCGGGTGCGGGCAAAAGGATGAGTTTCTGCCCGAAGCAGAAAATGACACGATTTTTACTGTGATAGGAGAATAAAAATGGAAGAACTGACACCTTTGACAAAAAGAATCAATGAATTGGCAAAAAAAGCAAAAACAGTTGGCTTGACGGAGGAAGAAAAGATTGAGCAGAATCTGCTGCGACAAGAATTTCTCATCAAGTTTCGGGCCAATTTTAAGTCACAGCTGGATAAAATCGAATTTGTGGATGAACAGTGAGAAAAAGCTGCTGATATCTTTTTCAGATATTGGCGGCTTTCTTTCTTTTTCCCCCTTGACTCTCCCATTATGGCAGGGAGTATCCTTTAGATGAGCTCAAAAACCGATTGGATCCGGAGGTAAGATCATGTTAAAAATAGGAGAATTTTCAAAGCTGTCCAGAGTCAGCATCCGTATGTTGCGCCATTATGATGAAATGGGCCTGCTGAAGCCCTTTCAGATTGACCCCTGTACAGGCTACCGCTATTATAGCGAAGAACAGCTTCTTTTGGTGGGGCATATTAGTCAATGAAACGGAAAGCCTGCACTTGATTCCCGATGACCCCTGCTATTGCAGTGTGATATTCCACGATGGGGAATATAAGGAAAAGGATGTAGATGTGGAAGCCCAGAAAACCGTGAAGGGAACATACCCCGATACAGAATATGTGAAATTCAAGATATTGCCTGCGGTGACCTTTGCTTCTGCCACTTATAAAGGGCCTTACAGCCTGATCAATGAGGTCAATGCGGCAGTTGCCCAGTGGATTCGGGACAATGGCTATGAATATGACGGGCTGACGTTCAACATTTACCATGTCAGCCCCCATGAGACTGATGATCCCAATGAATTTGTGACGGAAGTATGCTATCCTGTCAGAAAAAAATAAAAAATTTTAAGAAGTTGGGAACTTTCCATAGTTGCCTCCGTCTGATGATATATAACGCAATCAAAATAGAAAAAACTATATCATCTAGGAGGAAATAAATATGAAAAAGAATCTGACAAAAGTTATGGCAATGGGTATGGTACTGACAATGCTGGGCACAGCAACAGCATTTGCAGAAGAAGCAACACTGATTTCCGCAACAGAAAGCACATCTATTGAAACAATCATGGCAGAAGCACAGGAAGCGGCTTTCATCAGCCAGAGTGGTAAAGTGGTTTCTGTAGAAGCATCTGCTACAGAAGGCGTACAGCTGGTGACGATCGATAACGAGCAGGGCGGTCTGCGTTTTGCGGTAGACAGCAACACGATCGTTGTAAACAGAGAAGATGGTGCTTACCTGAAAGCGGCAGACCTGACAGAAGGCATGGAAGTTGCTGTTGTATATGATGCCTTTAGTCCCATGGGCATGAGCATGCCTCCTTACCTGGGCAAGGTGACTGCAGTGGTTGCCAATGCCGATGCAGGCTTCTTTACAGTAGGTCACTTCGATAACGACCTGACAGATATGAAAAATATGCTGAAACTGAACATTTCTGAAAACACAGATATTCAGAACCTGCAGGGTGCAAAAATCAGACTGACAGCGGAAGATGTAAAGGGTCAGGATGCACTGGTATTCTATGATATAACCACAAGAAGCATCCCCGCTCAGACAACACCTTCCTTCGTATTGCTGTTGACAAATGCTGATGCAGAAGAAAAAGAAGACAGATCTGTAGAAGGTACAGATACTGCGGAAGGAACAGAAGCGGCAGAAACAACAGAAGCAAAAGAAGCTGTTCTGGTTCCTCTGAGAGAAACAGCAGAAGCAAATGGCTACACAGTAAAATGGCAGGGCAAAACAAAACCCATCCTGCTGGAAAAGGAAGGCACTTCTATGGAAATCACAGTAGGCAGTGACACCTACGTGGTAGAAGGCGATATGGCAATGCAGGCAGCTTTGAAAGCAGAATTAAAGGATGGCGTGATGTACGTTTCCAGCGAAATTTTTGCATAATAGAAAAAATATCGTCATAGAAAGTATCACAGAAAGCAATAGAAAAGGGAGACCTCTGATGGAGGGACTCCCTTTTTTGCTGTTATGCACAATGTAGATTAGCCTTTTTTCTTACTGTTTTCTCTTGCGTCTACTTCGATGAACTCTACTACTTCATCGCCCCGCACGCAGGTATACCAGCTGGTATTATTTGCGGAGGAGCAGGAATGGTTGGGGATGATTTCAACTTTATCGCCGATCTTCAGACCGCACGGGCCGTCTGCCTTTCCCTTAGCCACCTCTTCGGACAAACCAACAATAGTCAGTTCGGGATGCCCTACGACATAGCCAAAGCCCTGGATGGCGGAATTGCCATGGGCACCCTGATCCAGACCCAGACATTTGGAGCCTGCATCGAAGAGATAGAAACCCTCGGAAGGGTTGGAAATAACGGTTGCCAATACCCGCAGGGAGCAGGCTTCTTCGCTGCAGGTACCCAGAGCCATCTGGATATTGTCGAAGAAGGTGTAGTTGCCGGGGTGGCTTATGTTGATGGTTTTGTCTTTCACTGCGATTTCGAAGGTAGGGGTAGAACCGGAAGAAACGATCTCACAGGGGAAACCAGCGGCGGCCAGTGCGTCTGCAGCCTGTTTCATGGTATCCTGTTCCAGCTGTGCCACAGCTTCCAGGGCTTCCCTTGTGGTGCAGCCGTAAACCTGACCGGGGTGGGTGGAGATGCCGCGGAATTTCAGGTTTTTCAGAGGAGCCAGTGCTTTCACGAAGTCCACTACTTTATCGGCGGGCATCCCGAAACGGTGGAAATCCATATCCACGATGACGGTGTAGGAAACGGTTACCCCTGCCTTTTCTGCTTCTGCGTTTAAAATTTCCGCAGCGGCAATTGTATCCAGACGGATAATCAGTTCTGCATCCTTGGCAATGGGCATCAGCCGTTTCAGGTTTACGGGGTTTGCTGTGGGGTAAGCATACATGATATGTTTTGCTCCCAGGTTGTAGACCATTTCACATTCATCCAGTGTGCCGCAGAGGAAGCCTGTTGCCCCTGCATCCATCTGCATTTTCGCCAGAGTGGAGCTTTTATGGGTTTTGATCATAGGCCACATTTCTTTGCCGTTGGCATCGCAGAGTGCCTGCCAGGATTTGATATTGTTTTCCAACGCATCCATATCCAGCAGGATGGCAGGAGTCTGTAATTCATGTTTTTTCATGGGAAATCCCTCCTAAAAATAAATGTTCTTATTTGCATACCTTACAGAAAAGAAGTCCATCTGTCAACTGGCAGAATCACGATTGCAAAGGGACTTTTTCTATGATATGGTGAAGAAAAGCTTGTAGGAATCCGAGAAAAATGACGAAATAAATTTTATTGATGTTTCAAAAATGGAGGGATAGAAGTGAAGCTGACGATATTGATGGATAACCATACGGAGATCGATGTGTATTATCTGGGGGAGCCTGCTGTGTCCTATTGGCTGGAAACGGAAGGAAAATGCTTCCTTTTTGATACAGGGTATTCCGATGCCTTCCTGAAAAATGCGGAAGGGATGGGGATTGATGTGACAAAGGCAGAAGCAATCCTTCTTTCCCATTCCCATAACGACCACACCGGAGGCTTACAGCCGCTGATGGAACTGGATTTTCCGAAGAAACCCAAGCTGATTGCCCACCCCTATGCCCTTTTGCCCCATGATTGGAAGGGCATGGATATCGGCAGCCCTGTTTCCGAGGAGAAATTGGCGGAAAGATTGGAACTGCATCTGACAAAAGAGCCTGTCTGGCTGACGGAAAATCTGGTCTGGCTGGGGGAAATCCCTCATATAGTGGATTTTGAACCTGCCTATGCCATCGGTACTGTAGAGAAGGACGGCAAAAAAGAAGCAGACTATATCCTGGATGATACGGCACTGGCTTATGTGGGGGAAAAGGGTCTTTCCATCATCACCGGCTGTTCCCATGCAGGCATCTGCAACATTATCGCCTATGCCAAAAAGTTGACAGGGGTGGAAAGGGTGCAGAGCGTTTTGGGCGGGTTCCATTTGTTTGAGGTGGATCAGCGGGCAAAGGAGACTATCGCCTTTTTAAAGGAAGAAAAAATTCCTGAATTATATCCCTGCCACTGCACTTCCTTTGCCGTGCGGGCTGCCCTGCACGCTGTCAGCCCTGTGACAGAGGTGGCAGTGGGAACGGAACTGGAATGGAATTGAGGGTGGATTGGGTGAAAGAATCTGCCTTTGCTAAATTTTCTTTGGAAAAAGGAACAATCTCATTTTCCTTTGCGTCATAATTAGTATATCTTTCCAGAAAAAAAGGGTTTTTACTGGGATTTGGAGAAATATTAAGGAAAACGAAAGAACTTTTTTCCTGCGATTGTGATACAATGAAACTATCAAAGCTCGTCCTGATGGAGAAGGGACGGAAAGGGATTAAAAAAGGGGGTAAAGATCATGAAAAAGATCATTGCATTTGCAACAGCGACCAGCCTGATGTTGGGAAGCATGGGTGTTACAGCCTATGGCGCCTCTTTTGCGGATATCAATACAGTTACCTGGTCCGGCTTCAAGCCGTTTCTGAATCAGGCGGCGGAGCTGGGACTGATGAGCGGCTATGAGGAAAACGGCAAACGCTACTGCAAGCCCAGAAACAACGTGACTTACTGCGAAGCGGTACAGCTGATGTATTCCATTATGAAGGTTTATAGCAAGCAGGATGTGAACGATGCCACAGTGACCAAATGGAAACCTGTCATCAGTGCCTACAATATTCCTGAATGGGCCTATAAAGCAACGGCCTATGGCTTGGAAAACAGTATCCTGACCACAGCGGAATTGAGCAAGCTGCAGGGGGGCACGAAATATGCCAACCGGGAAGATGTGGGTGTGATTTTTGGGAAAGCCTTGGATACGGTCAATGGGTATGATATCAAATCCAGTGCTTCTCTGTCTTATAATGATGCTTCTCAGGTTTCTGCGGCGGCAGTGCCTTATCTGGATCTGCTGAACAGAGCGAACCTGATGGTGGGGGATTCCGATAACAAATTCAATCCCAAGAAAAATATTACTCGGGCGGAAATGGCAGTCCTTTCTGTAAAATCCTATAACAAATTGACAGAAAATAAGACGGAAACGCCTGTGACGAAAAAAGAGAACGTGGTAGTTGGTACTGTCACCGACAGCAGAGTGATGCAGAATGGAGATTTGTTTCTGACCATGCGTACCAATTCCGGCACGACCCTGAGCCTGTTCGGCACCAAGGGCGATGTGACAGCCAAATATGATGGGGAGAAGATCAGCTTTGACGATATCGGCACAGGCGATACGGTAAAAGTGACTTACGAAGGGCAGTATATCAGTGCCATCGAAGTGACCTATTCCAAAGCTGGCATCAAAAAGACAACGGAAGAGACTTATGAACTGGTGGATCTGACAGATAGCAGGATTACGGTAGAAAAAGGATCTTCGGAAAAAGAATATCGTCTGCTCAGCAGTGTGGAGGTCAGACTGGATGGCAGCAAATCCTCCATCAGCAAGCTGCAGAACGCCATGGAAGATATGAAATATGACGTAACGCTGACGCTGAATGAAAGTGAACGAGTTACAAAGATCGTGGCGGTGAAAAATGCCAACAACCCCACGGAGGGGCAGCTGGTTGATCTGTCCAATTCTGAGATCACCATTAAAGCCGGCAGCAAGAAATACGAATATCCTTTGACAGATGGTGATATCACCATCAAGAAGGATAATAAGACAATGACCTTCAGCAAATTAAAGAACAGCTATGATGACTATAATTATACAGTTTCTTTGAAGCTGGATAAAAATAATGAGGTAACGGGTATTACCATCAAAGACTATGAAGATGAGACAAAGGGCACATTGACAGACCTGACCAGCCGTCGTATCGAAATCGAAGCAGCAGGAGAACCCCATGAGTACCGCATTGACGAGGATGTGGAGGTAACGATCGACGGAAAGAGCAGTACTCTTACAAAGCTGAAAAAGGCTTTTGATGAGGACGGAAAAGCCTTTACCGTTGAACTGGATGTAGACAGAGATGATTATGTAACAGAGATCATTGCAAAGACCAAGAGCGCAGAAGGCGCCGAAGGCACTGTGATCAAGGTTACCAACAGTGAAATTACAGTGAAATCCGGCAGCAAGGAGATTACGAATAGCTTTGCCAGTGATGTGGATGTGAAGATCAATGGGAAAAGCAGAGCGGTTTCCGATCTGAAGAAAAATTATGATACTTATACATTCGAGGTAAAACTGGAGTTTGACAGCAAAGGCAGAGTTTCTAAAGTTGATGCGGAAATCACTGAGGTAGAAGAAGGAATTTTGAAGGATATCAATGAAGATAAGGAAACCATTACGGTTACAGCGGGCAGTATTGATGTGGTGTTGGAGCTTGCAAGTTCTGTGAAGCTGACACTGGATGACGACAGCATTTCCCTGAGAAATCTGAATAAGGAATTGGATTACTCTAGTGACAAAAGCTATATTACCGTTGATCTAACCTATAACAGCAGCGGTGACGTAAGCAAAGTGAAAGCAGAATGGTCGGAAGATAAACCGACCAAGGGCGATCTTTATAGCATTGATACGGCCGATGATGAGATCAGGATTCGGACAAATAGTGGCGAAAAATATACCTATTCTGTAGATGAAGATGTGAGAGTAAGCTATAGCTTCTCGGCTAATGTAAATGAGAGAAAGTATGATAAACCCAGCGAATATGCGTCCAGTTTGAGAGGATTGAAAAGATTCTATGGACATTGCGAGGATAACGGCGACGAATGTGCTTTGGAATTAGAAGTAGATAGAAAAGGCGTGGTTACCAGAATCTGGGCAAGAGCAGAATAAAAGAAATGGAAAGAGGATGTCTCTATTGCGGAGACATCCTTTTTATGTGAGTTTTGCACAAAAAACACCGGATAATAGAATAGAAACTTGGCTTTACTTTAGCGTGGTAGTGTGATAATATAATGAAGAACAAAGGGAGACCTTCCCGATACAAAAATTAAAAAGAAAAAGGGGACGATACAAAATGAAAAAATACTTAGCACTGTTTTTAACAATGGTTATGGGCGTTACGATGCTGGCTGGCTGCGGCAGTTCTGAAGAAGCTGCGCCCGCAGATGATACAGCAGCGGAAAGAACCACTTTCACAGTTGGTTTCGATGCGGAATATCCTCCTTATGGCTACAGAACAGAAGACGGTGATTACACCGGTTTCGATCTGGATCTGGCTGCAGAGGTTTGTGCAAGAAATGGTTGGGAGCTGATCAAACAGCCTGTTGACTGGAACGCAAAGGATATGGAACTGAACAGCGGTGCTATCGACTGTATCTGGAACGGCTTTACAATGACAGGCAGAGAAAGTGAATATACTTTCTCCGAACCTTACGTTGACAACAGCATTGTTTATGTAGTAAGAGCAGATTCCGATATCCAGACCGAAGCAGATCTGGCAGGCAAACATGTGATCACACAGGCCGGTTCTTCTGCCCTGACAGCACTGCAGGATGAATCCAAAGCAGACGTTGTTGCTACTTTCGCATCTCTGGATGAAATCGCAGATTACAATACTGCATTCATGAACCTGGAAGCAGGCACAAATGATGCCATTGCAGTAGATATCGGCGTAGCACAGTATCAGCTGGCAACAAAATCCGATAAATTCAGAATGCTGGAAGAACCTCTGTCCACAGAACAGTATGCCATCGGCTTCAAACTGGGCAATGAAGAACTGAGAGATCAGGTACAGGCTACTCTGAATGAAATGGTAGAAGATGGTACATTCATGGAAATTGCTTCCAAGTACACAGATTATAATCTGGATCAGATGGTTTGCCTGGGCAAATAATTGCATATCAGTATCAGAAAAAAACGGTAAAGACGGCGGGGCTATCCTGCCGCCTTTTCCTGTGTTTCCCCCTTTGTAAAAAATAAAATCTTTGGAAAGGAAAGTTAGTATGAGTTTATCTGTTATCATTCAACAACTGATCGGAGGCATGGGCTCTTCCATGCTGATCTTTATGCTGACGTTGTTGTTTTCTATGCCTTTGGGGCTTTTGGTAGCCTTTGGGCGTATGTCTAAATGCAAGCCTTTGCAGGCGATTATAAAAGTTTTTATTGCCATTTTCCGTGGCACACCGCTGATGCTGCAGCTTTTGGTGGTATATTTTGCGCCTTTTTATCTGTTTCGGATTTCTTTGCCCAGATGGTATCGCTTTGGTGCGGTGATTATCGGCTTTGCCATCAACTATGCGGCGTATTTTGCGGAAATTTACCGCTCCGGGATCGAATCTATCCCTGTAGGGCAGTATGAAGCAGCATCTGTGTTGGGATACAATAAACAGCAGACCTTCATAAAGATTATTTTTCCGCAAATGGTGAAACGGGTGATGCCTCCTGTTACCAATGAGGTCATCACGCTGGTAAAGGATACTTCCTTGGCATTTGTGCTGGCTTATGCAGAAATGTTTACGGTTGCAAAGCAGATTGCAGCAGCGCAGACAAATATCATGCCTCTGTTCGTTGCGGGTGTATTCTATTTTGTATTTAATGCTGTTGTTGCCTTCGTGATGGAAGGCATTGAAAAGAAACTGAGCTATTATCGTTAAGAAAGGAGGGCTACGCATGAAAGTATTGGAAATCAATCATTGCAACAAAAGCTTCGGTGATAACGAAGTATTGAAGGATATCTCCCTTTCCGTATCAGAGGGTCAGGTTATTTCTATCATCGGGCCTTCCGGTTCCGGGAAATCCACACTGCTGCGTTGTGCGACTATGCTGGAGACTATGGACGGCGGTGACCTGATCTATCTGGGTGAGTATGCAGCCAAAGCAAATACGGAAGGTAAGGCAATCTATAGTGATAAGGAAACCCTGCAGGGCATCAAGAAGCATTTTGGTCTGGTGTTCCAGAACTTTAACCTCTTCCCTCATTATTCTGTGATGAGAAATATTACAGAACCTCCTATTTTGATCGGTAAGCGTCCCAAAGAGGAGGTATATGCGGAAGCAAGAGAATTGTTGAAAAAAATGGGTTTGTCCGATAAAGAAGACGCTTACCCCTGTGAACTGTCCGGCGGTCAGCAGCAGAGGGTATCGATTGCTCGTGCATTGGCGATGAAGCCGAAGATCCTGTTCTTCGACGAGCCTACCTCTGCCCTGGACCCTGAACTGACAGGGGAGATTCTGAAGGTCATCAAGGACTTGGCAGCGGAACACATGACAATGGTCATCGTTACCCATGAAATGTCCTTTGCCCGTGATGTATCCAACCATATCATTTTTATGGATGGCGGCGTCATTGTGGAAGAAGGCGACCCCAAAGAACTCATCAATAACCCCAAACAGGAACGTACCAAAGCATTCCTGAGCCGTTTCCAACAGTAAGGAAGTGGGCGTGTGGAACTGAAATTCATCAAAACCAGCCCGACGGAAAATATGACCATTCTTATTCAGACCCCTGTGCCTAGGGAACAGCATTTGGCGGTGGCAGAAAAGTTGATCGCCTATGGCAGTGTTTACGCAGAGCAGGCAGGCTATATCGAAGAGGCGGAAAACCCCATGGCGGAAAAACGTCTGCAAATGATGGCAGGGGAATTTTGCGGAAATGCATCCCTTTCCCTGGCGGCGTGGCTGGCGAAGGAAAAAGGACTGCCGATAGGAGAAAAAACAGAGATCATTCTGGAGGTTTCCGGGGCGGACAGCCTCGTGCGCTGTGAAATGAAACGGGAAGAAAAGGGCTTTTCCGGTAGAGTGGCGATGCCCTTGCCTAAGGGAATAGAAAAGAAAACCTTTGCGCTGGATGGGGAAAGTCTGGAATTGACTGCTGTGGTTTTCGAAGGCATCACCCATATCATTGTCCCTGTGTCCCTTTGGGGCGAAAATGGCACGGAAAAGGCGGAGCAGGCGGCAAAGGCGTGGGCTGGTGAAATGCCTGCGGCTTTTGGTATCCTGCTTTTCGATGAAGAAAAGGGCGAATTATACCCTCTTGTTTCCGTGGAAAACGTCAGCTTGATCTGGGAAAGAGGCTGCGGCAGCGGCACTTCTGCCATTGGTGCCTATCTGGCGGCGAGAGCAGGAAAATCTGTTTCTGTGAAATTGAAACAGCCCGGTGGCATCATGGGCGTGGAAGCGGAATATAAAAATGGAACGATCGAAACCCTTTCCATCACGGGGAATGTCTCCATTGTGGCGGAAGGCACAGCATTTTTATCAGAATAAGAAAAACAGGTGGAGCTGGAACTGCTCCACCTGTTTTTCTATTCTGATGTTTAATTCACAGAGAAAGAAACATCGTCCAGATTCAGGGACTGTTCGCCGTTGGCTGTTACACGGAATTCGATCCGCGCGTTCGTCGCATTGTCGGGTGCCCGATCTGTGATAAAACGATAGAATGCGAAATTTCGGTTATCCGTGGGGATATCCTGAGCACGGATGAGGATACAGGTTTCCGTGGGCTGCAGACTATCGTCATTGGAGAAGATGACATAGGCTTCCAGCTGTACCTGTGCGCCGTTGCCCTTTGCAAAGAAGCTCAGCTCAAAGAAGCAGCCGCCTTCGATGTCGATGTCCTGGTACAGGATGGCACCGTCAAAGAGACGGGCAGAGAAATTGCCGGAGTGGACATTGCCCTGATCGTCATCGGGTTCTACCAGATCATCATCGTTGATGTTCCAGCCTGTGGGTACGCCCTGGGCGTTGAAGGCTTCCATGCCTCCGTTGACTGCCATTTCCCCGCGGGAAGTGCAGTTGCAGGTGCAGACGCCAGTTGCGCCAGTAGCTCCGGTCGCACCGGTTCTGCCAGTTGCACCCGTAGCACCGGTAGCCCCTGTTCTGCCGGTAGAGACTCTCTTTTATACACAACTGAGATCAATCTTGAAATATCAATGTTTACTAGAAAAGAAAAAATATGACAATCTATAATCACAGAGAAAATACCATTTGATAATTCGTCAGATGGTATTTTTGATTTTAGGAAGGGTGGAGAATGTGTCGCAGGTTATATTTGATTATCATTATGGCTTGGAAGCTGAACAGTATGCCTTTTTTCGGATACCGAAGATTTTGATGAACGATCCACTTTTTAGAACATTATCTCTGGAAGCAAAGGTATTGTATGGCATGATGATGGACAGGATGGTTCTATCTGCTAAGAATGGTTGGAAGGATGATGCAGGAAGAGTTTATATTTATTTTACGATAGAGGACATTTGTGAAAGTTTTAATTGTGGGAAGGATAAAGCTGTAAAAGCATTGAAGGAATTGGAGAAGGACATTGGTCTGATCGAGAGGAAAAAACAAGGACAAGGAAAACCAACTATGATTTTCGTAAAAAATTTTACAAGGATTATAGAAGAAGATAGCTGTGAAGGAGTTCCAGACTTCGGTAGAGTCGAAGTTAAGAATGCGGAAAATCAGAATCCTAGACTTCGGAAAATCAGAAGTCTGGAATACGAAAAATCAGAAGTCAAGACTATGGAAAAACAGACTTCTAGTTTTCTGGAAAATAGAAGTCAAGACTACGGAAAAACAGAAAGGAATAATACTGAGAAAAAACAGACTGACTATAGCAAAACGAATCTATCTATCCATCAATCCCAAAATGAAATGATAGATGTGATTGATGGATACAGGCAGCAAGTGAAGGAGAAGATTTCTTTTGATTATTTGATGCAGCTACATCCGTACAATACAGATTTGGTAGAAATTGTAG
Organism: Bacillota bacterium; assembly: GCA_021768705.1. Classification (GTDB taxonomy): domain Bacteria; phylum Bacillota; class Clostridia; order Lachnospirales; family Anaerotignaceae; genus Anaerotignum_A. The sequence goes on from JAETUG010000003.1 coordinate 135,051, forward strand.
AACTAATTGTGGAGATTCTTTGTACTCAGGAAGAATTTATGAAAATTGGGAAGAAGCAGGTCTATACTGCTTTGGTACAGGATCGGATGAACCAGCTGGACTATACCCATATTGAATATATACTAGAGTGTATGAAAGAGTCACCATCAAATATCAGAAATATTAAAGCGTATTTGTTGGAATCTCTTTTTAATGCACCAGTAACGATAGGAAATTATTATAGTGCGAAAGTGAATCATGATTTTTATGGAAGTGGTTGAGTAACAGAATGAAGAAGGTTCTGTTTTTTTATTGTGAAAAAGAGGAGAGTGCTGTAAATGAAAACAATAGCAATTGCAAATCAGAAAGGCGGCGTTGGAAAAACTACTACAACAGTAAATCTTGGCATTGGTCTTGCACGGCAAGGAAATCGGGTATTGTTGATTGATTGCGATGCTCAGGGAAGCCTGACAGAAAGTTTGGGGTTTTCGCCAGCGGATCAGGTTTCACCTACGCTTTCAGATGTGTTTGGAAAGGTGATTTCTGATGAAGTAATAGACTCTAGTTTTGGCATTTTGAATCATAATGAAAAAATTGATTTGATGCCGTCAAACATTGAATTGTCAGGTGTGGAAGTAACACTGGTAAATATGATGAGCAGAGAACTGATCCTGCGGCAGTATATCAATCAGGTGAAAGAAAACTACGATTATGTCTTGATTGACTGTATGCCATCTCTGGGGATGTTGACGATCAATGCACTGGCTGCGGCGGATAGTGTGATTATTCCTGTAGAAGCACAGTATTTGCCCGTCAGAGGTCTTGAACAGCTGATTAAGACTATTGGTAAGGTAAAACGTCAGATCAATCCAAATCTGCGTATAGAGGGTATTTTAATGACTATGGTGGATAACCGTACAAATTTCTGTAAAGAAATTGTTTCTCTGATTAGAGAAAGTTATGGCAGAAATGTCTCTGTGTTTTCCAGTCAGATTCCGACATCTATTCGAGTAGCCGAAGCCAGTGTTTTAGGGAAAAGTATTTATGAGTATGACAAAAGAGGAACTGCGGCTATAGCATATGAAAAATTCACGAAGGAGGTGTTAGGAAATGAAAAGTCCCGCAAGAGAGATCAAAATGACTTCATACGATGATTTGTTCAACATGAATGCACAGAATGTGGAAGAAAGTGTGGATAAAATTGTATATCTTCCTCTTTTGGAACTGCATACACCGAAGAACCATCCTTTCAAGGTGAATGACGATGCAGCGATGCAGGAAATGACAGAAAGTGTGAAGCAAAGTGGTGTATTATCTCCCGGTATCGCAAGACCATTGGAAAATGGTGGTTACGAACTACTGGCAGGAAACCGACGAAAAAGAGCATCTGAACTGGCTGGGTTAGATCAGATGCCGATCATTGTGAAGAATCTGACAGACGATGAAGCCATAATTCTGATGGTAGATTCTAATTTGCAGAGAGAAGAACTTCTGCCCAGTGAAAAGGCTTTTGCATATAAACTGAAATTGGATGCGATGAAACGGCAGGGAATCCGAAATGATTTAACTTTATCGCCAATGGCGACAAAGTTAGATACTGCAGCAGAACTTGGAAAGCAAAGTGGAGAAAGCAGAGATCAAGTATTCCGTTATATTCGTCTGACAGAATTAACACCTGATCTTCTGGAATTGGTGGATGAAAAGAAAATTGCCTTTCGCCCTGCGGTGGAATTATCTTATTTGACGCAGGATGAGCAGAGGATTTTGTATGATGTAATAGACAGTGATGAAGTATTCCCTTCCATCAAACAGGCGCAGGACTTGCGGCATTACAGCAAAGAGGGGCGTTTCAATGCAGATATTGTTATGGTGATACTGAATCAGGAAAAGCCTATAGAACATAAAATCACATTGGATGGAAATTGGGTACGAAAACGGTTTCCAAAATCTATGACCCCACAGCAGATCAAAGACCGTATCAATAAGGCATTGGATTTGCTGGAGAAAACGGAAAAGCAAAAACAGCAGAGAGAAGCACGATGACCGCTGAAGCCAGCGGCTTTTTTATTTGGAGGAAAACATGAAAAGAAATGAATTACCATTGTTCTGTTATACAACATTGCGGGAAACAGGAGAACTGGTTTTGATAAAGAGATATGAAAAAGGGTATTTCAAAACAGACTATAGTTCCGGTGATAGAAAAATGAACAAGGAAATGGAAGAATTTCTGAATCGGAAATACGGTATTACACCAGTGCAAAAAGAAGCATTGCACTGTGGTTCCTTATTTGGCTGGCACCATTCTTTTACGAATCCGCAGGACTATATGGATAAAGGGATTTTGGACAAAACTGAGATGATAAGTGGGCATATCAAAGACCCTGTGATGAGTGTGATGTATCCAGTGAAAGGGATTTTATATCAATACTATGTTGCAGGATATAAGATGCATTACTTGGACTTGTCTGCATTACCAGCAGGATATATGGGGAAAGATGCAACCTATGTGATGGTTCCGGATTTAATCAAAGGAGTACCATTGATGCCTGTTCGAGTGGAAAAATCAGATAATGGGACTTATACATTGGATTTAGAAAATGGCTGTTTTACCAGTGAAAAGGAAATGAATCAATCTTATTCCATCATCGCAAGAGTACAGGTGGCGGATGTGGAATATGTCATGGCAGAAAACATGAATGCGCCATCCAGATATGTTATATGGGAACGAACTCCAGCCAATGATGACGGTGGAAAGAAGAACTATTATCTAGGCAATTATTTAGATACAAGAGAATCTATGATTGATTTGTTTAAGACGAGGGTGCAGAACAAATTTCAGCTTTATCAGAAATTAAAACAGAAAGTGCAGAATGAAAAGGAAAGGTGATGCGAATGAGCAATTTTAGACCTCAGATTATAAAAGGCGTAGTGGCTTTTCCTAACGAAGAAGGAAATCGGGAAGTACGTTTTATAGATACGAAATATAATCGATTCTTTTCTGTTCCGGATGGGGCAAATATTATTCTGACAAATTTTGAAGGTGAAAAACGGATTTTACCCTGTGAGTATATTGATGACTACCATGCACAGGTGGGGAATGTAGTTTATCATATCTGCCAATTTGCGGAAGTCATGGAGGCAGCGGGTGCTATTTATTCTCCGGAACATCCAAGAAATGGAGATAAGGCAGATTATTATGAAGTATATCAGATCAGAAATCTGGAACTGACACCGTATGCTTTTTGTTCTTATGAATCTGCAAAAAAGAATTTCAATGCAGCAGATTACCAGAAGGTGTACCAAGCGATGCTTTCACCAGAGGTAGATCTTGCAGATTTATTTATCAAGCATAATAGGGACGGCAGACCCTTCGGAGATAGGATGCATTCTCTTTCTGTCAGTGATGTGATCGTTACAAAACGAAATGGAGAGAAGAAAGCATTTTATGTGGATGATTTTGGATTCAAAGCAGTGCCGAAGTTTTTAGAGAAAAAGAAGAAAATAAATTTTGATAAGGAACGAGGATAAGGAGGAAGGATTTTGGCATCGAAACTAAATGATATTATTCCTTTGATGGAACAGACAACCAAGAATCTGACAACCAATCCTCAGAACTGGACGGCATTTCTCAGAACGGCAGGGAATAACTATAAGTATTCTTTCCATGACCAGGTGTTGATCTATGCTCAGCGTCCCAATGCGACTGCCTGTGCCCCTATTGATATGTGGAATAAGCGGTTCAGAAGATGGATCAACAGAGGTTCCAAAGGGATTGCACTAATCGATGATACGAAAGAAAAACTGTGTCTGCGGTATGTTTTTGATATAGCAGATACTTTCAGCCATTATGGAAATGAAGTTCGGTTATGGCAGATGCAGCAACGCTTTCAGGAGGGGGTTGCAGAAACGCTGACGAATAGTTTTGGTACAGTAGATGGAAGTGATATTCCATCTATTTTGCTTTCTACGGCAAAAAATGCTGCGGATGACCATTTTACGGATTATCTGGAAAATCTGATGGATGTGAAAGAAAGGAGTTTTCTGGATGATCTGGATGGACTGAGCATACAGGCTGCTTTTCGTCAGATGTTGGAAAGTTCTATCGGATATATGTTGTTGACCCGTTGCGGCTATGATGCTTCAGAATATCTTAATACTGAGGATTTTACACAGATTTTCAACTTCAATACGGTAGAAACCATTACTGTTCTTGGGACTGCATCCACTGACATTTCTGAAATGGTGCTGCGAGAAATCGAAAGTACCGTAAAAGGGATGATACGGGAAGAAAAAAGAACTGGTAAAAAATTTGCAGAAAATGAAATCACCATAGATAACGAAGGTGAAAGAGCAGAAGAAAAGAATGAAACAGAAAGGGGCGTCGAAGATGGACATCACTTACAGACAGATGGGCGATTACCAGCTGCCGGAACTGACACTGACAGCAGATCAGCCGAACATCGGGAAATACGGACGGATGCGGAAAGCGTATCTCAAGAACCACAAGAAAGCATATTACTCAACGCTGATTCTGAAAGGAAAACTGATGGAACATCTGGCGGAAATCGAACAGACAGCCCAGCGGCAGATAGAAGATCTGACGAAGCAGATGGCCCAGAAAACAGGACTGACCGAGGAAATGAAAGCCAAGGATCAGATGAACTGGGTAGGAATGATGAACAATATCCATCAGGCGGCAGAAGAACAGATTCTGAACGACCTGATTTACAGCTAACTCCTTCTCTAAACGGCGGTAATGAAGAAAAAACATTGCCGCCCTTCCTCAATGAAGAATTGCTGAACGAACTGTTTTGCAGTGAGCAGCATCTGAAGGTGAAACGCAGTGATGTGATCCAGTATTTCAGAGAACATACGGATATGGATCAGCGTGCAGAATATATGAAAGGTATTTACGGTGATTCCTATACAGAACTGCTTGTTCTGGATGGGCAGAGAGTAGGTTATAAGAAAGAAGATAAAGGACTTCTGACTTGGAAGGGCAGTTATCTGTCCAGAGAGGAAGAGTCCTTTTTTTCATGGGGAATCGTACAGGAATATGTAGCGAACCTCATCGAAAGAAATCTGTATTTTCCTGCTCATCCGTTGCCTGTTTTGAAGCCAGTTGTGGAGCAGCTGTCTTTGTTTGGTGTGGAAACAGAAGAACAGGCGAAGCAGATCAAAGAAGTTCCTAAGCCAACATTTACGCTTTCTCAGCAGGTGATCGATGAAGTGTTGACCAGTGGCAGCAATAAGCGTGATACTCGACTGCGCATCTGTGCATGGTTTCAGAAAAATAAAGGGCTGGAACGGGATGCGGCATTTCTCCGTGAAGAATTTGGAAATGACGGAAAAGGATTTATCATTGGCGAAGAAAGAGTGACGGTCAGATATAATTTTGACGGTATTCGTATTGCAAGAGGTGTGAGCGTTGAACGATCCGATGAAAGTTCTTTGTTGACATGGAAACAGGTAGCAACCCGTATCCAAGAATTGCTGGATATGGGTCAGTTCATGCCGCAGGAGGAACTGGATCAGGTGAGAGAATGGGAACTGCGTGATGTGGCAGAAAAGATAAATCTATTGTACCGTGACGAATTTCGGAATGTGCCTGATGAATACAAAATCGTTTCCCCTTATGGTATTAGTTACGATAAATTCATAGATGAAGTTTCAGAGAAACTGAAAGATGATGACTGGGTGGAAGAAGTAGCGAAAAATATTAGTGATATAACGATGATGCTGCCAAATTATCCGCCCTCTTTTCGAATCATCCATGAGCCGGAAGATGTCCATGAACGGGTTTTGGATTTATGCTATGTGCCTATGCCTTTTCGAGCACAGGATAGTTTTACTTTTGCAGAGGAAAGAAAATTCATTTCTGATGATGAAATTGATGCTGTTTTTATCCGCAGAGGCAGTGGTATAGAAGGTGGAAAATACCGGATTTATACTTATTTTTCAAACGATCATACAGAAAAAGAAAAGGCAGACTTTTTGAAAGATGAATTTGGTACTGGCGGTATGGCTGCTATGGGGGACAATATAGACCATAGCAGTAAGGGTTTTGAATATAGCCGTGGAACCATTGGGCGCCCTTACGATAAAGTCAAACTGACATGGCCGCAGGCAGCGAAGCGTATCGATAAGCTGATTGCAGAAAACCGCTACATGAGCCAGTCTGAATTGGAATATTACCCAGAGTATGAAAAAAGAATGCTGGCTGCAAGGATTCGCTCTTTTTATGAAAGAGTACCGCAGGATACACCAAAACCGTATTCGATGGATATGGGGTGGAATGATACGATTGATGTTATCTGTAAGTTGTTGGATGATCAGGAACAAGTTCAGAAGTTGATTTCCGATATGACAGCGGTGCTGGACAATATTGCCGACTTCGATAAGGACTATGCAAGGAAAAAAGAGATACTTGAAGTGCTGATTTCCTATGACAATGGCACTTATGCTCTAATCGGCACCAGAAATGAAAGTCCATATCCTGTTCCCGAAGAAAAGATAGAGCAGAAGGAAGAAAAACTTTCTTTGCCTGAAATTTCTGTTCCCAAGAAAGAGGAACCAGCGGAGCAACAACCAGAAGGCGAGAAAATCAATTATCGTATTACAAATGATGCCTTGGGTGTTGGTAGTGACAGGGAAAAATGCAGAAATAATATCGAAGCCATCCGTACTCTGCGTCAGATCGAGCAGGAAAATCGCCTTGCTACATCGGAAGAACAGGAGATACTTTCCAAGTACATTGGCTGGGGTGGTCTACCGCAGGTGTTTGAAGAAAACAATTCCTCTTGGGCGAATGAGTACCGAGAGTTACAGGGACTTCTGACACCGGAAGAATATGTTTCTGCCAGAAGTTCTGTTCTGAATGCCCATTACACTTCTCCCGTTGTGATCCGTGCCATGTATCAGGCAATAGAAAACATGGGATTTCGCAGAGGGAATATTCTGGAGCCTGCCTGTGGTACGGGCAATTTCTTCGGTATGCTCCCAGAGAGTATGCAGGAAAGCAAACTGTACGGCGTGGAACTGGACAGTATCACAGGCAGAATTGCAAAACAACTATATCAGAAAAACAATATCGCTGTTTGCGGATTTGAGGAAACAAATCTCCCAGACAGCTTTTTTGATGTGGCGGTGGGGAATGTTCCCTTTGGCAGCTTTAAAGTGCTGGATAGGAAATATGATAAGCACAATTTCCTCATCCATGATTATTTCTTTGCAAAGACTATTGATAAGGTACGTCCTGGCGGTGTGATTGCCTTTGTGACGAGCAAAGGCACGATGGATAAGAAGAACTCCTCAGTTCGAAAATACATCGCTCAGAGAGCTGATTTGTTGGGAGCTATCCGTTTACCTAATACAGCATTTCAGGCGAATGCAGGGACAGAGGTAACGACAGACATTCTTTTCCTGCAGAAGCGTGACCGTATTATCGACATTGAACCTGATTGGGTACATCTGGGACAGAATGAAGATGGCATCCCTATGAACCAATATTTCCTTGACCATCCAGAAATGGTTCTTGGGGAAATGGAATATCACGAAGGGCTATATGGCGGTAAAAAGGTGACCACTTGTAACCCGTTCCCTGACGCTGATCTGGGAGAACAGCTGACAGAAGCAATTACTCATATTCAGGGAGAAGTCAATGAGTACGAATTTGACGAAATTCTGGATGAGGAGCAGGATCAGTCTATTCCCGCAGACCCGACCATCCGAAACTTTAGTTATGCTTTAGTAGATGGCGACATCTATTATCGTGAAAACAGCCGCATGTATCCTGCCAATGTTTCTGCAACGGCAGAAAGCCGCATTCGAGGGATGATCGGTATCCGTGACAGTGTCAGAAGGTTGATCGAATATCAGACGGAGGAATATCCTGATAAGGATATTTTGGAAGAACAAAAAACGCTGAATAAACTGTATGATGCTTTTTCCAAGCAATATGGTTTGCTGAACAGTCGTGGTAACAACATGGCTTTCTCTCAGGACAGTAGCTATCCTTTGCTTTGCTCTCTGGAAATCTTGGACGAGCAGGGAAATCTGAAACGGAAAGCAGATATGTTTTCCAAACGTACCATCAAGCCGAATGTAAAAGTGGACAGAGTTGATACAGCCAGTGAAGCATTGGCGGTTTCTCTTGCAGAACGGGCCTGTGTGGATATGGGCTTTATGTCCGGTCTGACAGGCAGAGCCGAGGAAACATTATTCTCCGAACTGACTGGCGTTGTATTCCGAGATTATGATGGCTTTTCCAAAGAGGTATATACTTATCGCACAGCAGATGATTTTCTTTCTGGTAATGTACGCCAGAAATTGAAGAAATATCAGCAGATGGCGGAATTATTTTCGACAGATCCGCAGTTGGCTGATGTGCTGAAAAGAAATATTGAAGCATTACAGCAGGTACAGCCGGAAGATCTGAAAGCCAGTGAGATTAGTGTAAGGCTGGGTTCTACTTGGCTGCCTGCAGATGTGGCACAGCAGTTTACATACGAACTTCTGGATACACCTTACTATGCCAGACAGCAGATTAAAGTGTTGTATTCCAAGCATACAGGCGAATGGAATGTTACTGCGAAAAGCTATGACAGAACCAATGTCAAAAGCGAAAACACCTATGGTACAAAGCGAATCAATGCCTATAAGATCATCGAAGATACGCTGAATCAGAGGGACGTTCGTATCTTTGATAAAATCGTTGATGCGGAAGGCAATGAAAGGCGTGTGCTGAACAAAAAAGAAACTGCCATTGCACAGAGCAAGCAGGAACTCATCAAACAGGCATTCAAGGACTGGGTATGGAAAGATGCCGACCGCAGGGAACGATTGGTAACACTGTATAATGAGCGTTTCAATTCCATTCGTCCTCGTGAATATGATGGCAGTCATATTCGGTTTTCCGGCATCAACCCAGAAATCACTCTCAGAAAGCATCAGATCAATGCCATCGCCCACATCATGTATGGCGGTAATACACTGCTTGCTCACGAAGTAGGGGCGGGCAAAACCTTTGAGATGGTGGCTGCAGCCATGGAGAGTAAGCGTCTGGGACTGTGTGCGAAAACTTTGGTAGTAGTACCAAATCATATCACAGAACAGTTTGGTGCCGAATGGCTGCAATTATATCCTGCGGCAAATATCCTTGTTGCAACAAAGAAGGATTTTGAAACAAAGAACCGCAGGAAATTCTGCGGTAGGATTGCCACAGGGGAATATGATGCAGTCATTATCGGACATAGCCAGTTGGAGAAGATTCCTGTCAGCATAGAGCGACAGCAGCATATTTTGGAAAGCCAGATCGAAGAAATTGTAGAAGGTATCCGGGAAGCGAAGGCGGCAAGAAGTGAAAACTATACCATTAAGCAGATGGAGAAAACGAGAAAATCTCTGGAGGCAAAGTTGAAGAAACTGAACGATCAGAGCCGCAAAGATAACCTTGTGACCTTTGAAGAATTGGGCATTGACCGTCTGATGGTGGACGAGGCACATTATTTCAAAAATCTTTTCTTGGTAACAAAGATGCGAAATGTTAGTGGCATTGCTCAGACAGAAGCACAGAAATCTTCTGACCTGTTTATGAAATGCCGGTACCTGGATGAACTGACGGGCGGCAAAGGCATCGTATTTGCCACGGGTACTCCTATTTCAAATTCAATGGTGGAACTTTATACTATGCAGCGATATTTGCAGTATGGCACCTTGGCACAGATGGAATTACAGCATTTCGACGCATGGGCATCTACTTTTGGGGAAACAACAACAGCCATTGAGCTGGCTCCAGAAGGGACAGGCTACCGTGCGAAAACAAGATTCTCAAAGTTTTATAATCTGCCTGAACTGATGTCCATGTTCAAATGTGTGGCGGACATTCAGACAGCGGATATGCTGAACCTACCTGTACCAAAGGCAAACTTTCATGTGGAAGTCATCAAGCCGACAGAAATACAGCAGGAAATGGTGGCATCCCTTGCGGAGAGAGCAGAGGAAATCAGAGCGGGCAATGTTGATCCTACCGTTGATAATATGCTAAAAATCACAAATGACGGCAGAAAACTAGCACTGGATCAGAGGCTCATCAATCCGATGCTGCCAGATGATGAAAACTGCAAACTTGCCGTTTGTGCCAACAATGTATTCCGCATCTGGGAAGAAACAAAAGAACAGCGGTCTACCCAGTTGGTGTTCTGTGACCTTTCTACGCCCGGTGCGAAAACTACCATTGGCATGAAGGAAATAGAGAACGGCTCTTTTGAGATGGATTATTCTCAATTTTCCAATGCCTATGATGACTTGAAGAAGAAATTGCTGGAGAAAGGTGTACCGGAAGAAGAAATCGCCTTCATCCATGAAGCCAATACAGAAGCCCAGAAGAAAGAAATGTTCACCAAGGTACGCCGTGGTGATATTCGGGTTTTGATGGGTAGTACCCAGAAGATGGGGGCAGGTACCAATGTGCGTGTGACTCGTTCGCAACTGAAAAGGTTGCGCTCAAGTTAAATTTTATGAGATTGAAAGGAGCTTAAAAAGAATGATTTGAAGAACTGATATTCCGACAGGTGGAATGACGGAGT